>CALBGP010000028.1 GCA_937892845.1 uncultured Eggerthellaceae bacterium | reverse complement strand
ACGCCACCCGCAACCCGGTGTCAACAACTTTTTTGAGAAAGTTTCGAACCGTGCTTGAATTTCTCAATTCAAGCTTTGCGAGCGTCCGATTCACGACAACCAGCGTAAATCAGTTCATCTATATTAGCAGGCTTGTTCTTCGTATTCAACCATTTTTTCCCACCGTTCATTTTTTACGATATGGCCGCATATGCCTTGCATCTTTCTATTCATATAGCGCGCGTTTTATAATTGTGGCATCCCCGATTTCTGACCGCATGCCGCCGTCCGCTCTTTCGGTGCGCATGCCATCTTGCTTCCGGGATTCCATCCACCGCTCCATGCCAACATATGGAGACTGATTTCATGAAAGGCGGCAACCCATGGCTCTATCCGCAGGTTCCGCGCCGGAGGTCACCTACCTTGACCTCACCAAGAGTCGTCGCATGCTTCTCTTGGTGCTTGTCAGCATCGGCTCATCCGCAATCTACACTCCTATATATCTTAAGTCGGTGTTCTATGATCCGCTCATGGATGCTCTCGGATGCACCAACGAGCAGCTCGGCACGCTGGTCACCGTCTATGCCATCGCCGCCACTGTGTTCTATTTCTTCTCCGGCGTTGTGGCCGACAAATTCCGCGTGCGGACGCTTTCTTGGATCGGCTATGCAGGTACGGCGGCCCTCACATTCCTCTATGCACTGCTCCCCAGCTACAATCTGCTTCTGTGCATCTTCTTCACATACGCGGTCTTTTCCATCTTGATCTGGTGGGGCACGCGGTTCAAGATGGTTCGCCTGCTCTATCCCGAAGAGGCTTACTCCCAAAAAATCGGAGTTTCGTACGGGATCTTCGGAGCGGCTGGACTCGTCCTGGGCGTTGCCGCCATTCCCCTGGTGGCTTCTTTCGCCAGCGCACGCATGGGCATTACCGCACTGCTTGTGGTCTGCGGTTGCATTCAGCTGCTTCTCGCCGTGCTTTCATTCATCTTCATTCCGCGATTCAAAGGCGAAATAGGCCTGGGCGATGGCGAACGGTTCAGCCTTAAAGGCATTGGCGAAGCGCTCAAAAACCCCGGTGTCTGGTGGGCTTCCGGCGCCATGTTCTTCATCTACTTCGCCTTCATAGGATCCACCTTCACCACGCCGTACATGACTATGTGCCTGGCCGCTCCCGTCCTTCTGGCAACCGTCATCTCGACCGTGCGCTCCATGGGCATGACCATAGTCTCCGCTCCCCTCTTCGGCGCCATTGCGGACAAAGTGAAGTCCCCCTCGAAAGTGATCATCATCGGTGCCGTCGCAAGCGCCCTCTGCCTGGGCGCAATGGCGTTTCTACCGCACGGATCCGGCATGCTGATCGTGGGAGTTGCGCTGATCTGCGTATTCGCATTCGTGATCAACGGAATATACGGTATCGGTTCCGGCCAGCTCGCCGAATGCCACGTCCCCATCGGGGTGTTCGGCGTCGCCTCGGGCCTCTGCTCCATAGTGGGCAGGCTCCCCGACACCTTTATCCATACGTGGTTCGGATCGATGATCGACGCTCAGGGCGCTGCGGCATTCGGCCCGATCTTCCTGATCATAGCCGCAAGCTGCCTGGCTGCGGGATTCTGCTCCATCATGGTTATACGATGCGCGAAAAGGGCTCAAGGTTGCACGCAAGCGCACGATGGAGATTGCACCGACGGCGCACAATCCGCCTAACCCCGCAAACGCAGACCGCAGCCCATCGAAACAGCCGCCCACGCAAAAGAAGGACCCCAAAGGGTCCTTCTTTCATCTCATCGACGTATGTCGAATCCGGAAGATGGCAACCGCGTATGAGGCGATTCCGCAAACGCCTAACGTGCGGAGCGCTGCTCGATGCGTGTCAAAGTCTGAACGTGCAGGCCTTCGGGAAGCATGGCCTCAACGAGAAGATCGGGCCGCAAGGACCCCGTGGCCTTCGCTTCGAGAGTGAAGACGGCCTCAGAACCCTCGAATTGCACGGGGCCCACGAGAAATTCCTGAGGGTCGAGCACCTTCTCCTTCTTCTTGCGAACGACAAACACCGCCTGGGGAACCGAGCACAAAGACGCATCGCCGTCGAAGGTCGCCCGGTAGGTTGACACGGGCAGAGCAACGGAAGCGGCGGCATCGGACTTCTGTATATAGCGGGCATCGTGGGGCTGCAGGCTGGCAGGGCTTGCAACCTGGAGTGCACGAAGGGCTTGATCAGGGGAAACGTAATCGGTAAGTGCCACATCGAAGATCTCGCAGGTGCTGCCCACCCCCACAGGCAATGCCGCGCCGAACGCAATCTTCATATGGGGCGAAAAACCCTGGCTGACGGCATACGGCAAGCCGGCACGGCGAACATTGCGCTCAAGGGCGCGGCATATCTCAAGATGGGAGAGCATGCACAGACGTCCGGCCTTCGAATATGTCACACGCAGGCGGAAATCAGCCATGGCGCACCTCCTGAGTCTGTACTTCGACATCGAGGCGAGGGCATACGCCGCATGCCGAGCAGCGGTCGAACGAACAATCCGGCGTAGTCTTTTCCTGTTCGGCGAGCCTGCGCTCGCGGGCAAGGAACCGGTCTGTGACAGCGGCCGACAAATGGGCCCACGGCATGGGGCGGTCGGTGGGATAGCTCGTCTGCGCAATGGCGGCGAAATCGACCCCGCACGTTTCGCAGGCGCTGCGCCAGCGATCGAGGGAGAAGAACTCGGTCCATGCGTCGAAACGGGCGCCGGCACGCCAAGCGGCCTCCACCACATCAGCCACCTCACGACCACCGCGGCTCATCATCGCCTCGACCAAGGAGACATCGGGTTCGTGCCAATGGACATCGACGGCCCGGTACTTGACGCTGCGTCGAAGCAGGTCTATGCGGCGCTTCGCCTCTTCGGGTGAAATCTGCCCATCCCACTGGAAGGGGGTTTGCGACTTCGGCACGAACAGCGCGCACGAGATCGAGACCTTCACGTTGCCGCGCTGGTCTTGCGGAACAGCTTTGCGCGCAGCATCATAGGCGCGCTGCGCGAGGCTCGCGATGCCCTTGATGTCATCATCGGTTTCAGTAGGCAAGCCGATCATGAAGTAAAGCTTGCAACGGCGCCACCCCGCGCCGAACGCAGCCTCGATGGCGCCGAAGAGGTCCTCTTCGGTGACGTTTTTGTTGATGACGTCACGCAGGCGCTGGGTGCCGGCCTCCGGCGCGAAGGTCAAGCCGCCGCGTTTGCCGCCCGCAACGAGCTGGGCCATATCAACGCCGAAGGAATCGAGGCGCTGGCTGGGAATGGACACGGAAATGCCCTTGCCCTCGAGCTGGCGGTTCAAACGTCGCAGGATGCTTTCGATCTGGCTGTGGTCCGTAGACGAAAGGGACGTGAGGCTGACCTCGTCATAGCCCGACTCCTCAAGGCCGCGCATGACGGCATTGACGATGTTGTCCGCCGAGCGCTCGCGAACCGGCCGATACATCATGCCCGCCTGGCAGAAACGGCAACCGCGCGTGCAGCCACGCAGGATCTCAACATTGAGGCGATCGTGAACCACCTCGGTGAAGGGCACGATAAGCGGCTCGTAGGCATCGGAATCGGCGAACCCCTCGTACACGCGCTTCTCGATGGTAGCGGGAATGTCGTCGAAAACAGGCACCACCCAGGTCCCTCGCTCAAGAGCCTCGGATTCAGGCAGCTTTTCATAGAGGGACGGGACGTAGGTGCCGGAAACCTTCGCCATCTCATGGAGGATCCGATCCTTCGGCATGCCCTCTGCGCGCAGCTTGCGGTGAAGCTCAAGGAGTTCCGGAAGCGATTCCTCCCCCTCCCCGAGCATGATGACGTCGAAGAAGGGCGCGTAGGGTTCGGCGTTGAACGCGCACGGGCCGCCCGCCATGATCAGAGGGCAGGTCTCATCGCGATCGGCAGAGCGCACGGGAATGCCCGCCAAATCCAAAAGCTCGAGCACATTGGTGGCGGCGAGCTCATGCGGCAACGTGATGCCTATGGCATCGAACTCGGCGAGCGGCGCGCAGCTTTCGAGCGAAAACGCGGGGATGCCGTGCTCGCGCATGAGGTCGCACATATCCGCAGCGGGCAAAAACGCACGTTCAGCCGCCATCCCCTCCACGTTGTTCACGCGATTGCACAGGATGCGCACCGCCTGGTTCGCCTGGCCGAGCTCATAGGTATCGGGATAGCACATGGCATAGCGGTATTCCGCCTCGGGCTTGTAGGTGCATCCCCACTCGTTGTTGATATAACGCGCAGGACGCTCGATCTGGCGACCGTAGCGACGCAGGAGAAGTTCGATATCGGGCCACAGATCGGTCATTTTCGCACCGCCGCATCCATCGCGGCCGAAAGGGCCTGGCCACCGACCCGGGCCGCACCCCGGGCCAAACCGGCGATTTTCGCGGGCGCGTCATGGACGGCCTGTGCGGCCTTGCGGCCAGCCGCATGCTTGACCTCAGCCACAGCAACGCCGGCGGCCTCTTTGACACCTCGGCCGATTGCCGTGGATTCAGCGGCCGCAACCGCCTTGTCCCGAGCCTCAGCCGCAGCTGCAGCAAGACCGGAGATGGTTCCGCCGTGCTCGAAATACTCGATGGCGGCACGACCCATGGCAACCGTTCCGCTGTACCCCACAGCGGCCTTGACCGCCCAGCCCAATGCAGGGACGACGCCTGCGACCTGACGGGCAACGGCACGGAACGCGAATCCGCCGCCCACTACGCATGCGAGCTCCTTGACGCGATCGGGACCAAGAGGCTGCCCGTACGCGGCGGCGATCTGCAGCAGCATCTTCGCCTGGTTGAGGGTCATGATGGGCATATCGGCGCCCGGAATGAAGACGACCAATCCCACGCCTGCGTTCTGGAAGGCCGTGGCGCTTACGGACTCAAGTGCAAGAGGCTTGCGGACGAAGGAGAACGCCTGGGCGAAGGCGAGGCGCTTCTGGCGGAATGCCGCCACCACCCATTCGCCCATCTTCGAGGACAAGTGCGCGCACATCTCGGGCGTGAGCGCATAAGGCTCAAGCGAGGAGGGATCGGCGCTGCTCAAGCGGGCAAGCTGGGCCTGCGCCGCAGCATCTTCGGCAAGTTCGCCGGCATCGGCATTTTCACCCTGGTCGGATGCCACCCGGATGGGAGAAGCGAACATCACCACATCGCCGTCACGAACCTGCGGCGCAATCAGATCGGCCTCGGGGATGGGAAAACCCGACGTGCGGGCGATCTCTTCGACCAACGAGGGCAAACTGGTGACAACCATCACGGGGATACCGGCAGCGCGAATGTTTTCGGCGACCTGCCCGACCTCGACGGTCAGCCCACCCGCAATGACGGCCATGTCGCTGCGAGAGTCGAACATCGCATGGGCATCGGAGAAGTAATTGATGGAAACGCGAGCTTGCGCGGATGCGCTCGCAAACGAAGAGCGGACGAATGCCGTGAGGTCGGCGGGCGCCGTCTCATCGAGCATGACAGAAACGGAAAGCGGAACCGAACGCGCCGCTTCGACGTTCGTGGCCTCCTGGAAGACGGCAGCCACATCGATGGGAATCTGCATGTATACCCCCTATTTCGAACTATGCGCGTGCACCGAAGCGACCAGCCCCAGCAGCACGAAATTCACCAACATGAACGAGGAACCGTAGCTCATGAATGGCAGCGGGATGCCCGTGATGGGCATCAGGCCGATATCCATGCCTATGTTCTCGAGTATCTGGAACAGCCACATCCCGACCACGCACATGACCACCACGGTTCCGAACAGATCACCCGAGCGACGGGCGATGCCGACGCAGACGACGATCAGCGCGATGTAGAGAACCAAAAGAAGCATAGCGCCTACGAAGCCGAACTGCTCAGCCAAAACGCAGAAGATGAAGTCCGTGGGCGCTTCGGGCAGAAACCCCAGAGACGACTGGGATGCATTGAGCAGCCCTTTGCCCAAAAGCCCGCCTGAGCCGATGGCAACTTTCGCCTGATGCAGATTGTAGCCATCGCCGGTGGGGTCGTAGCTTTCATCGAGAAACACCAGCAGACGATTGCGCTGGTACTGCTTGAGCAGCTTGTACTCCCCCGTTGAGTTCTTGATGAGCTCATCGATCATGAATACCGCCACGATGCAGGACGCCAGAAAGACCACCGTGAGGAGGATGTATTTCGGGCGCGCGCCGCCCACCACAAGCGCCACAGCCGCGATGAACAGGTACACAAGGCCGGTACCCAGGTCGGGCTGGGTCATGATGCAGAAGAACGGCACGGACATGAGGGCGACCGCCTTGATGTATTCACGCGGGTCGTCGAGCCTTCCACCGTAACGCGCCATGATGGAGGCATCGAGCAGGATGACCGTGATTTTGGCGAATTCGCCGGGCTGCAAACGCATGCCGATATCGATCCAGCTTTGGGCGCCCTTGCTCTCAACGCCGATGACGGGCAAATGGGGCGAAAGGATGAGTACCACGTTGACGATCAGCAGAAGCGTGGTGAACCCTTCTAGCTGGCGGTAGTCGACCTTATAGAACAGCATCATGGCGATGGCGCCGATGCACACGCCCATAGCCTGACGGGAAAATGAGTAATCCTCATTGCCTTGAACCGCCGTCCACACGACCAAAAGACCGTAGCAGGCAAGCAAGGCCACGACGACGAGTAGCGGCCACGGAAGGCTGCTGCGGCGTGCGGGATCGCCTTGATGCGCGGAAAGGGAGAGAGTGTCTTTTTTCGCCATCAGTCCTGCCTTCCGTTTGATCCGGAGTCGGCAGACTCCCGCTCGACGTAATCAAGTATGGGGACGGTGGCCGAAACCTCGGTATCAAGGGTTCCCTCGCCGTATTTCAAGCACGCGTCCATGACCTTCGCAGCAACGGGCGCTGCAGCCTGGGCACCGCCGCCGCCCTCTTCGATCAGGCAGCTGACCACGTATTTCGGCGCATCGAAAGGCGCATACACCACGAACCACGCATAGTTGTCGGCTCGCGAGAACGCCTCACCGGTGCCGGTTTTGCAGCCGCACTCGTAGCCATACTCGGAAATGATGGAGCGTACGGTGCTGTCCCCCTCCGACACGCCATGCAGAGCATCGCGCATGACCGCAAGCTGGTCTTCGGTCACTTCGGGCACCTTCGAGGTCTCAGGGGTATGGGTCACGACCACATCGCCGGCGGAATTGCACACCTGCTTGAGCAGGTTGGGAACGGGCAGGCTTCCCGTTGCCACACCGGCGTAGCCGACGGCGATCTGCAGCGGAGTGACCAAGACGTCGCCCTGGCCGATGACCATGTTGGACATATCGCCAGGGAGCCACTGGGCATTTTCAGGCGCATCCTTGAAGGCTTCCGCCTTCCATTCAGGCGTAGGAATGACGCCTTCCGCTTCACCCGAAAGCTCTATACCCGTCTTCCTGCCGAGACCGAAGTTGCGGATGTAATCCTGCATCGCATCCATGCCTATGGTGTTGCGGGCATCGTAGAAATCCTTCGCGATGTTGTAGAAGACGATGTCGCAGGACACGACGATGCCGGTGCGGAAATCGATATCACCATGGCCATCAAGGTCCCAGCAGTGCTGTGGGAACTCCTCGCCGAAACCGGTCCATTCGCCCGAGCAGTTCCAGGTGCGCGTCGAATCGGCGAAGCCGTAGTGCAGGCCCGCAAGGCCGGTGAAGGCCTTGAATGTGGACGCAGCGGGATAGGTTCCGGCGATGCATCGGTTCATGAGGGGATAATGCGAGGTCTCCGCATTGAAGCGGTCCCAGGCTTCCTGCGTGATGCCCCCGACGAAACTCTCCGGCGTGAAGGTGGGGAAATTGGCCATGGCCACGATGTCTCCCGTATCGACCTCCATGGCTACGCAGGCACCGGCAACGCCTTTGCCCGTGCCTACGGCTCCGTTGGGAGCGATCATGGCGGCAAGCGCATCCTCGGCGACTTTCTGAACGCGAGCGGAAATGGTCAGGTGGACATCGTTGCCTTGCGTGGGGTCGGTTTCGCTGCGGACTTCGCGCACCAATCCATCCACGTCTGCGACGACGACACGTTCGCCATGGGCGCCGAACAGCACTTTCTCGTAGGCATGCTCGATGCCGCTCTTGCCCACTTCGTCACCTGACTGGTAATCAAGCCCCTCAGGGACGTTTTCCAGATCATCCGAAGACGCCGCACCCGTGTACCCCAGTACCTGGGAGGCAAGCGCTCCGTAGGGGTAGACGCGATGGGTGCGGTCCTGAACGGTAACGCCGGGAAATGCATCCGGGTGCTCCGAAATGTAGGCGATATGGCGCATGGTCACATCGTCTGCAACCTCGCGCAACGCCTGAACGCCGCCGGAAGTATCCTTGATGCGGGCTCGCACCACATTGTACGGAACACCCAGCAGCACCGAGAGCCGCTGCATGACCGCGCGATCTTCGGAGACGCCCACATCGGCCAGAACGGTGGGCACCGTCTTGTTCCCGACGAGCTGATAGCCCTCGGCATCGAAGATGCGGCCGCGAGCGGCGGGGGTCTTGATGGTGGTCAGCAGGTTCGCCTGAGCTTCCTGCGAATACTGCTCCGAGTTCAGAACCTGCATGCTCCACAGCTTCGCGGCAAGGCTGCCGAAAATGGCGGCGGCCAGCACACCGATGGCGAGGAAGCGCGATTTGAGCTGCTCTTGCAACGAGACTCCGCTGGCCTGATGGCGGGCCTTGGCATCCGCCTTCTTCGCGACGAACGGAGACGCGGTCCCGCCTATGCTTGACGGGGGCGCCGGACGTGATGTGCGACTCGTGAAACCTCCGGCGCGCAGGCGGAAGAACACCAAAAGGGCCGCAATGGCCACGATGACGGTTACGATTGCCGCTATGAGTGCTGCAGTCATGGCGAAGGAACCTTAACGGAGACGGACAGTGGTCTGCGAAGGGCCCTTCTGGGCACGTGCGGACGGCTTGAGGAAGACGGTGAGCAGGGGAAACACGATAAGCCCCATGGCGGCATCATAGAATGCGCACGGCAGGGCGCGCAGCAAGATGGCATCCCCCAAAGACGCGCCGGAGCCGAACACGGACAGGACCACGGCATAGATGAGCTCCACCAGAAGCGAGCAGACCATGGAAACGGCCAGGGGCACGAAGACGGTATCGTTTCCGAACATGTCATAGGCACGGCCGGCAATGAACGCGACCAACACCAACAGGCCGGACATCAAACCCACGGGATTCGATCCCAGCAGATCATACGCAAGGCCCAGGAAGAATGCGAGCACGACGATCTTGTTTTCCCGGCAGAGCATGGCGACGATGCCCGTATAGGCAAGGACGAAGTTCGGCATGGCCGAGAAGATGGCGATGTTGGGGGCGACGATGATCTGAAGCAGGACGGCCACGACGCCTCCGACTATGGCGATGATGGATTCACGCATGGCTACTCCTCCCCTCCTTCGGCGGATGCGGCAGCATCGGCGCTGTCGGAATCCGCGGCATCGGCGCTCTTGACCACCGAAAGCTCCTCAAGGGGGTCGGCTGAAGACAACGGCGTCACCACAATCCTTCTGTCGGCGGTGCCAGCGGGATTTTCAACATTGGTGACTGTTCCGACGACGATGCCCTTCGGATAGCTTCCTCCCATGCCCGAGGTGATGATGACATCGCCCTGGGAAACCTGGATCGAGGCGTCGACGTTTTCAAGATAGAGCAGCCCCTCCAGCGAACCGCGCAGGATGCCCTGTTCGCGATTGGACTGAATCATGACGGCGACGCCGCTTTGCTGGTCCGCCAGCAGACGAACGTCGCAGGTCAGCGGGGTTACGGCGATGACCTGGCCCACCAGACCGGTTGATCCGACCACGGCATCTCCAAGCGCGACCCCCTTGGAAGAACCCGCACCGACGGTGACGACACGGTTCCAGGCATCCGTGCTGCGGCCGATGACCTGACCGGTGACAGCAACCAGCGAATACTGGTCCTGGATGGCAAGCAGGCCCTGAAGGCGCTCGGACTCCACTTTGTATTCCTCAAGCTGGGCAAGCTGCTCACGCAATTCGGCGTTCTCCTGCTTGAGCTCATGGTAGCTTGCATCATCGGCGGAGGCATCGGAGACGGCGTCGGCTGCATTCCCGGCAGCGGCGCCTATGCCCGACCCCGCGAAGGAGAAGGGTGCCGCAACCACGGATGTGTAGCCTTGCACGGTGTGCAGGGGCCCCGATTCACCCTCGCGCGTGTAGACGACGACCATAAGGATGGAAACGAGCAAGAGGGCAACCATGATGATGTTGCCCCCGAATTTCATCGATGTATTCCGTTGTGCTTTCATGCGAGGTTCCAGTGCCATGACAGGGTGCGTTTCTCCTTATCGTACGATGGCCGAACGCTTCCCCTTGGCGCCCGGAGCGGCCTCCCCTAGCGGGAGCGCATAAGCGTCTGCTTGAGCGCCGAGGGCGTTTCAAGCACTTTGAGGCAGCCCATGGCCACGTTGGTCAGGGCCGTGGAGCTGGTGTAGACGGGAATCTCAAGACGGTGCTCGAGATAACGGTCAAGGCCGGAGAGCAGACCGCCGCCGCCCGTCAGAAGGATGCCGTTGGTGATGATGTCGCTGGCAAGGTCAGGATTGGTCTTCTTGAACGTCTCCTTGATGTGCAGGACCATCTCGTCGATGGGAGCCTGCAGCGCCGCGCGGACATCTTCGGATTGGATGGTGACTTCCCTGGGTTGGTCGGAAAGCACGTCCTGGCCGGAGATGATCATGTCCTTTTCACGGCCGTCTTCAAACGGCAGGATGGAGCCGATCTTGATCTTGATGATTTCAGCTGTGCGTTCACCGACCTTGATGCCCAGGATATCTCGCAGATGCATGGCAATGGCTTCGTCCATCTTGTTGCCGGCAAGACGCAAGCTGGAGCTGGTGACGATGCCGCCGAGCGAGATGACCGCAACCTCGGTGGTGCCGCCGCCGATGTCAACCACCATGGAGCCGGTGGGATCGGTGACGGGAAGGCCTGCACCCATAGCCGCAGCCATGGGCTCTTCGATCAGATACGCCTGGCGGGCGCCGGCCTGGATGGCCGCCTCGAAAACGGCGCGCTTCTCAACGGAGGTGGCGCCGCAGGGAATGCAGATAACGATGCGGGGCTTGGCCTGCCAGGGATATCGGCGCTCAACCGCCTTGTTGATGAAGGCGGACAACATAGCCTCGGTGACATCGTAGTCGGCGATGACGCCGTCGCGAAGCGGATGCTCTGCAGAAAACGCCTCCGGCGTATGGTTGATCATCTGCTTGGCTTCCTTGCCGACGGCGAGAACGCGATGCGTGCTCTTCTCGATGGCCACAACACTGGGCTCATTGAGCACGACGCCCTCGCCCGCGATGGCCACCAGCGTGTTGGCAGTGCCCAGGTCGATGGCAAGGTCAGTGGACACCCCTCCAAGGGCTCCGCTCAAATTGCTGAAGATGTCCATGAACGACATAGGGTTCCTATTCTCAAGCCTGAATACGCAAGCGTACATTGTAACAGTTTCAAATCACAATGTGCATATGCTCCACGACGTGCGCATATAGACAGCTCATCAGCCTGATTCGAACAGGATGACGGACTGCCCTGCGACGGAAACCCACGGTGAGGGCGTTAAAGCCGAATGTACCAGGAAGCCGACGCCTCGATGGCACAGGAAAGCTCTTCGACCACTTCTGCGGGAACTTCGCTTTCGACATTGAGGAAGACGAGCACCTGATCATCGCCGAGACGCTTACCGATGGCCATGGTGGAGATATTGATGCCGCGCTGACCGAGGATGGTCCCGATGCGGCCCACCTGACCCGGCTGGTCGGCGTATTTGAACACCAGAGCATGGTCGCCGGGAACGACATCGACGCGGTAGCGCATGATGGAGACGATATGCATCTCGTGATGGGCGCCCGGAACCGTGACGGAGATTTCGAAGCCATCCGCGTCCATGCTGACGATGGAATCGTAACCTCGCGAATCAGAGGAGACCGCAGCGTCGATCTTCACGCCATGGCGGCGCGCCGACGCATCCACGTTCTCCATGGAAACCGACGCCTCACCGTGACGCGAAAGGATGCCGCCGAGTGCTGCGGCAGACAGAACGCGCAGGTCACTCGCGCAGCCGCCGGCAGCTGCGATGGAGAGGTTCTTGGGCACATCCCCCATCATCTGGGACAGGATGCTACCGCACATCTGGCAGGCCGGGATGTAGGCGGCCACGGAATCCGCAAGGTCGGTGGACACCATGTTGATGGCCGTAGGCACGACAAGCCCTTCCAGCCCATTGGCAACATAGCGCGCAATGGACGTGCCGGCACGCATCTGGGCTTCTTCGGTATTCGCTCCCAGATGGGGCGTGAGCACAGCGCGGTCGAACTCGGACAACGGAGTGCGGGCCTCGGGTTCGGCCTCGATCATGTCGATGCCGCAGGCGAAAACCTTGCCGGCAGCCATGAAATCAGACAGAGCCTTCTCGTCGATGATGCCGCCGCGCGCCGTGTTGACGATGATCACGCCGTTTTTCATCTTGGAGAACTCCTGGGCGGCAAACATGCGGTAGGTCTCATCGGTACGAGGCACGTGGATGGTGATGAAATCCGCAATAGGCAGGATCTCATCGATGGAATCGAACAGCGTGACGCCGAGCTGGCTTGCGCGCACGGGCGAACAGTAAGGGTCGTAACCGACGACGCGCATCCCGAAAGCACGGGCGCGCTCGGCCACAAGGCCTCCGATGCGGCCCAAACCGAAGATGGCAAGCGTCTTCTCGTAGAGTTCGTGGCCCATGTAGGAATCACGGTCCCATACCCCTACATGCATGGAGCCATGCGCGGCGGGAATCTCACGGGCGGCGGCAAGCATGAGCGCCATGGTGTGCTCCGCAGCCGAAACTATATTGGAAGTGGGAACGTTGCACACGATGATGCCGTGTTCGCTCGCTGCATCGATGTCGATGTTGTCGCACGTCACGCCGGCACGACCGATAACCTTGCAGTTGACGGCGGCTTCAATCACCTCGCGGGTCACATGGGTGGCGCTGCGCACGATGAGCGCGTCGTATCCGCCCACGCATTCAAGCAGCTCTTCCGGGGTCAGGCCGGCACGCACATCGACCTCGTGCCCCTTCTGCTCCAGAATGGCAATGCCTTCGTCTACGATCTTGTCGGTGACGAGAACCTTCATGGTGCACTCCTATATTCGAACAGCGGCGAAACAGCCGGGGTGTAACCGGGCTAAAGCACCCGGAACGGTTCACATGGACTGGATTATACCCGTGATAAGGCGGCGGAATTCGTCTTCTCGGGTTGCGGCCACATCGATGACCTCAGCGTCAGAAGGCGAGGCGCCGGAGATGCCGCAAGCCATGTTGGAAAGCAACGAGATACCTAGCACGCGCATGCCTACGTGCCGTGCGGCAATGACCTCCTCGCACACGCTCATGGCCACCGAATCGGCACCCAGCGCGCGAAACGCCCTGATTTCAGAGGGAGTCTCGAAGCTAGGGCCCAGAAGGCCCAGATAGACCCCTTCGCACACCCTGACCTTCTGGGCCACGGCGGTCTTGCGCGCAATCTGGCGCAGATGGGGATCGAAGGCATCGAACATGGAGAAGAATCGCGGCGCAAGCTCCGCCGCCCCGGCATCGGCCACAGGATTGCGTCCGGTCAGATTGATCTGATCGGACATGATGCAGAAATCACCGACGGAAAACGACTCATTGATGGCGCCGGCAGCATTGGTGGTGATGAGGGTCTTCACCCCCAGCATGGCCATGAGCCACACGGGAAACGCCACCTCTTGGGCCGAATACCCTTCATAGCCATGGAGACGCCCCTGCATGGCCAGCACGCATTCGCCACCCAACATCCCGCAGACGAAGCGTCCGACATGGCCGTTCGCGGTGCTTTTCCGCATGAAGGGGACCTCTGCAAAGGGGATGGCAACGGCGTCTTCGATTGATTCGGCAAGGGGGTTGAGCCCGGAGCCCAGAATGAGGGCAGCCTGGGGGCTGCGGCCTGAAAGACGGTCGGAAACCGCCTCAGCAGCACAGTGCAGACGGTCGTGCAGCGTAAGCTGGTCGGCCATGATGACTCCTTTCGCCATATGCGATACGGATATCAGGAGCAAGCGGGGGCGCAGGCCACAAGGATGCGTTCGCGTCCTGCCAGATCGCATTCTATGCGGACGTCGTCGAAGCCGAGCCCACGCGCTGCGCGAGCGGCCTCATCCAAACATGTTTCGTGCAGCTCGCAGGCGAAAACCCCGCCAGGGGCAAGCAGGCAAACAGCCTGCCGGGCAAGACGGCGAAACAGATCGAGCCCGTCCTCTCCCCCATCGAGCGCCAGATGGGGCTCATGCAGCGACACCTCATCGGGAAGCTGCGCCATCACAGACGAAGGGATGTACGGGGGGTTTGAGATGATCAGGTCGAAGGGAGCGCAAGCGCCTTCAAGGAGGTCTGCCTGGGACACCTCGATGCGCCCGGACAAACCCAGGCGCTCGACGTTGCCGCGGGCTATATGCACGGCGTCAGGCGAGATGTCAGTGGCGAAAACACTGCATTGCGGATGCTCGTCGGCGATGGCACAGGCCACGCAACCCGAGCCCGTACACGCATCCGCGACGCGAAAGGCCCCGTCGGAGCGGGAACCCAGAGCCGCGATGGCGACCTCGACAAGCATCTCCGTCTCAGGCCGGGGAATGAGGACCCCGGGCTCAACATGGATGTCCAGATGCCGAAACGGCGCAGTGCCTGTGATGTATTGCAAAGGCTCGCCCGCTCCCCTGCGGCGAACGGCGTCGCGGAGAATATCCCGCTCAGCCGGGGAAAGGGGCTGATCGAAATGGGTATAGACCTCTATCCGGGAAAGGCCCGTGGCATGGGAGAGCAGCCACTGCGCCGAAAGGCGGGCATGCCCATCACCCTTGCGCTCCAGATAACCGCAGCACCAATCGAGTGCGGCCTTCACCGTCCACATGTCATTCGCCACGTGCCGAAACCTCCTGCCGAACCTCTAAACACAGGCCCGAGCTAGACCGCCTGCTCAAGCTTGCGGGCACGGTCGGCCGCCTGAAGCGCCGTGATGATGTCGCCCAGGTTGTCGCCGAGGAGAACGCCGTTGTACGTGCCATTGAAGCCGATGCGGTGATCGGTCACGCGGTCCTGAGGTCCGTTGTACGTGCGGATCTTCTCTGCACGGTCACCGGAGCCGATCTGGGCAAGGCGTTCGGCACCTTCTGCAGCCTGCTGCTCGGCCAGCATCTTCTCATAAAGGCGGGCGCGCAGAACCGCCATTGCGGCAATCTTGTTCTGCAGCTGGGATTTCTGGTCCTGGGACTGAACCACCAGGCCGGAGGGCAGGTGGGTGATGCGCACCGCCGAGTCGGTGGTATTGACGCACTGGCCGCCGGGGCCACCTGCACGATAGACGTCGATGCGCAGATCGTTCTCATTGATCTCGATATCGATTTCGTCCGCCTCAGGCAAGACCGCAACCGTTGCCGTAGAGGTATGGATGCGCCCCTGGCTTTCGGTCTTGGGAACGCGCTGCACGCGATGCACGCCGGATTCGAACTTCATGACGGAATAGACTTTGTCGCCCTTGACCTTGAACTGGATCTCCTTGTACCCGCCCGCTTCAGAGGGGGACACGTCCATGGTCTCGGTCTTCCAGCCCTGGGATGCGGCGAAACGCTCGTACATCTTGTAGAGATCCCCCGCGAAGATGGCGGCCTCATCGCCGCCGGCTGCCGCGCGGATCTCCACGATGATGTCCTTCTCATCGGCGGGATCGGACGGGATGAGCATGAACTTGATGTCTTCCTCAAGGGCCGGCAGCTTAGCCTCCGCCGCAGCAATGGTCTCCTGCGCGAAGTCCTTCATGTCAGGATCGGAAAGCATCTCCTTCGCGTCGTCGATATCGGCGCAGGCCTGCACGTACTCGCGCGCCTTCGCCACAAGAGGAGCCTGGTTGGAGAACTCGCGCGAAAGGCGGGTGTACTCCTTCTGGTCGGACAGCACCGCGGGGTCGCCGAGCTTGGCCTCCAATTCGCCGTAGCTGCTGATGATCTTCTCAAGTTTCTCGCGCATGGCAATCCTTACATGTGATGGTATGGGATGGCGGACGGCGATTGCGCCGCGACGAAATGCCAGGCATCGCCGCCTTCTGGTTTTTCGTAACTGGGAATTATATCACGAGCACGCAGAGCGGGTGAAGCGCGCGGAATCCGCCCACGGTATGACCATGTCCAAGCGTCGAAATGGGCGCCGTCAAGGGCGCATACGGACGAAATACACCATATCGGACAGCTGCACGCCGCCTTCGGAAATAGGATGGTCGTAGTTTTCCAGGAAGAACCCCGGCAACCTATGGGATTCGCGGAACCCGCAGGCGCGGTAGAACGGCACCGTGAGCGGGCTGTCGCCGGTTCCTGCGAAAAGGGCCGTCATCTGAGGAATGGACTCGAACAGATGCGAGATGAGAAGCCTGCCGTAACCGCGACCCTGACGCTCAGGGCAAACCGCAATGTTTTTGAGCTCCCAGGCACCCTCGATTGCAACGTCCGACCCCGGAGCAGGGTACCCCTCGAGAAACACCGCCACGCACTGGGCAACGGGCTCAGCTGCCCCATCGAACAGAACGAACATGCGACCGCGCTCCAGGTACCGGTCAACCATGTCCTCCTGCTCATCTCCTAAAAGGAGCAGATCGAGAAACCGCTTGCGGCCATCGAATATTTCCTCCACATGCATCACGGACCCACCTCGCAGAAGTCTATGTACAATGCAATGGTCGAGAATAACAGAACCTATGGATCGGAGGAACCATGGCACAGGACTTCGCCCCGCTGGGATTCGGCTTCATGAGGCTGCCCACCTTCAAGGGTGAGGACGGCGAAACATTCGACCATGATCAGATCTGCGCCATGGTCGATGCGTTCCTGGAAGCGGGGTTCACCTATTTCGATACGGCGTACGGCTACCACGATGGAAAATCCGAGTCCGAACTCAAAGCGGCCCTGGTTGACCGCCATCCGCGCGAGGCATACACGGTGGCCACGAAGCTTCCCGCATGGGCGGCAAAAGATGCTCAGCAGGCGCACGCCATGTTCGACACGTCCCTTAAGCGGACCGGCCTTGAGTACTTCGACTACTACCTCCTGCACAACCTGGGAGGCGAGCTCACGCAATGCTTCGAAGACTTCGGCATCTGGGAGTTTCTGGCGGAAAAACGCAGCCAGGGCCTCATCAAACACCTGGGCTTTTCCATCCACGACAACGCGGCGGCACTCGAGGAAGTGCTGGAAAAGCATCCGGACATGGACTTCGTCCAGCTGCAGATCAACTATGCGGACTGGGAGAGCGGGCTCATCGAGTCGCGCAAGTGCTACGAAGCGGCGCGCGCCCATGGGTTGCCGGTAGTCATCATGGAGCCGGTCAAGGGAGGATCGCTGGTCAAGCTCCCCGATAAAGCCGCCGAGGTTTTCAAAGAGATGGATCCCGAAGCGTCGATGGCGTCATGGGCCCTGCGCTTCTGCGCAAGCCTGCCCGGGGTGCTTGCCGTGCTCTCCGGCATGAGCGCCATGGATCAGCTCGAGGACAATGTGGCCACATTCCGCCAAGCGCGCCCCCTTGACCCCGCCGAATCGAAGGCCGTAGAGCGCGTGCGCGAAATCCTGCACAATGCGGGCGGAGTGCCCTGCACGGACTGCAGGTACTGCCTCAAAGGATGCCCTGAAGGTGTGAAGATCCCCGTCATCTTGGAATCCATGAACATCCTGGCGCGCTTCGGCGATATGCACCGGGCCCAGGAGAATTACGACTGGAACACCTCGGGCGGCGAAGCAAGCCTATGCATAGGATGCGGCGCATGCGAGCGCGTCTGCCCCCAAAAGATCGGCATCATCGATCAGCTTGAACAGGCGGCGAAACTCTTCGAGCACCGATAGACCGCACCGCCGAACACCATCTCCCTCCGAAACGAAAAGGGCTCCGATCCGCGTGGAATCGGAGCCCTTTGCCATCAGAGGATCAGCTGAGGCGCAGCTGCCCGGTTGCAGGGTCGTAAGATAGGCTGGCCGAAAGATAGCCCTTCGCCTGCATCCATTCGAGAACCGGGGCGACCATATCCTGGGTGGGAACGCTAGCCTGCGGGTAAACGGCCACCGGATAGGTTCCCGCAACCAGTTCGGGCAGATTCGCCTTCTCGGTCAGAAGGGCGCGGAAGCTCTCTGGGTCCGCATTGATGGAATCAACGGCCTGGTTCCACGCATTGCGGACGCCGTCGAGGACCTGCTCTCCCCCATCCTTGAGCCATGATGCGCGCACAGCGAGGACAGACTGGCTGATGTTTTCACCCTGCGTGTCGTCGGCAAGCAGGACCATGCCCTGCGCCTCGCCGAGCGCCAGCAGGCTGCCGGGCAGCGCCGCAGCTGCCACCTGGTCATTTGCCATGGCCTCGTAGCGAACGGGGACCTTCTTGATCTCTTCGCCGACAATATCAGCCTCTGAAACGCCCGCCGCAGCCATGAGCTTGTCCATCACGTATTCGGGCACCGTATTGGACCCGACGCCGATGGGCACGCCCGCAAGCTCCTCGAGCGACGTGATGCCGGAAGAGCTGGAGGTCATGATGCCGAAACGGCCCTGAGAGGGATCGGTGCCGAGAGTCACCCACGCCAGATCCAGGTCCACACCTCCGGCGACAAGCGCAGCAGAGACCTGGATGTCGGTCATGGCAGCATCGATTTCACCGGCAGCGAATGCCGTGGAAAGCTCTTGGGCGCTCTGGAACGTGATGATCTCCACATCGACGCCATTCTGACGATAGAGGTCTTGCTGCTGGGCAACCCAGAAAGGAAGGGAATCCTCGGTCTGCATGGTACCGATGCGCATGGATCCCGAAGCCTGACTCTGAGAATCGCCGCCAGAGCAACCGGCAGCGGCGAACAGGTCGCACATCAGCACAGCCGCGCTCAGTACGGCCGCAATTTTCGACAGAATACGTCTCATGTGAATTCTTCCTCCCTCATAACGCAATTGAAGCCGAGGCACCAAAGCGCCGTCGGCTTCTTTCGATTATAAGGCGAAGGACCGCGCGTCTCTTCGGCGGCAAGCGCCTTAACGGCGGACGGAGATGTATTCGAAGGCCGAAGTGGCCGCGTTCGCCCCATCGGAAGCGGCGGTGATGACCTGTCGGAGAGCCTTGGTACGGGCATCCCCTGCCACGAACAGGCCTTCGACCGAGGTCACGCACGTCTCGTCCGCAACGATATAGCCCGCCCGGTCGCGATCGACCCCAACGCCGTCCAGAAGCGCGGTGTTAGGGGTGCTGCCGATGGCAACGAACAGGGCGTCGAGCTCAAGCTCCGCTTCAGAGGCTCCAGCCTCATCTATGCCCGCAAGCGTCACCGACGCAAGCCCGTCTTGGCCTGCATGGAGGGCAGTCACGCGGGTGTTGCCGTGAAACGCGACATTGGCTGCAGCGGGCAGCGCATCAACATAGACGGCATCGGCGCGCAGCTCATTGCGGCGATGGATGAGATGGACCTCTTCGGCAATGCGCGACAGGTAGAGGGCATCGCCGACAGCCGTGTTGCCGCCGCCCACAACCCCCACCTTCTTGCCGCGGAAAAATCCGCCATCGCAGGTGGCGCAATACGATATGCCGCGCCCGACCAGCGCCTCTTCGCCCTCGAGGCCCAAGCGCCGCGGAGATGCACCTGTGGCAAGGATTACCGTCCAAGCCAAGTATTCGGCTCCGGAAGCGCACGTGAGCTTCTTGACGTCGGAGGAAAGATCCAGCCCTACGACCTCATCCGAGACGGTCTTGGAGCCGAATCTGCGGGCCTGGCCATCCATGGCGAAGGCCAGGGAGAACGGTTCAGCGCCGTCTTCGAACCCCGGGTAGTTATCCAGATGCTCGGTGGTGACCATCTGGCCGCCGGGTCCCAGCTTCTCAAACACCGCAACCGACATGCCGGCTCGCGCGGCATACAACGCAGCGGTCAGACCCGCCGGGCCCGCACCGATGACCGCCACATCCAAAACACCGTCCTGGGATTGTCCGGAACAGGCAACACCGCAGGAAGAATTCAAAACAGCATCCATGATGAGCCTCCTATCGAAAAGATGCCGCTGAAATCAGCGGCATCGTGCTCTTCGCGACAACCATCCGGCCAAAACCTCCCAGAAATCCCTTTTCCCGGCAGCGTCTTGACCCTCAGAGTCTGTTCAGCCGATAAGCTCAAGCAGCTTGTGCTTGGGCTGTGCGCCCATGGCGGTGCGAACCGGCTTGCCGCCTTCGAACACCATCAGCGTGGGCACGCTGCGGATTCCGTAGCGGTTGGCAAGATCCGCCGATTGGTCAACATCAACCTTGTAGACCTGGGCCTTGCCTGCAACCTCTGCAGACACTTCATCCAAAACGGGCGCGAGCATCTTGCACGGACCGCACCACGTGGCGAAGAAATCCACCAGAACGGGACCCTGTGCGTTGATGACTTTGCTCTCAAATTCCTGCGTGCTGATAACCTGTGCCATGATCTGCTCCTTTCGGATTGACCGGACCCCTTGTGGGTCCCCGGCTCCTCTATTTGTTACCTGAATAGTAACATATAAGCAGCCGCACCGCAATATGCGGAAGGAAGAACCCTCGGTGAACGGCGAACTTTGCAGTAATGCCACAAGTGGGAAACAATGAACCGCTTGCGCTTGACCTTGGAGGTCGCATGGGCAACCATGGACACTGACGAAACGAAGGGCGAAGACACATTGCGCCCCATACAGAGAAGAGAGCCGAGGACGCCATGAAGCAGTCGTACTCCACGCAGACAGCCACCACGCGCGAACCCGCCTATGCAGGATGCGACGCGGTCAACGTGAACCTCGTCCTTGAAGGCGGGGCCATGAGAGGACAGTTCACCGCCGGTGTACTGGACTTCTTCATGGATCATGGCCTGTGGTGCAAAACCGTCATGGGAACTTCGGCCGGGGCGCTCAACGGCTACAACTACGTTGCAGGAGAGTTGGGACGCACCTGCTACCTGAACACGAAGTATGCCGGCGATCCCCGCTATCTGTCCATGGCCAACTTCGCCCGCACGGGCAGCGCCCTGGGCGTGGACTTCATGTTCCGCGAAATCCCCGACGAGCTCGATCCCTTCGATTACGAAGCCTTCAACCACTCGCCCTGCACCCTCATCAGCGTGGCCAGCAACCTGGAAACCGGCGAAGCGGACTACCACGTAGTCGAAGATGGCCGAGCCGATGTGCCCTATCTGGTGGCATCGGCCAGTCTTCCGCTTGTCAGCAAGGTCGTCGAGGTTGACGGGCTCAAGCTGCTTGACGGCGGCACCTGCGACAGCATCCCGCTGGGATTCTCCCTTATGCTGGGAAACACCGACAAGCACATCGTCGTGCTCACCCAGTCGGAGGATTACCGTAAATCCCCTGACAAGCTCCTGCCCCTGGCAAAGCGCGTCTATTCGGACTACCCGCTGTTCCTGGAGCGCATGGAGCACCGCCACTTCGAATACAACCGCACGCGCAGGCGCGTCCAGGCAATGCATGACACCGGAAAGATCTTCATGATCCGCCCGCCCGAACCGGTGACCATCTCAAACATGGAGCACGACCCCGCCAAACTCTTCGCTCTCTATGAGCAGGGGTATGCAGAAGCCGCCCGCCAGTGGCCGGCGCTGCAGGAGTATCTGGAGAAGTAACCGGAGCACCCGGCAGGCAGCACGCGCAAACCCCTCATCGCCTGTCTAATCAGAAAGCCCGCCTTCATACCACCCGAGGACAAGATCCAGATATTCGACGACATAACGGTAGTAGACATAGGGCCATTCGCCCACATGGCCGCCCTGCGCCTCCTTGAACAGGGACCACACGTACCAGCACCAACCCGCCAGCGCCACATACGCGAAGCAATGCTTGCGCTCGGATTCGGTGGGAAGATGGCCGAGGTAGAACCCGAGGGCCTCCTCTGCCTGGCTACGGTCCAGGCGGCAGCATACGGTGAAGGTGCCGAAATCGCTCGCGTAGTCAGACATGCCCGCGTATTCCCAATCTATGAGATACATCTTGCCCTGCCGGTCAAGCAGGAGATTGAGTTCGAAGAAATCGTTGTGGGAAAGGCAGGTTTCGGCACCGTCTTGGGAGGCGAAGGCCTTCAAGCGGGCGATCTTGGCAGCCATGTCGGCAAAACCCGGAATCTCCACTTCGCCCTTCAACTCCCCGATCAAATCAAGGTAGCGGCACGATTCGTCGAAGAAATCGAAGGAGCGCTCAACGCTCGCCCCCGATTCGTGCAGGGTTCGCACCATGTCCATGGCCTGCCTGATCTGCGCCGGATCCGAAGGGTCCAGCGTGCGGACGTCAGGTATGAAGCGGGATATCTTCCAGCCGACCGCCGGATCCTCATAGATGAACGTGTCATCAAGGCCCAGATCATGGCCGACAGACTGAGCGGCCATCTCGGCGGCGCGGTTTACGAGATGCTCCGTTCCCGCGCCAGGATGCCGGTAGACGTACTCTTCGTCTCCTACGGCGAAATGGCACGACAGATTCGTCAGACCCTGCTTGAGGGGATACACGTCATGAACGGAGTCCAGGTCGCAGCCCAGCACGGATGCGATGTTGGTGAAGATATCCGAGTCGACGTTGCGCAGGAAGTATGGGTCGAACTCACGGAGCTCATCAAGGGAGTCGAACTCATGGATGACGCCTTCGGGATACGGGCGCACATACATATCCAGCTCTTTGATGTGATCGACGTAAATGGCCTCCCAGAGCTTGCCTGCCGTTTCAGGGCGATTGTATTCAGCCTCCAGAATCTCGACGAATCGCTTCGAGAACGCCCGGTCGAAATACACTTGTCCCAGCATGATCTGCGCGTCGGCTCCACCAACGGCGACCGATTCGATGCGGCCGCCGCGGCCGGGTTTGATGCACCACTCATCCGTGGGCCCTTCGACGCGTACCGAGGCGTAATACGCACGGTAGACATAGGGCTCGAAGGGATTGACGGAGAAGTAATCGTCCGAGGAGCAAATATAGGTGCTGCCCAGGCTTCGGCGCACCACCATAAGCGAAGAGTTGTTATTGCGCGATGCGTATTCGGCATTGACCACGATCTTCACGCCGAATTTATCTTCCAGATAGAAAAAATGCTCTTTCTTATAGCCGACAACGACGGTGATATCGGTAATGCCGGCTTCATGCAGCTGGCGGATCTGGCGCTCAATGAGCACCTCCCCTTTCACCACAAGCAGGCCCTTGGGCTTCTCATAGGATATGGGGGCGAAACGCGAAGAGAGCCCGGCGGCCATGATGACGGCGTTCTCAACGCGATAGGGCTCAAGGGAGGCAAGGCCTTCTTCGGTGACCGTCATTCCCCCTGACTGCACTGCCGCGGCCAAGCCCTTCTGGGCAAGCGTGCGGCACGTGCGGTTCACCGTCCCCACCGACAGACCGCAGGCGGCCGCGATGTCCCGCTGCGGAGCAACCTGCCCGTGGCGCAGCACGTTGAGGACGGCAAATTCGTTTCTATCCATTCCGGAGACTCCTCCCATCACGCGGGATTGCGCGCTTTCATACGGGCATCAGGACCTATCCGATTGCCCGATGCGCATGCTTCTACCGTAATCGTACCTTTAATGTTCAATAAACTGTCAGACATCAATACATTGAACATATATGGGACAGATGGGCGTCACGCCTCAGATTGAAGCCCGCACAACCGCACCGCGTGCAGCATAGGGCGGTTTCACGGGCTTTTCGCCCGGCAGCTTGACCGAAGGCAACGCGATATTACAATGGATGGGTTACACCGGATGCGTGTTGCGCACCGGGACCATGGAAGAAAGGCCATCATGGAACAACGCAAGATCCTTTTCTCACCACCCGATATCACCGATGCGGAAATCGACGAAGTGGTCGCCGCCCTCAAGAGCGGCTGGATCACCACCGGTCCGCGCACCAAAGAGCTTGAGAAGCAGCTGGCAGCCTACACCGGCGCCGCAGGATTCGCCTGCTTGAACTCCGCCACCGCTGCGCTCGAATGCTGCTTGCGTGCGCTGGGCATAGGCCCTGGCGACGAAGTCATCACCTCCGCCTACACCTACACCGCCAGCTGTTCGGTCATCTGCCATGTCGGAGCCACGCCCGTGCTCTGCGATGTGGCGGAAGGTTCGTTCGAGATGGATTACGACCGCCTTCCCGCCCTCATCAACGAGCGCACCAAGGCCGTCATCCCCGTCGACCTGGGCGGCCGCATGGTTGACTACGACAAACTGTTCGCTGTGCTGGAAAGCGTCAAAGACCGTTGGACGCCTGCCGAAGGCCTGCAGGAGCATTTCGACCGCGTCATCGTCGTAGCCGATGCGGCGCATTCCCTGGGCGCAACCTACCACGGGGTGCAATCCGGCTCGGTGGCGGACTTCTCCTCGTTCAGCTTCCATGCCGTGAAGAACTTCACCACCGCAGAAGGCGGCGGCCTTGCATGGCGCGAACACGGATTCGACTCCGATGAACTGTACCGTCAGATCATGCTGCTGTCCTTGCACGGCCAGACCAAAGACGCCCTATCCAAGAACAAAGTGGGCGCATGGGAATACGACATCGCCTTCCCCGGCTGGAAGTGCAACATGACCGACATGGCGGCCGGCCTGGGTTTGGCCCAGCTCAAGCGCTATCCCGACCTGCTTGCACGCCGCAAGGCAATCATCGGCATGTACGAAGAAGGCCTTGAGGACATGGATGTGACCACCCTGCCGCACTACGACGAGCGCGGCCAGTCCTCCGGACACCTGATGCTGGTGCACATGAACGGCAAGGACACCGCGTTTCGCAATGCGGTCATCGAGCACATGGCGCTTGACGGCGTGGCAACCAACGTGCACTACAAGCCGCTGCCGCTTCTGACCGCCTACCGCAACCTGGGCTTCGACATCGCTGATTTCCCCAACGCATACGACATGTACAAAGGCGAGATCACGTTGCCCCTGCACACGCTGCTCTCAGACGAAGATGTGGCATACGTCATAGATTCGTTCAAACGCGCATATGCCGCAGCGAACGCACAGGCCTAGTTTTCCCCTACCGCCCCGAACCCGCCGATAAGGAACCCCATGTACGTCCACTTCTTCAAGCGCGTCCTCGATATAGTCATCAGCCTTCTGGTCATGCCCCTGTTGGGCCTGCTCGTGCTCATCTTGGGACCCATGATCTATTTCGAAGACAAAGGCCGCATCTTCTACAACGCGCCGCGCGTGGGCAAGGACGGCAAAGAGTTCATCATGTTCAAGTTCCGTTCCATGAAGGTGAACGCGCCCGATCTGACCATGGCCGACGGCAGCACCTACAACGGCGCCGACGACCCGCGCATGACCAAAATCGGTGCTTTCATGCGCCGCACCAGCTTGGACGAATTCCCCCAGTTCGCCAATGTGCTCCTGGGCCACATGAGCGTGATAGGTCCGCGCCCCGACCTCAAGCGGGAGACCGAGCTCTATGAAGGCAACGAGGGAGAAAAACTCCTCGTGAAACCGGGCATCACCGGCTACGCCGCCGCATACGGCCGCAACTCTTTGCCCTGGCACGAGCGCCTGAAGATGGATGTGCATTACGTGCATAACATGAGCTTCGCCTTCGACGTGAAGATCTTTTTCAAGACCATAGGGACGGTCTTCAAGCAAGAGGGCGTCTACGTGGAACAGGAAGATGGGGGCAAATAACCTCGATGCCCGAAACGGCAGCCCGGCGAGAGGCTGGAACGGTCGATGCCGCAAGGACCCGCAGTTCGAATGAGCTGCGGGTCCTTCTGCTTTGCGCGCAGCGCCGTGCACCTGCGGCAACGGTCGATCCGAAAGCCCCCAGATAGACGTAGTCGGCAACCCACATGATGCCCAGAACTGATAGAATCCTTTGCGGAACATAGCGGCGTACGCCGCGACAAATCACGCGAGATTGGAGGAACATGGAAAAGAAAGGACGGCTCACGTCAAGAAGACTGCTCCTGATGGCTGCAGCATGCGCGATGACCGTCGCTGCTCTCATGGCCTGCACGGCATTCGCCGACGAGACCGCAGTCGAAGGCCCTCAGCCCATAGGAGAACCGGAAACGGCAGCAGAACCGGCCATAGCGCTTGAAGACGGCTCTCACGCAGAAAGCAGCATCGACCGCGAGAGCATGCCGGAAACGTTCGCAGCAGAGACCAATGAGTTCATTCCCTTCGCGTTCAACGGTTACAACGTCAACTCCGAGCATAAGAACATGCTCAACAAGGTGAATCAGCTTCGCGCCTCCAAGGGGCTGGGCAAGCTTTCATGGAACGCAAATCTCACCTGGCCGGCAGCACAGCGCGCCGCTGAGATTGCCTTCTTCTTCCAGCATGATCGCCCCAACGGCGATTCCTGCTTCACCGTCCACTCTGAGGCCTACGGCGAAAACATCGCCTACATCGTCGTCCCCAAGGGCACGAAGACTGCCAGTGCCATTTTCGAAGGCTGGAAGAACTCACCGGGCCATCTTGGCAACATGCTCGGCATGAATTACAAAAGCGTTGCCTTCGGCCATGAGGTCATCGATCTTGGATCGGGCGCGGAACTGCACCTGTGGGTTCAGCTGTTCTCCTTCATGGATGGCAGCGGATCCGTTCCCAGCGGAGATTCTTCGGAGAGCTTCCTCATCCCCTTCTATCCTGATGTTGCAAAGAGCATTACCGCAACTCCTAAAACCCTGATAGTAAGCGGCAGCTCCATGCAGCCCGACATCACCATCGCGTACCGCAAATCCGACACGCTGATGGCGGTGGATTCAAGTTCCTGCCTGCTTCTGCCCGCTGGAACCACCACATGGAAGAACCTGGTCGGCAACATCAAACCGGCAAACACCAACATGGTCAGCTATGACGCGCAAACCGGTATCCTCACAAGCGGAAGCCAGGTAGGCAAGACCAAGTGCACCATCACCCTGGCCCCTGCGCCCAGCAAATCCACGACATTCACAGCAGTCAACTCGCCCTTCACGCGACTTGCGGGAGACTCTTCCGCCCAGACGGCTGCCCTGATTGCCTGGCAGACCGCAGTGGATGCCGGCACGAAGTCAAGCAAGTACGCCGTCATAGCACGCAATGACGACTTCGCCGATGCCATGAGCGCCACCGGCTTGGCGGGTCATCTCAAGGCGCCCATCCTGCTCACCAGCCGTACGGGACTCTCCGATGCTGCCGCCACGGCCATCAGGGACCTGGGCGTGACGAAGGTCTACATCGTGGGCGGCCCCGGAGCCGTTCTGCCCAAGGTTGAAACCTCCATCAAGGACATGGGCGTGAAAACCGAGCGCGTCTACGGGGAATACTCTTGGGACACGTCTTTGAAGTGCGCCGAGAAGATCCACGCCCTGGGAGGCAACCCCAAGGGAGAGGCCATCATCGCCATGTCCACCAACTTCCAGGACGCGCTCTCCATCTCCCCTCTGGCATACCGCTACTCCATCCCCATCCTGCTGCAGGGCAATGGCACCACCATTCCCCGCAAGCTGACCGACGGTGAGCTGAAGTTCATCACGCAGAAAACAACCGGCACCATCTGGGTTCCCGGCGGTCCGGTTGCAGTACCTGAAGCAAGCGTAGAGAAGATTCTGGGCAAGAACTCCCCGCATAAGCGCGAAATCGTGCGCATGTACGGATATGACGGCTACGACACCTCGCTCGAGATTGCCAAGACCTTGGTCGATCGCGGCCGAGCCAGCGAAAGCAGCGTGATCATCGCATCCGGCGCCCAAGCGCCACGCGGCGTGGATGCCCTGGCGGGCGCCGCCCTTGCGGGCACCAACAATGGCGTGATCCTGCTGGTCAATGCAAACCCTGATATCGAAGGAGTCCATACTGAAGCCGTAGACGGATTCATGATTGGAGGGTCGGCCGGCAGCACGTTCATGCAAGCATACAGAAACGGCACGGCCAAAGGCTACATCCTTGGCGGGTCGTACGTCATGCCCTACGACTACGAGTCCAAGCTGGCAGTGGCCATGAAAGACAAGTAATCGGACGCACAGCACTTTGCCTGCAGAAGAGCCGAAGGCGCGGTGAAAACCGCGCCTTCTGTGTTGTCGGACCGAAGCAACCGCATGCAATCCGCACGCGCACTCCAACTCTGCTAGCATTTCAAAAGCGCATTATCGTGCGCGAACCACGATTTCCAACCACCTACCGCAAAGCGAGATTGAATCCATGCAACTCGACAAGCCTTCGCAGCTGCTCCTTGACACCATCCGCACAACGCTCTTCCCCACCAAGGGGGCAGTCGCGGTCATGGCAGTGCTATCCGCCGCCATTTCGGCATCATACGTGCTGGTGTTTTGGGCCGACGGGCAAGCTCTATCCGAATGCCTCTGGACCTTCCTGGGCTTCACGGCGCTTCTGTTCTGCCTGCTCAGCATTGCGTTCACATGGATTTCCAAGCACCAGGTGGCCATCCATACCGAAGGGCGGATAGACACCAAGCTCTGGCTTGCCTGCTTCGCCGTTCTGTTCATCTCCTACGCCATAACCCTGGCCACCACCATCCCCGGCACGCTGTCCACCGACTCCCATGCTTCCATCAGCATCATCCAAGGCGAGCTCCCCTGGTCCAATGCCCATCCGGTTTTCTACACCCTGCTGGTGGGCCCGTTCGTCCTTTTGGGCAAAGCGACCGGCCACATGGGCTGGGGCGTGGGACTTTTCTCGCTCACCCAGCTCACCATCATGGCTGCAGCCTGCGCCTACGCATGTGCCTGGCTGCGTAAGCTGGGCATGCCTCTTCTGGTCGTATTCGCCGCACTGGCCTTCTTCACCTTCAATCCCGTGATTGCGCGCTATGCCACCACCATGTGGAAAGACATCCCGTTCTCCATCACCATGCTGTTCATAGTGCTGCAGCTCTTTGAAATCGCACTCACCCGCGGCAAGGCCATCGAAAGCCCCAAAGCCTGCATCAAGCTTGCCCTGCTCACCTTGCTGGCTTGCCTGCTGCGCAACAACGGCATCTACGCCATGGCCGTAACCGCCGTTGTGCTCATGCTGGTTTGGCGACGCATGTGGAAATGGTTCGCACCCACCCTTGCCGCCGTGATCGTGGCATACCTGATCAGCGGACCCTTCTACACCGCACTGGGCATAGCGCCCTCGCCCTTCCGCGAGTCCGTGGGCATACCCATCCAGCAGATGTCGGCCGTAGTCGCCTACGGTGGGGACATGACGGATGAGCAACTGGACACGTTCTCGCAGATGGTCGATCCTGAAGCCGTTAAGGAGGTCTACAACCCCCAATCGTCGAACCTGGTGAAATACCACGAGTCGTTTTCAGACGAATGGCTGGATGCCCACAAAGGTGATTTCCTGAAGCTCTACTTCGAAGTGGGAGCGGAAAACCCCGGCGTGTACCTGCGGGCATGGGTCAATGCCACGAAGGGATACTGGAACATGGACACGCACTCCTGGGTTGTGTCCCAAGCGGGCAGAAACCTGCTATATGACGCAACCGGCCTTGAGATATTCGGCGGCAATCCTGACACCAACTACGGAGACATGCGCAAGCACAGCTTCGTATCCCCCTTGTTCAATATGGGCTTCGGGGCGTGGCTCATCATAGCCCTGTGCGCACTGCGCTGGATTCGCCGCGATCGCGCGCTCATCACCGCCTACATCCCGCTTATCGCCCTCTGGGGCACCATGTTGATAGCGGCGCCGTATTTCTGCGAATTCCGCTACCTCTTCCCCATCCACCTGCTGCTGCCCATCATTGCAGCCAGCGCATTCTGGAAGATGCCGCAGAAAACCGAATGATGCACCACGACAACGACCCCGGATATCCGGGGTCGTTTCAGTCAGGGGCCAAGAGCCGCATACGCTCCCTGCATCTCCCAAGACGCTACAAAAGCGCGCTCATGAGGCGATAGCGGAAATCCTGCGACATGACGGCAGTGCCGCCGAAGAAGTCGAAGCCGGAGACGCCAGAGGCCGCGTGCTGCGAGAGGGCGGACAGCTCAGAGGTGCCGTAAGCGCTATCGTAGACGATAAGCGTCACGGAGCCCCGTACGCCCTGCAGAGCACTGCCGCATAAGGCATCGGTATAAGACAATTCGGCACCTGACGCAAACGCCATGCCGTCCCAACTCAAATATCCATTCGATACGCACCAATCAGCAACAGCGAACGAGGTTTGATACAGCGTGTCTCCTGCAAGACGGACAGCCCCGGCAGGACCGAGGATATCCTGAGCGGTGCCGACGGCCTCTTCGGACACCACGGCATCACCGCCTGCGAAAACCATGAGGGAAGCACCCGATGCGGACACGCGGGCCCAGTCAGCGGAAGACAGCGTACCCGATCCATTGCAAAGCAGGATCGGTGCGCCTTGAGATGCGGCCAGGGCGGAGAGCGAAAGCGAATCATAGAACGAACGGTTGGTAGCTGCGAGCAGTAGACCGCTGTCCCACAGTCCGTTCTCGACACCCCAATCGAACACGGCGCCTGCGGTATCAGTCGCATGGATTCCGGCAAGACGGACGGGATCGGAACCTACGGCAGAACGTATGGTATCCTCAACGGCAGGAGAAACCACCGCATCGCCGCCCACGATAATGGCACGCGCAGACCCCAACGCCTTCATGGCGTCAAGCGTCCTTTGGGGTACATGTCCGTGCTCCACAAGCAAAACGGGGGCATCCAGGGCGCCCGCCAACCCAGACGCCACCAAACCATCCGGCCACACGGATCCGCTCACTAGCACAACATCCTCAGCACCTGCGGGATAGGCCTTTAAAGCCTGCTCCGCAGCGGTGTCGTACTTAGAAGACTCCATCATGTCCGAAGGAGGAAAGTGGCTCCCCGAATAGAGAGGATACACTGGACCCGCAAAAACAACCGACGAGTGGGCATCTGCACGCTTCATGGCATAAGCGACACTCAAATGATCCGGCAAGACGATAGTGCAATCGCCCTGGGATTCACTGACGGAAACAGCCGAGAGGTCATCGTAGAGGGCCCGTTTGTCTTCGCTCGTGGCATCACTGGCGAAGCTGACGCTCAACTCCCTATATCCCGTAAACCATCCTTCGACGAAATCAACAAATCGTCCGCCAACCTCATAGCCATAAAAGGAATTGGGCATCGCCCGCTTCACGCACGAAGCCCGCTCAAGGGCAGCTACGGCCTGATCCATCGGCACTCCATCAAACCGGGCAATCACCAGTTCGCTAAATACGCTCGGCGGTTCTGTTTCGTCCGTATAGCAGTCAACGTATTCCACTGAAGTAGCACCAGCTGAAACAAGAGCCGCTCTCTTCTCTCCATTCGAAGCATATCCGTCAAACTCGACAATTACCTCGCCCTCAACATACGCTTCGTTCTCGACGGCATGAGCCGAGAGCGGCGTCATGGCAACCAGAAGCGCCGCCAAAACCGCCCCTGAGGCAAAGAGCGCAGCTAGACGTTTTATCATTACGCCCATCTTATCTCCTCTCCAGACATATCACTGCAGGCCCAAACATCACATCCATTCGGCATTCCAGCAAATCAGAACCAAACAAAGAGGCGAGAGACGCAGGAAAATCGGGGGTTTTCGTCAGAATGGAATACACCGAAGCTCCGCTAGAGTACTGAAAGCGAAACGTCCCGACGGCATCAACCTCAACCAGCAAACTCTCACAACGCTCGCGCGACGCATCGCCATCAAATGCAGCAAGATAGACGCTATACGGCGATGATTCCTGCTGTTTAGTGATATATACAGGGGTCGCAGACACCACGCTGGGACCACTTTCGGCATGGAGAATACCGAAAACAACCGACATATCCTCGGGGAGCAGCACGCGAATTGGGGCAGAAAGACTGTCGGAATTAACATCAGACGCAGATAACTCAATTGTAGCGCCAAATGACGACACGAAGCTCTCAGCATCAGACGATGTCGTTCCGTCGATAAAACGAACCAGGATTGCTCCGTCCTCAAAATCCCGGCCTTCTATCCCGCCAACGTAATCCCCCGCAATCTCATGTCCATAAAACGGATTACCGTACGCTCGATCACGCACCCGTGAGACACCGCCGTCGTCACAGCTTCCTCGCAAGAAATAGAAGGCAGTCTGACTAAGCAAACTTCTTCGAAAAGGGACTTCTCAGAATTCCAAACCGTTTCAATTTCTTCGACAGATTCGTAATGCAAATCATCAAGTACAGCCTGCTTTGCCTCAGGCGGCGCATAGCCATCAAATACAACGACGAGCTCGCCTTCAACATACGCCTCGTTTTCTGAAGCATTGGCCGAATAGGCGAATGAAGACGCCAACAGAACAGCCAAGCCTAAAAGTGAGATGATGGCAACGATCAGCATGACCGCACGGCGAATAACCATTGAACCAGAAGGCATGGAGCCACCTTTCAGATTGGTATGGGTGGAGCTTGCCATCGGCCCTGCGGGAGTAACGCTACGTGAAAATCAGCAGGTTGCTCTATTCGACCGCAAGGCATTTACACCAAGCACGAGAGAGCACCTGCCGCATGCATAAAGCACTCGACTGATTGCCAAATTAACCATTTTGCACTCCGCTTCATAAAAATAGGAAGACCAGAGACCGCTAATAGTTTTTCAACAATTGTTGCATATCTGTCTATTAACTTCAGCCACGATTATACACTAGCCGGACACAGCGACTCAACCGCCTGATATCAAACGAAATCAGTTGAACTGCTGCTTGCTATCAAACTTTCTCTTTAGAACAAATCTATGGATCATACCGGGCATTCCGCCCTCGTACAGCACAAAACCTCCCACTCCTGCCATCGGGACATAGGAGGTTTTATATTGAAATTCACTATTGAAGCGAACCAGTCTTGTGCTCATCAAATCGGTCCCTAGTCACCGAAACCATAAAAATGGACCGCAACATAACGTTGCGGCCCTTGGGTTCGGCGAATTTGTCTGACAGGCGCTTCAAGGCGAAGCACCCTATCAGATGCCTAGCTGAACTTCGGAATCTCGAAGGTGAGACCGGTCTTCTCGAAAGGCAGATCGATGCTGGAATAGAACTCGGCCATGACCGTCGCAATACCCGTAGCCCACGTGCGACCGGTTGCATACTGATGCCACACCGATCCCTCGGATGCAGCGCGCTGAACATCCCAGCGCATCTTCCACAGAGTGTCCTGAGGACCCGAAACCTTGCCAGAGCTCACCGTAGGGTTGATGTAATTCTTGCTGAGCCATTCGGCTGCACCCAGAATTGCCTTGCGGGGATTGGTCCAGCCGTACTTCTTGGCCATAGCGGCACCGCCATTGCCGGGGTCTATGTCGTAGGCGCCTATGCCATAGAAATTGAGGTAACCGCTATAGCCCTTGATGGCTCCCTGAGCCAGTGCGGAGCAGCCCCATGCACTTTCAAGCGCTGCGTGGGCCAACAGGTACACTTCGTTGATGCCGTAGGTTTTGGCCGCTTCCACGAAATAGGCTCCCGTGCCGCGCAGGTTGCTGGTTACGCCATAATTCCGTTCGGAATAGCGGCAATTAGCGGCAATGAAGGCATCCAGCTGTTCAGCGGTCATGCCCGAATAGCCGTCGGAAAGCACGGTGAACTGATAGAATCCGGCCGTCCCGGCAGGAGTGGAGGCGGCATCTATGGACTCCTTTACCTGAGCACGCGTGTAGCCGTGATACTCGTTGGCCTGAGCGTATTCGATGTCCACGAAACGGTTCATGGTGATGGGATAGCTGCGCTCCGTGAGAGTGATATTCGACAGATCCAGGCGCTGCGCGATTTCAAGACGCTGCTCAGGCGTAATGACCGCAGTACCGCCGAAGAACTTGATCGTTTCGACGGGCTTTTTCGCATCGGCCGCAACCACGGCATCGACGCAGGCATCATAGCCCTCATCCACAAGCAGCAGAACGGAGCCTTCCTTGCCCTGGACAACGCTGCCTGCAAGAGCATCATAGGGGATGCGTCCCGTAGCGAATGCGGCACCATTCCAAGCAAGATAGCCCTTGGAAACAGCCCACTTGGCAATTGCGGCAGACGTATCGTAGAGGGTCTTGCCCGCAAGGCGCTTCACGCCGTTGTAGTCTCCGCCGCCCATGATGGATGCGGCCTGGAAAATACCCCAGCACTCATCGGAAACGACAGCCGTGCCGCCAGCCACGACCACCTGCTTGAAGCCGCCGCCGATAAGGGCGCGAGCCGTAGCGACGGGCAGCATGCCCTCTGAATTGGCCAGGAAGACGGGTGCCTTGAGCTTGAAGGCAAGAGGAGAGACGGACAAAGCATCGGCAAAGGACAGAACGCCGTTCGCAACGAAGGCGGTATTGCCCCACGTGCCGTGTTTCTTGCCGTATTCGTAGATTGCCAACTGGGTGTCGAACAGACTCTCGCCGGCAAGACGGGTATAGGTGCCGGATTTGGAGGACTTTCCCAATGCAGAAGCGGTGGCATCCGAAATGACCGCGGTGCCACCGATGACCACGACGTTTTTGACACCAAGGGACTTGATGGCATCCTTGGTTGCCTGAGGCACATAGGATTTCGCCGTCAGAAGAATCGGGCAGTCAAGCAGACCCGCGAGCGCTGTAGCGGACAATGCGTCAACGGCACTGGTGCCGCTGGCAACAATGACGTATTCCGAAGACTTGAACGCGTAAAGAGCTTCAGCTGCCGCCGTATCATACTGGGTCTCGCCAGCCAGGGAGATGACACCTGAGCTCACGGTCGACGCCGCCGCTTCAGGAGCGGCGAAAAGAGAGATGGCGGCGCTGCCGGAATCTTCCAGCCCGGCAAGAGCATCAGCAATCTGCTCGTCGGTGATGGCGGAACCTATCACAGTCCCTTCGTCCGTAGAGGCAGCGCTATCGGCGTCAGGATCAGACTGATCGGCGGCATCTTCCTGAACCTGCAGGTCCTGGCTCTCGGAATCCTGAGACCCCTGATCGGACGTTGCTTCAGAATCCTGCGACTGGGCGGATTCCTGATCGGCTTCGGTACCCTTATCCGTCTCAGGTGCAGGACGGTCATCGCCTACGGGAAGCGTGTCGGAGGCGGGTTCTTCGGCGAAGGCCAGCCCCGCGGGCAGGCACAACCCGGCAGCCAAAACGACACAGAGCAGTGCGCGCAGGGTGCGGTTGAAGTAGTGCATGGCGCATTCCTTTCTTGGTTCGTAATCCTATGCAGTATACCCCCTACGATTCCCGCATCGCGCCATCCTGCGCAAATGAAACGCACAGCATACATATCCCGCAGCCTCCAGGCACCCCATCACATACGGAGATTCACGATGCAACGCTCCATACCCCATCAACAGAGCATGATTGTGATATGTTGTCGAACCGTCATTTTTCTCAGCAAAACACGCCATGAAGGGATTCCGTTCCATGAAAAAACGCGTCGACAGCTTGAATCTGGTCCGCGTAGGCCTCATCTTCACCATTTTCCTATGCCACTCAGGCGATATGCTTCCCGATGCCATCGGCTACTACGCCGGCACCTTGACCGGCTACGCACTCCAGCTGTTCTTCATGATCTCCGGCTTCTGCTGCCTTCTTTCCGGCTACGGCAAGGACCTTTCGACTGGCTCATACATGAAAAAGCGCTGGTGGAAGATATTTCCCATGCACTTCGTGGGATTTCTTCTCATGGCCCTCCTCTTCATCTACCGGGCATGGGCAGGCGGCTACGACATAGACAAGTCGGATTTCCTGGCCCAGGCTGTGGTCAATCTCTTGTTCCTGCAGGCATGGACGCCCAATGAAGATTTCGTCTACTCATTCAACGGCGTATCATGGTTTCTATCCGCCCTGTTCTTCTGCTACCTGCTGACCCCGGTCATGGTCCGCGTTCTCAAGCGCTTCGAGAGCTACGCCCCATGGCTGCTCATCACGGTGGCCTTCCTGCAGTTCGGATACGCCCTGTACTTCAACCACTTCATCGGTACGGGATCGTTCTGCTACACCAACGTGTTCCCGCCCTACCGCTTCCTGGAATACCTCATGGGCGCCCTGCTGGCCGTCATGTACCTCAAGCGCCGCGATGGTGAGGGCATCCCCCGCAGCAGCATGGTGCAGCTGGTCACGGTGTTCCTGTTCTTCGCCGTTTACGTGATCACCAAGCATGAGATGGGCTTCACGCGCTTTTTCATCGTGCTGGAGCTGTACCTGATGTATGCGCTGTGCGTTTACGAGGGCAAGGTTTCCGATTGGGGCGCATCGAAGCTTATGGCATCGCTGGCGGACCACATCATGCCGTTCTACCTGGTCCACTCAATCGTACTGAAGTACATGCGCGAATTCGTCTTGACCGGATCGAACTACACGGTCGAGCAGACCATCATCCCCTGGTTCGCCTCACTGGCCATAGCCATTGCATTCAGCTACGCCTATATGGCCATCGACAAGCGCATCAGAGCAGCCTGGCAACGCAGGAAGCAGACGAAGGCAACGGCCTGAACGAGAAATGCAGCCTGAACGCAATGGAGGGGCCGGAAGGCCCCTCCATCGATCACCGCACATTTCCACCCGCGCTTTCCATGGGGGCAGGCTTTTAACCCAGCCCCTTAAACCGTGCCGAAGATGTAGACGGTGGTATGGCGCGGAATGTTGTCGTAGATCCACTTGGCGCGCTCAAGCGGAAGGCGCACGCAGCCCGCAGAGATGTTCACACCCATACGGTCATCCATCACCTTGGTCATGCTGCCCGGATAATACGTGCCGGAATGGAACAGATAATCGCCATGGAACTGCGTCCAGTACCAGCATGTGTAGCCGTGGCCGAAAGACAAGCCACGCTCTTGGATGGTGTAAAGGCCCTTGACCGTGGGGCTGTTCCACGCGCCGGTGCTGCAGCGCCAGAACTTATCGACACCCCAAGCGCCCTTATGCCCCTTGAAGATGACCGTATGGTTGCTTCCGGTATCAACGATCATCAGGTAGCCCGTCGGGCTGCTGTAGCGATTGGCAATGGCAATCCAGCTCTTGTAGTACTCCGCATCGTTGCGGTAGATGCCCGAAGAATCCACCCACAGGTAGCTGTTGTTTGACATCTTCGTCCCGCCGGACGGAAGCGCGCGGCCGAAGCGAAGCGAATAATCCACGTACGTGCGCATGGCCGGCTCGATAATGCCCTTGCCGCCGAAATAGGTGACAGACTTAACCGAAGACGAATGCTTGGCCAGCGCATCCACGGAGACCGAAGGAGCGGAACCCACCAGGATGATCACCGATCCGCGCTTGGCCTGCAACGGGGCCCCGGCAAGCGCGTCGTAGGGAACAACGCCGGATGCTATCGCAGCCTTGTTCCAGGTCATTCCCGCATTCTTGACAGCCCATGATGCAACGGAGGCATTCGTATCGTAAGCGGACTGGCCCGCCAGACGTACACACGGATTGCCCGAACCGCTTGACAGCGCGGAAATGAAGGTGGTGAAGCCTTCGGCCTTCTTGTTGACAACAACGGTTCCGCCGATGATCACCGCACGCTTGAAGTAGCCCAGTCGGGCGCCGGCGAGCAACGAGGTGCGCTGTGCGTCAGTGAAATCCGACGAGGAATCGACGAGGAAGATCGGCGCTTTCTGCTTGTAAGCAACAGGTGCCACGGAAAGCGCATCCGCGAAGGAGCGGCCCGTCGCCACGAACAAGGTGTCCTTGGCCCACAGATTCTTCGCCATGCCATACTCGTAGATGGCCATCTGCGTGTCATAAAGCGAGGCGCCCCCAAGGCGCTGCACCGAGTACTTCTTCTCAAGCTGCGCGAACACGCCGTCGGACACGGCGGCGGTACCGCCCAGCACAAGCACGTTCTTCACACCCAAGCGCGAAAGCTCCTTCGCGGTGACAGAGGTCAAAGACTTCGCATCGGTGTAGAGGATGGGACAGTTGAGCGCACCCGCAAGACCGGAAGCGGCAAGAGCGTCGCTCCATCCCTTGGAGCCCACCACGATGGCCCACTTCGACGAAGAGAATGCCGCCTTCGACTGCGCTACGGCCGTATCGAACTGCGTCTCCCCCGCCACCGTGGAAAAACTTGCCGGAGCATGGGCGTTCTCGTCAGCGAAGGCGGGCTTGGCCGCAACCGCCCCCGCCGCTACAGCGCAGAGCAGGGCGAAAGCCAGCATCAATGCCAGCTGCGCAGTGCTGGCAGACTTCAGAAACCGAGACATCATGCCGCATCGCCTCCTTTCTCAGGAGCCACGACTTCGGCAGAGGAAGCCTTGTCATCTTCTGAAGAAGGATCAGTCTGGGATTGATCGCCTTGCTCGCCCTGCTCCGGCTGCTGCTCGGGCTGAGCAGCCTGGCCATCCGATATGGGCGGCACGGTTCCGGAAGAAGAATCCTCCTGAACGCCAAGCTCCTCGGACCCGATTTTGCCGGGCTTCTCAGACGGCGTGGCGGAATCCTTACCGGAACCGGGCTCAATGCCAAGACGGTCGATGATCATGGTGCGCAAAGACTTCGGCATGATAGCATCGCCGCCGAAGAAGCGGACATGCTTGACGGCATCGGGGCCGGCCTTCACGGCGGCATCAAGGGCTGCCGTGTAACCGGAATCTATGAGCAGCATCACGGAGCCGCTCTTGCCCTGGAGCACGCCGCCGCCGAGGGCGTCATAAGGAGAGCGGCCCGTGGCGAACGCGGCATCGGCCCAGCTGAGAATGCCCTGCTTCACAGACCAGCGGGCAACGGAAGCGGACGTGTCATAGAGGGTTTTCCCCGCAAGGCGCACCACCTCAGGGGAGCCGTCATAGCACATGGTCACGCCTTGGAAGAAGCCGAACGTCACATCGGAGACGACAGCGGTGCCTCCCACGAGGACGGCGCGTTTGAATGAAGGATCATCGGCCAGAACCTTGATTGCCTGAGGGTCAAGATTTCCCTTCGAATCGACCAGGAACACGGGCGCCTTGAGCTTGTAGGCCGCAGGCGAGACGGAAAGCCCGTCTGCCATGGACTGAGGCATGCCGGAAACGGCGATCACCGTATCAACCCCGTCCCAAAAGCCGTTGGTGCGGCCGTACTTGAATATCTCAAGCTGGGTATCGTATTGGGAAGTGCCCGCAAGGCGTTCCACGCTGCCCTTGCCGCCCATCGCAGACGAGAGGGCCGATTCCACCTTCTTGGCCACCACGGCTTCGCCGCCGACGATGATGGCATGCGTGCAGCCGAGCGCGCCAATGGCTTCGGAAGCGGACTGCGGCAGCTTCGATTTCGACGTCAGCAGAATGGGGCAATCAAGTGCACCGGCAAGCGAAGAGGCCGCGAGGGCATCGATGGGAGCGGTGCCGCTGGCGACAATCACCGTTGAGCAGCCATCGGGAAACGCCTTGAGAGCCTGGGCGGCCGACGTGTCGAACTGGGTTTCACCCGCGATGACCGTGGCGCTTTCCGCGTCATCTTCAGGGTTGACAACAGGAGGATTCGGATCCGCGGACCCTTGGGAATCAGGGTCCTGGTCGGTTTCTGGAGCCTGATCGGTTTCAGGGATCTGGTCGGTCTCAGGGACCCAGCCTTCCGCAGCGCCATCCCCTGCCGCCGCATCTTGACCGGATTCGCCATCCTGTTCGCCGGAAGGATCCGTCACAGCACCGATTTGGGCGTCTTCGCCCTCTCCGTCAGGTTCGCTTGCAGCCGAGGCGTAAGCCGCGGCGCACAGGCCTATCAGCAATGCACACGCAAGCGACGCGAATGCAAGCGTAGCCTTATCGAGCAATTTCGCTTTTATCATCATCACCACCATCGTCTGGGACGCTGAAACATCGCAATTATATACAATGTTTCCGTAACCACCGTTCGACCATGACACAGAAAGCCGCTGATGCACCGTGCCCGACCTGCAAGACCAGCAACCGCCCAGACCGGATAACCAGACAAGTCCCGTTTACGTACCTTCCTGCAGGTGCGCCGGCCGCGTGAAGCGCTCAGACGTGCTGGTCATCGTACCCGCATACAACGAGTCCGAATCCATCGAAAGCGTGGTGGGCACGCTTGAAGCGCTGCCTTACGACTACATTGTGATCAACGACGGCTCCACCGACTCCACGGCGCAAAAGCTTGACGCCATGGGCGCGGCGCACATTGACCTGTGCCGCAATCTGGGCATAGGCGGAGCCGTGCAGACAGGCTACAAATATGCGCTTTCGGGCGGCTGGAGCGTTGCCGTTCAGTTCGACGGGGACGGGCAGCACGATGCCGGATGCATAGGGCGCCTGATAGAGCCCGTCCTTGCAGGGGAAGCGGATCTGACCGTGGGCTCGCGATTCGTGGAATCCGAGAACGAATTTCTGAGCAGCCGTTCGCGCCGCGCCGGCATCCGCATACTCTCAAGCCTGATCAAGCTGATGACAGGCACCCGCATCCGCGACGTCACCTCCGGATTCCGCGCGGCGAACCGAGATGTCATCCGCAAGTTCGTGGATTACTACCCCGCCGACTACCCCGAACCCGAATCGCTCGCCGGCCTTCTGGCCGCAGGCATGCGCGTGCGCGAAGTGGGCGTGATCATGCATGAGCGGCAGGGCGGCACATCCTCCATCGGCGGCATGTCCGCAGCGTACTACATGATCAAAGTCGGTCTTTCCATCCTTTTGGTCAGGCCTTACGGGAAGAAGTGATCCATGCCTCCCATTCAACGAGCCGTCCTTCTGGCGGCAAGCATCTGCTTTCTGGCATTCGTCATCCTGATGGTGCGCAAAAACCGCATCTCCATGAAGTATTCGCTGCTGTGGATCGTGCTGGGGTGCGCGGGCATCCTGGCGGCCGCCCTGCCCGGCTGGGTGTTCGCCATCTCCGGGCTGCTGGGCTTCGAGGAGCCGGTCAACTTCCTGACCGTAGCCTGCATCTTCTACCTGATGGCCGTGGCGTTTGCCTGCGTGAGCATTGCAAGCGGCCAATCGGCGCGCATCCGGGGCCTCATCCAGGACGTCTCCCTGCTCACCCGCAGGGTCGAAGAGCTTGAGGCCGCACTTGCCGCATCGCAAGGCGAAAAGCAAGCCGCCCGACCCGCTGCAGAAAACCGGGACGCACGCCCATGAAGGCCTCCGTACGAGCCGCTGCGGCCAAAGCCCTGAGGGCCTGCGTCATCCTTGCCATCTTCGTCTGCCTTGCCGTTGCCGCGCACGCCGTATTCGTGCCGCAGTTCCTCGGCCTGCCGTTCTCCCCTTTCACCTACTACGGAGGGGATGCCACATCCCAGCTGGTGGGTGCCGTGTCGCTGCTTGAGCGCAGCCTCATGGAGGGCACGTTTTCCTGGAACTGGGAATACGGCCTGGGCGGGGACCTCTTCGAGCAATTCTCCTACTACTACTCCACCTCGCCGTTTTTCTACCTGATGTTCGCCGTGAAGTGCCTGTTCGGCGCGGCGGGGGGAGATTTCGAAACCGCGCAGATGTGGCGCCTTATCGCAAGCATCGTCAAGCAGACCATCTGCATGCTTCTTATGTACGCGCTCATCCGTCAGGAGGGCAAGCGACGGGCCTGGGCTGTGGTGGCCGCTGCGGTCTACGGCTGCTCCATGTGGTACATCGATAACAGCTTCGCGTTCGACTTCATGACCGATGCCATGCTGTGGCTTCCCAGCATCGTCCTTGCATTCAACCACCTCAAGCGCAGCTGGGATGGCTCGGGGGACGCAACCCGCCGCCCGGGCGCGACGCCCGACCCCAGAACTGCCTGGATTCCCCTGGCCCTGGTCATGGCGCTCTGCCTTGCGTGCAATTTCTACTTCGCCTACATCTCGCTTGTCTTCTGCATCCTGTTCGCAGTCATCTTCGCCCGCCCCTGCGCGCCGCGCGACGCTTCAGGCAGAAGGCAGCCCGAAAGCCGCAGCGAACGCAATGGGCGCTACATTGCAGCCGTCAAACGGATCGGCATCCTGGCGGCCATCGTCATAGGCGCTCTGGCCCTTGCCGCCGTCGCGTTCGTGCCCTCGGTGGCGGCGTTTCTCGCCGCAGACCGCACCCAGGTGGCAGCCTCTTTCGACCTGCTTCCCGGCCTGGCGTTTTTCGCCATCCTCCCCGAAGCGCTCTTCTTCAAGGGCGGCTCGTATTTTGCCACCGACAGCCAGACCTACGCATTCCCCCTGCTCATCCTGCTTGCGCTTGCGATAGATTACCGCCGCGCGCCCGATACCGTGCGCCGCAAGACGCTTCTTGCCGCGGTCGTGCTTGCGGCCTGGATGATCCCGGCCGTGTCGAGCGCCATGAACGGCTTCTCCTATCCATCGAACCGCTGGTGCTACCTGGTGGTCTTCGCCATCGCCTACGCCATCCCCGACTGGCTCGACGAGATTGGCCGCCAGAAAACGGCGACGCCGCGCGCCCTTGCCGTGATTGCCGTCGCAACGGCCCTGTGCTGGGTCACGCACGGCTGGCGCGTGCAGGTTGCATCTGAAACGCTTGATTACCGCTTCGCCGGACTCGGCGGGTCGGACCTGCTCATGTTCGCGCTGCAATTCACCGCAATGGCCATCTTGGTCTGGATGGCGAAGGTGAAAACAGCCGATTCCGATGGCGCCATCACGCACCGGGCCGTTCGCTTTGCGCCCGCCGCGCTGGCTGCAACGCTTCTGCTCTCCCTGATGCTCTCCATGCCCTACGGGCCCTACGCGCTGGTCTCGGGATTTCGGGACTGCGGCGGAGCGGAAACCGTGGGGACGCAGGAGAACCCTGCCGAAGAGGCGCTTGACATCGTATTCGAGGGCGACGAGCTGACACGGACCACGTATGCCCTGCTTGACCAGGCGGGACGCGAACCCGGCACGTTCTTCCGCTCCATCGATGGCGAAGCGACCATTGACAGCCATGAGTCCTTCGGCCATGAAGCGCGCTTCGAGAACCGCTCGTGGCTGATGGGCACATACCCGGTCACGGTCTACAACTCCATGATCGAAAAGGACATCAGCCGCTGGCTGAAGCTTGACCACTGCATATCCTCCACCGTCGTGAGCGCCTCCCACTACCGAGGATTCGGGCACAGACTGTTCGTCGAGGACGCTTGGGGCGTGGGCTACCAGTTCAACACAGGCGAAGCCGCCAATCTCTACGGATACACGCCAAGCCCCAGCATACCGGGCGCCTATGTGAACGCTAACGCGCTGGGCATGGACCTGTGGTACCCCTCTTTCACGAGGCAAGATGACGCTGCAGCCTGGACGTATGCCCAAAAGGATGCGGCGCTGCTGCAGACCGCGGCAGTCGATGACCAGACCGCCGACATGCTGCAGGAAGCCGGCCTTGCTGAGGCCGGGACGGAGGACACCGTCCGGTCAATCCCTGTCGGCGATGAGGCCATCGAGCTTGCGAACTGCTCGCTTGAAAACGCCGTCTACGAAAACGGCGTGCTTGTTTCGGCAACGCTTTCAGCACAGGAAGGCGCCGCCGTGACCCTGCACATGCCGGAGCAGGACGGCCCGGGCGAATACCTGCTGGAATTCGACATGGACAACGACGGGGCCTCGTCTTGGACCATGCGCGCCGCAGGGGATTCATACTGGACGGGCGCAGCCGATCACCGTTGGAAATACCCCATCAGGGAATACGCACTGTGCTACCCCGCCGGCACGCAGGACAGAAGCGAACTGGTGCTTGAGGTGGACGAAGGCGTCTACGAGGTCCGCAACCTGCGCGTGGAGTTCAGCTCCTATGAAAACCTTGAGGATTGGACGGCTGCACGCAACAGCTGCAACCTGGATGGAATCGTTGTTGACGGGCCGCGTGTCACCGGCAGCATCGACGCCGATACGGCGGGCGTTTTGGCCCTTTCAATCCCCTACTCCGCCGATTGGCGATGCTCGGTTGACGGACAGCCCGTTCAGACCTTCGCCGTCAACGGCGTGTTCACGGGCATCCTCGTGGAGCCCGGGACGCACACCGTCGAATTCACCTACACCAACCGTCTAGCGTGCATCTGCGCCTGCATCTCGGTTTTGGCGGGTGCGGCGCTTGCGGCATGGGGCGCCTTCGCGCTCTTACGCAGGCATCGCCGCTAGTCTTGCACAGACGGCGCAGCTAGTCGCGCGGATCGCTGGATTCAAACGAGCGCTTGATGTAGATGGGGCGGTTCTTGCCCTGGGTGTAGACACGCGCAAGGTATTCGCCCACGATGCCCAGCACAAGCAGCTGCAGGCCGCCCAAAAGCAGCACGAGCGAAACGATGGTGGCGTATCCGGGCACTTCCACCCCGAACATGAGGCGCTGCGCCACCACGACGACCATGTAGATGATGGATAGGGCGGAAGCACCCGTGCCAAGCCACGTGGCTATGCGCAGCGGAGCGGTTGAAAACGACATGAGGCCGCTCACCGCATACTTCGCCAGCTTCCAAAACGACCACGAGGTCTCACCGGAGAGGCGGTCTTCGGGCACATAGGGAAACGGCAGCGTCTTGAAGCCGATCCACGAGAACAGCCCCTTGGAGAAACGATAGTACTCCGGCATGCCCAGCAAGGCATCGCGCATGGTGCGGCGAAACGCCCTGAAATCCGACGCGTCGGCGACAACGTCCATGCCGGACGTGGCGCCGAGCAGCTTATAGAAGAAGCTGGAGAACCAGTTGCGCAGCCTGCTGCGGCGGCGATGCTCCTGATAGGCGGCAACGCAGTCGATGCTTTGATCGGCAAAGAGCTTTTCAACCATCTGACGGGCAACGGCGGGCGGCTGCTGCATGTCGGTATCGATGAGGACCGTGATATCCCCTTGCGCATGCTCAAGGCCGGCATACAGGGCGGCCTCCTTGCCGAAGTTGCGCGAGAACTCCACCACCTTGACCGAGAGCCCGGCGGACAGGACCTCCTCATCACGCATGGCGGCATGCATGGCCTCAAGCGTGGCATCCCGGCTTCCATCATCCACGAAAACAACTTCGCAGGACCAGCCTTCGGGAAGATCGCGAAACGCCTCCGCGGCCGCGCGCGCGAACGCGGCGATATTGCCCTCTTCGTTATAGGCGGGAGCGATAAGCGAAACCAACATGGCAACCCCTTGCGTGAAGGCATGGCGGCTGCACAGGGATGGCGCGCCGTGCCGTATGATGTGTTCATTGGAGCAGCGCAGGGCATCCCGCGCCGAATGGCATTATTGTAGCCGTTATAATTACGGTCGTGAAAAAAGGCACGCCAAAGAAACGGAAACCCGGAAATATGCAGACCGAAACCGACAAAGCGGACCAGACAGAGCAGGACTCGCAAGCACAGCGAAGAAAAACCGCCACCCCCCAGGCATCAGGCGAAAAGCGCAACGTGGTCAAGCAGGCGGTGTCGTATCTGCTGGTAGGCGGATCATCCGCCCTTATAGAGCTCGTGCTGTTCCAAGGCCTCTACGCCATGGTTCACTTAGGCGTTGCACCGGCGAACATCATCGCAGTCATAGCTTCCACTGTATTCAATTTCACCGTGAACCGCTCAGTCACATTCAAGAGCACTGGAAACCCGGTTCGCAGCCTGGTGCTGTACCTGATCCTGTTCGCCTTCAACATGACGTTTTCCACCCTGGCCATCTCGTGGCTCGTGGGCTTCGGCGTGCACTCCATCCTTGCCAAGCTTGCAACCATGGTCTGCATCACGCTGTGGAACTTCGTCTTGTACCGCAAGGTGATCTTCAAATAACGGTCAGGCCGCCCGGTCTGCACGCTCCCTCTTCGGCGTTATGTTCAAAAACGGCTTCAGCGGCACGCCGAAGGGTTTTGCAGAAAGCAGAAGCGCAACGGGAATGGCAAGCGCCACGAACACCAAGAACCCGAACCCGCCAAACGACGCCTCAATGGCCGCCTGCACGCCCGTCATGCCCAAAAGCGTCAGAACCGTCCCATGCCACACATAGACCTGCAGCGTACGCGGGCCGAATGCGCTTGCAAGGGGAATGCGGCGGCGCGGTGTAAGCGCCATGACGGCCACGCACATGGCGGCCGAGACGCAGTAGGCAAGCGCCCTGAATGCGATGGCATAATCAACCCCGCAGGCCTCATAGGAGTTGCGGCCCGTGAAAAACGGGCGGATGGCATAGATGTCCGAAATGAGCAGCACGCAAACCACTGCCGCTGCCGCGATGACGATGGCGGACACGATGCGCACATCGCGGCGCGCTGTGAACCGATCGACCTGCGCAGGCGAAACGCAGTAACCCGCCCAGAAGAACGGGAAGAACACGATGATGCGGGAAAGATACAGGTAATCCCCCACCGAGGAGTCATAACCTGCAAACAGGGCCAAGGCCACGGAGAACACCAGCACGAAATCCTTGCGCACGCCGCGCAGCATCCAGACAAACACCGTATAGGCCGCAATCGCGAACATGAACCATGCGGGGCCGCCGTCTGAGAGAAGCGAGAAGGGCACCCAACCAGAACTGATGAAGGTGAGAACGGCGCTGATGGCCTTCATGAGAAAGCCCAGCGCGACAAAGGAGATGATGCGGTTCCAGTTGAGCCTTGCATCAACCCCCATCTCTTTGACGAACAGGCCCGACACGAAGATGAACAGGGGCATATGAAACGAATAGATGAACAGGAACAGAGCCCGCATGCTCGCATGCTGGGCGGTGTAGCAATCGGCGAAATGGCCGATCACCACAAGCGCTATCAACATGAACTTGAGATTATCGAAAACAACCAGCCTGCCGCCAGACATCCGGCTTTCCCCCTTACCGTCGCACGCGTCCGGCGACATCCCCCTGGCTTGCGCCAGAAATCACTTCAGATACTGTGCGAAAGGCTCATCGAAAGAAACCAAGACCTCATCCGACCCGCCGCCGCTGTGGAAGACGCGGTTTTCCATAGGCGGAATCTCACGCCAGTCGTCCCCATAGCACAAAGACAGGTACTCCTCGTATCCTGCAGGAGCGGGCAGCATCATGCCCTCGAAGGGCAGCTCCACGGTTTCGTCGAACAGGCGTGCCGGAAACACCTTTTCCGTGCCGAGAGCACCCACGTAACCGTACTCGTTGGCTCCGAAGGGTATGAGGAGCTTGCGAAGGGCCCTGTTCCACAAGGACTTGTTGATGGCATCAGGCATGGCGCCCATGGCACGGTAATACAATTTGCGCACGAAGCCCTCCTGCTGGGCAGCCTGGTGGCGATAGAGATGCTTCGCCGAGAGCTTGTCGAGCCATGCGACAAGCTTGGCCCGGCGTGAGAAATCGGACTGATCGGGAGCAGCAGTGGGATAGGTGGGGAACACATCGATGCAGATCCCCCATTCGCCATGGATATCCGCATACTCATACGGCAACGACGTGGAATTCTTCACGCCGATGCGCTGCCATGAGATGAAGTTGCAAGGGTTGGCGCCGTGCGACTGGAAATAGAAGGCATCCCCGAGGGACTGCTCGCATGCATCGCGAAACTTCAGGTAATCCTCCGAAGGCATGAGGATGTCGATATCGTCATCCCAGGGGATGAAACCCTCATGACGGGCGGCACCAAGCAGCGTGCCGTAGCCCAGCCACCACGTCAGGCCATGCTCGTCGCACACGCGTGCGAACTCCTTGAGGATATCGAGCTGATAGAGCTGGAACTCGCGCAGGCGATCATCTGCCTGCAAGGCGCCATCGGCGTGATTGTCGGTCATGCATTCCTCCCGTATCGATGAAACGGCCGAGCTGCCGTTGTGGGTCATATCCGCTTTCGGGATTATATCCCGCCTGACGCGCTTCGGCCGACGAAGGGCTGCGCTATCATATGTAAGGCACAAACCGGCAGGCCAGGCGAAGACGCACCTGCCTCGAACACCAACCGTCCCAGGAGACGCGACATGAGAAAACTTGAACTCGAAGAGATCAAACAACTCCAGCTGAACATCCTCGACGTCTTCGACGCCTTCTGCCGCGAGCACGGGCTGCGCTACCAGCTTGCCTACGGCACACTCATCGGCGCCGTCCGCCACAAAGGATACATCCCCTGGGATGATGATATCGATCTGGTCATGCCCATCGAGGACTACAAGCGCATGACCGAGATTGTCAACGCCCGCAATGACAACGGCATGATGGATGAGCGTTACCGCCTTGCCGACATGTTCGTGGAGAGCACCGTTCCCTACCACCAGTCATTCGCGAAGATCTACGACACGAAGACCACCGCGAACGCATCGGGTCTGCGCAAGGATGCGGGTTTCAAAGAAGCCGTGTTCATGGACATCTTCCCCGTTGTGGGCATGCCTGAAGACGAAGCGCTCCGAGATCAGATGATCGCAGAGCTGGACAACGTGAACACGATGCTGTACTGGGCCACCAAGGATGTGAAGCCGGGCAACTTCAACCCCATCCATCCGCGCAGCGCCCTGCGCAACATGCGCGCCTGGATGGCATCCCGCAAGAGGACCTTCAGCGAATGGCTCTCCGAGTACGCACGCATCCTGTCCCGGTTCCCGGATGCCACAGGCGCGAAGGCGGCCTACGACATCAAATCGGTATTCATGGACGGCAGCCGCTTCGCGCTGGACAACAACCCCTGGGAACCGAGCATCACCATGGAATTCGAAGGGCGCGCATTGCCCGGCCCTCAGCGCTACGATGAGATGCTGAGCAGATTCTACGGCGCCTACATGGAGCTGCCGCCGGAAGACCAGCGGCACCCCGCCCACGACCAGGACTACTTCATCTTGGACTGATCCTGCTGGACCAGTCCATCTTCCGCCTCAAGCTGCTCGGCCTTCTTGACGGCGAGCAGGTAGGCGAAACCTATGGCGAACACGCCCGCAACCATCTTGCCCACCAGCACGGGCACAATGAGCGTAGGCTGGAAGTTCGCCGTAAAGGAGAGATGGTCGCCGAACAAAAACGCGCAGCAGACCGAAAATGCCATGACGATGACCTTGTCCTTCGCCTTGAGGTCTTTGACCATGGCAAGGGCCGCAAGCACGTTGGCGGCGGCAGCCAGCAAACCCGCGGTCGCGTCGGACGAAAGCCCGAACACGCCTCCCACCTTGGCCAGAGGTCGGGCAAGGTAGCGCTTGATCAGATAGACCATGGGGAATGCGCCGCACAGCATCATGCCTATGGCTCCGGCAACCTCCAGAGCCCTGAAGATGTCCTCGTCGTCCGCCAAGATGGGATCGAAGCCGAACGAACCGAACAGCGTCGTGAAGATGCCCGTGAAGTATTCGATCACCACCAGCACGAACACGATCTTGAGAACGCTTTCAAGCACGCGCCCGAATACGGTGAAGCCCTTGATCATGGCATCGGGGGCGAATTTCAGACCCAATGCCAGCGCCACGCAGATGATGACCAGCGGAACCAGATTGACCCCGATCTGCCCCCACGACAACGCCAGCTGATACACGGCATCAGAATTCGTGGAGACCACGTCCCTGATCATGGGGTCGCTCAGGGCAATGATGACGCTTGCCACCAGAACCCCGATGGGAATGGCCAGAAGACCGCTCATAACGCCCAATGCCAGATACTTGCGGTCGCGCCTTTCAAGCATCTTGAGCGCCACGGGGATGGTGAACACGATGGTCGCACCGGCCATATATCCCGTGATCATGGCCATTATCCAGCTCTCCTTGGTAGCGGCGAGGGCTTCGGCAAGCTGGTAGCCACCCATATCGACGGCGATGAATGTCGTTGCCGCCATGGCCGGATCGGCTCCCACCATGCCGTAGAGCGGACCGAAGACGTTGCTGACGAACGCCGTCAGATACGGCGCCGAGGCCATAATGCCCGCAACGGGCAGGAAGATAGGGCCGATGGAATCAATGCCGGCGACGAACTCCTTGCCCAATTCGCTTTCCGGCTTGAACACTGAAGCCAAGCACCCTGCCAGCGCGCACGCCATGATGATGTAAACGACAGCAGTACCGATGATTTCCATCTACAACCCCATTTCCGATGCGATTTCAAGAGCCCGCGCACCATAGCGCTTCGCGAAGCGGTACCACAAAAACAGATACTCGCCCACCGGAGAGCCATGTGCTTCCTTATAGAGAGCCCAGATGAACCAATAGAAGCTGGCCAAAGCCACGTAGGATACGCAATGCAGAAGCTCTTCGTCTGTCAGAGGACGGCCGAAATACTGCTGGAGGACCATCAGGGCATCCTCGTAGGAGTAATCTGCGCAACAGCAGATGAATACGCCCAGATCGCTCGCATAATCCGCCATGCCCGAATACTCCCAGTCGATGAGCTGGATGGAACCGTCCTGCGCGACCAGGAAATTGGGGTCGTAGAAATCATTGTGGCACAAACATTTCCGCGCCCCATGCTGCTTCGCCAAAACGTCGAGTCGTTGCGCCACGGAAAGCAACTCCGGGAAATCAGCGAAGTCGATGCGATGGGAAGCTTCCAGAATGCCGATCATCTTCTTGGCGTTTTCCATCAAGTCGAATTCGAATCCGGTGGCCTCGCCGGATTCGTGCAAGGTCCTCGCCATGGACATTGCGCGCTTCACATGCTCGGGATTCGAATAATCCAACGTGGTGCACCCGTCTATATAGCGCGAGATCTTCCAGCCGGATGATGGATCCTCATGGACATAGGTGGAATCCAGGCCCAGCCGCGCAGCGATCTCCTGGCTTTTCGTTTCGCTGGCGCGGTCGATGATCTCATCGGTCCCCGGTCCCGGATGACGGTAGACATAGCGCTCGCCGCCAACTTCGAAACGAAACGACAGATTGGTCAAACCTTGCTTGATGGGAACGATTCCGCAGATATCGGCCCGATGGCACCCCAGTACGGCGCAGATATTGTCCATGATGGATGAATCTATGTTGTCAATGAATTCTGGATCGAATTTCCGCAGGTCATCAAGGGAATCGAATTCCCAGATCATTCCATTGGGATACTGACGTGCCACCATGGGCAGCTTATCGATATGGTCGATGTAGATATCCTCCCAGAGCTTCGATGCGGTTTCCGGCGCCTCGTAGACATCGTCGAGGATGGAGAGGAAGGTTTCGCAGAACCCGCAATCCCAGTACGCATGCCCCATCATGACCCACGAATCACTGCCGCCCACCGTAACGCCCTCAATCAGATTGTCCTCGCCGGCGGTGCGGACGCAGTATTCACCCGTAGGGCCGCTCTCATGGACGGTGGCATAGTACGAACGATAGGCATAGCGCGTAAACGGGGACTCCGTGAAATAGTCATCGGAGGAGCAGATGTAGGTGTTCCCCAGAATATCGGCCACACAGCGAATGGTGGAATTGTTGTTGCGCACCGCATAATCAGGGTTCACGATGATCCGGACGCCGAACTTGTCCTCAAGGTAGAAGAACTCCTCTTTCTTATACCCCACGACCACCGTGATATCTTCGATTCCAGCCTCAAGAAGCTGGCGTATCTGGCGCTCGATGAGAACCTCCCCGCGCACCGCAAGCACGCCCTTGGGCTTCTCGTAGGAAATCGGGGCGAAACGCGAGGACATGCCGGCAGCCATGATCACAGCGTTGTGGACGCGATACGGCTCAAGCGCCGCTCTGCCCGATTCCGTCACAGCACCTTCGCCATCCACCAATCCCGCATCGCGCAAAGCCGCAAGCACGGACTCAACCTCAGCTGCGGGAAGCCCCGCAATCTCCCCCGCGAATTCCGAACCCCCTGCATGAGCGTCCGCAAGAGAGCTCAGGATAAGAAAACCATCATATGAAAGCATCCATACTCCAATCGAATTCCCGAAACACCGATGCGGCCCCATCCGCAGGCCGCCGCGCGGATCACATCCGGTAACGGGGATCGATCTGCTGAAGTTCGGCCAAAGAGTCAATCTCCGCCACATCATCGAACGTGCACTCTTCGATGGCGATATTGTAGTTATCGCGCCTGATCACACAGGGAACATCATCCCAGAAGCGCTGCTTGGACTCCTCATCGGCATCGAAGCACTCCTGCAGATCGCGCTCAAGCTTGGCTCCGTCCTCCGCCGTCCAGTAGCTGATGCCGTACATGTGATGGCAGTTCGTGCCGCCCTTATGCAAATCCGTGATTCGGCCATCGCAGGTATCGAAGCACCAATCCGGCGTCTCAGATACGGGCACGCCCATATAGCAGGAGCGGTAGCGATACTTCTTCAACAGACGGGGGTTTTTCAGGAACAGATCGCTTTCGAACGCATAGGCGTTGCGGAAATGCTCTTTGGCAACGCAAGCGGACGATATGTTGTTCGTAACCGCATAATCAGGATTGTTCAAGAACGTGACCGTTGGGAAATCATGCTTGAGCACTTCGAAGCATTCAGCCTTGTAGCCCGTCACAATGTATATCTCTTCGATATCGATGGCGCGCAAAGCGGAGAGCAGGCTATCGATGATGCGCGTACCGTTCACATCCACAAGCGGCTTGGGGGTGTTGATGGTGATGGGCATCATGCGGCTGCCGAAACCGCTGGCCAGAAGCACGGCGCGGCGAGCGCGGTACGGTTCAAGCGCCTCAAGGTCAGCCTCGCTGGCCGCACCCGCCTCGTAGCGGGCCTCAAGCTCCTTGAATTCATCGTAGGACAAAGCCATTGCAGATCTTCCTTTCATGAAAGCGGCTATTCCGCTGCCGCGTAACGCTGTTCTGCCGCAGCTGCGAACCTTTTCGCAGCGCGGTACCACACATACAACCATTCGCCGACGGGATTGCCCATGGCCTCCTTGTACATGGCCCACACATACCAGTACCACCCGACCACGGCCACAGCTGCAAGGCAATGGCGCTCTTCTTCGGGCGTCACGGGGCGGCCGTAATACAAAGGCAGAATCCCCAGCGTCTGTTCGACCGAATATCCCGATCCCTGGGCCACGAAGTTGCCCAAGTCGCAAGCGGGATCCCCCATGGCGGCATACTCCCAGTCAATAAGGCGCATCTCTTCGCCGCGAACAAGGAAGTTAGGGCCGTACAGATCGTTGTGGCACAGCACCGGCTCCCCCGCCTCAGCACGCATCTTCGCCGCAACACCCGCAATGGTTTCCGCAAGGGAATTGAAGTCACGCGGCAGACCGTAGCGCATATCCTTGAGAAGCCCTACGATCTTTTCGGCCTCATCCCAAAAGTCGAAAGAGTACGGGCTCTTGCGGCCGCTTTCGTGGAGACGCCTGGTGAGGGCCAGGGCGCGGCGCACCTGGAGCTCATCTTCGTAATCAAGCTCCGAGCATCCTTCGATATAGCGGGAGATCTTCCACCCCTCGTCTGGGTCCTCGTAGATGAACGTATCATCCAGGCCCAGCTCTTTGGCAACCTCCAAGGCGAACGTCTCGGCACGCCGGTTGATGAGCTCATTGGTCCCCGTCCCCGGATGCCGGTAGATGAACTTCTCACCGCGAGCTGAAAACAGCGTGGACAGGTTCGTGAGACCGGCTTTCACAGGTTGCACTTCTGAGATCTCATCACGCGTGCAGTTCAGCGTCGCGCAGATGTTGTCCAAAATCCCCGAATCCACGTTGGCGAAAAAGTCACTGTCGAAAGCGACCAGGTCGGTCAAGAAGTCGAATTCGGTGACGGCGCTTTCGGGCACCTCGTTGGCGTACAGGGAAAGCTCGGTCAGATGGTCGGCCATCACCTCATCCCACAGCTTGCCGCGCGTCTCCGGCAGGTCGTAATCCCGCTCGAGCGCGTTGAGGAGAATCCGGGATGAATCCGCGTCAAGATAAACCGGGCCGCGCATGCGCAACGCATCGTTTCCGCCACGCGCAATGGAACGGACGCGCCCGTGCGACCCGAGCTTAAGGGTCAACCCGTCGGTTCGGCCCTCATGACGGCTTGCCGTGCAGAAGGGGGCGAAGCAATGGCTGCAAAACAGCCCGTCGGCGAAGTACTGATCGGATGAGATGATGTAGCTGCTGCCCAGGTGCCGGCGGGCGCACCAGACCGAAGAATGGTTGTTGCGCGTTGCATACTCCGGGTTCACCGTGATTGCGACCCCGAATTCGTCTTCAAGGTAGAACAGGCTCTCCTTCATGTAGCCCGTGACTACGCAGATGCGCTCTATGCCTGCCTGCCTCAGCTGACGGATCAAGCGCTCGATGAGCACTTCGCCCCGCACTTCGAAAAGCGCTTTGGGGCGCTCGAAGGACAATGGAGCGAAACGCGTTCCCGCGCCCGCAGCCAAGATGATGGCGCTATCGACGCGATAGGCGTCAAGCGCCACGCGCCCGGCATCCGTAAGGGCAAGCTCGGCATCGACGAGACCGGCTTTGGCAAGCGATTTGACGGCTTTGTTGACCGATCCCAGGGAAAGCCCCGAGGCTTCGGCTATGCAGCGCTGAGTAGAAGCATGCCCTTGCATGCATGCGTAGAGCACTTCGAATTCGCTTCGGTTGAGCATGGAAGCATCCCCTATCTGCCAACATGGCAGCGTATCGGACTGACATGTTCACAAGTTTAATACATCACGGCTTCCATGAACAGACATGATCATCCGTACGGTTAAGCTTTGTTGCGGCTGAGCATGCCGCGCAGCACCGCCGAGACGAATCCTTGGCGTTGCGGCTCATAGGGTCGGCCGGCAAGCAGAAGCCCTTCGATCGAGATATCGCGCAAGCGCGCGGGCTCGACCTCATAAGGATTGGCCGACAGGATGGCCATATCGGCAATCTTCCCGACTTCAAGCGACCCGCGCTCATCCTCATCGAAAGTCACCCAAGCACCGTTGTAGGTGCACATGCGCAACGCTTCCCTTGCGGTCAGCGATTGCCCGGGCACGCTATGGTTGCATGCCCGATGCATCCACAGCATGGGGTCGGGATCGGTGCAGGGAGCATCGCTGCCAGCTGACAAAACGATGCCCGCGTCAACGAAATCACGCAGAGGGTTCAATTTCGCAGCTCGCTGGGAGCCCATGATGGATTCCAGATACTCATCCGGCTCCTGGGGCCAATCGATGAAGCTGGTCTGGACCGGCAGATGGATGCCGTACTCAGCGCAGATGGCAATCCCCTCTTCAGTGGGCAGACAGGCGTGGATGATGCCATGGCGATGGTCTTCGCGAGGGAAATCATCGAGCGCGGCCTTGAGTGCACGGGTTGCCTGGTCGAAGGCGGCATCGCCTATGGCGTGCATCTCTATCTGAAGCCCCGCACGATTCGCCTTCTTGCAGAAATCGATGACGGTCTCATCATCGTAATACAGGACGCCGCAGCCACCCGACGCGTCGCAATACGGCTCGTTCATAGCGGCATCATGGCTGCCGAAGCACCCGTCGAGCGCGCACTTGAAACACCCTCCGATGCGAGGCAGACGGCGCTTGCGAGCCGTGGCAAGATCCATGGTCTGAGGGAAAACGCGCACCTGGAAGCCCGATTGGGCACTGCGCGCCAACCATGTTTCCAGGGAGATGTCCAGATCGCCCGCGAAACCCACGCCGCTGACGGAATGGACCATGCCCACTCCCCGTGCGGCAAGATAGTCCATGGCCCGTTGAACGTTTCCAACCAGCTCGGGAATGGACAGCGACCCGGTCACGTAATCGCTCACCGCGAAAAACGCTTCCTGATTCATCTCCCCGGTATCCGGATGGTAACCGCGCAGGCCGCGCACCTTCTCGTCCACAAGACGCAGCAATGCGGAATTCACCACGCACGCATGGCCGTCGTATTTGACCATGAACACAGGCCTATCAGGGCAAGCCCCATCAAGTTCGGACCTTGAAAGCAGACGCCCTTCGCAGACCGAATACGGCGACGCACCGAACGCTATGAGGAGCTTCGAATCATCGGTTGCCGCAAACTGCGCCACCATGTCCATGATCTGAGCATTCGACCTGGCCTCCATCACATTGAGGCCCGCATTGAATGCAGCGAACGAAGCCATGTGCTGATGCGTATCCGCGAACGCCGGACACAGGACGCGGCCATCGAGCTGAACGCGCGGCTCCGCAGCGTAACGCTGCGGCAGCTCGTTGCCTGCAAACACGATTCGGCCGCCGTCTTCAACCAGATAGCGGACGACCGAATCATGGGCATCGACCGTAAGCACGGTGCCTTCATAGACTTTCATCGGCGCATACCTCCCGAAACGAAATGACTCAAACGTAGAGCGCAGCAAGTTTTGCAAGCGTTTCAGGCACAGCTTCGAAACGCCTGCCGTCGCCCGCCGTTTCGCTATACCACGCATACACCTCATCCATATGGGGCACCGGCACATCGGTCAGACGCGCTATATCCCTGATCGCCTTCAAGCCGAAGGGGAAATCAGCCTTGAAATAGCGTGACTCGAAATCCAGAACCCAGCGGCCGGATCCGTCTTCTATCATGGGGGACAAAAGACCCTTGAAACCGGGAATGGACTTGATCTTCGCCGTCATCGACGAGGCATCTTCGCTCTCATAATGCTCAAGCAGGGATTTGACACCCGAAAGGTCGCACCCCAAAAGCCGCTCGAGCGCATGGCACACACGTTGAAGCTCGGCATCGCATGCAAGCACGGTACGGGAGGCATCATCGGTCCATTCCTCATAGAACAGCAGATTGCGCTCATAGGAGACACCAGGCTTCCAATCGCGGAACATGCTGAAGATGCGGCAGGTGTGCAAGATGGGATTGGACGGTGTAAGCGTTTCGGCAAGATAGGTAGTCAGGCACTCCACGGGCAGGTCGAAAAGGTCATGGACCACCTGCGCCACCTCGGCGGTTCGAGCCGATGGCAGGGCTGCCACATGCAGACCCGAGGTGCGACGGCCAAGCATGTAGACGCTTTGGCCCCGTTTTTTAATACGAGCGACGCTGTGGACGCGCTGCAAGCCGAAAAGCACGCCGCCCGATTCGACATGGCGGCTGAAGATGAACTCCGCATCGTTGCCCGGCACCACGCCCAGCCACTGACTCGGGTCAAGCAAGGGGATGAGGTCGCGCGCAAGGTCTTCGAGCATGAACGTGGGATACGTCACCCAAATCATGTGCGCACCTTCGACGGCACGGCGCAGATCGGCAGTAACGCACGAAAGCTCCCCGGTGCATACCGGCTCATCGTGGGCGTCGAGGACCTCCAAGCGGCAAGACCAGGAATCAGGGTCGGATGCGAACATGGTGACCGCATGGCCTTTGGCGGCGAATTCGGCAGCCATGAGCGTTCCTATGTTGCCTCCGCCTATGACGGTTATGTTCACGTGAGTCTCCTTTGCATACGGGAAACCTGAAAGAAGAGCCGCCCGGCAGGCAACGCCTTAGGCTGACTTCCGCTTGAATTTCGCGGCAATGCGACCGAAGATACCCGCTGCCTGACGCTTGAGCTCTGCGAATTCCGGCGTGCGTCCGAAAACCAGCAGGTATATGCCGCCGGGGATGGCAACACCGATGAATCCGTACAGGAAAAACGCCAGCACACCATGAACGGGAATGAGCATGCAGACGACATAGGCCAGAGCGATGGCGGCAAACGAAACCGCCGTGTACTTCACGTACGCGAATGCAAAACGGCGCAGGGGCCTATGGAAGCCATGACGGTAGACCGCCCAGGCCTCGTACATGGTGGCAATGCAGACCGAAGACGCCACGCCGGCGAGAAGCACGCCCTTGATGCCGAGCGGGAACACCAATATGAGCGCAAGCAGCGGCAGCGAGATGGCCTCCAGCACGGCCTTCCAACGCGTGTACCAATACAGGCCGTAGGCACTTGTGAACGTGAGGGCGGCACAGCGCATGCCTTTGACGTAGAACAGCAAGACGATGAGCACGACCACATCGAACGAAAACAGCCAGCTATCGCCGATCCAAATGGAAATGAAGGCGTTGAAAGAGCACAGAAGCCCGCCGCACACCATGGCGAAGATGATGGCGTTGATGAAGAACGTAGCCTTGAAGATCTCATAGGAACGTTCTTCGGATTCGGACTCCTTGAGATTGCCGACACTTGCGATGACCGAGTCGAACAGACGGTTGGTGACGCTGGTCAGGGCATTGACGATGAGCAGGTAGTTGCCGTAGATGGACGTGGTGGCAAGACCCACGAACTTGGTGATGACGATGTTGCTCACAGGGGTTGAGGCAACGCCTGCGATCTTGTGGATGATAAGCCCCATCACGTTCTTCTTGATGCCATCGAGGACCTGGGGGTCAATGGGCTTGACATCCTTTTCCAGAATGAACGGATACATCTTGTTCGCTTTGCGCGCGATGCAGATGTTCTGAAAAAGCGTGGAGGCAATCATGCACGCCAGAAACAGCAGGTAGTTGTGCGTAAGCAGCAAAACCGCAATCTGGAAGAGGGCCATGATGCAGGCAAAGGAATACTGGATGAGGTAGACCACGTAGCTTTTCTGATCCGCCATGATCAGCGATCCCTTGTACGAGAAGAAATACGAGATGCCGGTGTTCAGGACGAAGCAGAAGAAGTAGACCTCGAGAAACGGGATGTCGGGCGCGTCTCCCCCCACGAGAAAGCGGATGAAGGGGGAAACCGCCGCACCGATGCCGATGATGGTGCAGCCGATGACGATGTAAGCGCGTTTGAACAAGCGCATGAGCGACTTGATGGCCTCGTGGTCGTCTTTGGCCAAAGGCTCATAGAGCGCGAAGACGATGGCGCTGCCTATACCCAGATCGGCCAAGGTAAGAACGGTGAGCACGCTTGAAAACAGGGTTTCAAGGCCGACGTACTCTTTGGCCAGACATGCAACGAACACGGCACGAACCACGAACTGCGCGACGGCCAGGATAACCTGGCCGCCCCATGCAGCAAAAACGTTTCTGATTGAATTCTGAGTACGCGAAGCCATTCGGTATCCCTTCGACTTGCCTAAGCCTAACGGGACGCGGAAGAACGCTTGGGCTTCTTCGGGATGAAGGCGACGCCCAAAACCGGCACGCCTGCGAAACGCAGCTGCTTGAGCGCGCTTTCAAGCTGGCCGGACTTCGAAGCACCTTCCGAGATGACAAGAAGGACGGTATCCGCCGCCATCAGGCGAGAGGCCGCATCAGCTTCGCCGGACAAGTCGATTGCAGGCGTAACGGAGATGCCCTCAACGCGGTTGACGGCCTCCTGCACGCGAGCAGCGCCATCGGCCGCACTTGCACCTGCAACGGCAACGCTCGACATATCGGAGCGATCCATGAGCACCTTCACGCCCTGTGCAAGCCTATCCATATCGGAAGCATCGGACACGCTGGAAAGCACGGGCAGGTCAAGCAAGCGCTCCACATCTCGGACCGAGCGCACGCGACGCGAGAGGATGTCATAGGAGGCGAATGCCAGAACAGACAGAGCGATGCCGCAGAAGAGGAAGATGACGACCTTTTTCATGCTGATGCCGGATGCGGCGGCTTCGATAGGTGAAACCTCGCCGGAGACGAAGGAGTCCTTACCCCAATCGGCGGCCTTGGATGAGCCGCTGCTGGTCAATGCAACATCATCGACCACTTCCACCTTCTCGACGGGAAGGGTCTGCTCGATGGCCGCGCGGGTAAGATCCAAGGCGGTGCGGCAGGCGGCCTGCGCGGTTTCCGGATCTGAAGCGGTGACATCGACATAGACGAAGCGCGTGGAGTATTCGCTGTTCTTCGCCTCATTCATCCATACGGGCGCAGAAACCGTCACGTCTTCGCCATATTGGGCACGCACGGCTCCGGCAACTTCGTTGGAAACGACAAGACGACGGGCATCGGTGACCATCAAAGACTCATTGAGGCTGTAATTGTACTCCCCGGCATCCTCTCGATCGTAGCCGTAACCGGTCAGGTACAGCGTGGCTTCAGCGGTATAGCTGGCGGCAGTAGGCTCCGCATCATCGCGGGCGAACGACGACGCCACGCCGGCGCACAGGCTCAAGACGGCAATGAGGGTGATCGCCACCCAATGGCGCCTTACGCTTTCGCAGATCGTTGCAAAATTGAACATGATCGCATCCTCTACTCTAGTCGAAACGGACTTGATTCATAACGCTTATACGGTTCACGGGAATCCCGTGCCTGTTATCGGAGATGGGAGCAGCCGCCTGCTCAGAGCGCTTGCGCGAAACCACGGAAACCTCCGCAGAAGGCGCAACGCTCAAAGGCACGTTGGCGGCATGCGAGATGAAAACGGGGGCCTTTTGGGGGATAAGGCCCGCACGGGAAACGTAGGACAGGACAGCCGAGATGCCGATGATGAGAACGATCGCAAGCAGAAAACGCGTGGAGATGACGAAATCGATCCACTCGATGAAGTAGCCGCGCGGCATATGGAACACAGACGTTGCAGCGGTCAGCGCCACCATGCCGCCGAACCAGCGGCGTCCGATCATGGTCGAGAGAAACGAGAACACAGCGCCGATGATCAAGCTGCCCACGGCAATACCCGCGGTACCGAAGTCGGCATAGAGCTCAAGGATGTACGAGGAACCGTACCCTTCGCCTCCAAGGTAGTTGGGATGGGCGAAAAACGACATGGCATGGGCATACGAGTTGCCGTTGAGCGCCAGAAGGGCGCTATTGGTGCTGCCCAGATCCTGGCAGCCGAAAAACGTCTGGCCGATGAAGCCCTGCGTGAACGTGGAAATGATCCCGCCGACGGAGAAGAAACGAAAGCCCAGCTCCTGGATCTGGGGATCGACATCATAGCCATGGCCTAAAACGGTGAAGGATACGCCCTGTTTGAACAGCGCATCGGCCAGAAGCCCCAGAAATCCGAACCCGTATGCAGTGTTGCCCGAGCGCGTGTAATTCATGACACCCATGGCGAAGATGCCCAAGGGCGCCGCTATGCACACGACAGCGATGAGGCGCTTGGTGATCCAGCGCTCCTGCGTGTCGGTCACAGCGCGCAGGATGAAATAGAGCGCCGCAAACAGGAACATGATGACGAATTCGGAGCGAGACCCGATGATGAGCATGGGAACGGTGGTGAGCACGTAGAGCGCCAAGCAGATCACAGCGGGACGACGACGCGGCATGCAGGCCAGATACGAGCACAGCGCGTAGAGCATGATGGGGCTCAACACGCCGATGATCCAGGGGATGTGCTGGCTGGAGTCAATCAGGTAGTACTCTTCGTAGGCAAGGCCGCTCATGTAGGAAAGTTTGATGACGCCTTCGTACATGGAGGCGGCGAAACCGATGAGGAACAGGATCAGAGAGGCCGTGCGGATGTAGCGGACACGCTCTGAATGCTGAAGCTTGAACATGAGGTCGCGGGCCGCATGCGCAGGGCGCACGCCGGCATCAGAGGCATCAGAGGCAACGGCAGCCACGGGGATGCCGGCCCGCATGGCGTCGCGCTGGGCTGCGCGGCGAAGGTTGAAATTGCACACCGCCGTGTAGAGCGCGGCCCCGAAGAACAGAAACGTCAAAGACAGGAAGATGGAACTCAACGCGAACCACGTGCTGTCAACCGAACCGAGGAACCACGAGCGGTTCTCATCAAGGGCGCCGATCACGGGACGGGTGAGCAGGAACAGCGCAATGCCCGCATGCAAGAACAAAAACAGGATGCGCTCTCGCAGGCGCATGCATCCGAACACGATGTTGGCGACGAAGAGCAAAACGGTGGCCACAAGCGCCAAATTCAGATCGGAGCCGAGCCGAGCGGTTGCGAACAGGACGAAAGCCAAAGGCACCGAAACGCCTTGGAATGCACCGAGAAGATCGCGAAGAACGGGCATGCGATGCTCAAAGAGACGGATGGACGGCATGCGGCGGGCAGCGGCAGCCGTCGTCGATGCGTAGCGCATGACACCTCCCTCTCAGTCATCAGGCAGCGCGCATGCGCCGAATTCGTCAGAAATCATGCAATCATCAAGCTCTTCACTTTAGCATAAGCCTTGAAGCGAAAAGGCAATCGGCACAGAACCCACAGAGGCGCAGCTATCAGGCAATGGAATCCGCAAGCGCTCTCCAGGCTTGTACGACTTCGACCTCGGAGAACCGGCCCGCTGCGGCAAGGGAGGCGTCGGACATGCGCTGCAAAAGCGCGGCATCGCCCATCATGGCCGAAAGCTTGTCCGCATATTCGTCAACGTCATAGCACGAGACAAGGCGTCCGTTGACGCCGTCTTCGATGATATCGGAAGGTCCCGTGTTCACATCGAAGGAGATGAGCGGCAATCCGCAACCCATGCCCTCGAGCAGAACCAGCGGCAACCCTTCGCGATACGACGTGAGCGTGCAGATGGCGTAGCGGTCGTAAAGCTCGAACATGTTGTCCACGCGGCCCTTCAAGACAAGCTGGGAGCCTATGCCCGCCTCTTCGATTGCGGCGCGCACATCGAAGCCGCCGTCCGTCATGACCGTTTCGCCGAAGACATCCCACACCCAATCAGGATGCCGGGGCAGGACCTTCGCCGCAATTGCCACCAGATGGTCGACGCCCTTCTCCTTATCCAGGCGGCCGGCCCACAAAAGCCTCTTCGCCGACGCATCGTAAGCATGGGGAACGTCCGTGATCTGCGCGGGGATGGCATTGGGAATGCACTGCAGGCGCTTGCGCGGGATATGGAGCAGGCGCGCGTAGTCCTCGAGGCTTCGCTGCGTGAGCGTGACCGTCTTCTTGGAGAAGAGCGCGCACAGCAAGCGCACCATGCGCATCTGCTTGTCATCCCACTGGTTGATGAGGGCACCGTGGTCGCAGAACACCAACGGAATGCCCAGGGAACGGCACGGCTTGATGGCCATGAGCGTCTCGTAGGTTCCGATGCCGAAAACAAGCTTGCATCCGGTCTGCTCGATGATGGGCGGCAGAATAGTCTTCGCACGCGCCACCATCTCGCGGATACGGCCCTGGCCTATGGAGGCGTCGAAGCATCGGATGCGGGAATCAACGGGAAACGCCGGCGCATCGTAGTGCATGCAGCTCACGATGGAGACGTCCCTGTCTTCGGACAGCGCATTGGCCAGCTGCACGGCAACGCGCACCGAACCGCCCATATTGCCCAGATTGGGCACGAGGAAGCAAACCGGCGCCGCCATCTAGATATCCCACCTGAAGACGGTCTTGAACGGCGTCTGGAGGTCGGTGGCGAAGACGCGCTTGATGTCTTTGACGGAGCGCACCGGGTCATCGACATGGATGATCTGCCGCAGCCTGTTCTGGATATCTCCCGTCCGCATGACCTGGACAGCGCGCTCGAAATCGGCACGGCCGGAACGGGAGCAGCCCACAACGGTCATGCCCTTCTCAAGCACGTTGCGCGTGTAGACGGGAACCGGATGCTCGCTCACGCCCATGAGCATGAGTGAGCCCTGGGGCGCTATATGGGCTATCACGGTGTCGATGGCCGAAGCAGAGCCCTCCCCGCCCGCACACTCAAAGGCATGGTCGAACACCAGATCATCAGGGATGGCATCAGAGAAATAGCGCTCGGCAGCGAAGGAGAACAGCGCCAGCTTTTCGGCATTGCGGCCGATGATGATGAGCTTGGATGCGGGCAAGAGCACCGACAAGGTGCACGCCAGCGTATAGGCGAGCGACCCGTCACCGATGATGGCGATGCGGTCTCGTTTGCCGTGGGCGATGCGGTCGAAGCGGTCGAAGGCATGCGCCGTAACGCTGACGAATTCCGTGATGGCTGCGACGCGCGGATCAACGCCTTCGCAGGAAACCACGCGGTCGGGCGCCAGAGCCACCACTTCGCGCATGAATCCATCGCGTCCGCTGGATAGAAACCCCGACCCTTCGGCATAGTTTTCGTAGACTCCTTCGGGGCCATGGCCTGCGACGTTGGGAATCAAGGCAACCTGAGCGCCCGGCTCAAACGTGCCCGTGGGATCGGCGAGGACTTCTCCTGTGCATTCATGGATGAGCGCCATGGGAAGCTTCTTGCGCATGACGGCAGGATCGCGGCGTCCCTGGAAATAACGCTGGTCGGCATGGCAGACGGCCATGTAACGAGGACGTACGATAACCTTGCCCGACGAGTCCGCATCCTCGAACTTGACAAGCACTGTGCGCGGCGCCACCAGCTGGTAGATGTTGTTGATCATAGGCGAATCACTCCACGCCGGAATCGAGCATGGCCTGAGCAACCTTGTAATCCATGATGGTGGTGAGCTTGATGTTGGTCACATCGCCTTGCACCATGGCAACCGGCCGGCCCTTGAGCACGAACATCTTGCACGCATCGGTGAGCACGCCCTTCTCCTCTTCCGTCAGCTCGGAGAAAGCCTGCTTGAGGGCGTTGATGCGGAAAGTCTGCGGCGTCTGGCCTTGGAACATCGCACTGCGCACGGGGATGGAATCGATGAATTCGCCTCCATCGGAACACACGATGGTATCGGTGGCGGGAATCACGGTATCGCAGGCATCGCAATGCTGCATGGCATCGATGTTCGCCTGAATGGTTGAGAGCTTGACGAAGGGTCGCACGGAGTCATGGGTGACCACGATATGGTCATCCGAGGATCCGAATTCGCTTTCGATGCCTTCGATGATGCTCATGATGGTGCCGTTGCGGTCCGCACCGCCTTTCACCACGCGCACGGGAGCATCTTTCAGACCGGCCGCATTGAGGGAATCCACCACGAAGTCGACCCAGTCGGCATGGACGCCCAGATACACCGCATCGAAACGGCCGGACAGAAGAAACTTCTCAAGCGTATGCATGAAGATGGGTTTGCTGCCCAGCGGCAGGAACTGCTTGGGCATGCTGTCGATGTTCATGCGCGACCCGACACCGCCCGCCAGAATTGCTCCGAATAGCATATGACCTCCCATGGGTTCGAATTTCGTGCAAGACTATAGCACATGGGGAAAATGGCACTTCGGACCTGGCACAAAACCCACAAGCACCCGCCGTCTGCCCTCCGGGCACAACCCTTTGCGGGCATTCGGCGAAAAGGCAAGCCGCCAAACGGTCAGTCGGCGCGGTACTTGCGGGCATTCGCCTGCGCGAACATGCGGTACAGAGGAACGCTCACCTTGAGGGCCAGCATTGAGAGCTTGCGCCCTCGTCCCACATACGGACTCTTCAAGACCTCGGCCCAGTGGCTGCGCAGATACGCCACCACTTCGCCCTGCTGCTCGAAAGTACGGCCTGTTTCATCCAGAAGCATCTTGTCAAGCACTGTGAAGCGAGACCAGAACAGACGGAAGCGCGCAGGCTCCTCATGTTCCGGGCAGAAGGCGGCAACGGTTTCGTAGGCATGCTCGTAGGCGTCGACGATATCCATCGATTTCGCCGAGAAGGGCTGCGTGGTGATGGTGCCCTCATGATGCACGTAGCAGTAGAACGGTTGCAGGTCGACGGAGACCCTGTCCGCGCGCACGAAGATGTCGGCAGCCACGAACGCATCCTCATACGTGCGGCCCAGAGGAAACGGCACCGCCTCAAGCAGGCTCTTGCGATAGAGCTTGATGGGGACCCAGATGCGCAGCTTCTCTCCGGAGAGGAGCTGGCCTACCGCTTCGCGTCCGGTCAAAGAGAAGCGCTCTCCCCCACCTGCTGCAACCTCATGGTCGGCATACACGCTGAGCACTCCGCCGATGGCGATGTCCGAAGCGTCTTCGATGACGTCGGCATAGAGCCGCTCATACATTTCCGGAACGATGTAATCATCCGAATCGACGAAGCCCACGAATTCGGCCCGCGCGGCTGCAGCACCGGTGTTGCGGGCGTCGCTCAAACCGCCGTTGGGCTTATGGATGACGCGGATGCGGGAATCACGCTGCGCCCAGGCATCGCACATGGCGCCGGAGGAGTCCTCGGAGCCGTCATCCACCAAGATGATCTCGATGTCCTCCAGCGTCTGCCCGACGATGGATGCCACGCAGCGGTCAAGATGCTTCTCGACATTGTAGACGGGCACTACCACCGACACCTTCGGTGCGGACGGCTGCGCGGCATCCTGCGCAATCAGAACCTCACTCATCGGTCATCTATCCTCTCGCCGCCGCCGAACGCATAGCGGGTGCTGCCGAGCGTGGCCACATCGCCTTGGTCGAAGCGTTCGACCAGCCTGGTCACCGCGGCAACCTCCTCGCGCGTGTGCAAGGGGATGCGCCCCTCAGGCTTCTGGCCTATCAGGCGCACGAACTCGAAGGCCTCGTAGCGCTGGCCCTGACCTACGCACTCGTAGTAGTACTTCTTGGTGTTGCGCAGATCCTCGCCGCGCAGCTCGAAGTAATCCACCTTCCACCAGGGAGCGGGCACGTAGACATAGCCTTTGGTGCCGGTGATCACCATATCACCTTCGGTCTTGATGCCGCGGCCAACCTTGAGCGTGGCCGAGGCGTGCGGGTAGAGCAGATTGCACTTGGTCCACACGCAGAAGTCCCCTTCGAACGAGCAAACGAATTGCGCGTCATCGTAAGCGGGACCCAGAAACGAAATAGCCGGCAGGCAGATGTAGGATGCCATGTCATAGAAGCTGCCCTGATAGGCATCGGACTTGTCAAGTTCGTCGAAAACGTGACTGAACGAGGCATCGATGTCCTTCACTTCGCCTACCACACCGCTTTCCAGCATGAGCTTGAGGTGGTCGAAAGCGGGGAAATAGCGTGTCTTGAGCGCCTCCATGAGGACAAGGCCGCGCTCGTCGGCCAGCCCGTAGAGCTCTTCCATATCACGTGAATTCAAAAACAGCGGGCTTTCGCAGAGCACGTGGCAGTTTGCGCGCAGGGCCGCTTCGATGTATTCGCGATGCCGCTCGATGGACGCGCAGATGTAGACGGCATCCACGCAAGCCAGCATGGATTCCAAGCTTTCAGCGGCAGGCACGCCGGTCTCGGGACGCGCAGGCCAGATGGCCGCGACGTCGATGCCTGCGACATGCGAGCACTCGTCAACGAAACGGTCGATGAGATACCCCGTGCCGATGCATCCCAGCGCAACGGGTTTGACGCGTTCGGCACGCAGCTCGGTACTTGAGACGCCCTCGGTGCGCGGCAGGTAGACAACCTGGCAGTAGTTATTCAGGTAATCGAACTTGCCTTCCCAGTCAGAGCCTATGGCGAAGATGTCGACGCCGTATTTCTTGATGTCGGAGATCTTCTGGCCCTGGTATTCCTCCACAACCACTTCGTCCACCAGACCCGTGGCCATGACAGCCTGCAGGCGGTCGGCCAGGCTCTGATGCACGTTGAGCTTCCCGCGGTCGCGGTCGAATGCGTCCGACGTGACGCCCACGATCAGATAATCGCCCAGGGCACGGGCACGCTCCAGCAAAGCCACGTGACCGAAATGGAGCAGGTCATAGGTGCCGTAGGTGATGACCACTTTCTTTCCGTCGCGCATATCCCACGCCCCTCTCAGTTCACATCAAAGAATCCGCGGGCCTTCATGTCGAAGAGCGCGTCGGCAAGAACCGCATTGTCCTGTTCGGTCAAGCAGCCTATATGCCCGACGCGAAACACCGTCTCGGCAAGTTCACCGCCGTTGGGGCACACCCAGATCCCATAGGCGTCCTTGAGCTCGGAGAAGATGGCCTTCGCCGAGATGCTGCCCGTGCAAAGCGAGGTCACGGCGTTTGCCGGAGCTTTCGAGAACAGCTCGAAAGGCAGACCCTCAATGCGGCTGCGGAAATCCGCGGCAAGGGCTTCGACCCTGGCCAGTTCGGCATCCACGCCCGTTTCATCGATCATGCGCAGGCGCTCGTTGATCTGCAGAAGGATGCCCACAGCCGGCGTGAAGGGGGTCTGCCCGCGCAGGCCGTTGGCAAGCGCGTCGGAGAGATCGAAGTACATGCAGTGCGGATCGATGCGGTCCACGCGCTCCAAAGCAGATGGAGCCAGCGCCAAGATGGAGACTCCCGGAGGAACGGCCAGGGCCTTCTGCGAACCGGTGATCATGACGCCGATGCCGGCCTTGTCCATGTCGATGCGCTCGGTCAGAAACGCGCTCACCGCATCGACGATGAGGAACAGGCCTTCGCGGCGGCAGAAATCCGCCACCAGATCAAGATCATAGGCAACACCGGTAGATGTCTCGCACAAGTTGATGAGCAGCGCCGTATACCCGCGGCCCGCGAAAGGCTCCAGGTCTTCGGCAGCAAGCGGGCTTCCCGCCTCAAGCACGATGGAGTCATGGGCGATGCCATGCACCTCGAGCTGCTTCACGAACCTATGCCCGAAGCTGCCTCCATCGACCACGAGGGCCTTATCGGAGGCATCGAGCGTGTTGATGACCGCGGCCTCCATGCCCGCGGTGCCCGAACCGGTGAGAAAAACCGCACGCGAGCCCTTCGGCGCGGCGGCGAACTTCAGGAACAGCCGCTCGTTTTCAAGCATGGTCTGAGAGAACTCCGGAGTGCGGAAATACGGGACCTGCTGCGCTCCGATGGCGCAGATCCTCTCATCGGATTGAACGGGACCGACGGTGAAATTAAGCATGGGTATCTCCAATCTGCCTAGAGCTTCCAGATGCGGATATGCTGGGGCCGGCGCTTGTCCTCAGGGGGCATCTGCATGAAATCCTCGCCGTAGATGCCTGACAAGTAGCGCACATAGCCATGGGGTGCCGGCAGCATATGGCCCTCGAAGGGAACTTCCACCAAGGGGAAGCATTCCGACAAAGGCCAGCGCTCGCGCTCCCCGTACATGCCGCACACGATGGCGATGTCGTTTTCAGGCGCATGGCGGTAACGCGAGCAGATTTCAATGGACTTGCGGGCCGCCTTGAAAGGTCCGTAAACCTTTGCCGCAACGCGCAGCACATTGCGAACCTGCTTTTTCACGAAGGTGCTGCCCGCATTGAACGGCGAGGAGTACGCCACCATCATCTCAAGATAAGGACGGCGCTGCTTGATCTGTCTGACGAACAGCTCCTGATCATCAGGGATGTAGTCTATGGGGAAGATGTCCAATCCCAGATACGGGCAATCCGTTGCAGCGATATCGTCTTCGTCCTTGCCGTAATCGGTGCGCACATAGCGCGCATAGTCGCGAGCGAAGGTCCCGTCAGCAGCGGAGACCAGCTTGCGGTGGGGCATGGCGTTGATTTGAGGTGCAAGCGCGATGAGCTTGTCGTAATCGTCACGCATCATCATGAGGTCGATGTCATCATCCCAGGGGATGAACCCCTTATGGCGGGCCGCCCCCAGCATGGTGCCTCCGCACAGCATGTAGGGGATGCCCCGCTCTTTGAGGAAGGCATCCAGCTCGAGCATGGTCTCAAGCGAAACCTGCTGCATCTGTTCGAGGGAAAGATATTCCCGTGCTTCGTCCATCACATACCTCTTGATCGATCGGAAGAAACCATCGCCCAATGCCATCTATTCCGGCACGATGATTTCAGAATTATGCCAATTGCGCTCGCCTTCGGGCGGCGGCGTCATGTAGTCGGGGCCGTAGATGGCCTCCAGAACGGCTTCGATGTTCGCCGGCGCCACGAACGGGATGCCTTCGAACTCGACGATGCGACCCTCCCCCAGCCATTCGCGATCGAAGATCTCCCGGAATCCGCGCGCAGCATGCAGGTTGATGGTGCGAGGGGATTCGTCATAGGAATAACGTCCCAGGCAACGCTCGGTGTTCATGAGCACGCGGTGGAAATCGTCGCCGTAAGGGCGCACCACCTTGCTGAATGCGCCGAGCATCTTGACCGCAAGGTTTCCCGCAAAGCCCCGGTCGCGCTTGGTATCGATCACGTAATCGAATTCGGCCGTGCAATCCATCACGCGCCAGAACAGCAGGCGAATCTTTTGCAAGATGGCCGAAATGCCGGTGGGAAAACCGTCCATGGGGATGATGTCGATCCATGCAACCTCATGACGCTCCTCATTGGCCGAACGGTTGATCACCTGGACGGACGAGTCCGTGATCTTAGCCATGCCCTGGCGATAGGTGTCATCGCTGTAGACGCTCACCAATCCGATGCCGGGCTTGCCTGCCAGCTCTTCGCCCGCGATGTCCAGAAAACGCATGTAATCAGGGCGAGGCATGCACAGATCCACGTCATCATCCCAGGGGATGAAGCCGCCATGGCGAACGGCGCCGAGAAGCGTTCCGCCCAGCAGATAATACCGAAGCCCGTGCTTCTTGCAGATGCGGTCGAAATCCTTCATGAGCGCCAACTCGGTGAGCTGGAGCTTTCTCAGATTCGGATCGATTGACATGGTTTCGCCCATACCCTTTCTCGCATGCGCCGAGACCGAACCCCGGCATGAAAGCAGCCTAACGGCCGCGAAATTTCCCTATCAAGCCGCGCATCAGCCCCACGCACGTGCCCGCACCGTAGGTGACATGGATGGTGAAGAACACGAGCGGCAATGCGCAAAATGCCACGCTGCGCTTGGGGGACTGCACGGCGGCGCGGATGGCCAGCAGCACGCAGATCGCAAGATACGCGACCGCGCAGGCCAAAAAAGGAATCCAGGAAACGATGGCCCCCACAAGGATCATGGCCAATATGCCCAACACGAACACGAACGGGGCGAAGTGATAGGCCTTCAGGCATTTCGGCTGGATGAACAGCGTGCGCCCCACCCAGTAACCGTTTCCGTATTTCTGCTTCGCCATGCGCCGCAAAGACGCGCGCGCATGCTGACGGGAGAAGATGCGCCCGTCGAAGCGGATGCGGAATCCCGCGGTGCGGATGCGGTAGAAATAATCGTTGTCCTCCGTGCGCGGCAGACGTTCATCGTAAAGCCCCACCGCATCGATGACGCAGCGGCGCATCATGGCATGAAACGCCGAGTCAACGTAGGTGCTCTCGGCGCGGAAGCGGTAATCGGCAACGGAGCTGCCGAACGCGGATTCTTCGGCCACAAGCAGCGCGCATGTCCAATCCGTCTCGGGAAACGCCATGGTGGGACGAGGCCCTGCGACCACATTTTCGCCTTCGTCGAGCACGGCCACGCATGCGGAGATGAAGGTCTCAGGGATGGTGGCATGCGCGTCGATGCGCACGAACGCATCCCCCGTGTACTCCCCCAGACAGACATTGATACCCGCAGCTGCGATGCGGCCCGGATTGTCCAGGACGACAATGCGGGCGAAGTCCGCACCGTGCTCTTCGGCGAAACGCTGCATGATGCCGCGCGTCCCATCCGATGAACCGCTGTCTGCGAGCAAAAGCTCAATGCGGTCATGAGGGAAATCCTGCGCCAGCACATCGCCGAGAAGCCCGGGCAGCGCCGTTTCCTCATTGAGGGCGACGATGCCGACGCTCACCTTGCCGATGGGGCGCAGCTTCTCCGCGGCATTCGATTCACGGCCAGCGCCGGCTTCCGCCGATGCTGCCATTTCCTTCCCATTGACGGCCGTCACAACGGTCCCCTACCTGTTATGCGTGATGGTGTAGGTGGGAACCACGCGCTCAAGGACATGGAGGGCGGTCTCATCATCGGATTCGACAGCATCCTCCAGAGCTTCGAGCTTCGATTCGACCTCGCTGTAGCTGACTTCCTTGCCCGTCGAAATCATGATGCCCTTCATCTTCGTGGGCAGCGTGTTCTCGTCATTCATGAGCAGTTCCTCATACATCTTCTCGCCTTCACGCAAGCCGGTGAATACGATCTTGATGTCTTTGTCCAAGGTCAGTCCGGACAGCTGGATGAGGCTCTTGGCCAAATCGACGATTTTGACCGGGTCGCCCATATCCAGGATGAAGATCTCGCCGCCCTTCGCCATGCCGCCGGCCTGGATGACCAGACGCGACGCCTCCGGGATGGTCATGAAGAAGCGCTCGATGTCCGGATGCGTGACGGTAACAGGACCGCCCGCGGCTATCTGGCGCTTGAACAGCGGGATGACGCTGCCGTTGCTGCCAAGCACATTGCCGAAACGCACAGCGGTGAACACCGTCTTGGATTCCTGGGCGTAATGCTGGATGATCATCTCGCCCATGCGTTTGGTCGCGCCCATGACACTGGTGGGATTGACCGCCTTGTCGGTGGAGATGAAGATGAAGCGGTCGACGCCGAATTCATCTGCCAGACGCACGGTGTTCAGCGTGCCGAACACATTGTTGCGGATGGCCTCACGCGGGCAAATTTCCATCAGAGGCACGTGCTTATGGGCTGCCGCATGGAACACGGCTGCAGGATGGTACTTCACGAAGACATCGCGCAGGCGGGATTCGTCGCACACGCTGCCTATTTCAACGGTGCATTCGATATCGCTGTACTGGGAAAGCAGCTCGTTTCGAAGCATGTAGGCATCGTTTTCGTACATATCGAAGATGACCACATGCTTGGGGGCCACGGCGCACACCTGACGGCACAGCTCCGATCCGATGGATCCGCCGCCGCCGGTGACCAGAATAACCTTGCCGGCGATGTAGCCGCTCACCAAGCGGGTGTTGAGCACCACTTCCTCACGACCCAAAAGGTCTGCAACCTCCACCTCGCGCAGCTGGACATCGTTGATCTCATCCAAACGAAGCTCTTTGACATTGGGAAGCGTGCGAAGCATGCAGTTGGTCCTGGTGCAGATCTCGTAGATGCGCTTGCGCTCTTCCAAAGTTGCAGAGGGAATGGCTACGACGATCTGCTCGATGTCATGGCGCTCCACCAGCGACAGGATGTCATCGCTGGTGCCCGCTACACGGATGCCATGGATGCGCAGATTGCGCTTCTCCACGTTATCATCCACCGCAACGATGGGCGTGCCCGGCATGAGCGGATCTTTGGACACCATGCGGTCGATGGCCAAAGAGCCGGTCTCTCCAGCGCCGACGACAAGCGTGCGGGGACGGGGCTCAGAGGGCTGAGAGGGGGCGAAGACGCGCTTCTTGCTGCGAATGATGCGAAAGACCATGCGGCCGCAGCCTGCGAAGATGATCATGAGCACCAAGGCCACGCAATACACGCGGATGGGTATCCATTCGCCCAGCATCCACAGAACCACAGCGGCGAACAGCGTGCTCAAGCCGACCGCGATGACGATGCGGATGACATCGTCCACCGAGGCGTATTCCCACAAGCTGTTGTAGAGCTTGAAGACGGCGAACATGACCAGGGTCACAACGGCCGGGACGCCAAGCATGAAATAGATCTCATGGGTTGCGAACACTTCGCCGACAAGCCCGGTCAAAACCGAGGCCATCAAATACGACAGGAACGTGGCTACGATGTCATAGACGATCAGAAACGCCGTTCGCTTCGTGAATCGGATATCCATATCTGTTCTCTCATCCCCGCGCCCGATATGGCGCGTAAGCCAATACATTGACGGCGCACCAAAAGAGGCGTCCGGATTTACGCAATAGATGCATTCTAGCCGAAAGCCCTCCTTTTTCCACGGAAACGCAAGACCGCTACGCAATCAACGCAGAGAGACGCCTCCAGGACAACAGAAAAGCCGCAGCCTTGCGCCGCGGCTTTCCCAAGCAGGCCCTCATCGAACGCTAAGCGCGCAGGTCGACTCCCAGTTCAGATTCAACCAGATCGAACGCCGCATCAATGGCCTTGTCCATGTCATAGTACTTGTAACCGCCCAACCGGCCCGCGAATACGACGTTGCCCTCGCGCTCGGCGAGCTCGGCGTAGCGGGCATACAGCGCGCTGTTGCGTTCGTCGTTGATGGGATAGTAGGGCTCATCCCCGCGTTCCCAAGAGGCGGGATACTCGCGCGTGATATAGGTGACGGCGATGGGTTCACCCTGAGCGTCCTTGCCGAATTCGAAATGCTTGTGCTCGATGATGCGAGTGTAGGGAATTTCGCGCTCAGTGTAATTCACGACAGCATTGCCCTGCCAGTTCTCGCATTCCAAACGCTCAGTCTCAAAGCGCAGGCTGCGGTATTCGAGCGCACCCAAGCTGTAATCGAAGTACGCATCGATGGTGCCGCAGTAGATGATGCGGTCGGCAATGCCGGGGTGCTCGGCAATGAAATCAGCGTATTCGCAGCCAAGCAGAATTTCGGTATCGCCGAACATCTTGTCCACCATGGCCGTGTAACCGCCCATGGGAATGCCCTGCCAGCGATCGTTGAAATAGTTGTTATCATAGATGAAGCGAACAGGCAGGCGCTTGATGATGGACGCCGGCAGCTCAGTGCAACTGCGACCCCACTGCTTTTCAGTGTAGCCCTTGACCAGCTTCTCATACACGTCGCGACCGACGAGGGAAAGTGCCTGCTCCTCAAGATTGGAGGGATTCTCAACCGCTTCGGCGGCACGCTGCTGCTCGATGATGGCGCGGGCCTGCTCAGGCGTGCGCACACCCCACATCTTGGAGAACGTGTTCATGTTGAACGGGAGGTTGTACAGCTCATCGCCATAGACGGCTACCGGCGAGTTCACGTAGTTGTTGAATTCAGCGAAACGATTGACGTAACGCCACACGGGTTCAAGCGAAGTATGGAAGATATGGGCGCCGTACAGGTGAACATTGATCCCCTCACGGTTTTCCGTTGCGATATTGCCGCCGATATGGTTGCGCCTGTCGATGACCAGACAGCTTTTCCCCACGCGGGCCGCTTCATGGGCGAAGACGGCGGAGGTGATGCCGGCTCCGACGACAAGGTAGTCATAATGTTCGCGCATTCGCGCTCCTTCCGTGGAAACGGCGGGGACATGCCCCGCCGCGGATACGTTCATGAGATTCAACGCTTGCTGATGCGCCGTGGTGATTACAGCTTCAGCAGGCCCTTGACGTCGGCATAGACGACATCGACTGGGCGGTCGCCATCGACGGAAACAAGGAGATCCTTGCCCTTGTAGTAGTCAATCAAAGGCGCAGTGCTGGTCTCGTACACATTGAGACGGTTGCGCACCGTTGCCTCGTTGTCATCGTCGCGCTGATACATCTCGCCGGAGCACTTCGGGCAAGCGGCATCTGCAGCGGTGCCGATGTAGCCGCACTCTTTGCAGCAGCGACGGGCGGTCAAGCGACCTACGATCACCTCGGGATCGACGTCAACCAGCAAAGCGGCGTCCAGGGGACGGTTGAGTTCGCCCAGCAGGGCGTCAAGGGCGACAGCCTGAGCGGTGGTACGCGGGAAACCATCCAGGATGAATCCGCTGGCGGTATCCGCCTCCTGCAGGCGCTCATTCATCAAGTCGATGATCAGGCTATCAGGCACCAGATCGCCAGCATCCATGAAAGCCTTGGCCTTCTTGCCCAGCTCAGTCTGATTCTTGACGGCGGCGCGCAGGATGTCACCGGTGGAGATGTGCGGTGTAGCGAATTCCTCGACCAGCTTGGCAGCCTGAGTGCCCTTGCCCGCGCCGGGAGCGCCCAACAAAACAATGTTCATATCAAGCATCCTTTCAGTTTCCACGATGCACAGACAGCCCCGCTGACCAGGCTTGCGGCCCAAGGCTTCTCACCGGCATCGGTGTTCGGTGGATTCATTCTAGCACGGCCGTTCACTTTGACGGCAAACCTGCTGCTCCCTCTCTGAAAATGCAGAAAGAGGACCCGTAGGGCCCTCTTTCACGAAGTCGCAATGGCGAAGACGATTCTATTTGAAGAATCCGTCGTAATCGTGCATCTTCAGCTGGCTTTCGATCTTGCTCATGGTGTCGAGAGCAACACCGATCATGATCAGGATGGACGTGCCGCCGAATGCCTGGATGAGCTGATTGCCCGTGAACCAGAACAGAATGGAAGGCACGACAGCGATCAAAGCGATGAAGATGCCGCCGGGCAGGGTAACGCGATGCAGAACGTTCTTGATGTACTGCGTGGTGGCCTGACCGGGGCGCACGCCGGGAATAAAGCCACCCTGGCGACGCAGATTATCGCTGGTCTCTTCAGGATTGAACACCATGGACGTGTAGAAGTACGCGAAGAAGATGATCAAACCGAAGGTGAGGATCCAATTGACCCAGCCAGAGCTCATGGCGTCAGCAACCACGGTCAGCCATTCGACATTGAACAACGCGGCAAGCTGAGCCGGGAAGTAAATGAGGCAGCTGGCGAAGATGATGGGGATAACGCCTGCGGCATTGACCTTCAGGGGAATGTAGGTGGATTGTCCACCCATCATGCGACGACCGGAGACACGCTTGGCGAAGTTCGTGGGGATGCGGCGCTGAGCGCGCTCCACGAAGATGATCGCGGGGATGCAGAGAATGACAACCGCGATGATGAGAAGCGTGACGGCGATGCCCATGCCCATGTCGGAATTCAGGTTGATGCTGCTGAAGATAGCGGAGGGAACCTGGGAGACGATGGAGACGAAGATGATGAGGGACATGCCGTTGCCGACGCCGCGCTGGGTGATAAGCTCGCCCATCCACATGATGAAAGCGGTGCCTGCGACAAGGGTGAACACGATCACGATGTCAGTCACGATCTCAGGCAGTTCGGAGGTGAACACAACGCCGTACTGGGGGCTCTTGAACAGGAAGAGGTACCCGATTGCGTTGATGAGGCCCAAGCCGAGCGTCAAGAAGCGCGTGATCTGCGTGATCTTCTTGCGGCCAGACTCCCCTTCACGCGCCCAACGGCCGATCGCGGGAACGACACCCTGCATGAGCTGCATGATGATCGAGGCCGTGATGTAGGGCATGATGCCCAACGAGAACACCGAGAAGTGCGACAGAGCGCCACCGGTGAACAAGTCGAGCATGGCCATGCTCACGCCGCTATCGGCAAAAGCCGTGGCGAATTCATTGAAGGGGATGCCGGGAACCGGAACGTATGCACCGAAACGGTACAACGCCAGGATCGCCAAGGTGAACAGGATCTTCTTACGAAGATCCGGCACCTTGAATGCATCGATGATTGAGCTTAGCAAGGCTGTTCGACCTTTCCTCCAGCAGCTTCGATCTTAGCAACCGCAGAAGCGGAAACCTTGTCGACCTTGACGGTCAGGGCCTTGGTGATGTCGCCGTCGCCGAGGACCTTGACGAGGGTATCGGTGTGCTTGATGACACCCTTCTCGTAGAGAGCGGCGGTATCGACCACGTCGCCGTCGTTGAAGATGGCGTCGAGACGGGACACGTTGACAGGAGCATACTCAACACGGTTGATGTTGCGGAAGCCGGGAAGCTTGGGCAGACGACGTGCCAAAGGATTCTGGCCACCCTCGAACGTGGAGCCCTTGCCACCGCCGGAACGGGACTTCTGGCCGTTGTAACCACGACCGGAGGTCTTGCCGGTGCCAGATGCAGGGCCGCGACCGACGCGCTTGCGATTCTTGGTAGAACCCTTAGCAGGAGTGAGATCTTTCAATTCCATAATGCAATTCCTTTCGCTTTTTTCGGGCGGGATTCCTGCCCGCTCTCAGCCAGCAGCTCGCTCGCTGGCCAACTCCAACTTTGATTGCGACACGCTTCAACATGCTCTACTTGCATAAGAGCGCACAATCTTTTCCATAATACATGAAATCCCTCACCATTGATAGAGGTGAGGGATTATTCATAGAAAGAAACAGCGCACCGTATCACCGATGCGCTGAAGTCTTTACAGCTCTTCGACCTTGACGAGGTGCTTGACCTTGAAGATCATGCCGCGGACGCAGGCGTTGTCGACCTGGTCAACGGTAGCACCGGGCTTGCGAAGTCCCAGGGCCTTGAGGGTCTTGCCCTGATCAGCGGGGCAAGCGATGGAGGATTTCACCTGAGTGATGCGGAGAGTCTTCTGTGCGTCAGCCATGGTTTATGCCTCCTTCTTCTCAGACCAGCCATAGATCTTGGCCACGGAGGTGTTGCGGCGAGCAGCAACCTCGTTGGGGCTGGACAGGCTCTTGAGGCCTTCAGCGGCAGCCTTGACGATGTTCATGGCGTTGTCGGTGCCGAGAGACTTGGTCAGAACGTCCTGGACGCCTGCGAGCTCCATGATGGCACGGACCGGACCGCCGGCGATAACGCCGGTACCGGGAGTAGCGGGACGCATGAGAACGCGACCTGCACCGTAAACACCCAGAGTCTCATGGGGCAGGGTCTTGGCCTCGGTCAGAGGCACGGTGAACATGTTCTTCTTGGCATCTTCGATGCCCTTCTTGATGGCGATAGGCACTTCCTGGCTCTTGCCCATGCCGACGCCGACGCGACCGTTGCCGTCACCCACGACCACCAGAGCGGTCAGAGCGAAGCGACGACCACCCTTGACAACCTTGGAAACGCGGTTGATGTAGACAACGCGCTCCTGAAGCTCGGGCACAGCCGCCTGATTCTTATCTGCTTTCTGAGGAGTCATCTGTCCTACCCTTTCTTAGAACTTCAGGCCGGCTTCGCGGGCACCATCAGCCAGAGCCTTGATACGGCCATGGTACAGGCGTCCACCGCGGTCGAAGACGATTTCGGTGATACCGGCCTCAATGGCCTTCTTGCCGATGAGCTGGCCGAGGACGGCAGCACCTTCGACGGTTGCACCGGACTTGCCGGAAGCCTTGAACGCAGCGCCGAGCGTGCTCTCGCCGCAGATGGTCTTACCGGCAACGTCATCGATCACCTGAGCGTAGATGTTCGAATTGGAACGGGTGACGCAAAGCCTCGGACGCGCAGCGGTACCGGAGATCTTACCGCGGACGCGACGATGGCGACGTGCCAACCCGGCTTGTTTCTTCTGGAGCTTATCCATGTCTTATCCCTTCAATAACTCGCGCGAGTTGCTACTTGTCGCCCTTGGCGGCCTTGCCCAGCTTGCGACGGACAACTTCGCCCTCGTAGCGGATGCCCTTGCCCTTGTAGGGTTCAGGCTTGCGCCACTTGCGGATGATGGCTGCGGTCTCGCCAACCAGCTGCTTGTCAGCGCCGGAGACGGAGATGTGGGTCTGATCGGGCACAGCGAAGGTAATGCCTTCGGGGGCCTTCACAACGACAGGATGTGAATAGCCGAGCTGCATCTCAAGGTCAGTACCCTTGAGAGCGGCACGATAGCCGACGCCGACCAGCTCGAGCTTCTTGGTGAAGCCGGCGGAGACACCCGTGACCATGTTCGCGATGAGCGTACGGGTCAGGCCGTGGAAGCTCTTGGCCTCACGGGAGTCGTCGGGACGAGACACGATGATCTCGGAGCCTTCGAGAGTGGCGGACATGACGGCGGGCATGGTGTGGGACAGTTCGCCCTTGGGGCCCTTGACGGTAACGACCTGACCGTCAATGGTGACTTCAACTCCGGCAGGAACCGGAATAGGCTGCTTACCGATACGAGACATACCTAGCTCCTTTCCTACCAGATGTAAGCGATCACTTCACCGCCGACGCCCTTCTTGCGGGCATCGCGGTCGGTCATGACACCGGCGGAGGTGGACACGATTGCGGTGCCCAGGCCGCCGAGAACGCGGGGCAGCTCGTCCTTGCCGGCGTAGATACGCAGGCCGGGCTTGGAGATGCGCTTGATGCCGCGGATGACCTTTTCCTTCTTGGCACCGTACTTCAAAGTGATCTCGAGAATGTCGCGAGGCTCGTTCTCGATCACTTCGTAACCCTGCACATAACCTTCCTCGGTCATGATGCGGGCGATCTCGGTAAGTTTCTTGCTCGACGGCATGGAAACCGTGGCCTTACCTGCAGAGTTGGCGTTACGCACGCGCGTAAGCATATCTGCAATGGGATCGTTCATGCTCATTTGTTTTCTCCTTTTGGTTCTTGATGAACTGCACCGGAGGTACGTCGTGGCACCCTTAGCGCCTACGCCTTACCGGCCAGCGCACCGACATGACTGGCTCTTACCAGGAAGCCTTGGTCACGCCGGGCAGTTCGCCCTTGTTAGCCAACTCGCGCAGGCACACACGGCACAGACCGAACTTGCGATACACAGAGTGCGGACGGCCGCAGCGGGTGCAGCGGGTGTACGCGCGCGTCGAGAACTTCGGCTCGCGCTTAGCCTTGGCGATCATCGATTTTTTTGCCATGCTTTTCCTTCTTTCCTATGTTCAACCCTGATGGGTATGAAACCCTAGTTCTTCTTGAACGGGAAGCCCAGAGCGTCGAGCAGGGCCTTCGCGCTCGCGTTGTCCTCGGCGGTGGTGACAAAGGTGATGTCCATACCGCGGGTACGGTCGATCTTGTCATACTCGATTTCGGGGAAGATCAGCTGCTCGGTGATGCCGAGGGTGTAGTTGCCACGGCCGTCGAAGCTGGTGGCAGGAATGCCACGGAAGTCGCGGACGCGGGGAAGAGCAGTGGACAGCAGACGATCGAGGAACTCCCACATGCGGTCGCCACGCAGGGTCACCTTGCAACCGATGGCCATGCCCTGGCGAATCTTGAAGCCTGCGATGGACTTCTTCGCGCGGGTAACGCAAGGCTGCTGACCGGTAATAATGCGCAGATCGTTCATGGCCGCATCGAGCTGCTTGGAGTCAGAGGCAGCTTCGCCGACGCCCATGTTGACGACGATCTTGGACAGACGGGGAACCTTGTTGATGTTGTCGATGCTGAGCTCTTTCTCGAGCTTGGCAACGATTTCGTTGGTGTACTTTTCCTTCAGACGAGGAGTAGCCATTATTCGTTATTCCTTTCGATGAATTAAACGCAGGATTACCGACCCTGCGTCCCATACCAAATGGCGCTCGTGCGAAAAATCGCACGAGCGGACATTATACATGGCAGGGGTCATAGAGACAACCCAGATTTAAGCTTCGATCTGAGCTCCGCACTTCTTGCAGATTCGGACCTTCTTGCCGTCTTCGCGCTTGATGGCAACGCGAGTGGCAGCATTGCACTTGGGGCAGACGAGCATAACGTTGGAGACGTGGATGGGAGCCTCCTTGGTGATGATGCCGCCCTGGGGGTTCTGCTGAGTCGGGCGCATGGCCTTCTTGACCATGGCAACGCCTTCGACAACAACTCGCTGCTGGGAAGGCAGGCTGCGCAGGATCACGCCCTCCTTGCCCTTGTCCTTGCCGGAGATGACCTTGACCTTATCGCCCTTCTTGATGTTCATCTTCATGTCGTGCACCTCCCCTACAGCGTTTCCGGTGCCAGAGACACGATCTTCATGTACTTCTTATCACGCAGTTCGCGTGCAACAGGGCCGAAGATACGCGTGCCCTTGGGAGCGCCATCGTTGTTGATCAGAACAGCAGCGTTCTGATCGAAGCGGATGTAGCTGCCGTCAGCACGACGAACTTCCTTCTTCACGCGCACGATAACGCAGCGCACGACGTCACCCTTTTTAACATTGCCGTTGGGAGCGGCTTCCTTGACGCTGCAGATGATCACGTCACCGAGGTCCGCATAGCGGCGCTTGGAGCCGCCCAGGACCTTGATGCACTGCACCTTGCGCGCGCCGGAGTTATCGGCAACGTTGAGCATGGTTTGCATCTGAATCATTGTGCAATCCTTCCGATACTAATTCACGCGGCGCGCGAACTATTTGGCCTTTTCAACGATCTCGACGAGGCGCCAGCGCTTCATCTTGGACAGGGGGCGGGTTTCCATGATACGCACGGTATCGCCCTTGCCAGCCTCGTTGTTCTCGTCATGGGCATGGAACTTCTTGGTGCTGGTCATCATCTTGCCGTACACGGGGTGCGGCTTGCGCTCTTTGATCTCAACCACAATGGTCTTGTCGCCAGCCGCGCTCACAACGACGCCCTGGCGGACCTTGCGGGAATTACGCTCTTCACTCATATATCCCACCTAATCATTATTTGGTAGCGCCGGATGCGGCGATTTCACGAGCGCGCATCTCGGTCTGGAGACGGGCGATCTCTTTTTTGACCTGCTTCACACGGGCGGTGTTGTCCAGCTGGCTGGTGGCCATCTGGAAGCGCAGGTTGAACAGTTCGGCGCGGGCCTCTTTCAGCTTGACGGTCAGATCGTCAGCGGAAAGCTCGCGGATCTCTGCGTTCTTCATTATTCAGCTACCTCCGTTTCCTTGGAAACGATCTTGCACTTGATGGGCAGCTTGTTGATCGCAAGACGCAGAGCTTCCTTGGCGGTTGCCTCGTCGACACCGTCGATCTCGAACATGATGCGGCCCGGCTTAACGACAGCTACCCATGCCTCGGGATTACCCTTACCGGAACCCATTCGGGTTTCAGCAGGCTTCTGGGTGATCGGCTTGTCGGGGAAGATGGTGATCCACACCTTACCGCCACGCTTCATGTAACGGGTCATGGCGATACGAGCAGCCTCGATCTGTCGGTTGGTGATCCAAGCGGCCTGCTGTGCCTGGATACCGTAAGAACCGTGGTTCAGAGTGGTGTAGCCCTTGGCCTTGCCCTTCATGGAACCACGCTGCACCTTGCGGTGACGTACGCGCTTAGGAGCTAGCATTAGTTCGCACCCCTTTCGTTGCGATCATTGCGACGGCCGCGGGCCGGACGCGAGCTGCCTTCCAGAGCGGGCTGGGGAATCTTGCCGCCGGGAAGAACTTCACCGTGGTAGACCCACACCTTGACGCCGATGGAGCCCATGGTGGTGGCAGCGGTGGCGAAGCCGTAGTCGATCTTCGCACGCAGGGTGTGCAGAGGCACACGGCCTTCGCGATACCACTCGCGACGGCTCATCTCAGCACCGCCGAGACGACCGGAGCACTGGATACGGATGCCCTGAGCACCGCTCTTGCGGGCGGACTGGACGGCCTTGCGCATTGCACGACGGAATGCGACGCGGCCTTCGAGCTGCTCAGCGACAGAATGTGCGATCAGCACAGCGTCGAGCTCGGGGCGCTTGACCTCGACGACCTCGACATTGACCGGACCGTTGGCAACCTTGGCGAGAGCCTTGCGCAGATTCTCGATCTCGGCGCCCTTCTTGCCGATCACAACACCCGGACGGGCAGTGGTGACGATGACCTTGATCTTGTCACCGGCGCGCTCGATCTCGATCTTGGAGACGGCGGCCTTAGCCAGGTACTTGTCGAGGAACTTGCGGATGGCAAGGTCGTTCTCGAGGTTCTTGGCGTAATCCTTGTCTGCATACCAGCGGCTGCGCCAATCCTCGGTGATACCGAGGCGGAAGCCGGTGGGCATAACTTTCTGACCCATGTTTAGGCCTCCTCTCGCGGCGCAACGATGACGGTGATGTGGCTGGTGCGCTTACGGATGCGCGATGCGGAACCCTTAGCACGGGGGCGGATACGCTTCAGGGTAGGACCCTCGTCGGCGTAGCATGCCTTGACAACAAGATTGTTGCCGCGCATGTGGTGGTTGTTCTCCGCATTTGCCACAGCGGAATTCAGAACCTTCTCAACGACCTCGGCGACAGCGCGGTCGGTGAAGGCGAGGACCTCACGGGCACGGACAACGTCCAGGCCGCGGATCTGGTCGATGACGATGCGGGCCTTGCGAGGGCTGACGCGCACGTACTTTGCGGTTGCTTTAGCTTCCATTGTGCACTCCTCCTATCGCTTGCCCTTGTCGGCGGAATGACCCTTGAACGTACGGGTGGGAGCGAACTCACCCAGTTTGTGGCCGACCATCGACTCGGTAACGTAAACGGGCACATGCTTACGGCCATCATGCACGGCGATGGTGTGACCCACCATGTCCGGGAAGATGGTCGAAGAGCGGGACCACGTCTTGACGACGTCTTTCGTACCGGCAGCGTTCATCGCAGCGATGCGGCTGAGAAGACGCGGCTCTACGAAAGGACCTTTCTTCAAACTTCTGCTCACAGTATCTCCTTAAGCCTTAATCGCTACTTCTTGCGGCGACGGATGATCAGGCGGCTCGACGCCTTCTTCGGGTTGCGGGTACGATGGCCCTTGGTGGGAACGCCCCACGGGGTGACCGGGTGACGGCCAGCGGACTTGTTCTTGCCCTCGCCGCCGCCGTGCGGGTGGTCAACAGGGTTCATGACAGTACCGCGGACGCTGGGACGGATGCCCTTCCAACGGTTACGACCGGCCTTGCCGATCTTGATGTTGGAGTGCTCGGCGTTGCCAACCTCGCCGATGGTGGCGCGGCAGGTGATGAGCACGCGGCGCATCTCGGAAGAAGGCATGCGGAGGATTGCGTAATCGCCCTCCTTGCCCATCAGCTGGATGGACGTACCTGCAGAGCGGGCCAGGGCGGCACCCTTGCCGGGCTGCAGCTCAACAGCATGGATGAGCGTACCGACGGGAATCTCGGACAGGGGCATTGCGTTGCCGGGCTTGATGTCGGCACCCTTGCCGGAGACGACCATATCGCCAACCTTCAGACCCTTGGGGTGAAGGATGTAGCGCTTCTCACCGTCGACATAGTGCAGCAGAGCGATGCGAGCGGAGCGGTTGGGGTCGTACTCGATGGTAGCGACCTTCGCGGGCACGCCGTCCTTGTTGCGCTTGAAGTCGATGATGCGGTAACGGCGCTTGTTGCCACCGCCCTGATGACGGGTGGTGATGCGGCCGTTGTTGTTGCGACCTGCCTTCTTGGGCAGAGGCGCAAGCAGTGACTTCTCCGGGGTGCTGCAGGTGATCTCTGCAAAGTCAGAGACCGTCTGGAAGCGACGACCGGGGCTAGTCGGCTTGAATTGCTTGACTCCCATGTCAATCCTTTTCTTCTTGGGCTTCTGCTCGCGTGCCACTCCTTTGCACGTACCAGAAACCCCGCTTACAGGTGCGGAACCGATGGCCGGACAGACGCTAATCGGAGTGTGCGCTTGCGACGCCGGTTCCACGCGTCCGGGTGTATCCATACCAGTCCAGACGCAAGTCACACATTATAAGGAGGTTGAACGTCATGCGCAAGAACTTAATTGAGGGAAAATATGTGGAGACCGCCTCAAATCGGCCTGCGGCCGAAATTGCCGGCGCAAGAGCCATCTGAAGGGGCACAATGGCGAAAACATCGCATCGAGGAGTCGCCATGCAACCGTTCACCATCGGACTCATCCGCGTCATCACGCTCGACAATCCCGCCGACATCGATCTTCACGGACGAATCATCGAATCACGGTATCCGGGACTGCAGATTGAGAGCCGATGCATCCCCGATCAGCCTGAAGGCGTGCACTCCCCTGCCCTGGAGGCATTGGCCGCACCCAAAGTTGAGGCCCTCGCCCGTTCGTTTAAGGACAAGGACATGATTCTCATCAGCTGCGCCGACGATCCGGGAATCGAACGAGCCCGCGCCGCCGTCCGCAATGTCCCCATCACGGGAGCCGGGGAATGCACCGCCGCCTTGGCTGCGCGCTACGGTCGATCGATAGCCGTGATCGGCATCACCGACCAGGCGCCCAAAGCGTTTCGCAGGATGCTCGTACCCGAAACGAAACCTCACGCACAAACCGCTTCGGCCGCCCTCCTGGGCAACTTCCGCCCCGATGGCGTGCATTCGACCCTCGATCTGCAAACACCCGAGGGCCGAAGGAGCTGCCTTGCTGCAGCGAAGCACGTACGCGACTTGGGTGCCGATGTGATTGCCCTGGGCTGCACCGGCATGGCAACCATAGGCATCGCCCGCGAGATGGAAGCAGAGACGGGAATCCCTGTGATCGATCCGGTGCTGGCCATGGGCGCCTTCGCCGCGTTCGAAGCCGCGCGCCGCGCTTAGTGCAGCCGAGACGCGCGGCAAAAGGAAACTAAAAGCCCAGATCCTCAGCGATCAGAAGCACCTTGATGCGGCCGGTCTGGCGCGAATGGCGCGTGATCACGGTCTGGCAGCACATGCAGCCCTCGTCATGGCAGTTACCGCAGATGCCCAGGGTCCCGCAGGGCGTTCCCGTGTGCAGGCGCGCTGCATTCGGAGGGCAGGCGCACACCTTCGCGCGACTGATGCCCGCTTCCACATCCTGGACGACCTTGTTCATGCCGGCGAGCACCACCACATGCTCGGGGCCATGGAGCAGGCATGCCAACCGGTTAGCGTTACCGTCGATGTTGACCAGTTCGCCTTTCAGGGTGATGGCGTTGGTCCCCATGAAGAACCAATCGCTGGCGAAGTGCTGGCGGAAGATTTCACGCAGCTCCTCCGGCGTATGGGCCGAGGCACGGTCGATCATGCGGTACGGCCCTGATTGCAACGCGTCCTTGATGCCGGTTTCAGCGAAGCTTTGCGACCCGCCCCATCCGATGGAAGCGCCCTCGGGCACCATGCCCAAAACCAGCTCCACGGCTGCTGCGCTATCCTCGCAGAAATACCCTTCGATGTTGCGCCTGCCAAGCTGCTTGATGATGGTTGCAGCGGTGGTGCGAAACGCTGTCTTTCGGGCGGATTCCATGGCGGGTCCTCCTATTCGGTTTCGGGTTCAGTATCGGCAGCGGCTTGGGATTTCGCTGCCGATGATGCCTTGGTCTTGGACTTGGATGCCGTTTTAGCTGCAGATTTGGCCTTCGCCGCAGATTTCGACGGCGCCTTGCCTGCCGCCTTCTCCTTTTTCGCAGCGGTCTTCTTCTCTTCGGCCTCCGCCTTGCCGGGGCAATCGAAGTTGGGGCACAGCGTCCACGGGCCGCGGGCCGTTTTGACGGTGACCAGAGGGGCGCCGCAATGCTCGCACACCTTGTCGGTGGCGAACAGCTCTCCGTACTGGGGCAGAGGGTAGCTCACCGAGCATTCCTCATAGTTCTCGCATCGGATGAAGCGCTTGAGGGTCCTGGGGTTGCGGGATGCCACGAGCTTCTTATCGAGTCCGCGCTCGGCGCACACGTGGCAGGTTCCCACCACCACATCGGGCTCATGGTTGCTCTCGCAGTTGGGATCGATGCACTGCAGGCGAGGCTTGCTGCGGAAGGCCGTGACTTTGACCTGGGGCATGCCGCACACCGGGCATTTCTCCTCGACGGCCTCGATCTTTCCTTTGGGCAAGGGGTAGGTGACATCGCATTCGGGCCAACCCGCACAACCTATGAACATGGAGCGCGTCTTGCTGGAGGCGCGCATCTGCAGGTCCTTGCCGCATTTGGGACACGGACCCACATAGGCATCGGCCGCCACGGCGTCGGACAGCGCCTCCTTGACCTCTTCGGAATGGGGCAAGAGCTCGTTGAGGACATCATTGAGGATGTCGCGCGACAAATCGACCACATCCTTGCGCGTCTTGGAACCTTGCGCGATGAGGTCCATATCGGATTCGAGCGTGGCCGTCATCTCCGGGCTGGTGATCTGCGGGGCGAAGCGGCCGAGCGCATCGCATACCGCAATGCCCAGCTGACTTGGCTCGATGGGGTCGTTTTGGATGTATTTGACGGTGTAGAGGCGCTCGATGATGGAATGGCGCGTAGCCTTGGTGCCCAGTCCAAGACGCTCCATCTCCTGGATGAGCTTGCCCTGGCTGTAGCGTGCCGGCGGCTCGGTCTGCTTCTTGGTGCAGACAGCGCCCAGAAACGCGATGCGCTGGCCCTCCTCGAGCGCCGGAAGCTGTTCGTCGCGCTTGAGGCCGTAAGGATAGATGGCGCGAAATCCCGGCACGACCAGGACATCGCCTTTCGAGACGAAGCGTTCGCCTTCGACATCCATGGTGACCTTGGTGCCTTCCACCACAGCGGGCTTGGACAAGGTGGCCAAGAAGCGGCGGGCTATGAGGTTGTAGAGCTTCCATTCGGGCGCACCGAGCTTATCGGGGTCCGCCGCCGCCGTGGGATGGATGGGCGGATGGTCCGTCGTCTCCTTCTTGCCGCGGGTAGCCGTCAGAGGGCCGCCGGAGAGCAGCTCGTTGCAATAGGGTCGGTATACCGGCACGTCGGCGAGCTTGCGGACCGCGCCCTCAAGATCGAGCGACTCGGGGTAGACCGTGTTGTCGACGCGGGGATAGCTGATGTAGCCGTCCATGTACAAGCTTTCGGCCAGTCGCATGGTGCGAGCCGGAGACAGGCCTTCGGCAGCAGCGGCCGCCATAAGGCTCGTGGTGTTGAAGGGAACAGGCGCCGCCACGGTGCGCTTCTTCTTCTCAATGGAAGACACGGTTGCGGACTGGGCACCGTCGACATGAGCCATGGCAGCGTTCGCCGCCGTCTCATCGGTAAAGCGGGCGGTTGCGTGCGTTGCCTCGAAGCGCAGATCGGAGTTTTCGCTGGAAGCGGAAGCGGTCTGCACCGCAGCATCGAAGCCGGCTTTGATCACCCAGTAGTCTTCGGGAATAAAAGCCATGCGCTCGCGCTCGCGCGCGACGATCAGCGCCAGCGTAGGCGTCTGAACGCGACCCGAGCTGCGCACATTGCCGTATCCTGCGAACTTCACGATGGTCAGATAGCGCGTGAGGACCGCACCCCAGATCAGGTCGATGTCCTGACGGCTCTCCCCCGCTTGGGCAAGATCGTGGTCGAGCTCGACCAGATTGGAGAAAGCGGACTGGATCTCATCTTTGGTGATGGCGGAATACCGGGCGCGCGAAACCGGGGCGGTATCGTTGACTTCCTTGATGCAGTTGAGGGCATCGCTGCCGATGAGTTCGCCCTCGCGGTCGAAGTCGGTGGCGATCACGATGCTGTCCGCCTTCTTCGCCAGATTCTTCAAGCTGCGGATGATGTCCTTTTCCTTCGGCAGCTTCTCGATGGGACCGTATGCCAGATACGGCAGAGCGTCCATCTTCCACGCACCGAGCTCCACGCCATCCGCCGTGAAAGGCTTGCGCTTGGTCTTGAAGGGCGGCTTGGGCAGAAACGACGGGATGTCCGCGGGAAGGACTTCACCGGCGGCGTTGACGGCCTGCCAGCCCTTGGACTTCTTATATATGATGGAGGGAACGAAATCAGGTTCGAGGATATGCCCCCGCAAACCGATGGTCACCCACTCCTCCCCGCCTCGCGTGAAGCGGTAGACAGGCGTGGTGTAGACCTTGTCGGCCTTGGGCTTGGTGTCACCGAGCAGATCGGCGATCTTCTGGGCAGCGATATTCTTCTCGGTTACAACGAGTTTCAAGGCGCATTCTCCCTCGGGTTTCGGATGTCTGGCGCGCAAAACGGCTGCGACGCCTCAAGCAGCGGACAAAGCACGCCCGCGACGGTTCGATAGCATACACGATTTTCGGGTGAGCATGTGGAAATCCACACGGGCAGCGCGAGCCTTGGTCACGAACGAGGAGGAAGGGGCAGGCTCTGGATTGCCTCCGCCATGAGTTCGGCCATTTCCTCAGGAGTCTCGCGCAAACCGCCCTCGAGCCACTTCGAGAACACATTGAACAGCCCTCCGGATATGAACGGAAGCAGATAGCGGCTTATCTGCGTGCAGGACATATCGCCGGCGATTTCGTCGATGTGCTCATCGAAAGCACGCAAGAACAACGAGGCCAAACCGGCGCGGTACGTCACCAAAATGGGCTGGCGGTAGGCGTTGAAGTACCGGAAGATGAGCAGGATTCCCTCATATTCGAACACGTCGATGCCCCGTTCGCGCGCCTTGGTGCGGTACCCGTCGAAAACCGAAGCCGCCGCCGAGAGCAGCACGTCTTCTTTGGAGGCGAAGTTGCGGTAGTACGACGCGCGGGCAACGCCGGCGCGGGTGACGATATCGGTGACCGTGATGTCCGAATACGGCTTGGTCGCCATAAGGCGCAGGAGCGCGCGGGCGATGCGCGTGCGGGTGCGGACGTTGGCTGAAGCGCGTTTTCCTGCCGCAGGTTGCGATGCGGGCATTTCCTCTCCCCTCCCGGACGCGGACATTTCCGCCCGATTTGACTCATGGGAACTCATTGACGCGAGCAAGCGTGTTGTTAGTATATCTCTGATACATTCTGTATCAGAGATGCATTTCGCATCCGGCTATAGAAGGAGCACGTTTTCATGATCATTGCCACCGACACCGCCTCGGATATCCTCTCCAGCGAAGCCGAAGCGATGGACGTCGCCATCATCCCCCTGGAAATCACCTTCGGGGATGAGGTCTTCCGGCACAACACGCCGGAATCGCTCGATCTGTTCTATCGGATGCTGGCCGAGCGCGACGACTTCCCCACCACCAGCCAGCCCAACCCCGGCGTCTTCCTCGAGCTCATCGAGACGGCCAAGCAGGCAGACGAAGACCTGGTCATCATCACCATCTCGAGCGGCCTTTCCGGAACGTTCAGCTGCGCCTGCATGGCAGCGGAGATGAGCGGATACGCTGACCGCGTCCATGTGGTGGACTCGCAAGCCGCCATCATCCCCCAGCACATCCTGGTTGAAACCGCCGTGAGCATGCGGGATAGCGGCTGCAGCTGCACCCAGACAGTCGAAGCGCTCATGCGGCTTCGCGAACGCACCAAGGTCTTCGGCATGCCCGACTCCCTCACCTACCTCAAGCGAGGCGGCCGCATCCCTCCCGCCATGGCAACCGTCGGCAACCTGCTGTCCATCAAGCCCATCATCGCTGTGAAAGACGGCGTTCTGGAAAGCGTGGCGAAGGCGCGCGGCATCAAGGGTGCGAAAGCCGAGCTCTGGAAGATCCTCGACCAGGCCCGGATAGACCCGCAATCCCCGCTGTTTCTGGGCTATTCCGAGGACCCGGCTTTGGCCGAAGGGTTCAGGGATGAAACGATTGAGCGATTCGGCTGGCAGGACCGCGAGGTGCGCATGTACCGCATCAGCGGAGCCGTCGGGGCGCATCTGGGGCCTGGCTGCATAGCCGTCGGATACATCGAGGCGAAGCAGGGCTAGGGGCAGCCAGCCGTCTCCGCTTCGAACATCCTGATCTGCAAAACAAAGTGCCCCGGCCTGAGCCGGGGCACTGCGCATTCTTTTAGCGGCATCAAGGGAAATCAGCGTCTATTCCTCAATGCTTTCGTAGAACTTCGCATCCGCGAAGACATCAGCGACGGACTTGCCGTCGAGCCACTGCAGACCCAGCAGCTCATCAAGCGTGGAAACCAGTTCGGAGCAGTCAGTGAAATGACCCTTGTCGTTCAGCACGGCGCAATCCTGTGCACGCCAGTAGCTGTCGGTATGGGTGAGATAGTACGTGTGGCCCTCGTACTCCATGAACACGCGCGTCTTGGAGCGCAAGTACATGGTGAACTCGTCGTAACCGAACTCGAGGGTTTCCTCCGCTTGCATTCCCATGGCAAACTCCTTCAGGTTAGTTTTGCGGCCGCTTCGGCAGCCGCCTCTCTCTTGGTGCATCTTACTATAATTTTACAGGCCCACCTCGCGAAACACCCTCATTGGACCCGAAGGTGGGCGCAACGTCAATGCCACGCAGCCGCGCGTGGCCCCCGCAGCGCCTACCCCAGAACCTCGGCAGCTATGCGTGCCGATTCCGCAGCATCCTTCGCGTAGAAGTCCGCGCCTACCATACGGGCGTATTCCTCGGTCAGCACGGCGCCGCCCACAAACACGCGGACATCCGGGGCCTCACGGCGAAGCAGGTCGATGGTCTCCTCCATCCCTTTGACGGTGGTGGTCATAAGCGCCGAAAGACCCACGAGCGCTATGCTGTTCGCCCGAACGCAATCGAGCACCGCTTGGGAATCGACGTCGCGCCCCAAGTCGAAGACCTCGTAGCCATAATTCTCCAGCAACATCTTCACGATATTCTTGCCGATGTCGTGGATATCTCCTTTCACCGTGGCCAATGCGATACGGCCCTTGCCCTCGATGGCGCATCCGGAAGAGGCCGTCCTGACGACGTCGAATCCCGCTTTCGCGGCTTCTGCGGAAGCCAGCAGCTGCGGCAGGAAAATGCGGCCCGATTCGAAGCGCGCGCCCACTTCATCGAGCGCCGGAATCAGATGGGCGTTGATCACCTCCATGGCATCGAGTGAATCGAGCAACTCGGATGTGGCTGAAGCGGCTTCCGCACGCAAGCCGGAAAGCACCGAAGAGAGCAGGCGGCCCGCTGCGGACTCCGAGGATGCCGACGCGGAGGCGGTTGCAGCAACGGAGTTGGCGGACGAAGCGGCCGCAGCCGGAACAGCCGGCGAAGGAACGGACGGAACGTCAAGCGCATGGCATCCGATGAACTCCCGCGCAGAAACATCCTGTCCGCTCAAGACGCGCCATGCGTCGATAGCGCCTTTGACGGGCTGGGAAAGCGGATTGACGATGGCGGCGTCCAGACCCGCCGCAAACGCTGCGGACAGAAACGTCGCATTCACCAAGTCGCGCGAAGGCAGGCCGAAGCTGATGTTCGAAACACCGAGGACGGTGCGCACTCCAAGCTTCTCCTTCACCATACGGATAGCCCGCAAGATCTCCGCACCCTGGGTCTGATCCGTAGAAACCGCCATGGCAAGGCAGTCTATGTAGATATCCCCCGGGGCGATGCCCGCCGCCCCGGCTTCGGAGACGATGCGTTCAGCGACGGCGAAACGTCCTTCGGCGGTGGCAGGTATGCCCTGCTCGTCAAGAGTAAGACCCACAAGGGCGCATCCGTAATGCGCGGCTATGGGCACGACCGCATCCAAGCTTTCGCGCTTGCCGTTGACGGAATTGATGATGGGCTTGCCGGCGTAACGGCGCACGGCGGCCTCAAGGGCGACCGGGTCTGCAGAATCGATTTGCAGAGGAAGAGGACATACCGCCTGTATGCTGCCGCAGAGCCCTTCCAGAACCTCCACCTCATCGATCTCTGGCAAGCCGGCATTGACATCCAGGATATCGGCGCCGGCATCGGCCTGCGACATGGCTTCACCGAGCACATAATCGAAATCATGGGCACGCAGAGCCTGCTTGAGGCGCTTGCGGCCCGTAGGATTGATGCGCTCCCCGATAACCGCCACATGTCCGCGTCCCAGCACAACCGAGCGCTGGGCGCTGGTGACGCCTTCGGCCGAAACGGCGGCTCGCGGCGCGGGCAGAGCCATTTCATCCAGCAGTTCGGCAAGCCCCCGAATATAGGAGGGGTCCGTCCCGCAGCATCCCCCTATCAGCGAAACCCCCGCCTCCAGCACCGGCCTGATGTCTTCGACATATTCCTGCGGTCCGACGGGAAACACCGTGGCCCCATCGACCATGAGAGGCAGGCCGGCGTTCGCCTGCACGATGACCGGGCATGGCGCATGGTCCAGCAAGCCGCCCACAAGACCCGCAACCTCACGGGGGCCCAGCGAGCAGTTCATGCCCACCGCTTGCACACCCAGAGCCGAAAGGGCGATGGCAGCCGTAGCCGGGTCGGTGCCCAGAAACGTTCGGCCGTCTTCGCCGAAGGTCATGGACGCCACGATGGGCAGATCAGTCCGTTCCTTCGCCGCAAGCACCGCAGCCTTGACCTCCAGCAAATCGGTCATGGTCTCTATGAGGATCAAATCGGCGCCGGCCGCTAAGGCGGCATCCATCTGCTCGGCGAACAGGTCGTAGGCGTCATCGAAAGACAGCGTGCCCATAGGCTCGAGCAGCGCACCCAACGGGCCGATGTCAGCCGCGACATAGCGCGCACCCGCATCCCTGGCGCACCGGATTGCAGCATGGAACACCTCCGCAACGCCTGCGCGCCCTTCGAGCTTGCGAGCCGATGCCCCGAAGGTGTTCGACGAGATGACCTGGCTTCCAGCCTGCACATACTGCGCATGGATTGCCGTGATGGCATCGGGGTCGGTCAGGCACAAAAGCTCCGGAGAGTGGCCCACCTCCAGCCCCGCAGCCTGGATCATAGTGCCCATGGCGCCATCGAAGAGAAGGAAGCGCTGGCCCGCGAAAGCCGCGGCAAGTTCGGCGTCTGCGTAACGGACGCTGCGCGGGGACGAAGGGGCGAAACGGGTCATTCGGTTCATACACATATCCTTACAATAGATGACAACGATCAGCCGACCTGCGCACCCGATGCGCGACCGCACATCTTCCCTGCAGCCGCAAGCACGCAGCGCCCCGCGTTGGGGCACCCGGTGCATCCATCCGGGACGGCGGCGGCATTCGACGAGGAGTCCGGCGCGCACGGCTGATGGGCTGCGGACGAAAACGAATCAGCGGTTGCTGCGGGCGCGGCGCATTCGCCATCGAACAGGCCTATCACGGCGGTGATGCTCTTGGTGGGCACGAGCAAGCCCGAATCAGCCACAGTCAACCCCAGCTGCCGCGGCGCGTCAAGCGCTGCCAGGAACGCAGGGTGGACCGACAGCGGAAGATCACCGTAGCCGGGGCTGTATCGCGCAGTGGCTCTGCAACCAGCCTGAGCAACGATGAGCTCGTTGAGCTCGTCGGCCGCACACTCCGCAGCAACGGCGGCAGCTGTTGAGAACAGCAGCGCGTCAAGCGCACTTCGCAACGCGCGGCGTCGATACTCGCGATCTGCCTCCAACCCCACCGTAACCGCCATAGCTGCAACCGACGAAGCGCCGGCAAGATGGCGGGCGATATCGTATCCGGGAAGCTCCAAGGCGCAGCCTTCAAGACGGATGGGGCAAGGCGGCTGATCGGTTGCTCCGGCGGAGCCTGTCGCCGCACCCCCTTCTCCGTCCGCATCCGAGACGCTGCACGCAACGGGAAAACGCCGCCAAACGCCCGTAGGAGCCACGATGCGGCTTGCTGCGGCAACAGCCTCCTCAAGACGCGCCTCAAGCCCGGGCTCAAGCGAATGCCCCATGCCGCCGAGCCAACGCGCAACCTCTTCGGGGTCTATCTTGACGGCAAGCCTCATGCTCCGGCCGCATCCCTTCCGGCGCCGAATCCGGCCTGGCGCACGGCGGCCATGGCGGCGGCGGCCACATCGGGCTTGTTCATGGTGTAAACATGCAGGCCGTCCACCCCTGCTTCGGCCAAACCCACGAGCTGACGCGCAGCATACTCGATGCCGGCGGCGCGTAAGCTGGCAGGATCGTCCTCATAACGGGCAAGCAATTTGACCACAGGCGACGGCAGACTCGCCCCGCACATGAACACCATGCGCGATATCTGCGCCTTCGACATGAAGGGCATGATGCCGAAGGTGATGGGCACCGTCACGCCGGCACGCCGCGCGTCGTCCAGGAATCGCAGGGCGAAATCATTGTCGAAAAACAGCTGGGTGACGAAAAACGATGCGCCCGCATCCTGTTTGAGCTTGAGATGGCGTATGTTCTCCTGGGCATCGAAGCAGTCGATGTGCCCTTCGGGGTATGCCGCCGCACCCACGCAGAATCCGGCTTCGACAGCCAGGGGAATCAGATCCGAAGCGTGCGCGAGCTCGCCTTGCGTTATGCCGGCAGCCATGTCCCCACGCAGCGCCAGCACATTCTCAATGCCGGCGGCGCGCATGGCGCACAGCACATCCGCGATTTCCGCACGCGTTGCACCGGCGCAGGTCAGATGGGCCATGACGGTCAAACCGAACTCATCTTTAGCCATACGGGCAACATCCACGGTCTTGCCCGAGTTGCCGCTGCCGCCGGCGGAATACGTCACCGACACGAAAGCCGGATCAAGCGGCGCAAGCTTTTCCGCCATGGAGCGCGCCTCTTCGACGGGCAGATCTCCTTTGGGCGGGAAGATCTCAAACGATACAGGGAGGACAGACGGCGAAACGTCTGCTCGCTGCGGTGCCTCGAAGCAATCGATGATTCTCAACGGGACTCCTTTCGGGAAACGCGCAGGATATCACGGGAAGATAGCGCAACATCGGATGCGAACACGTAGGTCTCCATGGTGCGGTTGGCCACATCGACAGCTACGGGACGGCCTTCATTCATCCAGGTCAGACCATGGATGCGGATGCGACGGACGGGCATGCCGGGGCTTACCGCCTCAACTTCGCTTCCTTCGAAGATCCGGTTGCGGCACACGATCGACACCAGATAGCCACCGCCGTCCCGTTTGGCCAGGGGTTTGCAATCCGCAACGAACGCCACCATCTGATGGGTGCTTGCATACTCCGCACCCTCCCCTGTCTGGCCGGGGTGACCGAAGTAGAAGCCGGTGGAGTAGGCGCGATGGCTCACAGCCGCAAGCTCAGACTGCCAGTCCTGCGCATCCGCCCCGTCAAGCACCTGGCGATAGGCGTTTGTCACCATGGCCACATAGTACGTGCCCTTGGCGCGGCCTTCGATCTTGATGCTATCCACGCCGGCTTCCGCAAGTTCACGCAGATGGGAAAGCATGTTCATATCACGCGAGCTCAGGATGTTCGTGGTGGCGCCGTCTTCTTCGATGGGAAAATACTCACCGGGACGGCTCTGCTCCACCAGAGCGTAATTCCAGCGACACGGCTGCGTGCAATGACCGCGGTTCGCGGGTCGCGCGTTGAGGTGGTCGCTGATGATGCAGCGCCCGGAGACGGCCATGCACATGGCTCCATGGACGAAGGCTTCGATTTCCAGCTCATCGGGAATGCGGCGGCGCATCTCACGGATGTCTTCCAGGCTCATCTCCCGGGCGCACACGATACGCTTGACGCCGAGGCGGTGCCATTCGAGCGCCGAGCGCCAATTCATGCACGAAGCCTGGGTGCTCAGATGAAGCTCAAGACCAGGTGCGACCTCGCGTGCAATCGCAAGAGCGCCCATGTCGCTTATGATCGCCGCATCAACTTCGGCATCCCGAAGCAAGGCGAAGTAAGCGGGAAGCTCTTCGATGTCATCGTTGCGCATGGCTATATTGGCCGTGACGTGGACCTTCACACCATGCGCGTGGGCATATGCCACGGCCGCGGGAAGCGTCTCCGCCGTGAAGTTCTCCGCCCGCCGACGCATGCCGAATCGGTCAAGCGCCAGATACACCGCATCCGCGCCGAAGTTGATGGCGTATTCGAGCTGCTCCATGCCGCCTGCAGGTGCGAGCAGCTCCATACGACGGGGCAACGCCGCCGAAACAGCTTCGGCGGCAGATGAGGGGTTGTTTTCGTTGGTATTCATGGCAAGACAGTGTAGCAAAGGACAACCTGGTCAGATGCCTGCAACCTGCCGTCTCACACGAATCCCGCAGCAGCTTCGAACATCGAAAGCGCGAATACGAACAATGACCAGGCTCCGAATGCCATGAGCACCGAGGAGGGAACGGACACCTCCCGAAGCCGAGGAATGAATCGGTAGAGAGCCCTGCGATCCATCAGCGCAAACGCGCAAACGGTCAGAAAACCCAGGCCCGTGCCGACGTTTTCAAGCAGTCTTACAGCCAACGGAACCTGGGCCTGATCGGCCGGTGTGCAAGCGGATGCGATGCTGCTTACCAGAAAGAAGACCCAAACAGCCAAAAGGCCGATGTTCCAGACCATCCCCACGCGCCTCGGAACGCGTGACAGAATCGATTTCGAGGACGGTGGCTGGTCCGCTGAGGAATCCGCCATAGCGCAATCCCCGGCGCCATCGGATCCCTGCACTCCGGCTTCAGAAGGCTGCACATCCGATCGGACCTTCGGCACAAGACCTTCGCACGCCGCCAAAAGCGCAGCCTTTAACTCCTCAACCGATGGATACCTGGCATCGGGGTCCAGCGAACATGCGCGCGACATGACCCGACAAATCTGCTCAGGACACCCCGCCGAAGAAAAGCTCTCTCGCTGCAGGCCCGGCGCGGGGTCTTCGCCCGTCAGGCAGAAATACAACAGCATGCCCAAAGCGTACACGTCGCTACGGCAATCCGTCTGCCCGAATCCAAACTGCTCGGGAGGCGCATACGCCCGCGTTCCGAACATCGCGGTATCGCGATCGTTTCCCTCTTTGTAGATGCGCGAAATGCCGAAATCGATAAGCACCGCACCATGGGAGGATATGATGATGTTATCGGGCTTGAGGTCGCGATGGATGATGGGAGCACCGTCGGCCCGGTGCAACCCCGAAACCGCATCGCAGACGGAAGGTATCACCTCGGCAGCCAATGCAATCGATGCGCCACGACGCACTACGGCTTCGGATACGGTCTCCCCTTCCACGTATTCCATGACCACGCATTGCCATGTGCCCGCGGGAACGCCCGCAGGATCATCTGAATTCACAGCTTTTGAAATCAGATGGCAGCTCTCTATCCGGGGCACACCACCTAAACCCCCGCCGGAACGCTGCAAGGCCATGAGGTGCCTGTAAGCCTCCCCGATGCCCGAATCATCCCTGATAAGCTTGCGCACAAAGAGCCTGCCGCGAAATCTGACCAGCTGGGTTATCTCGACCGCAGATTCACCCAGAATCGAAAGGAGGCGATACTCCGCATCCTGTTCCAGCAGGCGAAGGTATTCATCGATTTCGGCCTGCTTCGAAAAGATATGTCTGCTCGCATGCGATTCCATGGACCGATTCTAGCAAATGGTATCCTCGCCCAAGCGGTAAAGCTCCTCATTGACCGCCCTGAGGTTCAAACCCCTGTCCAGACAGAACAAAATGATCGCATCCCGACGATCCTTGCAATACAGCTCGTTTACCCCGGCGCTGCGCAAAAGCCGATTCGCCTCCCTGAGGGTGAGCTGCATGGCGAAGGCGAGCTGGAGAACCTTGTTGCGCGACGCCATCCTGCTGCCGGTGAAAATCTGATAGCCGAACGTCTCATTGAGATCCGCCGCCCTGATGACCTCGCTCCGCACAAGACCCTTCTCCTGAAGCAACCCGTTAAGGCAGGACGAAAGCGAGCAGGTTCCGATTCTGTTTTCCTCTATGAAGCCGACAGGATCAGGAGCGCTCAGCAACTCCGTCAAAAGCTCCTCAGTCAAAGGCTCCTCCATTGCGCACCCCGTTTCAGCCGTAGCGATGATGAAACCTCCCTCGACCTTTACGCCGAAGGAGGTCCACGTAAGTCCATGCAATCCCAAGTCTAGCTTTATGCTACCGAAAAAGTCTTCTCTGCCCAAATGACATCGTTGACATTGATTACAGGGCCCACTTCAACGGTCACATCGCTTTCCCCATTGAGCGAGTAGGCCAGAGTCACCTGAACGGAAGCACCCGGCTTGAGTTCCGTCGCATAGTTCGAATCAGCCGCTCCCGATACGACGGCGGTATCAAGCTGAATTCCGTCTTGGAAGCATTTCGGATACGCCTCAACCGCAAAGCTGGTAGCCTCATCAGACGTGTTGACCCAGGTATAGGTCACACTCAAGGCAGGATTTCCCTCATAGTCCTGTACCACGGTCCCCTCATCGATGGAGACTTCAAAGGGATTCGAAGTCGGCTCGCCCGCATCAGCAGCACCGGCATCGGCCCCGTTGCCGTCCCCCTGGCTCGAACCGCTTGAAACCGAAGGGTTTTCCAAAGATTCCGAAACCGCATCCAAAGCCGCACCGTAGAACGCCTGGCTGCCCAATACCGCAACGACGGCAATCACAGAAACAACCACCGACGCAACGGCCATGCCTTTACCCGATGCGCCCTTTTTCACCGCACGCATCCCGAAAATACCCAAAACCAAGCCGACCAACGCCACAAAGATGGCGATGTTGTTGATGATGGGAAGCGGGGACATGACCAACGCCACGATGCCTGCAACGAGGCCCGCAATCGCGGCGCCGGACTTTCCCGTCTTGGGAGCAACGGGGCTCCCCTGTTGAAGATCACTCATATTCCCACTCCTTTTTCTCAATAGGCGCGAAAGCGCCTTTCATAGAAACATGGCGAAATGGTATCCGTAACCCAGGATCAAAACATTAGCTGCGAGCTAATGCGGCACAGCTCAGGCCAGCATTCGAAACCCAGTCTGAAACCGATCGGAGAACCGGGAAGGGCAGCTCCGAGCATCCGGCTCACAACGTGCCAGGCGGCGGCGGTACCAGTCCGCAGGGCCTCGTGCGAACCAATGCCAGCCACAGCTGCACACCGATGCCGCGCGCCGCGCACCGATCCGCCCTGAAAGTGCGACGGGAAAACGAAAAGCGCCCTGGATAAACCAGGGCGCTCGAGCCACGCGAAAACGAAGAAGCAAAGTTGGCGGGTTGAAGCTATCCCAGGATAGCCTCGACGGCAGCCGCAGCATCCGTCAGCGCCACAGACGTCTTTTCACCGGTGGCGCGGTTCTTCACTTCGACGGTACCTTCCTTCAGACCGCGCTTGCCCACAACCACCTGAACGGGCCAGCCGATCAGATCGTTGTCGGCGAACTTGACGCCTGCACGCTCATCGCGGTCATCGATGACCACCTCAAGACCGGTTGCGGCAAGCGAAGCGGCAAGCTCCTCTGCGGCCTCGGTCACCTCATCGGGCTTGGCGCTCAGAGGAACAACGCACACATGGGCCGGTGCGATACCCGCAGGCCAGATGATGCCGAAGTCGTCATGGCTCTGCTCGACGGCCGCCGCCATCGTACGGGACACGCCGACGCCGTAGCAGCCCATGACAAACGGGCGCTCAGCACCGGATTCATCCATGAACGTAGCGCCCATGGCCTCGGAATACTTGGTTCCCAGCTTGAAGATCTGGCTGACCTCGATGCCGCGGGCCGCAGACAGCGGCTTTCCGCACACCGGGCACACGTCGCCCTCGCGCACAGTGCACAGCTCCGCCCAGGCGTCTACCTGGAAGTCCTCGCCCAGCTTGGCACCGACGAAATGGAAGCCGTCATCATTGGCGCCCACCACCCAACGTTCGATGGAACGCAGGCTCTCGTCTGCGGCAACCTTGACGCCGGCAGGAAGACCCACAGGACCCATGGAGCCCTTCACCAATCCGGCATCCTTGAGCTCTTCATCGGACATGGGACGGAATCCGGGGATGATGCGGTCGGCCTTGATCTCATTGACCTCATAATCACCGGGAACGAACAGGACCCAGACCTGACCTTCATCGCCCACGCCGGCAAACGCCTTCACCGTGGAGCTTTCAGGGCAGCCCAGGAACTCCGCGAGCTCAGAGATGGTATGGACGCCGGGGGTAGAGATCTTCTCCATGGATTCAGCGGCATACGCGGTGGGATGCGGCGTGCATGCGCCGGCCTCGACATCGGCGGCGTATCCGCACTCGCAGTACACGAGCTCCGCTTCGCCCGTTTCGGCCAGAGCCATGAACTCTTCGGATTCATTGCCGCCGATCTGGCCTGAATCCGCCTGGACGATACGGTACTTGAGGCCCATGCGCTCGCACATGTTCGTGTAAGCGTCGCGCATCTGCGCATAGCTGGCATCAAGACCCTCGGCGTCCGCATCGAAGCTGTAGGCATCCTTCATCATGAATTCGCGGCCGCGCAGAAGGCCGAAGCGCGGGCGACGCTCGTCGCGGAACTTCACCTGGATCTGATAGAGGTTCTTGGGCAGGTCTTTGTAGCTGCGCAGCTCGTTTTGCACCAGGTCGGTGATGATCTCCTCATGGGTGGGCCCGAGGCAGAATTCGTTGTCATGGCGGTCGGTCACGCGCAAAAGTTCAGCGCCGTATACATCCCAGCGACCGCTGCGATGCCACAACTCGGCAGGCTGGACGAAGGGCATGAGGATCTCCTGGCCGCCATGGGAATCCATCTCCTCGCGAACGATGTTCTCAATCTTGTGCAAGACGCGCAGGCCCAGCGGCAGAAACGAATAGAGACCGGCAGCCTCCTTGCGAATCATGCCGGCGCGGACCAGCAATTTCGCAGACACGATGTCGGCATCACTGGGGTCTTCCTTGAGCGTAGGAGCATACAGCGAGCTCATGCGCAGAACCGAACGGTTCACCACTTTGTTCATCTATCAGTCCTATCTTATCGGAGCGAAACAGCTTCAAACTTCGCAATCTCTTCCATCAAAGCGTCTACGATACCGCCCTCGTCAACCTTGCGCAAGACCTTACCATGGACGAAGATGACCCCGGAACCGGCACCGCATGCCACGCCGAGATCGGCATCGGCCGCTTCGCCGGGCCCGTTGACCACGCAGCCCATCACGGCCACCTTGATGGGTGCGGAAACGCTGGCCAGATGACGGTCAACCTCCGACGCAAGCGCGATCAAGTCGACCTGGCAGCGACCGCACGTCGGGCAGCTGATGATTTCAGGACCGCGACGACGCAGATCGAGAGCGGAAAGCAGCATCCAGCTGGCACGCACTTCCTGGACGGGGTCGTCGGTCAAAGAGATGCGCATGGTATCGCCGATGCCCTCCGACAGCAAGATCCCAAGACCGCTTGCACTCTTGACGGCGCCCTGCAGAAGCGTACCCGCTTCGGTGATGCCGATATGCAGCGCAACATCCGGGATCTCCCGCGAGAGAATGCGATAGGTCTCCACGGTAGTCATCACATCATGCGCTTTCGCGGAAACGACCAGGTCGAAAAAATCCCTCTGGTGGAAATAGCGCACGTAGTCGATTGCCGAGGCCGCAAGCTTTTGCGGCATGGTCATGTCCGCGCGGCCCTTGATGGCGTCATCGAGAGACCCGGCGTTGACGCCGATGCGGATGGGGATGCCGGCCTCTCGCGCAGCCTCTATGACCACGTCGGTTTTCTCAAGGCCGCCGATATTGCCGGGATTGATGCGAAGCTTCGCCGCACCTCGACGCGCCGCCTCGCACGCGATGACGGGGTCGAAGTGGATATCGGCCACAACGGGCAAAGGGCTTTTCGAGCAGACGGACTCGAAGGCGTCCAAGCAGGATCGTCGCGGAATGGCCATGCGCACGATCTCGCAGCCGGCCGCGGCAAGCGCCTCTATCTGATCCAGATTCGCTTCGACATCATCGGCTGACGCGTTGAGCATGGACTGCACCGCACAGGGAGCTCCCCCGCCCACGGGCACTCCGCCCACCATCACGCGACGAGTGGACTCATTGGGTTTCATGATCGCATCCTCCTACCAATTCCCGAATACGAACCGCTGTATATCCTGATTGAGCATGAAGACGAAGAACGCACCGAACAGCAGCAGGCCGGCAACGCTCATGGCGTTCATGACGCGCGGCCCCACTACTTTGCGCGAAAGCTTCTGGAAGAGCTCCACGACGAAACGCCCGCCGTCGAGCGGCGGAATGGGCAGCAGGTTCATCAGGCCCAGCGATACCGACAGCATGGCCATGAACATGATGAACATGAGCGGGCCGGCATCGGCGTAGCTCTTCGAGAGAACCGCCATGCCCACGATGCTCGTGGAGCCCTCGACGGTTGCCGCCGCAGTCTGCGGGTTGAACAGGCCCAAGATGGCCTGGCCCACCATGCCGATGTAGTTCACGCCCGCAGCAAGGGCATCGGCGGGAGGCACGACCACATGGAAAACCGTGCCCGCCTGGTCTACCATGTCCACACCCACAACCGAGAATGCGACCACGAAGACAACCACGGCGAACAGCAGGTTCACGAAAATGCCGGCCAGCAGGATGACCGAACGCTTCCAAAACGGCAGCGCCCGATAGGTCTGGGCGCGCTCGGATTCGTAGAGCCTATGGGCGCTGGGATACCAACGCGGCGTACCCTCCGCCTCATCGATATGGCGGCGACGGTCGCGCAGGGCCGGGGTGCGGAACGTGTTGAATTCGTCGGTCTTCTTCGGGGCGGTGAGACTTCCCCACTCGACCAGAACATAGAGCACGTCGATGGCCTCATCCACGCTGAGGCCCAGCTCTTCGGCCAGATCATCCGCATCGACGGTACCGCGGTCGTAGGCAAAGGCGAGCGCCCGTTCAACATGGGGGTTTTCAGGTCCCGGTTCCATGCCGCACACACGTGCGTACCCGCCGAGCGGGATGGCCGTCACACCGAACCGGGTGCGGCCGACAGTGAAACCGACGCCGGGGCCGGGAAGACCCAGCATGAATTCCGTCACACGGACGCCGAACGCACGGGCGGCCAGATAATGGCCGCCCTCATGGATGAACACCAACACGCCGAGCACGATGGTGACATAGAAAATCATCAAAACGATGTCCATCGGATGTAATACCTCTCACGCCCCGCAGGCCTGCACGGAATTGCTCAGCGGGTTAGTACCTTGCGCGCTGCCGCCCTGGCCCATGCATCGACCTCGGAGAGCTGATCCAAACTTTCTGTCTTTTCGACATGATGCACCGACATGACCTCTTCAACGCAGTCCGCGATGTCCAAAAACGCACAATCTCCAGCCAGAAACGCCGCGACTGCAACCTCGTTCGCGGCGTTCATGGCGCACGGAAGCGTACCGCCGACGCTGCCCGCCTGGCGCGCCAGAGCCAGGCACTTGAACGTTTCGGTGTCCGCAGGATAGAACTCCAGGCTGCCGAGCTTCGTGAAGTCAAGAGGCTCAACCGGAGCATCCCAGCGATCGGGATAGCTCAAGGCGAACTGTATGGGAATGCGCATGTCGGTAGTGCCGAGATGGGCTTTCACGCTGCCATCGGAGTATTCGACCATGGAATGGATGGCGCTCTGCGGCTGCACGACAACCTTGATCCGATCATAGGGCATGCCGAACAGATGATGGGCTTCAATGACTTCGAGCCCTTTGTTCATAAGCGTAGAGGAATCGATGGTGATCTTCGGCCCCATCTTCCAAGTGGGGTGGGCAAGCGCCTCTTTCGCCGTCATGCCCGCCAACTGCTCGCGTGTACGGCCGCGGAAGGGACCGCCCGAAGCGGTCACCCACAAGGCGGACACCTCTTCGCGGCGCTCACCGAGAAGGCACTGGTAGATGGCGCCATGCTCGGAGTCGATGGGCATGAGGGAACCCGGCGCCTTCGCAAGCGGCATGATCAGATCGCCGGCCACGACAAGGCTCTCCTTGTTGGCAAGGGCCAACTGCTTGCCGCACGCCAACGTCTCATAGCTTGCACGCATGCCGGCAGCACCCACCAGGGCGTTCACAACGCAATCAACTTCGGGCATGCGGACCAGGTCCAACAGCGCTTCCTCGCCGAACCCCACAGAAACGCCAGGGTGCCCCGCACCGTGCGACCCTGAAATCTGGGCCAGCATGGGATGCGAAGCCACCGAGGCATCCCCGAAGGCAATGTGGGAAACGCGGAATTCATGCGCCTGCCTGATGGTATCGACCACGCTTGTATTCGCCGCAAGACCCACCACCGAGATCTTATCAGGGTGCCTGCGCGCCACATCAAGGGTCTGCACTCCGATGGAACCCGTGCAGCCCAAAACAACTATGCGCTTGGGAGCGTCGGGCGTCGTACGGGAATCCGTTTCTTCAAAGGTATTCATTCCCACTCCTTCCCTTGAAACGAAAAGGCCGGCCCAAGCAGGCGCCGGCCTTCAGAACTTACAGCACGAACGGGATGCATCCGCCGCCGACCAACAGAACCGCCGCGGTGACCGAGGCCAGAAACAGCGAGTCGCATCGATCGAGCAGGCCGCCGTGACCAGGCATGATGGTTCCGGAATCTTTGACGCCGGAATTGCGCTTGATGCGGCTTTCGGCCAAATCTCCCAAAACGCCGAACAATCCCACGATCGCGCCGAACACCACAGCCTGGAGGATGCTCATCTCAACGCCCGGGATAAACGTGATGCAGAGCCACACGGCGACAGAACCCAGCATGCCGCCCACGAAGCCCTCCCAGCTTTTCTTGGGGGAGATGCGCGGGGCCATCTTGTGCTTGCCCAGCTTGCTTCCCACCAGGTAGGCGAAGGAATCGTTGGCCCACACGGAGCAGAACACGGCACAGACCAGCACGCCACCCCATATCCCATCGAGCGACATGCGCACGACCACAAGGCCGCACAGCAGAAGACCCGTATATGCCGCGCCGAAAAACGACACGCCCACATCGCCGATACGGGCCCTTGACCAGAACACGTACCACACCAAAAGCGCCAAGAGCAGACCGCCCGTGACAAGCAGCGCGCCGTCAAGCCCGAACAGCCAGACGCTGATGGGATACGCTATCGCAGCCATGATCCCCAAGAGCTCATTGGGCAGCTTCGCATCGCTGCGGAACATGTAGAACAGCTCGCCCGCCGAGATGCCCGCCAGCACGCAAAGCAGCGCAACCGTGGTGAATTCACACGCAAGCGCGCAGATCAAGGAGATGGAGACATAGACGAAACCCGTGCGGAATCTCACCTGGATGTCAGTGGGATTCTTGAGCTTTTCGGGCGTCTTGTCATGAACGAAGGCCTTTGCCGCATCCTTGCGCGACGCGGCGCGGCGCTTGGCGGCATGATAGGGCGCGCTCGTCTCCCGACGTGCTGCCTCATCAAGGGCTACCGCGTTCACAGGCTCGCTCGAGCGGCCATCGCGCGCCGCAGCGCTTGCGCCCGCCACACCCTCAAGCGAGTCGGGTCTATCCGTCATCTCATTCACTGGACCACCCCGCCGAACCTGCGGTCACGGCTCTGGAAGTCAAGGAGCGCACGCAGGAAATCGTATCTGTTGAAGTCGGGCCACAGCACGTCGGTGCAGTAGAACTCCGAATACGCCATCTGCCACAAGAGGAAGTTGGACACGCGCATCTCACCCGAGGTCCTGATCACAAGATCAGGGTCGGGGATGCCGGCCGTATAGAGTCCGCGCTCGAAGAGCTCTTCGGTCACCTGCGGCAGTTCGCCGTGCTCTTCGCCCTCGATGACCGCATAGCGCATGCAGGCCTCCACCGCCCGCAGGATTTCCTGACGGGATCCGTAGTTCACGGCCACAAGCAGCGTCATGCCCGTGTTATCCATGGTCTTCTCCCATGCGGCATCGAAGGCATCGCGGGTTTCCTGCGGGAGCATCGAGATGTCGCCGATGGTCTTGACGCGCACATGCTCCTCATGGAGCTCGTCTACTTCGGCAAGCATGGTTTTGGCGAACAGGTCCATCAGGCCCACGACCTCATCTTCGGGCCTCTTCCAGTTCTCCGTGGAAAACGAGTAGATGGTCAGGTAGCGAACCCCCAGATCGGAAGCGCACCTGATGGTTTCGCGAACCGCTCCGATCCCGGCCTTGTGGCCCTTGAGGCGGTTGAGCGCACGTTTTTTCGCCCAGCGTCCGTTTCCGTCCATGATGACGGCAACATGCTGGGGAATCCGCGACAGGTCAAGCGACGCGGGATCGAGGCCCTCGGGCGGGCCGGGGAAGATTTCGTTGAGGGATTTGTCCATGGGTCGTTCCATCCAATCCAAGTGCACGAAGCGGGCATCCGACACCCGGACGCCCGCTGCACTGACATGCGGCCGTGGCGGAGACTAGATCTCCATGACCTCGGCTTCCTTCTTCTTGAACATCTCCTCGACCGTGGCGATGTATTTGTCGGTGATCTTCTGGATGCGCTCCTCGGCACGGCGCGCATCGTCCTCGGTCACTTCGCCTTCCTTCTTGCCGTGCTCGACTTTGCTGTTGGCGTCGCGGCGCACATTGCGCACGGCCACACGCGCTTCCTCGGCATACGTCTTGCACTGTTTGACCATCTCCCGACGGCGCTCCTCGGTCAGCGTGGGGAACGGCAGGCGGATGACGGCACCGTCATTGGAAGGCGTGATGCCAAGGTCGGAAGCGAGGATTGCGGCCTCGATGGCACGCAGCATGGACTTGTCCCACGGCTCGATGGTGAGCATGTGGGCGTCGGGCGTTTTGACGGCCGCCATCTGGTTGATGGGTGTGGGCACGCCGTAATAGTCAACGCGGATCTTGTCGAGCACCATCGCGTTCGCACGGCCCGTGCGCACGCCGACGAATGCCTCGCGCAGATTGTGCAGGGCCTTCTCCATGCCCTCTTCGGTATTGAGCATAATCTCGTCGATCATCGTGTCCTCCTCAGACTGTATGGATTGCATTTCCCCTTGCCGCGCCTAGTACACCAACGTGCCGACGTCTTCGCCCTGCAAAGCGCGGCGAATGTTGCCCGGCACCGTGAGATCGAAGACCAGAAGCGGCATCTCGTTGTCCTTGCACAGAGAGATTGCCGCAGCGTCCATGACGTTGAGCTCCTTGGTCAGAACCTCAAGGTAGCTGATCTTGTCGTATTTCCTCGCATCGGGATTCTTCTTCGGATCGCTGTCGTAGATACCGTCAACCTTGGTCGCCTTCATCATGCACTCGGCATCGATTTCGCACGCACGCAGAGCTGCGGTGGTATCGGTGGTGAAATACGGATTGCCCGTGCCCGCCGCGAAGATGACGACGCGGCCCTTCTCCATATGGCGGATAGCGCGCAGGCGGATGTAGGTCTCAGCGACCTGATGCATCTCGATGGCGCTTTGGACGCGGGACTGCACGCCATGGCGCTCCAGACCGTCCTGAAGCGCGAGGGCGTTCATGACGGTTGCCAGCATGCCGATGTAGTCGGCCTGGGCGCGGTCCATGCCGTTTGCGCTTCCCGCCACGCCGCGGAAGATGTTGCCGCCGCCGACGGTGATGGCCACCTGGACCCCGTCGTCGACAACTTCTTTGATCTGCTCGGCAAGATCGTCGATGACCTTCGGATCGATGCCATATCCGGCATCGCCCATCAGAGCCTCACCGGACAGCTTCAACAACACGCGACGGTACTTATATCCTTCAGGCATGGATTACCCCTTTCATTTCGGTCTGAACCATCTTACGTGAAAAGAAAAGGCCGCGCATCGTCGCACGGCCTTTTTCTCAAGTTCGGCGCATTTGGCCGAAAGTCACTGCTTTGAAGCTACACGTCGCAGACGCTCAGTTGCCCCAGAATCCGTTGCCGAAGCCGGAGCCTTCGCCGTAGCCCCATCCGTTGGAGGACTGGGAGGATTCATCGGAGCCCAGCGTCACGCTCACGGTCTGCTGCTTTCCATCCCTTACGATCTCAAGAGTCACCTCATCTCCAACCGCATGCTCGCGCACATCGAGCATGAGCTCCGAGGCGTCGGTGACAGCCTCACCGTCGAACGACACGATCACGTCGCCGCGCTCAAGACCGGCCTGGTCAGCAGCGGTGTCCTTGTAGACGTTCGCCACCAGCACGCCCGAGTCGACCGGCAGGCCGTAGTAAGCCGCAGCATCAGGCGTCAAGGTTGCCATGGACACGCCAAGCTGCGCGTGCGTGGGCGTTTCGCCTGAGATGATCTGGTCCACGATGCCCATTGCGTAATCAATGGGGATGGCGAAGCCAACCATGGAGCTGGAGCCCGAATACGAGGTGATAAGCGTGTTGATGCCGATCAGGTTTCCGTTGGCATCAACCAGCGCGCCACCGGAGTTACCGGGGTTGATGGCCGCATCGGTCTGGATCATGTTCGGGTAGATCACCGTGGAGCCGTCTTCGCCGGTCATGGTCGAAGAGCGCTGCATGGCCGAAACCACGCCCGTGGACACCGAATTCTCAAGGCCGAAGGGATTGCCCAAGGTCATGACCCACTGGCCCACCTCAAGATCGGAAGAGCTGCCGATGTCGACGGGATCAAGGCCTTCGGCATCGATTTTGAGCACGGCGATGTCGCTTGAGGGGTCGCTTCCCACCACTTCGGCGACATATTCCGTGCCGGCGACCGTAGCATGGACCTCATCGGCCCCTTCGATCACGTGGTAATTGGTGATGATGTAACCGTCTTCGCTGATCACGACGCCGGAACCCAAGCCAAGCTCCGTGAGGGCGGAATCGGAATCTTTGCCGGTGCCCTCACGGCCGAACGCACCGGACATGCTGGACGTCTGACGCTGGAAGGTATCGATGGACGCAATGGAGGGCAGGGTCTTGGCGGCCACGGCCTCGGCAAGCGTCGCATCCTCCCCGTCCACCGTGATGTCTCCGATGGTTGATCCCTGCGTCGTGCCTTCAGAAATGCCCGGAGACTGCGCCGTGGAATCGGCATCGTCGGTCAGGGCCTGGAAACCGAAGAATCCGCCCAATCCCAACACGACGGCCAGCGCCGCGCCGGCAAATCCCGCGACGAACGTCTTTCCCGTCGAAGGCTTGGCGGCATGCGCACCGGAAGGGGTCTGGACATGCTGGGGCTGCGTCTGCTGGGCATAGGCCTGATAGACCTGCTGACGATAGGATTCCGCAGCCGCTGCCTGAGCCTGGGCATTTGCCTGGGCCTGCTGCTGGGCTTGGACCTGAGGGTTCACCGGGACCTGGGCCTGCGGCTGGACGGGCTGCTGCGGCTGGACGGGCTGCTGCGGCTGGACGGGCTGGGCGGGCTGCACATCCCGGGGATCGATGTTTTCGGACATGGGATTCACCCTCCTTCTCCTTCGCTCTGGCGGGAGCCCTTGGGCAACCCGCTGACGATGCCTCGTTTTCTCGTGCAAAGACTCTATCATCCCATCGCATGCGAGATGAACAAGCGCGCCCCATTCGAAACACAGCCACCATCGTTTCGTTACCGCAGCGTCATTTTGGGGAGCTTGCGACCATAAGGCGAACACAAACAGCAGGTGCGGGGCGCTATTCGCACCACGAACGCAAACCTGCGGTAATATATCCGGGTTGAACATCAACCCGGATACCACCGATCGAAAGGATGCGCCATGGCAACCATCGACATCATCAAAGAGGTGCTCGAAGAGAACCTCAACATCGACCCTTCCCAGGTCAATGACGAATCAACCTTCGATTCGCTTGAGGTGGACTCGCTCGACATGGTCCAGCTCATCTGCGAGCTTGAAGAGAAGTGCGAAATCGACTTCGGCGAGCCTGAAGGCCTTTCCACCGTCGGCGACCTGGTCGGATACATCGACAGCCTGCAGGCATAGTCCCGCACCGCAAAGGAACGCATGCAACATGGATACCAAGAAGAAAGCGCTCCAAGCGCATGAGCAGTGGTGCGGCAAAATCGAGGTCATAAGCCGCGCCACCATCACCACGCCCGAAGAACTTGCCGTGGCATACACCCCCGGCGTAGCCGAGCCGTGCCTTGAAATAGCCCGCGACGCAGATCTGTCCTACACCTATACCCGTCGCGGCAACCTGGTGGCCGTCGTGACCGACGGCAGCGCCGTTTTGGGCCTCGGCAACATCGGCCCAGAGGCCGGCATGCCCGTCATGGAGGGAAAGTGCGCGCTGTTCAAGGAATTCGCCGATGTCGACGCCTTCCCTTTGTGCATCCGCTCGCAGGACGTCGATGAGATCGTGCGCACCGTATCCCTGCTTGCAGGCAGCTTCGGGGGCATCAACCTCGAAGACATAGCCGCTCCGCGCTGCTTCGAGATCGAAGCGCGCCTGAAGGAATGCTGCGACATCCCCGTCTTCCATGACGACCAGCACGGAACCGCCGTGGTCACCTGCGCCGCGCTGATCAACGCCTGCAAGTTCACCGGCCGCAAGCTGGCCGACACACGCGTGGTGTTCTCGGGCGCTGGCGCCGCGGGAACCTCCATCGCGAAGCTGATGCTGCGCCTCGGCGTCAAGGACATCGTGATGGTGGACCGCGCCGGCATCCTGTGCGAGGGAGACCCGGACCTGCGTCCCGCCCACGCAGAGATCGCACCGCTCACCAACCCGCGCCGCCTCAGGGGATCGCTCGCCGATGCGGTTGTCGACGCGGACGTATTCGTGGGAGTGTCCGTCCCGGGCGTCATGACGCAGGACATGGTGCGCTCCATGGCGAAGGATCCGATCGTCTTCGCCATGGCGAACCCCGTTCCCGAAATCATGCCGGACGAAGCCATCGCCGCAGGCGCTGCCGTTGCCGCCACAGGCCGTTCGGACTTCCCCAATCAGATCAACAACGTGCTGGCATTCCCCGGCATCTTCCGCGGCGCGCTCGACGTCCGCGCAAGCGACATCAACGACGACATGATGGTCGCCGCCACCCACGCCATCGCGGATCTGATCGATGACGCCCATCGCAGCGCCGACTACATCATCCCCGGAGCCTTCGATGCACGCGTTGCACCGGCTGTGGCCGCTGCCGTGGCCGACGCCGCAAAAAAGACCGGAGTTGCCCGCCTGTAAACGGGCTTTGCGCACCGAAGAGACGAAAGAAGGCATCGGACATGGCCCGATGCCTTCTTCTTTTCCAGGAAAACGATCCGCTGCGCACTGCCAGGCGAAGCCCGAATGCCGCAAAACACCGCCTCGAGGATTCCGCGATGCGAATCACACAAGAGGCCGCCCGCATTCCGCGGACAGCCTCGAATCTGAGCAATATGGCGAAACTAGCAGATCTTGAAGACCCAGCCCTCGGGCCCCTCAAGCTCGCCGGACTGGATGTCGGTGAGGGTCTTGCGCAGCTTGCGCATCACAGGACCGGCGCAATCCGCGCCATCGGAAAACGTCACGTCAACGCCTTCGGCTTCAATGTGGCCCACGGGAGAGATGACTGCCGCGGTACCGCACAGGCCGCACTCCACGAATTGATCGTCAAGCACCTCCTGGAACTTAACGGGGCGTTCAACCACATTCATGCCCAGGATGTCCCTCGCAACCGTGACAAGGGAGCGGCGGGTGACAGACGGCAGGATGGAGTTCGTCGCAGACTGCGGGACCACCAGCGTGCCCTCCTTGTCGACGAACAGCACGTTCGCTCCGCCCGTCTCCTCGACATAGGTGCGGGTTGCGGAGTCAAGGTAGAGATTCTCCGAGTACCCCTTCTTGTGGGCCTCCTCAAGCGGATAGAGGCTCATAGCGTAATTGAGACCGGCCTTGATGTCGCCGGTGCCGTGGGGCGCCGCACGATCGTAATCGGCAACGGTGATGGTGATGGCCTGCTCACCGCCCTTGAAATACGGGCCGACCGGCGTGACGAGGATGCGGAACTGGTATTCATTTGCAGGCTTGACGCCGATGACGTCACCCGACGCGAACATGAACGGACGAACATACAGAGTGGCCCCGGAGCCGTAGGGAGGAACCCATGCAGCGTTCGCGGACACGACCGTCTTGACGGCCTCAATGAACTTCTCCTCAGGGAATTCAGGCATGACCAGGCGTTTTGCCGAATCGGCCATACGCGCGGCGTTGAGGTCGGGGCGGAAGCAGACAATATCGCCGTTCTTTGCGGTGTAGGCCTTGAGCCCTTCGAAACACTCCTGGCAATAATGCAGGATGCCTGCGCATTCGCTGAGCGTAATGGAGTGGTCAGACGTCAGCCCGCCTTCCTCCCATGCGCCATCTTTGTAGTTGCAGACATAGCTGTAGTCGGTCTTCATATAAGCGAAGCCCAGGTTGCCCCAATCGATATCCTTCTTTTCCATGGTGGTTCATCTCCGTGCATGTGAATCGAGTGACAGTATGCGATTTGGCATTGTAAAGTACTGCAAGCACTTTAGCGTGCAAAAGTGCTCGGATTCATGCAAACGCCGAAAAGTCCAGCGGCAACGGCACGCGGCCATTGAGGCAAAGCGTACGCGAGCCGCAAACCGCCTGTGCAGAACACAAAGCAACGGCTAGAATATGGAGTTTGCAACAAATCATCTCGAAAGGAAGCACTGCCGATGAACGAATGGCTTATCCGCCGCTTCGTGAAAAACCACGACGACGTGGGAAACCCCGCCGTCCGCACCGCCTACGGAAAACTTGCAAGCATCACGGGAATCCTCTGCAACGCGTTGCTTTCAGCGGCGAAGGCGGCCATAGGCCTGATCACCGGATCGATATCCATCGTGGCAGACGCCATGAACAACCTCTCCGACGCCTCCAGCAACATCATCGCCTTGCTGGGCTTCAAGCTTGCAAGCCGTCCCGCAGACGATGAGCATCCCTACGGCCACGGTCGCTTCGAGTACCTCTCGGGCCTTGCCGTAGCGGTCATGATCGTGGTCATCGGCATCGAGCTTTTGCGCTCGTCCATCGACAAGATAGCCAACCCCGACCCGGCTGATTTCAGCTTCGTGGCCGTGGGGATCCTGCTCATGTCCATAGCCGTGAAGCTGTGGATGGCGGTCTTCAACAAGAAGATAGGCACGCGCATCTCATCCACCACGCTTCTGGCAACTGCAGCCGATTCGCGCAACGACGTCATCGCCACCGCTGCAGTCCTCATCTGCGCCATCATCTCCGCGGCAACCGATTTCGACCTTGACGGCTGGGCCGGCCTTGCCGTGAGCGCCTTCATCATCTACAGCGGCATCACCCTGGTCAAAGACGCCACCGACCCGCTTCTGGGAAGAGCGCCCGACCCCGACCTTGTCGAGCATGTTCGCAACAAGATCATGTCCTACCCCGGCGTCTTGGGCATGCACGACCTGATCATCCACGACTACGGCCCGGGCCGCGTCTTCGCCAGCGCCCACGTGGAAATGCCCGCCGAAATGGATCCCCTTGCCAGCCATGACACCATCGACAACATCGAGAAGGCGCTGCTCGAAGACGACAACCTGCTCATATCGCTGCACTACGACCCCATCGTCACCGCTGACGGATCGGCGGCAGAAATGCGCACCTGGCTCGCCGAGGCGGTTGCCGGCATCGATGAGCGCCTCAGCGTCCATGATGTGCGCTTGGTGCCCGGACCCACACACACCAACGTCATCTTCGACTGCGTGCGCCCCCATAGCTTCGACATGCCGGAATCCCAGATCAAAGCCCGCATCTGCGATCTCATGGCCCAGCACGACCCCACCGCCGTCTGCGTCATAACCGTCGAAGAATCTTACGTCTGATCCAGGGAAGGCAACCATGGCAACCAGAATCAACCACGCGATCCTGCACATCTTCGATTTCACCTCGTGCGTGAACTCGTTTTCCGAAGAGGAGCTTGACCTGACAGACCGCCAGGTCAAATCGTTTGTCACCAAGCACGCTCGCAAGGCCCTTTCAAGCACCGACAACATGCACGGCCGCTTCTCAGACGACAGCGCATTTGCCGCCGAGCTTTCCTCGTATTTCGCCGGAAGGCGCGATTTCGTGGACCTGTCCACCCAGATAGCCGAGTATTTCGCCTCGCAGCTGGGACGCCAGGAAAAGCCCGAATCCTGCGACCTTCTGGTTGTGGACTTCGAAGAGGACGCCCCCAAGCGCCCCGCCCCCACCGCGTCCGACGAGTGCCCCTTCGACGAATCCGGCACCGAAGACCAACATGACGAAGAGCCCGAAGACGAGCCCGCACCCGTTGAGGCGGCCATCGAAGCGCCCCGCCGCTACTTCGCCATCCTGCTCATGGAAAGCCGGCAGGCCTTCATGCATGTGGTGGACCGCGGACAAGCGGGCGGCACCGTCAACGACATCGAGCGCCACTTCGCCATCCTGCCCAGCCCCACGCAGAAGATATCGTCTTACGCGGTGGTGGACTTGCGCAGCATGGCCGTGCTGTTCTGCGACAAGACGCGCACTGTTGCCGGCGAGGACCTGATGCTCATCCCCGATGGGCTGCTGCAGTGCAGCAAGGAGGCCTCGTCGAAAGAGACGCTCAACGCCGTCACCCGCATCGTGGAGGAGGTGGCCCAGGAGTACGGGGCGAATACCACCGTGGCCATGGCCAAAGCCAAAGACTACGTAGCCGAAAAGGCCGAAGCGGGCGAAGATTTCTCATGCGAGGAACTTGCCTGCGAGGTCTTCGAGGATGTGCCCTTGCGCGAACGTCTGACCCAGGCCGCCGCAGACGAGCAGCTGCCCGAACGCGTGGCGGTGGAATCGCGCGTCGCACAGCGCACGGCCCGCAACCACAAGATCCGCACGGACACCGGCATTGAGATCACCTTCCCGTCCGAATACAGTCACAACGCCGATTTCATCGAGTTCGTCAGCGAGCCCAACGGCTTGATATCCATCGAACTCAAGAACATCGGGAGCATAGAGAACCGCTAGCGTACCCGCGCCGGCACATCCGCAAAGAGGTCACCATGGCAATCACCGAAGCACTCATCCGCAACGCCTTCCTGCACGGCAACGACATTGCGCTCACCGAGATCAACCCCGCCATCCGCGAGGAGCACGGAGTCACGTGGAGCGAATTCGACCTGGTAGAGCCGAATCCCGCCAAACGATACCGACGCGAGATGACCTGGCGCGAATTCAACGAGCGCGCCAACCGCTTCGCCCATCTGCTGCTGAGCAGCGGCATAGGCCGCGGAAACAAGGTCGCCATCCTGCTGATGAACTGCCTGGAGTGGCTGCCCGTGTACTTCGGCATCCTGAAATCCGGGGCCACCGTGGTACCCCTGAACTACCGTTACACCGCCGACGAGATCGTATATTGCCTGGATCTGGCCGATGCGGACGTTCTCGTATTCGGCCCCGAATTCGCCACCCGCATGCAAGAGGCCGCGCCCCGCGTGCCGCGCCTTCAAGCCATGTATTTCATAGGAGACGAAGAGGACCGGCCCGCCTTCTCCCAGAATTTCGAAGAGCGCCTGGTGCACTACTCCGCTGATGACCCGCAGATCGAGCTTCGGGAATCCGATGACGCGGCCATCTACTTCTCCTCCGGCACCACGGGCTTTCCCAAGGCCATCCTCCACAACCACGAGAGCCTGATGGCAGCCGCCGAAACCGAACAGCACCATCATGGCCAGACACGCTCCGACGTGTTCTTGTGCATACCGCCGCTCTATCATACGGGCGCGAAGATGCATTGGTTCGGCAGCCTTCTTTCCGGCTCCCGTGCCGTGCTGCTGCGCGGCGTGCGGCCCGATTGGATCATGCGTACCGTATCCGAAGAAGGCTGCACCATCGTGTGGCTCCTGGTACCCTGGGCCCAAGACATCCTGGATGCACTCGACCGCAAAGATTTGGATCCACGCGAATACCGGCTTTCACAGTGGCGCCTCATGCACATCGGTGCGCAGCCTGTCCCCCCGTCGCTCATCAAGCGATGGAAGGGCTACTTCCCCAACCACCTCTACGACACCAACTACGGCCTGTCCGAATCCATCGGCCCCGGCTGCGTGCATCTGGGGGTTGAGAACATCGACCACGTGGGAGCGATCGGCGTGCCCGGCTGGCAGTGGGAAGCCGAAGTGCGCGGAGCCGACGACAAGCCCGTCACGCCGGGAACAGGCGAAGTGGGCGAACTGTGCGTGCGCGGCCGCGGCCTCATGACCTGCTACTACAAAGACCCTGACGCCACCGCTGCCGTGCTACGCGATGGATGGCTGTACACAGGCGACATGGCGGAAGTGGACGCGGAGGGCTTCATCTTCCTGGTCGACCGCAAGAAAGACGTCATCATCTCCGGCGGCGAGAACCTCTACCCCGTCCAGATCGAGGACTTCCTGCGCAGCAACCCCGCCATCAAAGACGCAGCCGTCATCGGCCTTCCGGATGAGCGCCTAGGCGAAATAGCCGCAGCCATCATCGAGCTCAAAGAAGGTGCGCAGACAACCGAAGATGACATTGCAGCGTTCTGCATGGATTTGCCGCGTTACAAGAGGCCTCGCAAGATTGTCTTCGACACCGTGCCACGCAATCCCACCGGCAAAATCGAGAAGCCCGTGCTGCGTGAGCGCTATGGCGCGACGCGCCTGGTTGCACGCGAGAACCTGCGCTGACACGTCCGCATCACGGTTCGGCACCGAAACAAAAGCGCTCCTTTCCAGGAGCGCTTTTTGCTGTTTGCGGGCAATGCCGCGCATCTGAGGGCGAAGCCGGACCGCCCTACCCGATGAGCTTCGAGGATTCCACCTGTTCCACATACCAGTTCATGAACTTCTCAAGCGGCTTGCGCAGAACCAAACCGAGCGCAAGGGCCGGCAGCAGGAACAGGGCCAAAGCGCCCATATGCATCCAGAAGTCTCCGCCGTACGTGCCGAACATGGCCGCACGCATGGCTCCCACCACATGGGTCGCAGGCAGATACGGGCTGAGCGCCTGCACGAATCCGGGCAGGATCTGAAGCGGATAGGAACCGTTGCAGCCGGTAACCTGCACGATGAGCAAGAGCACGGCAATGGCCTTTCCCAGGTTCGCAAACGACGCTACCAGCGCGTAGATCATGAATGTGAACACCTGGCCCGCCAGCCAGAAGCACAGCATGAACAGCAGCGGATTGACCACCTGGACCTGCAAGAACAGCAAGTTGCCCAGACCCATGAGGGTGGTCTGCGCGAAGGACACCACGCTCATGACGCCGAAGCGGCCGAAGAACAGATGGCGCGGCTTGGGATTGTCAAGGATCGAACGCACCCGGTCAGACACGTTGGGTTTGATGGCGACCAAGATGAGCAGCGAGCCGATGAACAGGGCAAGCGTCGTGTACAGAGGCGCCATGGCGGAACCGAAATTGGCCACGGGATACACCGCGGTGCGTTCGATCCCCACAGGTGCCGAAAGGGCTTGGGCCAAAGACGAGATGTCCGAACCGAGAATCTCGCGCAGCTTCTCAGGATCCCCGCTGGCAAGCGCCTCGTCGATGCCGGAAGCGACATCGCGCAGGGACTGCCCGATTTCGGTCAGCTTGTCGGCAGCGGAACGGATGTCTCCACCCGCCTGCCCCAGAAGAGCCGAAGCAGATCCCGCAGAGTCTGACAGGTCCACCGAAAGGCCATCCAGGGCGGATATGCCCGCGCCCAGATTCTCAGCGAACGTCGCAGCCTGGTCGGCCAGATCCTGCAGGCCGGGCTTGAGATTCTGCTCGAAATCATCGCGCATGGCTGCAATGCCCGCCTGAGCCTGCTCTGCAAGTTCGTGGATATGGTCACGCTCGGCGGAGATGTCCGCATTGCCGGATTCGACCTTATCGGCCGCAGACCTCAGATCAGCCGCCATGTTCTCCATGAGGCCCGCATTCGCCTCAAGCGAAGCGATGGCCGAATCGATGGCGGGGTCAAGCGAATCAGGCGCGGAGCCCTTCAAGGTGCTCAGTTCCTCGGCTATCGCCCTAAACGATGAGGCCTGGGCATCGAGCGCATCGGCTTGGCTCCGCATGCCTGAAACCGTCTGCGCAGACATGGAGTCAACCGACCCGAACAGCTCATCGATCTTGCCGCTTACGCTCGAGAACGCCTGTTCCGCAGCATCAAGGGCCGCAGAAAGCTCTGAAGCAGCCTGCTTGACCGCGTCGATTGCACCCATAGCCGCCTGGGCACCGCCTTGGGCCGTCTCAGCCACGCCCTCGATCTGGGTTCGCGCAGAATCGACCAGGTCCGCCGAATCAGCTATGAGCTGCTGCGCGGAAGCAGTCAACGACGAATACAGGACCATGACCTGAGCCGCACGGTCCATCTGATCGGCCGCATCGCGCATGTGGTCCGCAAGCTCCGCAATGCGTCCGTCAGCATCGGATTCTTGCATATAGGTGACAAGGGAATCCGCCAAGCTGAGCGCCACATCCGACATGGTCTCCACGAACACCTGGTTGACCTGGGCGGAGACAGAATCAGCACCGCGGTCGGTGATCTTCGGCGCAATGGCGCTTTTCTTCTCGTTGGCGTAATAGATGATCTTGGCGTGCTGCATATCGCTTTGGTAGAACGTCAGCATATCGCGGCTGAAGGTCTCAGGGATGACCACGGCCGCATAGTATCGACCGGACTTCGCACCGTCTATGGCATCCTCCTCAGAGGTGAAGGTCCAATCGATCTGGTCATTGGCTCGCAGCTCAGACACCACCTGCTCGCCGATGTTCACACGCAAAGGCACCAGGTCGCTCTCGTAACCTTTGTCCACATTGGCCACGGCAACCTTGAGATTGCCCGTATTCTCGAACGCATCCCAGCACGCGATCACGTTGTACCAGGCGAAGATGGACGGCATGACAACCAGGCCCACCGTGATGATGACGCTCACGACATTGGAGAACAGGCGGCGCAGGTCGTCGCGGAACAGCAGAAACACGTTATGCACGGCCGTCTCCTTTCTCTTCGGCATCATCGCGCAAGGCGCAATCGCACCCGGCATCAACAGCCGTCACTGCGGCAGCGGCAGGCTCTGCGGCCGCCCTCGCCATGGCATTGCGGCCCCCGTAAAGCCCTATCAGGTCCTCTTCGCTCATACCTTCGAGCTGAAGCTGGCGGTCGAAGCCGTAGCGCAAACTCTCCAGCACCACCAAAAAGACCATGAGCGCAACAAGCGAGGCAAGCCACACCGTGAGCACAACCACTTTCTCCGCAGGAGTGAGCGCAAACACCAGCGCAAGCACCACGGGTGCGGCAATGGCTATGACTATGGATCCGCGGATGAAGCGCGGGTACCACCTCATGAAGCGGGCGCGGCGCTCAAGCAGCTGGCCGCGGAATTCGTCCCTGTCGAAAAGGACGTTGAGAATCTGGGAGAAACGATAGGCGCGAACGGGAAGCTCCACGTTCTCGCCTACATACAGATCGCTTTCGCGCACCTGATCGGCCGCCATGCGGTTCGTATTCGACATCAGCGGACGCACCAGGATGCCCAAAGCCATGGCCAGCAGGAAGAAGAACAGCAGCATGCCTATGCAGGACGCGTATTCGGTGCCGTAGAATCCGCAGATGGCCTCGCGCATGGCTCCGATTCCGTAGGTGAACGGCAGCACGGGATAGACGGCCTGGAAAAACGGCGGCGTCATCTCGATGGGGTACAGGCCCGTTGCGCCTGGAATCTGGGCGAAGACCAAGATGATGCAGATGCCCTTGCCTATGTGCTGGAGCGTGACGGAAAGGGCGTAGATGATGCTCAGGTAGGCAAGCGAGCAGACAATCGCGGCGAAGAAGAGCGCAGGGACGTTGACGGCCTGCACGCCCAGCATCAGAACGCCGGCGCAGCAGATGACAGCCTGGAGCACCGCCATGATGGCAAGCAGCAGGAAGCGGCCGACATAGCGCTGGGTGAGCGTGAGACGCCTGATGCCTTCGGAATCGACCTCCTGCTTCATGATGACCAGCAGCATGAACGCGCCGATCCAAAACGTCAGGTTCATAAACAGGGGCGCCATCGCCGAACCGTAGGCGTTGAGCGGATAGAGCTGCTCGGTTTCAACCTGCGTGGGAGCGCCCATGAATTCGGCGATCTTGCCGGCATCAAGGCCCGATCCGTCGGCCAGCTGGCCAAGTGCGGAGCTGGCACCCAGCGCGGCAAGGTCAACCCGCACGGCATCAAGGCCGCTTTCCAGATCACCCAACAGCGCCTCGGTTTGGGAAACGGCCTCGTTAGCCGTGGTCAGGACTTCAGAGAGCTGCCCGAGCAACGCGGAGGTCTGATCGATGAGCGCCTGCTGGCCGCCAAGCGCGGACTTGAGCGACAACGCAGAGCTCTGAAGCTCACCCAGGCTTTCCGAAAGCGCCGGGATGGTGGAACCGAACAGGCCTTCGGAGAACCCGCCCATGGAATCGACGGTCTGCTGCACAGCGTCATCGAGGGACTGGGCGGCATCGGATGCGGTCTGGGATGCGTCGGCTATCTGCCCGGACAGACCGGACAAGCTCTCCAGCTGGCCGCGCGCAGAAGCGTTGGCCTGCTCAAGGCTTGCAACGCAGGCAAGCGCAGTGGCTTTCGCGGGGTCGCTATCGGGGAGAGCTTCCGCCCTTGAACGGAGGAACGACGCCAACTGCTCGCTTTGGGACACCACGGCTCCAGCCTGGCCGAGTGCGGCATCCACGCTGCCCTGGGCGGAGGAGATATCGGAGGTGATTTGCCCGATGGCGGCGTTGGCCTGGGAAGAAATGCCCGAAACCGCAGAGAGCCCGGCGTTGATGGAGGGCATCGCAGTGCCCGCAAATCCCAGCAAATCGCTCTGCAGATCGGCAGTGAGTGAAGCTATGGTGCCCAGCGATTCGGCAGCATCTCCAAGGCCCGTCTTCACCCCGAGGATGGCCTGGGATGCCTGAGCTGCCTGATCTGACGCGTCTTTCGTGGCAGCCGCAACGCCATCGAGCAGGCTCCGAGCGCTGCCGATGGATGCGATTGCAGCCTGTGCCTTGGCATCCGCCTGGGATTTCGCCGCGTCAACAGCCTCTTTCGAATCGGCCATGCCATCTTCCAGGGCACGAACCGCAACATCGCTGACCGTCGAAACGAATGTCGAGTTGATGGTCTCATCGAGCGTTGTCGCACCGGTATCGGTGATCTTCGGTGAAACCGGGCTGAGCTTCTCATTGACCAGATATTGGATGTCCGGCTTTGTGAAATCGCCCGTAGTCAACGACAGCAGATCGGCCGTGAGACTTTCCGGGATAATGAAAATGGCGTAGCTTTTCCCGGATTCCAGATCGGCCATTGCCGTCTCACGGTCCGAGAACACCCAGTTCAGCTGCTTGTTTTTCTCCAACTCTTCCACGATCATGTCGCCGACGTGGAGTTCTCCGGTCAAATCGCTCGAACCGCCCACGTCCTCATTGACTACACTCACGCGCAGATCGCCCGTATTCTCATAAGGGTCCCAAAACCCGATGACGTTGTACCAGGTGTATACCGACGGCAAGATCAGCAGTGCAACGAACACCACCATAGCCGGCGGCGTCTTGATGAGGCGCAAGATGTCCCGTTTGAGCACCCGCAGTATGTTCCCCATGCCCGAACGCTCCATTCCAGACAAGTTGTTTCCACTCCGATGCGCATGATACGCATAGCTTATCGATGATACACCCGTGCGTCATTCGTCTCATACGCGAAGGCGTCCCGTTGCTGTCTGGTTACGAAAATGCCACAGGTGTGGCGGAAATTTAGGTCTTTCAGGCGTGGAGACTTGACGCTGATGCCGGCCCGCCGAAGTGGGTCCTTCACCATGCGGTAAAATACTTCACTGAAGCAATGATTGAAGGAAGCCCATGCCAATAGCACCAAATCCCGCCAACCAGGCGGCCATATCCGACCGTCCGAATCCCGACGAACCTCATCAGACGCTCGATTCAGCCTTCTACCTGGCCTTCGAGATGACGCATCGAGCACTTAAAGAAGGCCTGGCGCAGGCAAGCGACTTATCGGTCACCCAGTACCGCATGCTCGTCAAATTGCAGGCAACCTCCCCCGAGCCCCTTTCGCAAACCGAACTGGGCCGCATCCTGGGACTGAAGGCAAACGTCGTGACGCAGGCCATTAACGGACTTGAGCCCAAAGGCCTTGCCGTCCGTGAAATCAACGCTGAAGACAGCCGATCTCGTCTTATCACCATCACGGATGCCGGAGTGGCCCACATAGACCATGTCAACGAAGCGCTGGTATCCCAGCTCTATGCGCTCTTCCCCACCGAGGATACCGCGTACCGTAGCATCCTCGAAGCCTCGATTGCCGCAGGAGCCCTGATAGACCCGCCTCTTTCCCATGACTCCGTTATACGCTATCCCGCCTCGCGTGCTCTTGTATCCCTCGAGCTCATCAGGCAGGCAACCGAACAGGGGCTCAAAGAGGCATGCGGCGCAAGCTACACCGAATGCCGTATCATGCAGCGGCTTGGCGAGCTGGGCAAACCCCAACGCATCGTAGACCTTTCAGGGCAGCTGGACATATCCGCCGTCAACATAGCCCGCACCGCTGACAAGCTGGCAGCCCGCGGATGGATCCGCCGTATGCGCAGCTCCGCCGACCGCAAGGCAGTGTATCTGGCATTGACCCCCGAAGGGGAATTCCAGTGCAACATCATCGACCGCAAAGCCGAGCAGCTGGGCAACGACCTGCTCTGGAGCCGGCTTTCACCCGACAACCGGCAAGCCGTCGCCGACGTGGGACGGGTGGTCATCTCCGGCATCCGGGCGAAACGCGAAGCGCGCCGGAGCGCCGCCCTCGATTCGCTTGAACCCATCGACTAGCATCGGACGGACAAAACCCGCAATCTGCACCGAATCCCAAGTCTTTCGGGTGCACTCGGCCCCCGCAAACGCGAAACCGCAAGCCGGAATCAATCCGACCTGCGGTTTTCTTCATTCCCCCCAGAATGCCGACATCCCAGGCAGCACCCTGAACCCGAAAGACTTACAAAACGGTACAGTTCGCAACCATTGCACCGAACCCGGTTGCGATTCCGAAACGCGCCGAACCCGAGCGGAGTCGCAAAACGCAAAGCGGCCCCGAGCACTTCGCTTGCGCCGCATGAACCCCACCGATCTTTCCCCACCCGGCCCCAGGCGCTTCAGCACGCCCGCTTGCGCAAACGTGCAGCGCCAGCATAACCCCATGCTTGGACATGAATGCAATTTATATTTGACATTCAATCCAATATGCCTATTATATGTTGCATCATGCATGGTATGTCATACATTTTGCTATCTGCAAAACCGTCGGAAAGGAGGAATGCCCATGCCCGGCAAAAACCTGCGCATGAAAGCGGCGCGGGCTGCTCTTGGCCTATCCCAAGGTGACCTCGCCCGCAAAGTCGGGGCAACGCGCCAAACCATAGGGCTTATCGAATCCGGCTCATACAACCCGAGCTTGAAGCTGTGCGTCGCCATCTGCAGGGAGCTCAAAGTCACACTCAACGATCTTTTCTGGGACGAAGAATCCCCAACCGCTTGACATGAAAGGAAATGACATGTACCTCGCAGAACAGTGGAGACGCTACGCCGGCCCCGTTGATGAACGTGCGGAATCGGAATGCAACCGCATCTATCGCCGCTGCTTCATCATCCTGGCTGCCGGCGCATTGATCAGCATCTACTATAGCGAAATGCTTGATCAGGCCGCTATGGTCAACCAGCTTCCCAACCAAGCCGAAGCCGTTGCCTCAGCATTTCCCAGCGAGCTGATCCTCCTTGCCTCACTGATTGCGTCATGCCTGTACGGCACAATCGCCATGGCACGCAAGGGCATCTCAACAGAACATCCGCGTTTCGAAACCGACGAATTCCCCGTTGGTTTCTACGCCACCCTCTCCGCACTCATCGGCATGCTCATCGCACTGCTCGTTTCAGGCTTGCGCATGGTGGCGGAATTGCAACTTGTCGGCGCAAGCCAGGTCACATGGGCCGGAGACATCGCAATGGGCATCGTCGTCGGGCTTTTCGGCTTCGGTGCGGGCATGCTGCTCTTCTGGCTTATCTTCCGCAGCGCGAAGAAGAACGGCCGGCGGCTCTCCGAAGAATAGTCAACCGCATTCGAGGACGAAAACAACGAAAGCGCCCTCCCGACGATTCGAGAGGGCGCTTTTCGCATCCGGACCACAGAGGCGGACTTCAAGAGAACCTCGATGCCGCCCCGCCCGCACGATATCCGCTACGCGGCTTCCTCCAAAGACTTCTCGGTCTTTGCAGCCATCCTGTCCGCCGTGAACAAGATGGCCAGGTTCGCCGCGATATCGACGGCGAACCACACGCCCGCAGCAACAGAGTCAAGCGGGGTCACATTGATTGCCGCCACCGTACCCACCGTAAGCGCTGCGACCACAGCACCGCACACGGCCACCGCAACCACAAGATTGAGGTACAGCGCGCACTCGCTGCGCTTCGCCCTGGCCTTGGCAATGCACACGCGGACAACAGCGGATGCCGCGGCAAGAAGCGTACCCAAGAATGCGGCGAAGACGATGACACCCACGATGAGCATGGGGATGCCGGGAAGCTTCGAGCTCATCGAGCCCACCTGCACGCCGCTCAGGATGCCCAGCACCACGATGACCAGGCACACCAGCGCCACCAGCGCCGTTGCCCATCCCCACAGAAATGCAGCGGCGGGACGTCCGGCTGCGCTGCGGCCGCGCGCATACAGCAGACCCTGCAGCGCAACGCCTGCAAGCGAAATGCCCAGGGCAAGCGAAGCTGCGAACATGAACGCCACAAACGCCGATCCGGTGAGGATGGAGCACACGACATCGAGCACCGGGACGCCCGAAACCGAGATATAGTCGAACGCAAGTGCACCCGTGGCTCCCGCGACGGCAAGGGCCGCACGCGCCAGCACAGCCACCACCAGCGCTATTGCGAACAGCGCCCCATACGGCCGCGCCATTTCCTTCAACTGGGATTTCATATCCATCTCCTTTTCCACAAGCGCCTTACGCGTCTTTGAATTCGTTCTCGATGACCGAAGTGCCGCACAGGTATCCACCGCAGAATGCCAGGCCCACGTCACCCATGAGCGAACCGAGGATCGGATCTCCGATGTAGCTGTTCTCGCCACACGCACCGCCGGCGGTGTGCCAGCCCGCATACAGACCGGGGATGACGCGGCCGCGGGTATCCATGACCTGCATCTGATCGTTGATCAGCAAGCCGGCCTTCGTCCCGTACAGATTGCCTCCTATGCGGCAGCCGTAAAACGGCGGCTCGGTGATGGCATGCAGCCATTCAGGGGGCATGGGGTACATGAAGTCGTCCTCGCCCGCATCGCAGCACGCGTTCCACTTCTCCACGGCACTGACCAGAACGCCGGGCTCGAAGCCCAAGTCGCGCTCAAGTTCTTCCAACGAATCGCGGCGCTTGAGAACGTCAGCGTCGATGGCATCCTGCACGCCATGATGCCAATCGCGATAATGCTCCGGCACCTTGTCGATCTGCTCAAGATCGGGCGTGATGAGCTTGCGGCAGTGCTCCTGGGCGAATCCGGCCAGATGATCCTCGTAGTTCGCATCGAAGATGATGTAGCTGCGATGTCCGGGGACGGTCATCTGGATGGTGGCAAGGTCGCCCAGAGCGTAGATGGCATTCGCACCGTCTTCGCCAACGCGCGAATCCATGTAGCGCAGGCGGTTGCCGCACCGGTCTATGGTCAGCCACGGCTGGCGGGAAAGCTGGGTCATGCCGTCGTAGAGGAAGCGCGCCCACTGGCCTCCCTCGGCCTGCCAATCCACGCCGCCGTCAAAGCTTGCAGAGCTGTTGAATCCAGAGACATCAGCGCCTACGCCAAGCCCCATGCGGAAGCACTCGCCGCGCTCGCCACCCACCAAGTAGCTTGACGCGCAGCCCATGGCCGCCGTGGGGATGTAGCGCTCCAGCAGCGCCTTGTTGTTGCAGAAGCCGCCTGCGGTCAGGATCACGCCATGCGTTGCATGGATGTAGACCTCATCTTGGAAGTCGCGACGGGCCACGATGCCCACGATGCGGCCTTCGTCATCTTGCACCAGAGCGCACGCAGGGCACTGGAACAGATATTCGACCCCTTTGCGCTGGCCGTAGGCGAACATGGCATCGGTGGCATCCTTCATCTTGAGCACATGGTGGTCAAGCGTTGCATTCTTCGGCGCCACATACACGGGCACCTCGCCCAAGCGCCACTGCACGCCGCAGTCAGCCATCCAGTCAAGGCTGGGTCCGCCCTGCTCGGCAATCTTGTAGATGAGCTTGGGGTCGGCCGCGTAATGGTATTCGTCCATGGCCCAGTCCGTGAGTTTCTGGGGGTCGAAGGGGAAGCTGGGCATGGCGAACTGCTTGGCGTCCTGCATCTTGGAGCCGCCCAGAATGCCGCACATGCCTGCGGACTGCGCGTTTCCGCCGTGCAGCCCCATAGACTCCACGCAGATGACCTTCGCTCCCAGCTCAGCGGCGCGCGCGGCCGCGTTCAGCCCGCCGCCGCCGGCACCCACGACGCAGACTTCACATTCGTAGTCCCAATTCTGGGGTACTGCACGCGGCGGAATGGGCGTGGCGTCATCCGCTGGAAACGCTGCGGAATTATGCTCGCGGTACGTTCCGTCAGACGCAGAGGCATTGGTCGCGCTGCTCTCAGGCAGGTCCACCTTGCTGCTGCCATCTGCAGCCCAATCGCCGATCTTCCCTTCGGCGGCGAAGGCGGGAGCCGCACCTGCGGCGACAGTTGCCGCTGCTGCAGCGGCCGCACCCATGAGGAATCCTCGCCTCGAAAGCGATGCATGGTTTTTGATATCGGGCATCGTATCCCCCTTATCGCGTTGCTTTGCTCGTGTCGGCTGCGCCTTCGGCAGCCTGTGAGGCCTGAGGCGTTTCTCCTCCGGCCTGCTCCAGGGCGTCATCCACGGCCATCTTCACGCCGGCTGTGGTGATGGTCGCTCCGCTGACGGCGTCTATGTCCGAACCCTGCGCGGCATCGATCATGGCGGCGTATTTGCCATCACGGATGGCCTCGAAGCCACCGACGCTCTGGGTTTCGCCTTCCTGCGTCACCTCAATGCAGGTAATGCGTCCGTCATCGATGAGCAGGGTGACCGTGATCAGACCGTCCATGCCGGTGCCGACGCCCGTGTAGACGCCGTCGCGATATGCCGCATCGGGCTTTGCGGACGGATCTGCCGTCACCTGGACGGCCCAAGGATCGTCGGTGCGCAATGCCAGCTGCTCGGCACTTGCCGCGTCCTTCGATCCCGTTCCCTCGAAAGAAGCGCCGCATCCCGTCATGCCGGCTGCCAGAACAGAAACCGTGCACACCGCGGCAACTGCAGCGGTGCTGCGACGCACTGCATGAAACCGGGTTTCATCTGCGTATCCCATAGCTCCCCCTTATGCGTTCCGAACCGGAGAGGACCAGCCTTCCGGCACCTCATAGTCATGGCAGGTGTTGCAATACATGTTGGATTGCCCGTGTGCGCCATGGCAGTTGCTGCAGTCGATGGCGGTTCCCTGGTGGGACTGGTGCGGATTGACGCCTTCCTCTCCACCCCAATCCTGCGTTGCGGCTATAACCTCGTCGAAGTCATGGCAGCCGGGCGTAGCGCACATCTTCGAATCAGCCGTTACACCCACCGTGGCGATCATGCCTGCATCATCGACTTCGAAATCACCGCGAACCCAAGCCAGTCCTTCGGTGATCTGCTCGTCGAGCTTTGCCTCATGGCATTCAAGGCACGTGGTTCCCGCTACCTGATGAGCATGCGCCATCAGATCTTCGTCGTTGTAGTAGCCTTCCACGTAGCCATCCATGGGACTATGGCAGATCGCATTGCAGAATGAAGGCTGGGCATGCCAGGCCGCAAAGCCCACTCCTGCCGCCGCCAGTACCACTGCAACCACTCCCACCGCAATGGGCCAGCGCTTGCGCTTGGCCTTCTCGGATCCGGCCTGCACGGTCTTCCCCTCTCGTTTCTCGTCCATGGCCACCTTTCCTCTCTCCATGGTTTTCTTTTTACTTCACTGAAGCTCTTTTTTTATTACCGTGGTGAAGTTGTCTCGACTATAGCACGCACCGAGAATTCATTGGAATAGGCTTTGGCAAGCTGGTCCGTCAAAATTGACACTTTGTCGAAAGTGTACATTGACCACACGTCAACAAGCGTCGTAGACTGCGTTTATCAGGGGTTTTGCGACCTGCCACCAAGCTATCGGTGCAGCTGCGATACGCCTCCCCCATCAGGCTTGACATCAATATCTTGCCTGATATCAAACCGGGATCCGCATCACATGCTGCGCTCCAGTCGAAAGACGGCTTAAGGCATGTCCCAAAATTGAGGGAGGAATTATGAATCGTCGCGAAGACATCATCGCTTGCGCGCGACAGCTGTTTGAGGAAAAAGGTCTCACGAAGACCTCGGTCCGCGATATCACCGACAGGCTCGGCGTTGCCCGCAGCCTCTTCTACCATTACTTCAGCAGCAAAGAAGACCTCACTTCGGCCGTTCTCGACTCATTCGTCGAAGAATTCGTCTCCGAACTGTCCGCCTGGAACTCCCAGAGGCGCGTCGGAGATATAGAGCACGCGCTCGATAGCCTGCTCGTGGTTTTGCGCGGCGCTCTGTTCCGCAACGGCTCTTTCCGCCGAGCCCTGGCCTCCAGCGAAAACGCCGCCCTCTACATTCAGTTCGTGAATCGCGTTGCCGACCGCCTGGCTACATACATGGTCGATACGACCGTGCAGGACTATGAACGGCTGCACACCATCCGCATCAATCACGTCTACGAAACATTCTATGTGCTGATAGTGGGCATCATCGGCTACATGCGCCAGCACCCTGACGTTGATGACGAAACCATCAAAGACCTCATCGCTCAAACGCTTCATATGGACAGGGGACGCATCGATCCCTCACGCGGATAACGCCGGCTTCACCCGGAACCCTTCCCCGCCCTTCGCACGAACGGTCACATGAGACCGGAATCTCCCGTTGCCCGAGCCGACGGCTGGATTCGTGCGCTCCAAAACCTGGGAACGAGCCGGATTCTCATCCGGCACCCGATACACATGGTGAGAACCCAAGAGAAAGAGAGGAAAGACCATGTTGTTCCAAGTTTACGGCGATCACGCCATATATCAGTGGATCGGATGGGTGGTCGTATTCGTCGGCCTCATCCTGGTCAACGAATTCGCCCGACGCTCCAAGGCAGGCGGCATCATCTGCTTCCTGGTGCTTCCCGCCGTTTTGACCGTGTACTTCATCGCGATCAACGTGGGCGCGGCCATGGGCCAGCAGTGGGCGCTCAACAACCCCACGTTCACCGACATGGGCAGCTGGTTCCACTACGCCAAGCTCTATGCCGCAACCATCGGCTGCATCGGCTTCATGGCGCTGAAGTACAAGTGGGGCAAGCTGGGTAAGGCCGAATGGTTCAAGTGCTTCCCCTTCGTGATCGTTGCCATCAACATCCTCATCGCCGTGGCGAGCGACTTCGAGTCTGCCATCCGCGCATGGGGCACCACGTGGGTTTCCGTGGAGGGCGTCACCCTGTACGGTGGCTGGCACAACGTCTTCAACGGCATTGCCGGCCTGCTCAACATCTTCGTCATGACCGGCTGGTTCGGCATCTATGTTTCCAAGAAGAAGCAGGACATGCTGTGGCCTGACATGACCTGGGTGTTCATCATCTCCTACGACCTGTGGAACTTCTGCTACACCTACAACTGCCTGCCCACGCACTCCTGGTACTGCGGCCTGGCTCTGCTGCTTGCCCCCACCGTTGCCAACGCGCTGTGGAACAAGGGCGGCTGGATCCAGAACCGTGCGAACACGCTGGCTCTGTGGTGCATGTTCTGCCAGGTGGTTCCCATGTTCGCCAACGACTCCATCTTCGCTGTCAACTCCGTGAACAACCCCGACATCAACCTGGTTGTCTCCATCATCGCTCTGGTCGCCAACATCGCCGCTCTGGGTTATGTGTTCTACCGCTCCAAGAAGCTGGGCAAGAACCCCTACACCAACGAGATCTTCGTCGGCACCAAGGATTACGAGAAGGCCATGTCCCGCAAGGAGGACGCAGCAGCATAACGCCTGCTGGAAATGGGCTTCACCCGGATTACCGTCAAATGCGGCCCGGACACCGACACAGACCCCTTTCGCGAAGAGGACCCGCACAGCGCGGGTCCTCTTTTCTTTCACGGGCGGAACCCGTCTCCCAGATTAAACCAAATGAAGGCCGCAGCCATTCACCCCCGAACGCGGCGTGCCGCTTCATGTCAGGTCTGCATAGCTGGAACGTTAAGCAACCCGAAAAGTCCCCTGTTTTGCCGTTTTACGTCAGCTTTGCATGGGTCGAATCGCCCGATAGCCAACCAGTCGGTCGACTGGACCGAAAAGAAAACCGAACCGAACGAGAAACACCTGTTCAGAGGACCGAAGGAAGACCCATTCTTCGCAGCCTATCCCTCGGAGACCCCTCTACGGCGCAGCAATGCGCACCGTCCATACAAACCCGACAAGAATTGGCTTTCAGGCACCCGAATCCAGGCGTTCAACGCAGCGGGGGTATTCGTCAGCGGCAAAACGCCCGACCGAACAACAGGGCTTCCGCGCTCCCGCGAAAGCCCTGCTGATCGACCGCAATGCCCAAACGGATCGAAGATGAGACCGAAGCTGATCCGGCCCCTACAGCTCCCAGCTCGCGGGGCTCTTGCGAGGCTGGCGCACGTTGATTTCCACGCCCTTCACGCTCACGCGCGAGTTCGCGGGGATGGACTCGGTTACAAACGCCGAACCCGCGATCACCGTACCCGCGCCGATGACGGTCTCTCCGCCCAGGACGCTGGCATTGGAATAGATGGTCACGTTGTCCTCGATGGTGGGGTGGCGCTTCACACCGGAAAGCTGCTGGCCGGCGCGCGTGGACAGAGCGCCAAGCGTCACACCCTGGTAAATCTTGACATGATTGCCTATCACCGTGGTTTCGCCGATGACCACGCCCGTCGCATGGTCTATGAAGAAGTACTCGCCGATGGTGGCGCCCGGGTTGATGTCCACGCCGGTCAGCGAATGCACGTATTCGCTCATGATGCGCGGAATCAGCGGCACGTCCTGCACATAGAGCTCGTGGGCGATTCGATAAACGAAGGTGGCGAAGAATCCGGGATAGGAGAAGATGATCTCCTCCTTGCTCTGAGCGGCAGGGTCGCCGTCGAAAGCCGCCTGGACATCCTTGAGAAGCATGCGGTGCAGCTCCGGCAGGCGGCTGACGAATTGCGTGCAAATGCAATCCACGCGCTCCTCGATGGCATCGTGGTCAACCGGCTTTTGCGGATGCAGGGAATCCTCGCGGAACAACAGAGCCTCACGCACCTGGCGATGCAGCATGTCCTCAATGCGCACCAGCGACTGCCCGATGAAATATTTGGGGTCCGCACCCGTGGGGGTCACTTCGCCGAAATAACGCGGGAACATAAGATGGCGCAGGTCATCCAGAATGGAGATGATGCACTTGCGGTTCGGGAAATGACGCTGGGGATCGGTGAAGAAGATCTCCGGGGACGTGTAATTCCGAGCGAATTCGCTGACCACCTCATCAAGATTCTGCTTAAGCATGCGACTCCTCCTCAAAGCCTGACCATCCGCGCTTCGCTACAAGCGATTCATTGCAAGCATATCGTATACGCCCCACCAACACTTCGACTACATGAATCGGTCAAACAGCTGTTGCCGTAGTATGATGGCAGGATTGACATGAAGAGAGGAAAACCATGAGCCGACCTCCTGTGCCCCGCGTCAAATCCGGTGTGACGCGCCTGATCTTCACGGCGCTGTCCATAGTCCTGCAGATCACCGCCATCGTGGTGATATTCATGCGCCTCAACGAATATGCCGAATGGATAGCCATAGGCACCAACCTTCTGGCTTTCATCCTCATCCTGGTCATATACGCGCAAGACAAAACGTCCGCGCTCAAGATGCCTTGGGTCATATTGATCCTGGTCTTTCCCATCTTCGGCTTGACGCTGTACCTGCTCATAGGCATGAGCGGCTCGAGCCGCAAGATGCGCAAACGCTTCGAAGCCCAAGATGCGCGCCTCATGCCGCTCATCGGGCAGGATCCCGAAATCGCATGACAGCTCGAAGAGCGCGACAGCTCGGTGGCGGGCGTGGCACGCTATCTTGGCGCCTGCGCGCACTACCCTGTTTACCGCAACACCGACGTGGAATACTTCGCTGACGCAGCCGAAGGACTTGAAGCGCAGATCGAAGAGCTACGGCGTGCCGAGAAATTCATCTTCATGGAGTACCACGCCATCGAAGACACCGGGTCGTTCCATCGCGTGCGCGACATCCTGGCGCAGAAAGTGGCCGAAGGAGTAGAGGTTCGCCTGTTCTACGACGACATGGGCAGCATCGGATTCATCAACACGGACTTCGTCAAACGCATGGAGGCGCTGGGGATTTCGTGCCGCGTGTTCAACCCGTTCAAGATCATGCTCAACGTGTTTCTGAACAACCGCGACCACCGCAAGATCACCGTGGTCGACGGGCGCGTGGGATTCACCGGCGGATACAACATCGCCGACGAATACTTCAACATCACGCACCCCTACGGCATGTGGAAGGACACGGGCATCAAGCTTACCGGAGATGCCGTGCGCAGCTTGACCATCACGTTTCTGGAGATGTGGAACGCCGTCAACGAAGATGACGCCACCGACGCCGACATCGCGCGTTTCCTGCCCGAGGTGCGCTACACCGCGCGCGAACAGGGTTTCGTGCTGCCCTATGCCGACAGCCCCATGGACGATGAGGCGGTGGGTGAAAACGTGTACCTGAGCCTCATCGAGCAGGCCCAGGATTACTGCTACCTGTGCACACCGTACCTGATCATCACCGACGAGATGAATCACGCCCTGCGCCTGGCACGCAAGCGCGGCGTGGACGTTCGCCTGATCACGCCCGGCATTCCCGACAAGAAGCCCGTCTACAAGGTCACGCGATCCTACTACCACAGCCTGGCGCGAGACGGCGTGCGCATCTACGAGTGGACGCCCGGCTTCCTGCACGCCAAGCAGTGCGTCAGCGACGACCGCGTTGCGCTGTGCGGCACCATCAACCTGGACTATCGCAGCTTCTACCATCACTTCGAGAACGCCTGCCTGTTCGCCTACTGCGACGCTGTGGCCGCCATGAAGGCGGACTTCGAAGCCACATTCGCACAGTGCGAGGAAGTGACCGAGAAGTACGCTTCCGCCCAGAGCGCACCGCTGCGCCTGAGCCAGTTGATCCTGCGCCTGTTCGCCCCGCTGCTTTAATGGAGGTCAACCCGATCAAAGTGCCGCGCGAAGACCCTTGCCGTGCGAAGACCCGAACCATGAAAAGGCTCGTGACGCACGAAGACCCGCAAACGCCAATGGACCGACGCTTCACTTGGCCGAGGGTGAAACTCCGCTTGAACGCACAAAAATGGAAGTGTTTCGGGTTCGAGAAGACTGCAAGATTCCGCCTTCCGCCCCGAATCAAATCCGATATTGTCCTAGATTTAGAATATACACGTATTTAGATAATCACGACCTGGACTTATAAAAGTCTCTTAGCTAATTTGGCTCCCGTTCAAAATCAACACGATCCGAAACACTTCCGATTCGGTGCGATTTCCGCAAACCGGGAAGAGGCAGCTAAAACAAACCGTCCAAATAACAAAGCAATTCTTCCTTCGCAAGCGGTTCGCAATGGCTGAGAATGCAATACGCACAGTCTGTCGGCTGAATCACGCCCACCGAAGACCTAAGTTTCTCTTTGCCCAGGCTTCCTCCATTGAAATAATCCTCACTAGCGGAATCCCCTAGGAACAGAGCCTTCTCTTCCAGCACATTAATACAAACAGTATCTTCTGAATGCAGCGATGCCGCATGGTGGCCATAATGCCAGTGCGTAGCAATCGTAAAGTCCGGGATCTTCAACTGTTCCGCTTCGATTGCCCTGTAGAAATCCCGAGCGTGCGATGCCGAATATCCAGCATCGACCGCCAGAGAAAATCTGTCGTCTTCGAGGTAGGCAAGCATCGGCCTATCCAGCTCGGGGTCGTGTTCCAGATAATAGATTCGTTTGGTCAATTGACTCAATTCCACTTCTCAACCCGCCGCTCTTCGCGAACCATCAGCCGGAAGGGAGCAGACAAGCCGCCCAGCATAGCCGGAAAACCAAGAGAGTAAAAGGAAGGGCCCGCAATTGCGGGCCCTTCGGTCGTGTCGCAATTCGGCAGGTAAGGCGACACGGAATGAGTGCGGTATCGGATCTGCCCGCTGCCCTCCCCTACAGCACGAAGGCGATGGGCACGGCGGCCATGACCACCAGGAACCGCAGGACGAAACCGCCCACCAGAACACCGGCCTCACCGATGATGCTCAGCACCAAAGCGGTAATCGAGGTTTCGACGCGCTTGGTGATGAACACCGGCCAACCCTCGATGCAGAACGGAACCACCAAACCGAACGCAACCAGACCGAGCCAGAACGCGGGTGCGTAGGCGCCGGCCAGCAGCATGTGGACAGACTCGGCTCCCGCAGGCGTGCTGGCACCAACGATGGTCAGCATGATGAACAGCACGGTAACCTCGATGACGCATAGGATGACATGGGTCTTCTTCACGAGCCACATCTGCTCGAAGCGATGGCGATCGAAGATCAGGCCGACCAGCGAGGTTGCGGCCAAACCGGCGGAAAGGGCGGAGACGGCGAACAGCACAGGCAGAAGCGCATTGTTCCACAGAGGATACGTCTGCACGACGCCCAGCAAAAAGCCGGTGTAGACGGCCACGGCCACGGACAGCGCACCGCCGATCCACGTGAGCCACGACGGAACCTTCTTCTTCAGCAGCTCAAGCACCGCCACGATCAGCACAACGGGCATATAAGCGCTGATGAAGTACACGCCCAGCGTCATGACCGAGCCCGGATTCATGACCAGGTAGGCGAAGCGCAGCGGGTTGCGGAATCCCGCCTCAGCATCCAGAATCAGCATGATGAGGCCGATGCCCATCAGCACGGGAGCCAGCAGGCGGCCCGCAACGCGCATCTTGACGCTATCCGGATACTTCTTCTCAACGAACGCCGCCGTCACGAACGCACCGGCGGATGCACCTGCCAGAAACAGGTACCACGCGATCATAGGTCCCCAGACCATGGTCATCACCTCACATAGTAGATCTTGGCTTCGGTCAGATCAGAAGCCAGCGGACGGGCATTGGTGCGCGCGATTTCACGGGAAATCTCGCTATCGGGATCGTCGAGGTCGCCGAAGACGCGAGCCTTGGAGATGCAGGTCCCCACACAGGCAGGCGGCTGGCCAGGCTGGCCGTTTTCGTAGCAGAAGCGGCACTTCTCGATCACACCCGTCTTCTCGATCTGGATGCGGGCGCCGTAGGGGCAGGCTACCATGCAGTACTTGCAGCCGATGCACTTGGTCTCGTCCACCAAAACCACGCCGTCGTCGGTGGTGTAGGTGGCATGCGTGGGGCACACGGCCTGGCACGGGGCATCCACGCAATGCATGCACTGGGTGGGCACGGTTTCAGCGTACACGCTGGGATATTTACCCTGTTCGACTTCGTGATAGCTGATGAAGGACTCTTCGGTTTCCAGATGGTTGCGCATCTGGCAGGCCACGCGGCAGGCGAAGCACCCGACGCATTTCTTGGTGTTGATGAGCATTCCGTAGCGGGTCATTATTCCTCAACCTTCCTCACCGTCACGGCGGTCTCGTGGCTCATGGCAGAGCCCACGCCGGGTTCCATGCGGAACGGGACGAAATCCATGATGTTGATGCCATAGCCGTTGGCGCGGGTCTGATAAGGCGACGTGCCGCCGTAGTGCATGGGCAGGAACAGCACGCCGGGCTTCATGCGCTCAGTCACGCGCACGTGCACCTGGGCGGTGTGCTCATCGTTGGAGACCTCCACCAGATCACCGTCTGCGATGCCGCGGGCTTCGGCATCGGCTGCAGCCATCCATAAGCGCTCCAAGCCGTATTCACGGGAGATGGCATTGAGGGCCGCGACGTTTTGCGTCATGGTGTGCGAATGGATGCCCTGCTTGCCGGCGACGAGCGAAAGCTGCTCGCCTTCGGGCTGGACCTCGCGGGCCGTGAAGCCGATCACGGGATTGAGGCCGGCAGCGCCAACCTTCTCGCTTGCGAACATGAACTTGCCTTCGGGCTTTTCGAACTTAGCGGGAACGCCGTAGGTGAACTCGGGGGCCTCCAGCTCGACAACGCCCTCTTCGGCAACGCGGTCCAGCGTCAGACCGATGCTTGCCAGCTGCGCATCCACCAGCTCATCGATGGTGAAGTCGAACTTATCGCCCACGCCGCATGCCTTGGCCAGACCGGAGAAGATCTCGTCACCGGAGCGCGTCTCGGGATGGATGCGGTCCAGAACGCGGGTGCGCACCGTGCAGAAATGCTTCTTACCGCCCAGCATCTCAACGGGCTCCAAACGCTCCAGGTAGGTGCATTCGGGCAGAACGTAATGGGCGCACATGGCGGTCTCGCTCATATGGACGTCGATGACCACCACGAGCTCTGCCTTGCCCAGGCCCTCACGCCACATCTTGGGCTGCGTATAGCCCTGCGCGGCGTTGGAGTTGTAGAAGATGAACGCCTTCATCCTGCCGTCGAGCGCGGCCTTGAGGGCAGCAAGATTCGTGCCCATGCCTGCGGGGACCAGCGGGAATTCGGCATCACCCACGCGCTTGACCTCAGGCTTTGCCACAGCGGGGAACTTCACAGGATCAAGCTCTCCGAGCTTCGGGGACCCGGGCATGATGGCGCCGCCCTTCTGTCCCCATGCACCCAGCAGGGTGTTTACAGCGGCAACGGCACGGGCCGTGTCGAAAGAGTTCTTGTACAGGCAGCCGAACGCCGCATGCCACGAAGAGTCGATGGCGCACGCAGGAGCAGCAGCCGCAAGGTCGCGGGCAAGGGACACAATGGTCTCAGCGGGAACGTCGCAGATGCCCTCAGCCCATTCAGGCGTGTATTCGCGCGCCTGCTCGGCGAACTCTTCGAATCCGACCGAGTACTTCTCCACGAACTCATGGTCGTAAAGATCCTCGGCGATCAGAACGTTCGCAATGCCCAGAAGCAACGCCAGGTCGGTGCCGGGAAGGATGGGCACCCAGTCGGTGGCGAAGATGCCGGTATTGTTCAGGCGGGGATCGACAATCACGATGCGCGTGGACCTGTCAGCAGCGGCGGCAATGCCCTGCACATCGGCCGGCGTGATGCCGTCGGCAAAGCTGCGGCCGATATAGACCACCATCTTCGTGTTCGCCAGATCAACAGAGAAGCTGCCGGAACCCAGGGAGTTGGAGAAACCTGCGTTCAAAGACAGGTTGCACGCCGCGCCATGGGTGTAGATGTTCGAAACGCCCAAAGCGTTCATGAAGCGCGGCCCGTAAAACGATCCCAAGGGACGCGGATCATGGATATAGCAAACCGCCTCAGGGCCATCCGACGCGAGGATGCCCGTGAGCTTCTCGCCGATTTCAGACAGCGCGGTATCCCAATCGACGGGCTCGAATTCGCCCTCGGCCGTGCGGCGCATGGGTTGGGTCAGGCGCTCATCGGAATACGCCATCTGCGCCATGCCATGGCCTCGACCGCAGATGGTCCCCTTCGACTTGGGGTGCTTCTCGTTGCCTTCGATGGTCCACAGACGGCCATCGACCACAGTGGCGAAGAACCCGCACTTGTTCGAGCAACCGTTGCACATGGACGGCATGCGCTTGACGTCGGCGCCCTGCTGTTCGGCGGCTTCCGCCTGCCAGGCAGCCATGGACGTCACTCCCACCGCGCCGAGCGCGGCGGTCGCAGCCGTCGTCTTGAGGAACGTGCGACGCGAGACATCTCCTACCATTGTCATTTCTCCCTCTCTTCCTGCCATTACCTATCGGGTGAATGATCCAACCAGATCCATCAATTCCGCCAACTGCTTCCTGAGCATTGCGATCCCCTCCTCAAGCGGCGCTATGCCGAAAGCTTTCGCGGCCCTCTCGGCCAGCTCGGCGTCATAGGTTGCCAGCCAGTCAAGATGATCCGCAACCACCTGCGCCGCGCCCTCTGCGTTGCCGGCTTCCGCAAGCAGAGCCGCAAGCTCGACGATGAGCGCCAGATGATCGGGAGTGGCCGAAAACGCCGGCGGAACTTCGATGCCACATTCGGCGTAGACGTGAAGAAGATGATGAGCCGGATCTCCCATGTACAGGCCTTTGGCGGCAGCAAGCTCCGTGGACATGGCCGACCACGGCTTGTACAGAGATTCCACCGGAAGCGCTGCAAGCGGCATCCCCGGAGTCAGGATCTCGGTCGCGACCGCACGGCACGCCTCTGCGCGCCGAGGATCGTCGGACGAAGCGGCTTCGTCAAGCATCCCTTCTCGCGTGAACAATGCGGCTGCATCCGCCGCGCGCATCATTTCCGAAGCAGGCATCTTCTTTCCCCTTCCGTCTTGCTTCATGCAGTGCCGATAATGCCCTCCAAGGGTATAATCACAGTCATCAGAAACTGATGATTTTTCATCGTCGCAGGTCAGACACCTGAATCCTGCGTAGGGAGAACATATGGAAGCATCCAAACCCATTGCGGACACCGCATCGTTTCACGCCCGGTATCTGGGTTTAGGGCTGTTCTGGGCATGCCACATGCTCACCGTCCGCAGTTCCACGCTCATGCACGGAAGCACCGCTTCGGTCGCAATGGCAACCGTCTGCACCATTGCATCGTTTCTTTCAACCATGACCGCACTGCTCCTCATCTCCTCACGCATCGAGCGCGATGGGGCCGCCCTGACGCACCTGCCCTGGCAGCCCTTCGTCATCTCATCCATGGTGGGTTTGTCGGGCATCCTCGCATCCGGGCTCATCGCGAATACGCGCATAGCGGCCATCGCCTTGATGGGAAGCGCCGTGCTCGCCGGCATCGGGTTCGGGTATCTGTGGGGCTGCTGGGCGAACTGCCTGGGGCGCATGCACCCCTCACGCGTCGCCTTCGCCGTACCCGTGGCGTTTCTCTTCTCCGCAGCGTTGTACCTGGCGATATCCATCATGACCGAACAGGGTCTGCTTGCCGCGAGCATCTTCGCCATCTCACTGCCCTTGCTGTCCATGATGTGCCTGCTGCGCTGCCGGGAAAAAGACTGCGGCAACGCCCCCTTCGACAACGAGCCCGCGCGGGCGCACAAGGCGCTGGGGTCTTTGGCCAGCCTGATCATCGCCTGCATCATCATGTCTACGTTGATGGGCTTCCTCTGGGAGATCACCATGCTTACGCGTCAATCGGTCACTGATGCGCATCGGCTTCCGCTGATTGCGAACCTGGTGGTTGCAGCAGCCCTGAGCATCTTCGTGGCCATCTCGCGCAGAAGCATCGACTTGGGCCTGGCGTTCAAGGCCGTGGTGCCGGTTGTAGCCGTGGTGCTTTTCGCCATGCCCGTCTTCGGCGAATCCAATCCGCTCCTGCTCAACACCGCCATGACCGCATGCTTCTGGACCATCAACATGGTTGTCTGGTATTCGGTAGCCACGGCGGCCTATGATTACAACGTGTCCGGCTTCGTACTGGGCGGTGTCATGTTCGCGCTGATCTTGATCACGCGCATTCTGGGAATAGGGCTCGGGTACCTGTTCTGGCTCATTCCGGACACCCCCGCGCTGCTGTTCGCCGGCATCTCCGCCGCAATGCTCTACCTGCTGGCCATGACGGTGTTCTTCCACCGCAGGCACCAAAACGGCATCATCCTGGGCCACACCGAAATATCCCTCGATGCCAAGGCGGCCGACGCGCCCGAGCCCGAGCCTGCGGCCGCAGGCTCCCAGGACGCGCAGGACGCAAGAGCCTCCCAGGCAACCGAAGACGCGCTTGAGTCCTTCGCCCGCGAATTCGGTCTGACGCGCCGGGAAAGCGAGGTGCTCCCCTATCTGGCGAAAGGACGCTCCGCCAAAGTCATAGCCGAAGCCCTCTTCGTATCCGAACCCACCATCCGCACGCACACCAGGCGAATCCTTGAGAAAGCCGACCTGCACTCCAAACAAGAACTCATCAGCCTGCTGGAACGATACTGAACCGCATCGATCCGCCGCATCGGCGCGCTTCCGCGCTGCGCAATGGCGAAAATTCGCGAATTTCGCGATTTTTCGCGCATGGCGGACATGCGAGCAGGGGCATTGCACACCAAGTGGTTCTATACTGTTCGGCGTCAGTTCCAGACGGGCCAAGCGGCCCGTAAAGCCCCAGCATGAAAGGTAATTCACATGGGCGGTTTTTTCGGAGCGACGTCGCATCGCGATGTCGTGCTCGACGTATTCTTCGGCGTAGACTACCACTCCCACCTCGGCACACGACGTGCCGGCCTGGTGTTCCGTGACGAATCGGGCTTCCAGAAGGAAATCCACTCCATCGAGAACACCCCGTTCCGCACACGTTTCGAAGACGACCTGCCGAAGTTCCACGGCAACAGCGGCATCGGCTGCATAAGCGACACCGACCCCCAGCCCCTGCTGGTCCGCTCGCACTTGGGAATGTTCGCCATCACCACCGTGGGCGTCATCAACAATGCCGATGAACTGGTTGCCGAGTTCTTCTCCTCCGGCAACAAGCAGTTCATGGCCATGAGCTCCGGAAAAGTGAACACCACCGAGCTGGTTGCGGCGCTCATCAACCAGAAGGACGACATCGTTGCGGGCATCAAGTACGCCGACGAACGGATCTCCGGGTCTATCACGCTGCTCATCATGACCGAAGATGGCACCATCTACGCCTCGCGCGACCGCCTGGGCCGCCTGCCCATGCTGATCGGCAAAGACGATGACGGCTACTGCATCTCCTTCGAGTCCTTCGCCTACAGCAAGCTGGGCTACGTGGACGAATACGAGCTCGGCCCCGGCGAAATCGTACGCGTGACCGCCGATGGCTACGAAACCGTGGCGCCCGCAGGCAAGGAGATGAAGATCTGCGCGTTTCTGTGGGTGTACTACGGCTATCCCAACTCCAACTACGAAGGCGTGAACGTGGAGCTCATGCGCTACCGCAACGGTGCCATCATGGCCCGCGACGAAGCGGCGCGCGGCGTGCTGCCTGAGGTGGATTACGTGGCCGGCGTGCCCGATTCCGGCATTCCCCACGGCATCGGCTATTCCACGGAAAGCAAGATGCCCTTCGCCCGCCCCTTCATCAAGTACACCCCCACCTGGCCGCGCTCCTTCATGCCCAGCAACCAAAGCGTCCGCGAGCGCGTGGCGAAGATGAAGCAGATTCCCGTGCCCGAACTCATCGACGGCAAGAAGCTCCTGTTCGTGGATGACTCCATCGTGCGCGGCACCCAGTTGCGTGAAACCGTGGATTTCCTCTACAACGCAGGCGCGGCAGAAGTGCACATGCGCTCCGCCTGCCCGCCCATCATGTACAGCTGCAAGTACCTGAGCTTCTCTAGCAGCAAGTCGGACATGGACCTGATCGCCCGCCGTGTGATCGACCAGCTGGAAGGCGAAGAGGGTCTCAAACACATTCGCGAATACGCCGACGCCACCACCGAGCGCGGCAGCTGCCTGCTCAAGACCATCTGCGAGCAGCTTGGCTTCGATTCGCTTTCCTACCAGTCCATCGACGGCATGCTGGAAGCCATTGGCATCGACCGTGAGAAGGTCTGCACCTACTGCTGGACCGGCGAAGAGTAAACCGGCACCGAACCACCCTGCGGGCGTCGCCATTCGCGGCGCCCGTTTTGTTTCAGCCCCCTGCACCACCTGCGCGCCGGCAGCGAAACGAGGATAATGGGGGCCGAGCATCAAAACACGACCCGCGCGACGGAGGCCCCCATGAAAGCACTGGTACATGACGGAAACGGACACATCGAACTGACCGATCGGCCCATGCCCGAAATAGCGGAGCCCACGGACGCGATCGTCCGCGTGACCCGTTCGACCATCTGCACGAGCGACCTGCACATCATCCACGGAGCTGTTCCGCGTGCGGCCGCAGACACCGTGCTGGGGCATGAGTTCGTCGGCGTGATCGAAGAGGCCGGCAGCGGCGTGATGCGCCTTGCGCCCGGCGACCGCGTGGCTGTGAGCTGCGAAACCTTTTGCGGCACGTGCTTTTTCTGCCAACGTGGCTGGGTCAACAACTGCGTGCACGGCGGCTGGGAGCTGGGCTGCCGCATCGACGGTTGCCAGGCCGAATTCGTGCGCGTCCCCTTCGCCGACAACACCTGCACGCCCATTCCCGACGCCGTAACCGATGAAGATGCGCTGTTCTTGGGCGACATTCTGGCCACGGGCTGGTGGGGTGCGAAGATCGCGGAAATCGAAGCGGGAGCAACCGTTGCGGTGATCGGCGCCGGCCCCGTGGGCCTTGCCACCATGATGTGCGCACGGCTGGCAAACCCCGGCCGCATTATCGCCATCGACATCGACCCCGACCGTCTTGCTCTGGCGCAGCGCGAAGGCCTGGCCGATACCGTGCTGAACGCGAAATCCCTGGATATGGCAGGCATCGAGACCGCCGTTCGCGATCTGGCCGAAGACCGCGGCGCGGACGCCGTCATCGAAGCCGCAGGCGGCAACGACACCTTCGAGATGGCCTGGCGCATCGCACGGCCGAACGCCGTGGTGGTGGTTTCCGCCATGTACGAGCACGACCAGGTGCTGCCCTTGCCCAGCATGTACGGCAAGAACCTGGTATTCAAGACGGGCGGCGTGGACGCAACCAGCCTGGAAGAGCCACTCGCGCTCATCGAACAGGGCCGTATCGACACGGGTTGCCTCATCTCGAAACGCTATGCCCTCAACGACATCCTGGAAGCGTACCGTGCGTTCGAAGCCCGCGAAGACGGCTGCCTGAAAATGGTCATCACGCCCTGGGAGGAGCGATGAGGCCGCTGTATACCTGCAGATGGGCCAAGCGTCGGCTTGCAGCCTCAGACAACCCTGGAACCGTGATGTTTTGGGGGCACAGACCCTCACGTGACGGAAACATCACCAAAAGCTGCCTGAGCCAATGGTGGCGACAATCCTTCAAGGTCAACGGCGAGACATTCTGCTGCGCCGAGCAATACATGATGGCCTGCAAAGCCCGGCTTTTCGGCGACGAGGAAACCCGCAGACAGATCATGGAAACCTCCGACCCGAAAGCAATCAAGGAGCTTGGCCGCAAGGTCGCAAATTTCGACCGCAACATCTGGGATTGCAACAAGTATGCAATTGTGGTCGCAGGCAATCTCTGCAAGTTCAGACAGAATCATGACCTTGCAGAATATCTGCTCTCAACCGATGATGCGGTGTTGATCGAAGCGAGTCCGTACGATCAAGTCTGGGGCATCGGGCTGTCGCAGGACTCGCCCGAAGCGCACAATCCAGCCCTCTGGCACGGAGAGAACCTGCTCGGCTTCGCCCTGATGGAAGTTCGCGACGACTTGCGCTCCCGAATCCTGAGCGAGAATGCAGAGAAACTGGCGACCCCCTTCGGCGAAATCGCCATCCTGTTAGACGGTCGGCCCATCCCCTATTGCGCTCATAAAGGCGAAAAATTCGACATTTTATGCCCCGACGTCCTAGGCCGCTTCCAAATCACCATCCAGATAATCCCCGATGGCCGGGAGCACAACCTTTCGTGCACATTCAAACCTTCTTGCAGTTATCAAACAGAAATCGAAAGCGGCGAATGGCTCGAGCTCCATAGTTTCTACAACGAAGAGCGATACAAGATGTCCATCGGCGTCGAATACGAGGAAGGGCAGCTTCCTTGCGGAGATACGCTTATGGACGCCTATGATTATTACGCGGATTCCCTAGTCAATGGCATGGCGTATGAAATCGCACCTGAAACGACAACGACCCGCTATACATTCGGCATCTGCTGGATAGACGGCGTCGAGCGGAACGGCACCGAAATGGACGAATCCCGCGATATCCAAACGTTTTATGGCGCAGATCCTTTGTATTGGCTGAAATTGCCCGACTGAACTGGGAGAACGCTCGCGGAACCGCGTGAATGCAAATCGCCGCCCAAAGCACTCAGGAAGAAAACGGCGTCAGCCTGCACGATCAGGGGATTGCCTTGAGTGCGTCGTCGACCATGTCGACAGCATCTTTCTCCCGAACACCCGTCTTGAACCAACGATGCAAATCGCTCAAAGTCTGCTCACCGGCATACACCGCATGGTTCCGACCGCTTTTCGACGAAACGATGCACTTGGTCCCGCTGCTGTCTTTTTTGGCGGCCGTTATCTTCTTGATGTAGTCGCGCCTGAATGCCAATATGCAGGCGATCATCCCAAGCAATCCGGGGACAATAGCCAGCATCCGCACATCAAGACCGGCGAAAACGCACATGAACACGAGAAGGAACAGGGTTGCGGTGGCTATTCCCAAGATAACAACTGCAAGCGGTCGTATGGCAGCCCAAAGCAAGCGCAGCTTCGTCATGGGCGCAGCGGAACCCTCGGAAACCACAACCCCCTCCTGTTCGAACCGCTTCATGAGATTCGCCATGCAGGTGCACTCCAAGCTGATGCCGGCAAACTTCATACCGCCGGCATAGATTGTCACGGATTTTCCCTGCAAGTCGATATCGGCCTTGTCGACCTGGGGAAACGCAACGCTCTTTGTGCCTCCCATCGCAGATCGCGCAACGAGGATGTCGCCGTCGACGTCTATGCAAACCAGTCCCAGATGTCCACGCTGCCGCGCAGATCATCCGCAATGGACCAGATGGTCTCATGCAGCTCGGCGCGCTGTTGACCACGGGCGGTTTCAGACATAGGAGCCTCCAGAAACTTCGACACAAAACGAACGCGTCCATTCTGCCCAAAGTAAGGCCCAACCCGAGTCCTTTTTTCCATCCCTTGGACGGAGCGAATTATCGAACGTCCCAAAGAACCTAGCCCAAACGACCGCAAACGCACAACCATCGAGCGCCGCAACCCTCAGCCGTGCGAGAATCCATCTTCTGAAATACACCGAATCATAAGTCTTTCGGGAATTCGCCATCTCCATGAGAACACCCCACCATCCACAATCGCCAATAACCCCAGCTCACGAGCCTCGCCGTTCCAAATCGAAGATTGCAATGAAACCAGCAAACCCGAAAGAGTTCTATTTCAGTGTTGAATAGCTCATTTTTTCATTTTCCCATCAGGCAATACGGCGCCGAGTCCCCACCTGAAACCAGACGCACCGAACATAAAACGGCCGCCACCCGAATGGGCAGCGGCCGTTTGGTTTGCGATCGGTCAACAGTCGTGGCATCGTGGGGCTCTTGCGCCAGCGTCACGCTAACCAGGTTGAAATGATGGGCATCCACCCCATGACCAGGATGATCAGCACCAGCACGGGCACGCCGAACTTCATCCAGTAGAACATGGGCTTGCCGCCGGGGAACTTCAGACCGGTACCGGCATTCACCTCGGCCAAAAAGTTCTTCCAACCCCAACCGCGGCGGCTCGTGCAGAACAGCACCAGAACCAAGCTGCCGATGGGCAGGATGTTGCTGGAAACCAGGAAGTCCTCGATGGACTGGATGTTGCCTATGCCCGCAATCTCTGCACCGGACCACAGATTGAAGCCCAACGCCGCAGGAAGCGACAGGATGGGAATGGCGATGATGTTAATGAGAACAGCCTTCTTGCGAGACCATCCCCACTGATCCATGCCGAAGCTCACGATGCCCTCGAACACCGCGATGACCGTGGAAATTGCAGCGCAAGCCATGAACAAGAAGAACAGCGTGCCCCACAACTGACCCATCCACATCTGCTCGAACACGCTGGGAAGCGTGATGAACACCAGGCCCGGGCCGCTGCCGGGATTGACGCCGAACGCGAAGCATGCAGGGAAAACCACCAGGCCGGCGGCGATGGCGATGAATGTATCCAACGCGCCGATGGTGACGGCCTCACCCAGAAGCGAGCGATCGCGGCCGATGTAGCTGCCGAAGATGATCATGGAACCCTGGCCGATGGACAGCGTGAAGAATGCCTGACCCATGGCTGCATATGCGGCTTCCGCGAATACCTCCGGCGACGCGAACAGCTTGCCGAAGTCGGGAGCAAGGTAGAACTCCAAGCCCGCGCCCGCGCCGTCAAGCGTCACGGAACGGATGACAAGCACGCCTATGAGAACGAGCAGGCCCACCATGATAACCTTCGTGATGCGCTCCACACCGTTTTTCAGACCCAGAGCCACCACCGCGAAGCCGATGGCGCACGCAATCAGCATCCAGAAGATGAGCTCGCCGGGATTGGCCAGCATGGAATTGAACGCGCCCTCGACGCCCACCGCATCAAGGCCCGAAAGCTGACCCGTTGCCATCTTCGGAATGTAGGCGAGCATCCAACCTGCCACCACGGTGTAGAACATCATGAGCAGATACGTGCCGCCGATGGCCACCCACTTGAACATGTGCCATTTGCCACCCTCGGGTTCCAGCTCATCGTAGCTGCGCGCGATGCTTCGCTTTGATGCGCGGCCGGCGGCGAATTCCATGGCCATGATGGGCAAGCCGAAGATGGCCAGAAACACCAGGTACATGACCACGAACGCGGCTCCGCCGTACTCGCCAGTGATATACGGGAAGCGCCAAACGTTTCCCAGACCGATGGCACAGCCAGCGCTGATCAGGATGAATCCCAGTCGCGTCGCGAATTTTTCTCGTTTTTCCATATGGTTCCCCTTGATTCGTCGGCCCGAACACGGGCGCGAAAGGGCCGCAATCCGCCATGAAGGCATGCGGCAGCGTGCAAGTTGCAACATGATAGCCCATTTCTCCGCCGCCGATGACGCGCGCGCAACAAGATTCGCGCCGCGGTGCGCACAACCCGCGAAACGCGGTAGAATCCGCAGTGCAGGCGAAAGCTGCGAACGGCGCACTCGCGCGACCGCATGCCGACGCCCGCAGAAAACCCTCCAAGAGAACAGGAGCGCACATGCTGCACGAAGTCAATTTCCCCTCATTCAACGGGCGCGATGAGGTTCACGGCTGGATTTACGTCCCGGCGTGCGAACCCGAAGGCATCGTCCAGCTGGTCCACGGTTTCGGCGAGCATTCCCGCCGTTACTTCCACATGATCGTCTCCCTCATGGACGCCGGCTTCATCGTTGCCGCCGATGACCACGTGGGACACGGTGCCACCGCAATCGCCAACGACACCTGGGGCGACTGGGGCGACGCGGGATACCAGACCATGATGGAAGACGAGCATGCGCTCATGGACATCGTGCGCGAGAAGTACCCTGAGCTGCCCTATTTCATGTACGGCCATTCCATGGGTTCCATGATCGCCCGTGATTTCGCCGCCCATTACGGAGACCAGCTCGACGGCCTGATCCTCTGCGGAACCCCTGGCCGCTTCAAGATGCTCGACGAGGTCCTGCCCAAGGTGAAAGCCCTGGTCGAGGAAGGAAAGGGCCACGAGTCCGATCCTGCCCTGACCGCCGAGCTCATGGGCTGGATGTTCGCCCGCTGCGAAGAAGGCGCAACGCTTGGCAACGAGTGGATCTGCCATGACCCCTACGTGCAGAAAGACCATGCGGAAGATCCCTTCGACGCATTCACCCACCCTGTTCACAACGTGTCTCTCATGTATTTCATCCAGATGTTCAAGGCAATCGAAGGCACCGAGTGGGCTGAAAAGGTTCCCACGGAGCTTCCCATCTACAACATCGCCGGCGACGAAGACCCCGTGGGCAGCTGGGGCGAAGGCACCTACGTTGTGGCAAACTGGCTCACCGAGACCGGCCATGACGTGTTCACCGAGCTCTATCCCGGATACCGCCACGAGATCCACAACTACGACGACATCAAATTCGACGTGGAAGACGGCATCATCGACTTCTGCTCCACCATCGCTTTCGAGCTCAACTAAGCACGCTGCGAAAACCGTACAACCCGCAATCGGGACCGCTCTTTGGGGCGGTCCCGATTTTTCTTGAATTCGTTGTTGCATTTCCTTTCCGGCAAACGCATAATGCCACCCATGCATTTCGATGATGCTTTCGGAATCTCATGAAACCGGAAGCGGAGAAAACTCTGGAGAATCTCTTAAATGAGTGCCGAAGGTGCAAGGCCGCAGCTCAGACTGCCAAGCCGAATCTCTCAGGCAAACGGACAGAGGCAAAGCGAGAGGTCCTTTCCGACCCGGTCTCATTTGCGACGTTCTTCAGGGTTTTCTAGAACCCGACAAGGAGGTCGCTCGTGGATGCCCTGCTCAGCATCGTCCAAACAATCAATTCGTATCTTTCGAATTACGTTCTCATCATCCTGCTCATAGGAACCGGTCTGTGGTTCTCCATCCGCACGGGCTTCATTCAGGTCCGCTGCTTCGGTGAAGGCATGCGCCGCGTTTTCGGCAACTTCTCCCTGCACGGCGGCAAGCAGAAAAGCGGCATGAGCTCTTTCCAGGCTCTGGCAACCGCCATTGCAGCGCAGGTTGGCACCGGCAACATCGTGGGCGCATGCGGCGCCATTCTGGTGGGCGGCCCGGGCGCCATCTTCTGGATGTGGATCATCGCGTTTTTGGGCATGGCAACAAACTACGCCGAGGCCGTGCTAGCGCAGAAGACCCGCAGCGTTGACGCTGACGGCACCGTCCACGGCGGTCCGGTTTACTACATCCGCACCGCCTTCAAGGGCAAGTTCGGCAAGTTTCTGGCCGGGTTCTTCGCCGTTGCCATCGTACTGGCCCTCGGCTTCATGGGCTGCATGGTTCAGTCCAACTCCATCGCGTCCACGTGCAACACCGCTTTCGGCATCCCCACCTGGGTGATGGGACTGATCGTCGTCGTGATCGCCGGCTTTGTCTTCATCGGCGGCATCTCCCGCATCGCATCAGTGACCGAGAAGCTCGTACCCCTCATGGCCCTCATCTACATCGTCGGCGGCATTGCCGTGCTGATCGCCAACGCCGAGCATGTTCCCGCAGCCTTCGCTCTGATCTTCGAATGCGCCTTCAACCCGCAAGCCCAGGTCGGCGGCGTCACCTTCGGTCTGATCGCAGCCCTGAGCCAGGGCGCCAAGCGCGGCCTGTTCTCCAATGAGGCCGGCATGGGATCGACCCCGCACGCACACGCACTCGCCAACGTCAAGAACCCCCATGAGCAGGGCGTTGTCGCAATGGTCGGTGTGTTCGTGGACACCTTCGTCGTAGTCACCATGACCGCTCTGGTTGTAATCAGCGTCCTCTACACCGGCGACGGCCTGCTTGCACAGGGCCTCTACGACGGCGTAGACAAGACCAACATGGCCCAGCTGGCGTTCAGCAGCCTGTTCGGCGCAGGGTTCGGCAACGCGTTTGTGGCCATCTGCCTGCTGTTCTTCGCCTTCTCCACCATCATCAGCTGGAACCTGTTCTCCAAGATCAACATCGAGTACCTGTTCGGCAAAAAGGCGGTCAACATCTTCTCCACCATCGCGCTGGTCTTCATCTTCCTGGGATCCATCCTCAGCAACGACCTGGTTTGGGAGCTTGCCGACATGTTCAACCAGCTCATGGTTCTGCCCAACGCCATCGCGCTGTTCGCGCTCTCCGGCGCTGTTGTGAGCTGCGCGAAGTCCCGCGGCGAGAAATGCCTGCTCAAGGAGGAACGCGCTGAGCAAGAGGCCGCATCGGCGAAGTAGCGCCCGCCCGGCAGCCTTCGACCCGCCTGGCTCGCGCGCACGAGCCCATCGTGCGCGCGAGCCCATCCCGTGCACGAGCCGCAGTAAAACTGAGACCACCACGCAAAACCAAAGCCCCGGTCCATTCATGCGGACCGGGGCTTTTCACTTCCCTCGATTTTTCGCGAAACACGCGGCCTCAAGCGCCTCCGCATTCCCAGACCTCGCATTGCTCGATGTTTTGGCCTCCATTGGACAAAACAGCGGACAATGCGAGGTTTTTCGGCCACGAAGGCTCGTCAGTCGCGCAAGAACGGCCCTCTATTTGGGAGCCGATTTTCACCTTCGTCAAAAACAACCTTTTGACCTGGGGTTATGAAAAGACTCCCATGGATACCGCCATCAGGGGTCCGAAACCGAACAAGCGCCGGCGAACCGACACCTCGCATTGCTCGACTTTTTGGCCACTGGGGGATGCGGCAGCAATGCGATGCCCAGAAGGAACGTACGGACATTTTCTCAGGCAGCGCACCGCTCAGATGGCAGCCTTGAAAGCCAAGTCAAGGCCCAAAGCACCGCGAGGCCCGCTATCTCGCGGCTATCCCAAAAAGTCGACCACCCCGGAATGGGTGTGATACACAGCGCCCCGAATGGTCAAGCCCGTACGTTCGACAAGGCGGCGAAGCTCGGCGCTAGCCTCAAGCGCAGCAATCCCTGCGCGCACATTGAGCACGCTGGCCGCATACGGATCGCGCTCGTCACCTATGGCCGCAAGAACCCGCGAAGTGACCGCGGCGCAAGGAGACGAAGCCACAACGGCTCCAGATGCGGTCGCGGAATCGCGGATTTCCGCATCGGCTTCGGCGATGGCAGCCTCGATGGCGCCACAATGCGTGTGGCCCAGAACCAGCAGCAACTTGGAGTGCAGATGCTCGCACGCATATACCGCACTCGCCAGCTCCACCTCCCCGATCACGTTTCCGGCAACGCGGATGACGAACAACTCTCCCAGCCCAGCCATGAACATATGCTCGGGCACCACGCGCGAATCCGAGCAGGTCACCACCACAGCGTAGGGCCGCTGCCCGCCCTCGAACAGTTCGCGAATATGCCCCGGGGCAATGGGCTCTCGGTTATGGCGGGCCGCCAGATATGCACGGTTACCTCGCTTGAGGCGCGACACAGCCTCTGCAGCCGGCACATGTGCGTCCGAGTCATCCTCGTCCTCCGCCAGGTCGTCGCAGTAGACAATCACATCAAGAAGCGGGTTTCCGTGCGCCGCATGCTCGAACTCCGCCACCGCCGCATCGAACCAAGGCAACGCCGCCAAGCCCGCCGGCGTCTCCGCATCCGACGCATCCTCGATGCGCGCCAGCACATCCAACTCGGCCGCCGGCGCCAGGGCACTGTGACGCACGACAAAACGCACCGGCTTCTGCAACCGGGCAAGCCCTTCGGCGATATCTCCCGGCTCCGAAGAGCATATTCCCAGCTCATGCGCCAGATATTTTCTCAGCTCCGCCTCATCGGCGAATGCCCTCTGATCAATGACGATCTCTCGCATAGACTCCATCCGTTCAACCGAACGCGCGCGGCGCGACAACTTTGACCCAATTCACAACTTTGACCCAATTCTACAATTCGAAACGGACAAAACCGCCGAACAGCGCCCACGTTTCCCGAATCGCCACGCAGACTTGATACAATGGCCCGCATGCGAAACCTATGAACCCGCACGCAGAAAGGACCTCATCCCTATGGCGGAATTCATCTACCAAATGCATCAGGCCCGAAAAGCCCACGGCGACAAGGTCATCCTCGACGATGTCACGCTGTTCTTCTACCCCGGCGCGAAGATAGGCGTGGTGGGCCCGAACGGCATGGGCAAATCCACGCTGCTCAAGATCATGGCCGGCCTCGAAGAGGTCTCCAACGGCGAAGCGCGCCTGACCCCCGGCTACACGGTTGGCATCCTGCAGCAGGAGCCTCCCCTGGATGAAACCAAGACCGTGCTGGAAAACATCCAGATGGCCTTCGCCGACACCATCGCCAAAGTTGAACGCTTCAACGCAATCGGCCTGGAGATGGCGGAACCGGACGCCGACTTCGACGCGCTCATGACCGAGATGGGGCGCCTGCAGGACGAAATCGACGCGGCAAACGGCTGGGATTTGGACAGCCAGCTCTCCCAGGCCATGGACGCGCTGCAATGCCCTGACCCCGACGCGCCCGTGACCGTGCTCTCCGGTGGCGAACGTCGACGCGTGGCTCTGTGCCGCCTGCTCCTCGAAGCCCCCGACCTGCTGCTTCTCGACGAGCCCACCAACCACCTGGACGCAGAATCCGTGCTGTGGCTGGAGCAGTTCCTGCACAACTACCCCGGAGCCGTGCTGGCCGTCACGCATGACCGCTACTTCCTGGACAACGTGGCCGAATGGATCTGCGAAGTGGACCGCGGCCACCTGTTCCCCTACAAGGGCAACTACTCCACCTACCTGGAAACCAAAGCGGCGCGCATCGCCGCCCAAGGCCAGCAGCAGGCGAAGCTCGCCAAGCGCATGAGCCGCGAGCTTGAATGGGTGCGCAGTTCCCCCAAGGCCCGCCAGGCGAAAAGCAAGGCCCGCATCGAGCGCTTCGAGCAGATGGAAGCCGAAGCCCGCGCGGCCAAGAAGCTCGACTTCACCGACATCCAGATCCCCGTGGGCCCGCGCCTGGGCCAGAAGGTCATCGTCGCCGAGCATCTGCACAAGGCATTCGGCGACCGCGTGCTGATCGACGACCTGTCCTTCTCATTGCCCCAAGGCGGCATCGTGGGCGTCATCGGCCCGAACGGCGTCGGCAAAACCACCCTGTTCAAGATGCTCGTCGGTCAGGAGACCGTTGACTCCGGCACGCTCGAGATCGGCGACTCGGTCAAAATCTCCTACGTCGACCAGAACCGCGCCGGCATCGATCCCGACAAGAAACTGTGGGAAGTGGTCTCCGACGGCCTGGACTACATGCAGGTGGGCGAAACCGAAGTCCCCAGCCGCGCATACGTTGCCAGCTTCGGCTTCAAAGGCTCTGACCAGCAGAAACCCGCAGGCGTGCTTTCCGGCGGCGAGCGAAACCGCCTCAACCTCGCGTTGACCCTCAAGCAGGGCGGAAACCTGCTGCTGCTCGACGAGCCCACCAACGACCTTGACACCGAAACACTGTCAAGCCTGGAGGAGGCCCTGCTGGAGTTCCCCGGCTGCGTTGTCGTGACCAGCCACGACCGCATGTTCCTGGACCGCATCGCCACGCACATCCTGGCGTGGGAGGGCACCGACGAAAACCCCGGCGCATGGCACTGGTTCGAAGGAAACTTCGAGTCCTACCAGAAAAACCGCGTCGAGCGCCTGGGCGCCGAAGCCGCCAAGCCGCATCGCATCCATCGCAAGCTCACCCGCGACTGACACCGCCGCCCGCACGGCGCACAACATCGTCCCGAACAGCACGAAGGGCCCCTGCAGGGGCCCTTCTTCGCGATAGGCAGGTGTGCGGCCGGCTATTCCGCGGCCTTTTCGCCTTCTTGCGAGCTGCGACGCACGTAGCGGATGGCACAGCAATCATCGCCGCGGGCAATGGTTTTGGGAAGCTCCAAGTCAACGCCGTGCGCCTCGCCGATTCCGCGGTCGCCGCACATGGCTATATCGCACAGGTGGGCAATCTCCTCATCCGAACAACCCTGCTTCTGCCATGCCTTCACCAACGGACAGTAATGGAAATCGATCGACAGCTTGTCATCGGTGCATTCCACGATCTTCATCTCGAAGACAATCTGCGCAGCCTTCGTGAACAGCTGCTTCTTCAGCCCCTTGAGGCTTTTCGTCCCGCTGGCCGCCACAATCTCCGATCCCTGGTACAAACCGCAGCGTTTGATGGCGGCGGGGGCGAAGTCATCGGCAGCAAGGCCCTTCTTCTCCGCTTCACTCACCAGCAGATACAACCACAGGGCGCGGTGCTCCAGCTGCTCGCGTACCTTCACGAACAAAGGAAACTTGCACTTCGGCTCATTGACTATCTTGCTCATGGCTCCTCCTTGCCTTCGGGCCGAGCCCGGCCCTCCCCTTCAGACCACCCGAAACCGCGCGGCCGCCTAGCGAACCTGGAAAACCAGGTACTCGTTCAAATCACCCGTCCGGCCATCTGCCGCAAAGCGAGCCGCAAGCCGCGCACGCGTGGCAACCGATGCCGCCAGACCCTCGATCTCCGCATCGTCGAAGCTGTGGCAGTACCGCCATGCACCCGGTGCGTTGTTCCATCCTAGTAGATAATCCTCCGCTTCGAAAGCCGCCGGGTCGAAACCAAGCTCGCCGCACGCCTGGGTATGGGTGGCCCGAGCGCGCTGCGCCAGACCCTCATCCCGCATGAAACACCACAGGGAAACCGCCGCGAACCCTCCAGGGCGAACCGTATCCATCAGGGCATCCAAAAACCGCGTACGGTTGCCCGCACCGGGGATATGGTGCGCAAACCCGAACGCCACAGCCAGGTCGGCCCCATGCCCTTCGGACGCCCCTTGCGTGAAGCCACAGCATCCTCGCAGGTCAAGCGCACCATCAAGCAGCGCACCCACCACATCCAGATGGCAGAAGCGCACCTCAGGCGCCCCATCGTGCAAAATCCCCTGATCCAGCGCCAGCTCGTCGCAGTCATCCACGGCATGGCACACAAGCCTGCAATGGGGCAGCGTCTGGGCGGCGAACTGCTCGAAGCGAAGATTGCCGCATGCCACATCCACGATGACGCCATCGGGTCCGCTCAAGCACCCTGCAGCCGTCACCTCATCCATGCAGCGCCTCCATCCCGGCCACGCCGCGTGGCGCGTTCCTGAAAACGACTTCGCCTGCATGCGGTAGAATCCGCTGTTCAGTGCGCACAGCTTGCGCGCAAAAGCCACATCCACGCAGTCCTCCTTCGCATCCTGCACCCTTCCCGCACACCTGCCGCGGCAAACGGTTTCGCCATTGTACCCTGAGAAGCGCCGCGCCATCCCGCGATGGTACAATGCCTGCCCATGAAACAATTGCTTACAGACATAATGAACGCTCTGCGTGCCGAAAGCCCCGAACGGCCCTTCGACGAAAAAGCCTTGATGGCCATCATCGCCGAACACAACCGCCGCGCCTCCGACTCCACGCCCGCAGGCATGCCCAAACCCGCGAACCGGCGGTACTCAAAAAAGAAGATCCTGCCCTTCTACATGAAGGTCAAGGCCGAAGACCCCGCCCGCTGGCGCAGATGGGGCATCGACGATGCGCTGGAAGCCCGCCTGTTCACGGTCCTGCGCATGAAACCGCGCCGAACCGCATCCGGCGTGGCCACCATCACCGTCATCACCAAACCGCAGCGCTGCTCCAGCAACTGTTTGTACTGCCCCAACGATGTGCGCATGCCGAAAAGCTATCTGGCTGACGAACCGGCCTGCCAGCGCGCCGAACGCAACTTCTTCGACCCGTATCTGCAGGTGGCATCGCGTCTCAGGGCGCTCATTCAGATGGGGCACGCCACCGACAAGGTGGAGCTCATCGTGTTAGGCGGAACCTGGAGCGATTACCCCGAAGGCTATCAGAAGTGGTATGCGGCCGAACTGTTCCGAGCCCTCAATGAAGCCTCCGATCCCGAGAAGGCCGAAGCCTCCGTTCGCGCCCGGCGTGCCCTCTACAAGGACCTGGGCATAACCTCTGACGCGCAAGAGCTTGCCCGGCAGACCGCAGACGCGCAAGAGCTTGTGAATTCCGGCCAGCTCACGTACAACCAGGCAGTCCAGACCCTGTACGCCGACAATCCCTGTTGGCAGCGCGCAGCAGAAAAGCAGACGGCAACCGAATCCGAGCTTTTGCGCGAACATGCCGCCAACGAATCCGCTGCGCATCGCGTTGTCGGACTTGTCGTGGAAACCCGCCCGGATACCATGGATGCGGAAAGCCTCACGCTTCTGCGGCGTCTGGGATGCACCAAAATCCAGATGGGCATCCAGAGCCTCGATCCCGCCATCCTGCAAGCCAACCGCAGGAGGATCGACACGGACGCCATCGCACGCTCCTTTGCCTTGCTGCGCATCTTCGGCTTCAAAATCCACGCCCATTTCATGGCCAATCTGCTGGGAGCCACACCCGAAAGCGACCTGACGGATTACGCGCATCTTGTCAGCGACAAACGGTTCCTCCCTGACGAAGTGAAGCTCTACCCCTGCGCGCTTGTCGATGGAACCGACCTGGTGACGCATTTCAACGACGGCAGCTGGCAGCCCTACGGAGAGCAGGAGCTGATAGACCTCCTGGTGCGCGACACGCTTGCCACACCACCCTACATGCGCATCTCCCGTATGATCCGCGACATCTCGGCGTGCGACATCATGGCCGGCAACAAGAAGACCAACCTGCGCCAGATGGTTGAAGACGCCATCCGCAATGAGGGGAAAGAGGGCGAAGTCCGCGAAATCCGCTTCCGCGAGATCAGCACGGCAACCGTTGACACGAACGGCCTCACCCTGCAAACCGTTCCCTACGAAACGTCGGTGAGCAGGGAGTTCTTTCTGCAATGGGTCACGCCGGACGGCCATATCGCCGGGTTCTGCCGGCTCTCGCTTCCCCATCCCCAAGCCGTGGCAGAGCTATCCGCCCGCGCTGCCGCCCAAGGCCAGACCCTGCCCGTGCAGCCGGGGCAGGCTATGATCCGAGAAGTCCACGTCTACGGCAAAGTGGCATCGCTCGTGCACGGCGACACCACCCAGGGATCGGCGCCCGCGGCCCAGCATATGGGCCTGGGCCGCAAACTCGTCGAACGCGCATGCGACATTGCACGCGCCGAAGGTTTCGCATCCATCAACGTCATCAGCGCCATCGGCACCCGGGGCTATTACCGCAACCTAGGATTCACCGACGCCGGGCTCTACCAGAACAAGCCCCTGTAACCGCATTTCACGCATTCTGGGCACAACGCAAACCGGGAGCAGCCTTGCTTGCCGCTCCCGGTTGCAAAATCCGGCTATAAGGGAAAGGGTCCGGATTATCGAATTGCCTGGATCTACGCCTCAGGCAGCACGGCCCGAAACATCCGCCTGCAGGTTAGCTGCGATGGGCCTTCTTCGCATCGGAGCGAAGCAGGAAGAATGCCAGGATGCCCACGATGATCACGCTGGTGCCCACGGCGCACACATTCATCAGGTGAATCGCAGGGATGCCCACCAGCAGACCGATGACGTAGGGAACCAGCCAAACCAACCACACGATAGTGCTGAAGCGGTGGAAGGCGACGCGCTGCTTCTCGTTGCCGCGCACGAAGGTCCAGGTTGCCCAACCGGCATGGATCAGCATCAAGATGATGGCCAACATGCCGGAGATGGCATGGATGCCGAAGCCGGTGGCACCGCTGGTCTGCGCGATGTTCGTCATGATCATCGTGCCCGTGGTATCGCACACCAGGCCTCCCCAGAAGAACAGCAGATGTGCAAGGGACAGCTGGCCTTTGGCGCGTTCGCCGAAAACACCGATGGTGTAGAAGACAAGTGCCAGGGTGATGGCGCTCGTAGCAAGAATCAGTTCAAAACTCATTGGTCATCCTCTTTCCTTGGTTTCGCGGACCTGCTTCAGCCCGCGCCCTCCTCTTTTCTGAACGTTGTTCACTGAACGTTGTTCAGATTAGTGCCCGGACGTTCTGATTGCAACGGAGAAAAACCTTTCACCACACTTCCTCCACAGGCTCCATCCCCTAACGTTGACAGGGGCCGCGCCTGCAAATACGTGTAGAATGCACCTGTTCAACGCAAACCGCACAATCAAGGAACACGATGCACGAAACCCATGACACATCCGGCCGCTCCGGCCATGCTGCAGACCAGAGCGGAGCCGGCGAATCCTCTGCCGCGCTGAGCGCATCGGGCCGTCCGCTCCCCCGCCATTGGCTGGCCACCATCGCCGTGGTGTGGGCGGGCCAGGCCTTTTCCATCCTGACCAGCTACGCCGCCAGCTTCGCGGCCGTCTGGTACGTAACGGAGACAACCGGAAGCGCCCTTGCCCTGTCCGCCATGAGCATCTGCGCCTATCTGCCCATGGCCCTCTTAGCTCCCTTCGGAGGCGTGATCGCAGACCGCTTCAACCGCAAGGCGGTCATCATGCTCTCCGACCTTGCCTGCGGCATCGCATCGCTCGTACTGGGCGCACTCGTCTTGTTCGGACAGGCTTCCCTTTTCGCCATCGTTGCCATGGTTGCCGTGCGCGCCGCATGCCAGGCGTTCCACAGTCCGGCCATGATGGCGGCCATGCCCATGCTGGTACCCGAAAAGCACCTGCTCCGCATCAACACGCTGGATATGATCCTGGTTAGCTCCGCAGGCATCATCACGCCCGCTATCGGCATCTTCCTCTATACCGTTTTCGGGTTCCACTCCGTCTTGTTCATTGATTTCTTCGGCGCACTGGCGGCTGTAGGCGCGCTTGCGTGCGTGAAGATTCCCTCCGTTGAGAGGGCAGGCGAAAAATCCCACGTGCTCACCGATATGAAGCAAGGCGTGACCGCACTTGGGCGCCATCGCGGGCTTGCAGCGCTCATCGGGTTCACGCTTCTGGCAACCGTGGCGTTCGGCCCCATGGGCGCGCTCTACCCGCTCATGACCTTCGACCACTTCGGAGGCGACGGCTACATGGCTGCCGTGGCTGAGGCACTGTACGCTGCAGGAATGCTTGTCGGTTCCATCTTGCTCATGATCTGGGGCGGAGGCAAAAAGCTTGCCCTGCTCATAGCCGCATCCATTGCAGCATTCGGAGTCACGGTGGCTGCGGCGGGCATGCTGCCACCTTCGGCATTCGTCATCTTCGCAATACTTTGCGCCATCATGGGATTCTCCGGCGCGCTGTTCAACAGCCCCATGATCACGTTGGTACAGCGTCACATACCCGAAGATACCATGGGGCGCGTATTGGGCTTCATCACTGCGGCCATGTCGCTGACCAGCCCCTTGGGCATCGCAATCGGCGGCGCCATTGCCGACGTTACCGGCGTCGCCTGGTTCTTTGCAGCCGATGGCATATTCTGCGCCTTGGTGGGAATTGTCATGTACCTGCCCGCATGCATCCGAAAACTGGATGCGCCCGAAAGCGAAAAGCTATCTGGCAACGGAATGCCGTCCACTCCGGAAAGGGAGCAAGCATGAGCCGTGCAGCAACCATCACCAAACAGCAGATCCTCGACGCAGCGTTCGATCTTGCCACAACCGAAGGGCTTGCAGCGCTCAACATCCGCAGTGCGGCCGAGCGATGCAATGTCTCCGTGGGGTCCATCTACAACTACTACCCCACCAAAGGCATGCTCATAGCCGATGTCGTGGCGAAGTTCTGGATGCAAGCGGTTCCCGCAGACATCATGCGCGCCCATCCGGGAGAAACCTTCCTGGAGTTCTATGTCCGCATTGCGCGCAGCCTGCGCGATGTGTTCGCCGAATTCGAAGAGAACTGGCTGGTCCAGCTTGCCTCGATAGACAAACGCAGTCTGCAGGCGGGCACGGAGCTTGAGCAGGCGTACTTCCAGCACATCCAAAACGGAATGCTGACGGTTCTTGAGGCGGACGGAGCCATCAACCACGAGGCCTTCGGCCCCGATATGACCCGTGAGCAGCTCTGCTCGCTTGCATGGGGGTCCATCATGATGTCGCTGCGCAACCCGGCCCTGGTCGACACGTTCGCTGCGCTGATGCGCCGCGCTCTCTACACGAAGTGATGCATCCCATGCCGGAATAAGGCGGCGCGTCGGATGCCAGACTCTGCGCACCGCCACGACCGTGCCCGAAGAGCGCCCAAGTTATGGAATCGAACGTCATATCGCGCACCTGAAACAAGCCCTGCACGCACCCGTGCAGGGCTTTCGGTATAATCGCCCCTATCTGCAAATTCACCCCGAGCGCTGAGCTGCGGCCGGCACATCAGGGCACATCGGACCATCCGCACGAAAGAAGGAGGACCGTCAATGGATCCCAACAAGCGTCCCGAAGACATGGAGCGCATCACCACGCCTGAACTCGCACAGGCATTCATCGACGAGCAGGTGGAAGCAATCCGCGCCCAGGTGGGCGACGGCAAGGTCTTGCTGGCGCTTTCCGGCGGCGTTGACTCGTCGGTCGTTGCCGCGCTGCTGATCAAGGCCATCGGAAAGCAGCTCATCTGCGTGCACGTGAACCACGGCCTCATGCGCAAGGGCGAATCCGAGCAGGTCGTAGACGTGTTCCGCAACCAGCTGGACGCCAACCTGGTGTATGTCGACGCCACCGACCGCTTCCTGGAGCTGCTCGACGGCGTTGAGGAGCCCGAAGCCAAGCGCAAGATCATCGGCGCCGAATTCATCCGCGTCTTCGAAGAGGAAGCACGCAAGGTCGGCGATGAAGTCAGCTTCCTGGCTCAGGGAACCATCTATCCCGACATCCTGGAGTCCGACGGCGTCAAAGCTCATCACAACGTGGGCGGCCTGCCCGACGACCTGCAGTTCGAGCTGTGCGAGCCCGTCCGCCTGCTGTACAAGGACGAAGTCCGCGTGATCGGCCGCGAGCTGGGTCTGCCCGATTCCATGGTTGACCGTCAGCCCTTCCCCGGCCCCGGCCTGGGTGTCCGCTGCCTGGGCGCCATCACCCGTGATCGCCTGGAAGCCCTGCGCGAGGCAGACGCCATCCTGCGCGAAGAGTTCGACCTGGCCGGCCTCACCAAAGAGGTGTGGCAGTTCTTCGTCAGCGTTCCCGATTTCCGCGTGACCGGCGTCAAGGACGGCAAGCGCCTCTACGAGTGGCCGGCCTTCATCCGCGCAGTCAACACCGTGGATGCGATGACCGCCGAAGTGCCCGAAATCGATTGGGCGGTTCTCAAGAAGATCGGTGACCGCATCGCTTCCGAGGTACCCGGCATCTGCCGCGTGCTCTACGACCTCACGCCGAAACCCTGTGGCACCATCGAGTTTGAGTAACGAGTCGCGCCCTTCCCTTCGGTTCGACACGCCGCGGCCGATGAGCCTCGAAGACGCAGGACCGACAACCGTCATCCTGGCGCCCGTTCGCCGGAGAGACGCACGCAGAAAGCCCGCCGCCATGGCGGGCTTTCTGCGTACAGGCGGGCTTTTTCCATGCCGGGGCGGCCTTGGGTACCTGGCCATCAATTCAAAACGCAGCGCACGCAAATCTCGGGAAAATGCACCGAATCAGAAGTGTTTCGGGAAACCGCATTTCATAGCCCGAGCGCAGATAATTCATTTCACCAGGCCACTTGCACATAAGCGAGCCAGCGCAACAGTCCACAGGAAAGATTGCTCTGGAAATCGCTGCCCGATTCCCGAAGAACTTGATATTTGGCGCAATTTCGGCCACTTGAACCATTCGCCCCATTCGAACCATTTGGATTATTCAAACCCAGCCTCAAAATCCCAATCGCGACATCGAGAACAAGCCGATACCGCCGCATTTCCTTGGATTGGCGCGATTCTACCTTCAAGGGGTGCCATTTCCGGTCGCAATCCGCTAGGGTTCACCCATCGGGCCAAGACGAAAGGATGAGCATGGACCTGAAGAAAATCGGCCGCTACATGGCCGAGAAACGCAAGGCCCTCGGACTTACGCAGCGGCAAGTGGCCGCGCGGCTCAATATGAGCGACAAGTCCGTATCCAAATGGGAACGGGACGTATGCCTTCCCGATGTGTCCGTATACCAGGACCTTTGCGAAATCCTGGGCATCAGCATCAATGAATTCCTGGCGGGCGAAGACATCGCCGCCGAAGCACTGCCCCGCCGCGCCGATGAAACGCTCATGCAAGTAAGCGAAGACAGTCGCGACAAACAGCGCATCCTGAGAATGGCCGTCACCGCACTGGGCGCAGCGCTTCTCCTCGTGGCACTTGCCGCAGTATGCGCATTCGCGTACGTCAACCGTCCGCAAAACCACATCGCTCCCGCAGATCCGCTCAGCGCCGAAGCCCAAACCGCCGACCTTCTTGCCGGTCCCGACGGAGCGTATCTCCTTCGTTTTGCGGCAACGGATCCATTCCTCGCACTGACGCTTACCGTAACCGAGTACCGCTCAGGCAAAGCGGTCGCATCATCGCCGATGGAACTCGGATTCGAAGGTATCGAATCGCCCAAACAGGGCGTCATCGCGTTCATACCCGATTACGATACCCGGAAAATCCACGTGATAGCCGCTGGCGGTGGCTCGAAAGCACGAGGCAGCATCCCCATCCTTGAAGACGCCGCGCAGGAAACGGGATTCGGCAGATCCCTTGTGGGGCTGAGCGATGAAACCCCCATCACCTACGGCGAGCAGCAAAGCGTTGTCGCATTCATCTGCGACCAGGATGAATTACGCACCGGAAGCGTCGAAGATTACGACCAGGGCACGCCGCCCATCGAAAACGACTACGCATACTGCCTCTCCGTCACATTCGAGAAATAACACGACGGTGCAAAGACGCAGAAGGGCGGTCCCGCTCAGACGATGAGCCCGCCGCCCGATCCATCGTGATAGACGGTATGGACCCCATCAGGGCCGGTGACAACCGAGTACGGTCCATGGTCCGAAACGGTATAGACGCCGTCCGGTCCAACCACGGCCTGCACTCCATCGAAACCTGCGGCGGACACAACCCCGTTCGGTCCCACTGCGACACCATCCAGACGGTCGTAGGTACCATCATGCGCCCCGAAGCCCTCCACCTGCGCTGCACCATTCACGACCAAAGCAGAGGCATCCCCCGCTCCCACGAACAAACCGCTTCCGAAACGCTCTTTCGACTTACCGAACACGTTGTCCCCTCCCCCAGGGCAGCGAAGCATGTCCCCCGACCCGCCCTCACCGATCTGCAGATGCTTGGTAATAATCGATGCGGTACGGCAATGTGCATGCGATGACACATGCTTGACAGGTAATCGGCGGGCGTCGGACGATGAGGCCTCCACCCGCCGGCGGCATCCATCAGAACCACGGGAGCCCGAAAAATTCGAACGATGCGTGTTCTGGGATATCTCCAAATATGCTGACCTCGAACGGCATGCTCTGGCCAACCGCAGGAACATCGACAAACGTGTTTTCCGCGTAGCATATCTTCCCTTCAGCATCGCGGATGAGCACGGTCACCCACACCTGCCTGATATCACCCAAATCGACGTTAGAGGTCATTTCGCCTGTATACGAAACATTGAAATCACCGACAACTTCGCTGCCATTGGAGAATTCGAAGCACTGCCGGGGTTTTTCATCCGTCTTCCGGTATGTGGCTCTGCCGGGAGAAACGGCGAATTCAACCGTAGCGGGCACCGTACCGTTCCCGGCCTGAGTACCGAAGCACTGTTCTTCTCCAGGCAAAATTGTCCCCATCACCTGCTCGTCGGAAAAGACAATGGACCCGTCCTCCGCCTTGCCCGTAATGAGCAGCGTCGGAAACTCAATTGCATTCTCACTGTTGGGGTTTTTCCAAATGATCCCGTAATGGATGAACCCGCCTTCGGAAACACTGTATCCAGATTCGATGATTTCCGCAGGTTTGGGATCTTCCGCCTCAGGAAGAACCGTGATACCACTTTGATCCGATTCGGAGGGTACGGTTTCTTCCCCATCGTTGGAGCTGCACCCCACCAGCCCCGCCAAGGCGACTGAGCCCGCAAAAACCACGAACGAACGTCGAGACGTGAACTGAACACCTGGCATGATAATCCCTTCATTGATATAGGAAACGTACGAAGCACCCAATCCGCAAGCGCTTCATTACCCACCCTAACCCGCATCACGTCCGCAAGAGTACATCGTGATGTACAGTCTCTTAATCGGTGCCCACTTTGCACTGCAAGAGAGGACATCCCGAGCCTTTCCGACGTCCAGCAGACCTCGATTGCCGCATCACGTCCCGTTTCAAGGACTCGCCTTGCACACGATTCCAAGGCGCACAATTCGAGGAGCAAAACATGTCCGCCAGTTTTCTCTTGCACTGCTTTCTGACATATGCCGCAATCTTTCTTGACATATGCCATTAACAAGCCGATAGTGGAAACGAACGAAGACATATCCGCTCCGGAAGGTGAACCATGCCAAGGCCCAGAAAATGCCGCAAAGTCTGCCAGATGCCCGCAACCTGCAGGTTCATCCCGGTCGCAGCGGCCGACGCCAACCCCGCCAACGACGCTGCGAACGCTTTCTCGGCAGATGGCAGAACCGACGCTGCGCATTCTGTAGTGCTCACCGTGGATGAATACGAGACCATCCGCCTCATCGACAAAGAGGGCTTCTCGCAGGAGGAATGCAGCGCATTCATGCGCATCGCCCGCACAACGGCCCAAGCCGTCTACGCCTCAGCCCGAAAGAAGCTCGCTGAATCTTTGGTGGAGGGACTTCCCCTCATCATCGAAGGCGGAGACTACGAATTGTGCAGCGGAACCGAAACGCACTGCAGATGCGGAGGCTGCCGGCGCCATCGTGCCATGGCAGCGCCTTCACCATCCGCTTCCGAAACAGCCGACACCGTAAAGGAGAACCCCATGAAAGTCGCAATCCCCCTGCAAGACAATAAGACCGATGTCTGCTCGATGATGGCTCGCGCGCCGTTCTACCTGTTCCACTCTGAAAACGGCGACGAAATCGTAGCGAACCCCGCAGCGGATGCAGCCAGCGGCGCCGGTCCGCAGGCTGCACAGTTCTTGCTGGACAACGGCGTGACCGACGTCGTGGCCGTACGCTGCGGATCGAACGCCGGCGAAATCCTCAAAGCCGCAGGTGTGACCGTCTTCGACTCCGCCGGCAAAACGGCAGCAGACGAATTGGCGGCCTTCGAAGCCGGGACGCTCAAAGAGACCGTCGTCTTCTTCGGCGGCCTGCAGCTCGGCTAGCCGATCGTTCCAGGGAATCGCAGCGCGCCATGACTCAGCACACCCTGAAAATTGCCTGCTTGAGCGGCAAAGGCGGAGCCGGCAAGACCTTCGTCTCCGTCAATCTTGCCGTAGCAGCCGCGGCGGCGGCAGGAACGGCCACCTATATCGACTGCGACGTCGAGGAGCCCAACGGCCGCCTGTTCTTGAAGCCCCAAGACATCCAGACCCGCGAGGTCTGCTCGCTGCTCCCCCGATTCGATGCTGAATCCTGTACGGGATGCCGTGAGTGCGTGAGATTCTGCAGGTTCCATGCTCTGGTATATATCAAGGACAAGCCCCTCCTGCTCCCCGAGATGTGCCACAGCTGCGGAGGCTGTTCGATGGTCTGCCCCGCCGAAGCCGTGAGCGAAGCCCCGAAACGCATCGGAACGGTGGAGACAGGCGTGCGCGGGATAGGCGAATGCGGAATCGTGCGCGCCGTCACGGGAGTGCTCGATGCCGGCGAAGCATCGGGAATGCCCGTCATCAAAGCCGCGCTGGATCAAGCCGAAGGCACCACTATCATCGACTGCCCGCCCGGCAGCGCATGCTCCGTAATGGAGAGCGCAATGGACGCCGACTATTGCATTCTTGTGGCCGAGCCCACCGCGTTCGGCTTCCATAATTTCAAGATGGTCCATGAACTGGCCCACCTGTTCGGCAGGAAATGCGGCGTCATCATAAACAAGCAGGATGCACCGTTCGAACCGCTGGAGGCCTATTGCGCCGAGAACAACCTGGAGATCCTGGCGCGCATCCCCTATGACGCAAATACAGCTGCCGAAATCGCCGACGGCCATATCGCATCCGAATCAAGCGAGCAGATGCGGCATCTGTTCCGCAGCATCCTGAAACGCATCGGGGAAGCGGCTGGCGAGAATGCGACAGATGCCGAAAACCAGGGGGTGACGGCATGAAGAAGCTGCTGATCCTAAGCGGCAAAGGGGGTACCGGCAAGACAACCACGGCCGCTGCTTTCGTCCGATTCGCGCAAGCCCGCGCCGTGGCGGATTGCGACGTGGATGCACCCAATCTGCACCTTGTCATGGGACAGGCAGCCAAATCGACGTCCGAAGCGTTCATGGGTTCGGAAAAAGCCGTTGCCGACGCAGATGCATGCACAGGCTGCGGCGAATGCGCCCGGCTTTGCCGTTTCGAGGCGGCGAAGATGGAAGATGGACGGTGCCGCATCAACGAGTATGCATGCGAAGGGTGCGGCGTATGCGCCCGCGCATGCCCCGCAGGCGCCATCTCGCTGCAGCCCGACATTGCCGGAACGCGAGAGCTTTTCACCGGTGAAAACGGTGTCTTCTCCACTGCAACGCTGAAAATGGGGCGCGGCAACTCCGGCAAGCTTGTCACCGAGGTGAAGAACGCCATGGAAGCGGCAGCTCCCGCAACCGACCTGGCCATCATAGACGGCTCTCCTGGGATAGGGTGTCCGGTCATAGCCTCCATGAACGGCGTCGATCTGGTACTTGTCGTAGCCGAACCGAGCCGCTCCGGCAGAAGCGACCTGGAACGGCTGGTCCGCACGGCACGCACTTTCCGAACGGACATTGCCGTCTGCGGCAACAAATGGGACGCAAGCCCCGAAAACGCCTTCGCCATCCGTTCGTGGTGCGAAGAGGAGAATATCGCTTTTGCAGGCATGATCCCCTACGACAAAAGCGCATCTAAAGCAGCCAATGCCGGCAAAAGCATCGCCGACATCGATTGCCCCGCCCGCAATGCCCTATCCGAGATATTCGGCGCCGTATGCGCGATGCTTGAAATGAAAGGGGCCTGAGACAAGCTCAAGCCCCTTTGCATCTACCTCAGATAGCCTTTGAGGAATTCGCGATCCTCGGTCAAGAAGACATCCATGGCCTTCGCGCATCCGACATAGAATCCCAAAAGGTCGCGCTGATCAAGCGCTTCGAGGAACCTTGGGCGCCAATACGTCAAATGGCTGTCCAGGAAATCAGCCTGAGCCGTCATGATTTCCCGCACGCGCCCTTCATCGCCTTCGGAATATGCCTGGAAAGCATTCGAAGACAGAGCGCCCAGGAAATGCATCATGGTGGCTATGTGGTCGTCAGGGAAGTGACGGATGCCCTCCACCTGAAAGCCGAAGGCGGCATAGCGCCTGCGGACGTCGAGCGTGCTTTCCTGGAAAATGGTGACCTCTTTGCCGACATAGGGCGATTCCCAGGGATGGACATATTCCGCACCGGGAACCATGAACAGCCTCGTGAAGCTGGACTTGAGCACCTCTGCGCAATCTTCGACGCAATCCGGCCCGGCAGGCTGCTCGAACAGCGCGCGACAGGATTCGAAAGCCTGCGAACAGCCGCGGTCTGACTGGGCATCGGCATAGTAGTCCAAAACCTGGGCTGTCTCATCGCTGCGAAGCCGCGCCAGAACATCCTGGTCGGGCACAGCGCCGAAGACAACATGGAACAATTCATACATGTATGCCCTGCATGCAAGGCGATTCAACATCTCTTCCGTCACAGCGGCCCTTTCGATAGTACTGCGATTGGAAAAACAGAGGGAACCCGAAGCCGGCAATCAGCGTTCGGGTTCCGCTTTCAGCCATGCGTCATAGACGCACTGGTTTCTTTACCAGGCGATCTCCACAAAGCCCTCTTCCATGGCGGCATCTTTCGCCTTGATGAGGAGGTTGGGCTTGGTGGTCTCAGAGCCGGGCAGGATGGCGATGTCGCTCACCAGGGCATCACCGTATTTCGCCTTGAGCTCTTCGATCTCACCGAAGTCCAAAGCACGGTTGGGGCACCCGGCCACACATGCGGGCTGACCGCCCTTGGAGCGGATCATCTGGCAGGAATCGCACTTGCCGGCAACACCCTTCTCCTCAAGGAACTGGGGGATGGCATAAGGGCAAGCCTCGAGGCAAGCCTTGCAGCCCGTGCACTTCGACTGGTCGATGATGACGGCACCGTCTTCGGCCTTGTCGATGGCGCCTGCCGAGCATGCTGCCATGCAGGCGGGCATCTCGCAGTGATTGCACGATGCGGAGAAGGCATAGCCCTTGACGTTCGGGAAGGACCCGACGGAGAAGCTATGGGCGTTGCGGTACACGGTACCCACATCAAGGCGGTTCTTATCCTTGCACGCAACCTGGCACGCGCGGCACCCGGTGCAGCGCGTCATATCAATATAGAATCCAACGGACATGGTCTATCGCCTCTTTCAATCACTTACTTGGTTGCAACTTCGGGAGTGCGCATGGGAAGCGTCCAGTCATCTTCAAGCGCAGCGCCGCTGTACTTCTCGATACGGCAAACCTTGTTGTTGTAACCGGTGACACCCATGCCGTCGCATTCGTTGCCGAGCAGGTAGTTGTCAGAGCCCGCACGGTCGATGCCCGTCTCTTCGTCAACGTCGACCCATGCACCATGGGGAACGCCGACAACACCGGGACGCAGGACGTCCATCAGAGCGGCCTTGCGCAGAGACTGGCCCCACGGGGTGGTAATCAGCACGGTGTCGCCCTCGGCGATGCCTTCGGCTGCAGCGTCTTCACGGTTCAGGAAAACCGGATTGCCCCAGGTCTCACGCAGCCACGGGCAGTTATCGAAGACGGAATGCGAACGACGCAGATAGTGCGGGTTGTACATCAGATAGGGGTACTCGCCCTTCTTGCCGTTGATATCCTTGCCCTCGAACGTGGTCTCGTAGCCGACCACGGGAACGACGTAGGTGGGATAGGGCTTGTAAGCGTCGATGTTGTCGTATTCGAAAGACTTCATCAGGTCATAGCGCGCCTGGCAGTAGATTTCCAGCTTGCCGGAGTTGCTGCCCAGGGGGTTGGCCTCAGGATCGGCCACGAATGCAGCATAGGCGATATGCTTGCTGTGCTCGTCGCCATCCGCACGGCGATACTGGTATCCGCCGTTGTCGATGAATTCCTTCATGCCCACAACGCCCTGCTGGGGCTGGCCGTTGACGCCCCACTCAGCGATATCCTCTTCGGTGATGGTGACCAAGGGCTCCATCTCTCCGCTTTCGCCCAGATACGTGGACGTGGCGATCTTCTCGAAGAACTGCTGCTTTTCAGAGGTGTCGAATGCCAGATTGGGATCGATGCCGTAGCCCTCGAGCAGGAGCTTTTGAATCTCCTGGTCGGTCTTTGCCTCGCCGATGGGCTCGGTGACCTGGCTGTACAGGGGCAGGAATTCCCTGTTGGCGTTGCCGCCGAAGCCGCCGACGGTCTCCCACTCCGTAGTAACGGGGAGGATGATGTCGGAATACTGGGCGTTCGTGGTCATGAACTGGGCGTAGGTCAGGACGAAATCGACCGCACGATGAGCCTCGATGCCGGCCTTCTGATGGTGCGAAGTCTGAAGCGTCGCATCCGTCGTATGGTAGATGCACTTGATGGCACCCAGCTCAGTGGGGATGGGCTCATAGAACTTGGCGTAGCCGTTGGACACGTCCAGGAACTTGCCGCCGCCGTTGATGATGATGTCATAGAGCTGCGGCTGGCGCACACCCGTGGTGATGGGGCTGGCAACCTTCGGGGTTGCAGCGCCGCCGGCCTTGACCAGAGCAGGACCGCCGTTGCCCGCAGGTGCGTGGTAAGCGCCGGAGGTGGCGTGTCCGGACTTGCCCATGTGGCCGCCCATGGCACCGAGGGCCATGAACATCTGAGGGATCATCTCGGTGCCGTGGCAACGGACGAAACCGTAGTTGTGCAGCAGCATGACCTTATTGTTCTTGCCAAGGGTGCGGGCAAGTTCGGTCATCTGGGATGCAGGCACGCCGCAGATGGGCTCAGCCCATTCGGGGGTCTTGGGGGTTCCATCGTACTTGCCGAGGATGTAGTCCTTCAGGTTCTCATCCAAAGCAGCGTCCGCGGGCATATGGTCGGCATCGAAGCCGACGGTGCAGCGATTCAGGAAGTCCCAATCGATGATGTCGCCCTCTTCGGAATCAAGGCGCAGCATCTCGTAGGCGACAGCCAGCATCAGCGCCATGTCGGTGCCGTTGCGGACAGGCAGCCATTCAGCATCGAGCATCTGGGCGGAAGCGTTGTACAACGGGTCGATCGAAACGAAACGGGTGCCGTTGTCGCGGGCATTCATCCAGATATTGACCGGGAAGCCTGCTGCGGACCACGTGGGGTTGGAAGACCACATGACAACGACGTCGGCGTTCTTCATGTCGAAACGGTCGTTCTCAGCGCCGAGGTCGAGCGGATTCAAGCCGATCATGGACGAGCCCAGCGTGTAGGTGCCGTGGGAGGTGGTGTCCCAGCCGGTCACGCAGCCGGTCATCAGGTTGACGGCCTTGTTGGGAGACTTGCTGTAGAAGCCGGTCGGACCAAGCTCGTCATAGATGCGCTTGATTTCCTGGCAGGACAGCGAGATGGCCTCATCCCAGGAGATGACTTCCCACTCGTCCACACCGCGCATCTGGCCGTTGGAGTTCTCGCCGCCGCCGGGCTGCCAGCCCTTGCGCTTGAGCGGATGCAGGATTCGGTCAGCGCCGAAGCACTGCTGCTGCTGGGCCTTGCCGCGCACGCAGCCGCGCTGCTGCGGATAATCGAACGAATCCTCATGGGTGTCGTCGGTCTTCTGACGGATGACGACGCCGTCCTTGACCATGACCTTGTTCATGCAACGACCGCCGCAGTTATGCCAGCATGCAGCGGAAACCCAAGTACCGCCCTCTTCAGGATCGGCCGATGCATCCTCAGGCTTCTCCTCGACCGACGAACCCGGAGTGCAGCCGACCGTCGCCAAAGCGGCGGCAGACGCGGCGATTGCGGAAGCTCCCACAAACTTGCGCCTGCTCATAGACAATGCGTCCATGTTCCCCCTCTTCTCAAACATAGAGCAACTTCGACCCGCCGAATGAGCCGACGAGATACGGGAGCACGTCGGCAAGCGGGACCACCGCGCCCTCTCGGCACGGCGCGGAGAATTCTACCATCGGTCGAACAGATCCAGACAGGGCCGGCCCCGCATCCTCCGGAGCCAATTATTCTATTTTGAGATAATCCTGCTCAGAAGCTTGAGCCTTACCGCCGGGTTAGCGCACCGGCTCCATGGCCGCCCTCAGGCGGACAGGCATGATGCTCACGAGCATCCGCGCCGCCTCGGCGGGTTCGGGAACGGTTCCCGTCCGATACCATTCGGTCAGAACTTCCGTTTCGGTCTTCACCCAGCTATCGATGCAGAACATGAGATCCTCATCGACCTCCATTCCGCGGTAGTCGCGCAAGGTTTCCATGATGGTCACAGTGCGCACATGGGGCATGATGCTGTTGAGACAGGGCGTTCCCAACGTGTATTGCGTGGCCGTCTTGAAGAAATCCCTTTCCAGGGACAGAAGCCACACGTGATGCCTATATCCGGTCTCCCAATCCAGAGTGCGGCCCACCTCGGCAAGGTAGAATCGGTGGCAATGCATGGGCCACCACCAATGAAGGCTGTATTTGCTCTCGAAATGCCTGTAGAACACCTGGCGGGATACGCCCGCACGTTCGCAGACCTTTGAAACCGTAACCTGATCGAGCGAGCGGTCCACGGCGTGCATGATCTTAAGCTTCACCGAAACGCCCTCTTCCCCGAATATCTCGGCAAGACGGCTATCGTCAATCCCCATGTCCATCATTTCCCCCTCCTAGAACAATGGCCATCAAGACATCGGCGCATCGGCCACCTGACGAACTGCACCTCCATAGCATATTCCATTAACGCAGATTCAGCCAAGCACCGCCTATGGGCCGGCATCATGCGGTGCCGGCCCATAGGCGGCGGCTGGAGCCGTTCGGCTCCAGCCGCCTAGGAGGGCTGTATCGTATCGCGTGTGCCGGCGCTTAGGACTTCTTCACCAGTCCGCGCTCCTCGGCTGCCGCACGCAGATCGCGCCAAATCGACTGGTGGTCGATTTCGAGGGCCTTGCAGACTTCATCGCATGTGCCGCACTGCGTGCATTTCCACAAGCCGTTCTGCACCGCCTCGACCACACGATCGGCCTGGTCGAAAGGATCGTAGAAGCGCAGGCCCACGGCAAGCATGCCGGCAGGGCCGATGTATTCCTTCTGGCCCATCATCTGGACGACAGGGCACGCCGAAACGCACACGCCGCAACGGGCGCAATGCTCCAACGGGTCGACCTTCTTGTAGATCTCGGGGTCGACGGGAGCCAGGACCTCATCGAGCTCGAGCTCGAAAGCGCGCTTGCGCACCATGGTATCGGCGATGCGCTTGTGCATGGACGTCTTGTCGACGATAAGGTCACGCACGACAGGGAAACCGGGAAGCGGGCCGATCTCATTCTTGCCATCTTCGCTCACCAGCGTGACGCATGCCAGGCACGGCTCGCCGTTGAGGGCCATGGCGCAGGGGCCGCACGTACGGCCCCGGCAGCTGAAATCGAACACCACGGGATCCTGCTCGTTGTTGATGGCATGCAGGGCCTCGAGCACGGTCATATTCTCGTGATACGCGACTTCGTATTCCTTCTCATACGGCGCCGCGTCGACGGAGGGATCGTATTTCTGAATTGAAACCTTCATGGGAATGCTCCTTCGCTACGCCGGCCGTTAGGAATCGATCTCGACGACCGCGGACTTCTCGCAGGTGATGTCACCATCGTTGTAGGACTCGCGCACGTTGCACAGCCAGTTGACGTCGTCCTGCTCGGGGAAATCGGAGCGGTACATATGGCCGCGGGTCTCTTCCCTGAACAGAGCCGCCTTCGCGCTTGCCTCGGAGATATCCAGCAGGTTGTAGTTCTCGATGGCGCACTTCCAGTCGGTGTTGTAGACCATGGACTTGTCCGCAGGGGACATGTTGGGCATGTCTTCCTTGCGGATGCGGATCAGCTCATCGATGCCGGCTTGCATCTTCTCGGCGGAACGGGCGGGCTGAAGGGCCTCATAGGCTGCACGCTGGATGGCCAGACGCACTTCCTGGGGACGCTTGCCGCCGGTGCGGCCAAGCATCTCATGAAGGCGGTTGTACTCAGCGGTGATCACGGAGTCATCGAGCACGGGCATTTCGACCGTCTCAGCGTAGTCAGCGGCCATGCGCGTTGCATAGATGCCGTTGCGGGGAGCGATGTTGACGGAGCTGCCGCCCTGCGATCCGCAGTAGCCGCCGCCGCGGGCGTGGAACAGGCCAGGTAGGGAGACGGCCATGAGCTTGTCGTCGGTGACGGGGTTTCCGCCGTGCTCATACGCTTCCAGGCCGCATTCCAGCTTGGTGCCTTCGATATCGATGCCGAAAACCTGCTTCCACAGCTCGATGTTGCGGATGTAGGTCTCGCCGATGCGGGAGAATGCCTCAGGGGTGGAGAAGTCAACGTATACGCCGCCGTTTTCGGTGCCGTGGCCTTCGGCGATGTTCTTCGCGATGGTCTGCGTGAACGTGATCTTGTTCAGGGTGGTGTAATCCATGCCCTTGAAGAAGTAGTTGCCGTCCTTGTCGCAGATGAATTCGCAGCATCCGGAGTCGGCGCCGATACCGGAGACGAAGGATGCGGCAATGCCCTTGGGCTCGATGTTGATCAGGTCGCACTGGACGAACTCGGATGCCTCCAGCTGGCAGCCGTGACGGAATGCCGCAGCATCGATATCGCCGGTGTTGTCGGGAGAGTTGATGGACTGGGGAGCAGCGGTGTTCCAGCCGTACATCCAGCAGCTCGCACCTGTGCAGCAAACGGTTGCCTTCGCGCGAACCACGCGGAAGGTGCCGGTGGGCACATGCAGACCCATGACGCCCGTGCATACGCCGTCCTGGACCATGACATCGGTGGCCATGGTGTTGTCAAGCACCTTAAGCCCGGTTGCACCCACATGGTCTGCCAAGTGGCCCGGGAATCCGCGGTAGATGCCGTAGAGGACCGGAATGTCGAACAGCGGCATGATATTGCCCTGCTCGTCGCGATGGTACATGTTGCCACCCATACGGGAGTAGCGCAGCAGCAGATTGCGCTCTTCGTGGTTGAGGCCCTCATAGGTGGCCTTCGCGATCTTCTTGTCCGTAAGCTCGTTCAAGACGAAGTCGCCGGATTCATCCCACGGCAGGTCGTCGCGGGTGAAGTTGATGAACTGATCCCAGTTGTAGCCGGCAGCACCGCCGAAGCCGAATTGGGACTTCTCGATCAGGATGACGCTCTTGCCTTTCGCATAGGCTTCGTATGCAGCCTGCAGACCTGCAAGGCCGCCGCCGATGACCGCGATGTCGGCATCATAGACCTCGTACTTCGCTCCATCGGCGCTTACCGCTGCAGAACCGCCCGAAGCGTTGCCCGCACCGTCGCCTGATGAGCAGCCGACCAAGCCGGCGCCTGCAAGCGCAGCCATGCCGGCGGCAATTGCGCTTCCTTCGAGAAATGCTCGGCGGGAAATGCCGGACTTGCCCGATATGCGTTCAGTGTCTCCCCTCATGATTCCTCTCCCTCTCTGCTTTCGTTTCCCAGCCGCACGCATGGCGTACGGCCCTGCTAGCACGATTGTGGCAACCGAAACGAGAGCGGACAACAAACAGAACCGCTGTTTTGTACGCCCCGCGGACAGGCGCAAACCTGTGTCGGGAAAAGGAACAACCTGCGCATTGTATTTGGACGCGAAAGGCGTCGGACCCGCCGCAGCTGAACAGGGGCCGTCTGACGCGAGGTGCCTCAGCCGCTACCTGGCAGGCTGCAACGCCGCCGTTATCTGGGCATCGTCCAGCTGGGGCAGACAGGAATAATCAAACCCGGTGGGATTGCTCACAACGGATGGGGCGAAGTCAGACACGGCAACGGTTATGGGCTTGTAGGTGTACTCGCGGCAATAGCGCACAAACCCATCATCACGCACGGTTTCGCTTTCCAACCGTCCGGCTGCATCGAAGCGCAGCTCGGTAACGGATCCGTACGCACTGCGATAGACATACAGGCCGCCTTCCGGGTACGACATCGCGGCATCGAGTGCAACGCCGGGTCCTCCAGCGGTTTCGGACACCACACGCTCAATCGTCCCATCCGGATCACGCACCCAGGTAAGCTCGTAGACATTCGGTTCGGAAACGGGTGTCGCATAGCTGCTGAGCACTGCCGACGAGATGCCCCCATCTTCACCGTAGGAATATTCCGCCACGTGCTTGCCTGTTCCTTGGGATGTTATTTCGTTGACATAGGAGACGCAGCGTCCCGAATCATCATATTCAAACGTCAGCACCCGACCTACATGCCAGTCGTACTGCTCGTATGCCATGTTCACGACCGCAAGCCGCCCCTGGTCGTCGTATTCATAGGTGCACCGGCTCAGATTGCGGTCGCCCACGTTGCCTTCGGCCACCTCCTGAGACCATAGCGCCCGACCCGAAGAGTCGTATTCATAGGTTGTCACCACAGCATCTGGCGAAGACCCCGCTCCAGCCGTTTCGCGCACCCGATCGAGCACCCACACTTCGATCTGCTCATCCGGGTCCATGGCGGCAAGGTCGGCGGCGGTGAGCGGAGAGGCGGTATCGCGGCCATGATCGGCATCAGCATCGGAGCTGTCATCGTTTTCGCCCGCATCCGCAGAAGGCTCGCCGGCAAGCGGGCTTTCAGCAGGCTCACCTTCATCCGCTGGATTGTCCGAGCCCGCAAACGCGCAACCCGTCAACATGCCCATCAGCACCACAAAAACCAGCAATGTCAGCAGTGCCGCGACGGCAAACAGCCGCCTGACGAAACCGGCGTGAACCCCCATCGTCATCCATTCTCGAACATTGCCCATCAATCCCCCCATTTCATACTATATTGGGAAACAGATAGCAGTATCCCCCTGGCCACGGATTCGGCTTGTCGGCGTTTGCCATCCATGCTCCTCTATGATAATTGCGTATCCTGACAAGGATTGGCCCCTATGTTAATAAAAACTGACTGCTAACTGCGCGTAGCAACGTCATCGCACATCCAGCCCATTCGCAAAACCCTTCCTGCGGAAGAGCATCCTCGCCTCGAAGGCCTCTATGCCAACGTCAGCGCTGCAGTCGATGCTTCAGGGAAACCGCTTTGATCGTTCTGCCTTCGATGAGGTAGTAGATAGCCCACTGCTTGTTATGGGCAACGTAAAACTCCGTTCCGGAAGGAGATATTTTTCGAATGGCCGCAGTCGGCGTGCGTCGCCTGTTTTCAAGAGCCTCCATGACCCCGTCAAGAAAATCCCGCGCCGCCAAAGGCATCATCAAATGATTCTGGATATAATCCGCTGCCTGTCGCACCTCTTCGGCAAATAAAGGAGTCCAGACAACATCGTAGAGCTCCTCTTCATCTACCATCCCAAACGCTCCCTGACAAACGCCTCCCCCTGCGCAGCGGAGTAACACTGGTCCAAGGGGACTTTTGCACCAGCATCAATCGCCTCGAAGACCTCTTCTTCACTCTGGGGAAAAATCCTGCGATACCGGGATAGATCGCCAGCATGCGTCCTTACGGAAAGAGGGAATGGCACCTCCTGATTACGAACGACCATGCGAGCGAAAACATTCATCAGCGAAGACGCCGATATACCGAGCTCCTCGCAAATTGCCGTAAACTCGCGTTTCGTATCCGCATCCATCCTCACGTTCAAAGTAGCAGTCTCAGGCATAATGGCCACCTCCTTGTATTGATATTTACAGCATTATAGCCACATTTGCATACAAACGGTAATTCTGCGGTATTGAAAAGGCAGACTCATGGCCTTGGAGAACAGATCAGGCATAACCGATTCCATCGAAATGAATGTAGCCCATCCGCTCAGAGAAGAAAACGGCCGCGCGGCGCGTATCTGGCTCGATGTCATCCTGAAGAAGGAGCTCGGGCTCATTGTTGATTGGAGCCTTGTCGATAAGGAGGATTACCTCTTCGCTATGGAACGCAGCCCCATGCGGGACACGGAGACAAGAGTAGTTCTCAAGAATGCGCTCACCGACAAAGTCGACGACCGTCAGGTCTACATGAAGGGTATCGACGCGAGCTACAGCTACGAGGGCTACAGCACGTACCGCACCGAAAGCCTGTAGGACGCACTGAGCGACAGAGCACGAGTCCCGCCTTCAATGCCGCATCATCAAGCAATTTAGAGTTTGACGCCCCGTAGCTTCATCCCCCACCGGGTGCATCGCGTCAAAATGCGCCGGCCCATCGGCCGGCGCTTTGGAGGGGCATTCGAAACAATCTATTTTGCAGCTTTTGCTGCGGCTTCACCCGCAATAAGCCCTGACCCAATGGCGAACCCATTCGCGCTGCCGGGAGCATAATATGGCGATGTGAACAAATCCGCATCGGCACCCGCAACGAACAAACCCTTTATGGGGCTGTTATCCGCAGTAAGCACCTGGCAGTTTTCGTCGCATTTCACACCGCCGAGAGTCAGCCATCCCGCAGGCATCGACTCAACCGCATAGTACGGGGCTTTCGTAAGAGCGGCCATATACTTAGCATCCTTAAAGAACTGGCTGTCGGCCCCTGCATCGCACATCTCGTTATACGCCGAAACGGTCTCCTCAAGGTTCGTCAGACCGAAATGATCCGCCAACTCCTCAAGGGTATCCGCCTTGAACGCCCAACCTTCTTCGACGGCTTTCTCGAATTGCTCACGCACATCGGAAGCATAGACATCCTTGAACATGCCCTTCATGCGCTCGTCACCTAGGTAATTCGGCAGAGGTTCTGTCTCCCAGCGCTCCATGAACGCCTCATCGCATATGGCGTAATGATAAGAATCCCGAATCAGCGGCTCACAACAGAACATGGTCTTTTCGCACATGACACCCTCGTTGACGAAACGATCGCCCTGCTTGTTCACCATCAGCCCACCGAACACAGGAAGACGCATCGCCTCATTCGTTCCAGATGTTGGGCGGAATGAATACATAGGGGATGCCTTCGTGTTGGCTCCACCGTATTCGTTCATGGATATGCTGAAGCACTTTCCCATCTGCCCGCCGGCAGACACCGCCATGTCAATACCCGCTCCCGTATTGAGCTCATTGCCCATACATACAATGCTCGCACCGGCAAAGTGCTCGGCCACCTTTTCGGGATTGCCCAAAAAACCTCCCGTAGCCAAAACGATCGCACCCGCCTTGATGTCAATCACATCGCTTCCGCTCACGCATTGTATGCCGGCAACAGACCCATCATCCGCAAACAACAACGCTTCTGCGGTTGTTCCGAACAGGCATTCAATACCAGCCTCATTCGCAATTGCAGTAAAGTATTCCGCACGTTCATCTCCGGCAACCCCGTACAGATGACCACCTCGTGACATCATCGCAGTCTCTTTGTTTGTGGCAGCGAAATCTACATTGAAAGGCAAACCGGCATCGATGAATACATCCACCGCCCTGCCTGTCGCTTCGATGATATTGCGCAAAGCACGCTGATTCGACTGGTAATTCGTGCCGCTATTCAAATGATTCATGAACTCTTCGATAGTAAGGGGCTCGGGCGATGCGGCCTGAAGCTTTGACCCTACGCAGAAAGGTGCCGATGTACGCACGTTCGTGGTTCCCGTCATCGATGAAGCCGAATCGACGGCCACCACCTTAACCCCTGCTTTTGCGGCACCCCATGCAGCCAACAACCCCGCAGCACCAAGACCAGCAACAACCACATCCGCTTCAATGGTTTTCGTCGCCTCTTTCAGTTTGGGAGACGAATCACCGCTATCCCCTGAAACAGATTCAGTCTTGGGGCTGCATCCCGCCAAAAGCCCCACGCCAGCAGCTCCCGCCATTGCGGCGCCAATCAAAAATCCCCTTCGATCCATCTTCATGCTCCTTTCATTTTTCGACCGAATCGCATCCCCCCGGCAGAGAACCAATCGAAAATCCAATTCCCCGATCAGAGTGCACATACAGGGTCATGGGTCAATGAAAGGAGAGAATCAGATTCTGCGTCTGATTCCCCTTTTGATATAAGATTGTGCAGCTTATCATTTGCCGCAACCATAGTTGCGCCAAGGATTTCGGCATCCCGCCGAAGAGAGATGAGACGCAATGTCGCGCATCGAACGTGCCTCGCAATATCCGAATTGGTTTCCCGTTGTCACGATAGGATTGGGGTTCTGCCTCGCTGCAGCTGAAACGGAACGCTATACCGCCCTTTGGCAATTCGACGTCCGCCCAATAGGAGAGTTCGTCGGCATCTTCGTGTTCCTTACAATCGCACTCCTCCTAATCGTCCGCCGATACGAATCCTATCCCGCAAAACTCACCCAATGCCAGGCGCTTATCATCGCATTGGCCATAATGCAGACCTCCGCCGTAGCCTTGAGGACAACCTCGCAATGGCTGCCCGTGCCGCAAACCATCCTCTCTCTGGCGGGAATAGCCTCGCAAACCGAATTCATCGTCTTCATCATCTATGCGGTTTTTTTCTTCGGAATCGAAATCAGAAAATCCCTTCTCGCGTTCGCCTACGCAACCATGATTGCAGGATTCATCCAAATCGCCGTCACGGCGCTACCTTCTCCTGTGGGCTATGCCGCCATCCTGACCCTCCCCGGTCTTGCGGCCTCAATGCTGATTGTGGGTGTAAAACGGAGACAGAGACAAAAAACCCAATCGGAGCAAGAAGACATCGCAGCAGAAGCAGCCTGGGGCGGGTCCTTCGTGAAAGGCAGCACATTTCCGGAATACTGCCTATTGTTTGTGGCCTATTCGGTTCTGCAGATCGTCCTTCATTCCCAAGGCATGAAGCTCCAAGACGGAGGACAAGGATCGCTTGCTGTGCAGGCAATGTCAGGCGCGGGAGGCTTGCTTACTGGAATAGCACTGACGCTTCTCCTCAGATGGCTCAAAGATTATACGCTGCTCAGCGCCCTTCGCTCCATTGCTCTTCCACTGGTATTGGCTGCAATGTATCTTTCGCTTTTGTTGGCAGACTCCCTGTTCGCAATCTACACGGCACTGCTGGAAACAAGCTTTCTAATTCTCCATCTCTTCGTATGGATCGTGTCGCGGGCATTCGCCGAAGAGAGAACGGGCCTCTACCGAGTGTGCGTCACATATCTTTCGCTCAGAGTCGGATGGCTCATCGGTAACCTTTCCATTTCCGTATCGCCCCAATATACCGATATCCCAGTGGGAATGACCGTCACCGTAATAGCTCTTGCAACTGTAATCACGCTGAGCATCGCCAGCTCAATCAGGAGCGCACAGGATTCTTCTCAAAGCCCAACTCAATCAACCGAACCAAACTGCGATCCGTTTCGGAACGCATGCGACATCATTGCAAAACGATACAACCTCACACCAAGAGAACGCGAAGTGCTAGAACTCCTCGCGAAGGGGCGCAATGCAAGATTCATCGCCAACGCATTGGTCATTTCCGATGGGACCTCTCGCACCCATATCATGCATATCTATCAGAAAATGTACGTCAACTCGCAGCAGCAGCTGATGAACATCGTGGACGCCGCGCTCGCCAGCAGCTCTGACACCACACCCCATTTCGACTGCAAACAGCGCCGTTGAAGCTGAAACGACATTGCAAGACACACGACTATAATCTTCGACCAGATACCGCAAAACGCATAAAACTTAACTTCTTTGCATATTTTTCAGTGCGTTCAAGTGCGAATGAACACCTTTCGCGGTATCAGGGCAGGTTATTTCGCATCCCGCATCCACCCTTTGGTTTTTTCTGCTACCATACGCGGCTAGGTAGAGGTGCACCCTATATCAGTAACCCCACAGAGCGCCGGGGAGGCGCGGGGCGAATGGGGCGGGTGCCGAAGGGCGGCAAGCTCCCCGGCTTGCATGACCCTGGGGCGCAGCGGAATACGTTGCGCACTGTCGCGAAATGCGGAGAGCTGCCATGGTCGAGAGCCAACTTCACGCTCCATCTGTTGACACCCAACCATGTCCTTAGCTTGACGCAGAAAGGAATGGACGTGGAATTCGTCAACACTGCTTGGGCGCTTGCTCCGGCACTCATGGCCATCGTCTTGGCCCTCATCACCAAAGAGGTGTACGTATCTCTGTTCGTGGGCATCACCTTGGGTGCGCTGCTCGTGGCGGGCTTCAATCCCGTAACCACCCTGGACACCATGGTCACCGAGGGCTTCGTACCCGCAGCCGCAGACAATGCCGGTATCTTCATCTTCCTGGTTGTCTTGGGCATCCTGGTCGCCTTGGTCAATACCGCAGGCGGCGCCGCTGCATTCGGCCGCTGGGCCGGAAAGCATGTGAAGTCCCGCGTCGGCGTGCAGATTGCCTCGTTCATTCTGGGCATCCTGATTTTCGTCGATGACTACTTCAACTGCCTGACCGTCGGCTCCGTCATGCGTCCGCTCACTGACAGCAAGAACGTCTCTCGTGCTAAGCTGGCATTCATCATCGACGCCACCGCCGCTCCCATCTGCATGATCGCCCCGGTTTCCTCCTGGGCTGCTGCGGTCTCCGGCGTGGCGCAGGACCTTGGCGTCAACGGCATCGAACTGTTCATCAACGCCATCCCGTTCAACTTCTATTCCCTGCTCATGATCGTATTCGTGGCTGGACTCATCTTCCTGAACTTCGATTACGGCCCCATGGCAAAAGCGGAGATCGAAGCATACCGCGACGGCAACCTCGGTTCGCTCGGCAACGATGAGGTTGTCACCAACGCCAAGGCAAGCCTGTGGGACATGCTGCTTCCCATCATCGTGCTGATCGCGTGCTGCATCGGTGCAATGCTCTATGTGGGCGGTTTCTTCGGCGGCGACGCCGATGGCGACATCATCAACGCATTCGCCAACACCGACGCCTTCACGGCTCTTCCCTGGGGCTCCCTGATCGCAGTCGTGTTCACCTTCATCTACTTGATCGCCCGCCGTGTTCTCACGCTCAAGACGGCTTCCGAATGCTTCGTCACCGGCTTCAACGCCATGGTTCCCGCCATCTTGGTTCTGACCTTCGCCGTGACCCTGAAGAACATGACCGGCCTTCTGGGCGCCGACGTGTTCGTAGCCGGCCTGATGGAAGGCGCCGCACCTGGCCTGTTCAACCTGCTGCCCGCCGTGATCTTCCTGGTCGCCGTGTTCCTGGGCTTCTCCACCGGCACCAGCTGGGGCACCTTCGGCATCCTGATTCCCATCGTGATGCCCATCTTCGCCAACGACCCCACCCTGCTGATCATCGGCATCTCCGCATGCCTGGCAGGCGCTGTAGCCGGCGACCACTGCTCGCCCATCTCCGACACGACGGTCATGTCCTCGGCCGGAGCGAACATGCTGCACGTCAACCATGTGTCCACGCAGCTGCCCTACGTCATCACCATGGCTGTCATCTCGTTCGTGATGTTCGTAATCGCCGGCTTCGTGCAGAACGCTTGGATCTGCCTGCCCATCGGCGCCGCGCTGACCATCGGAACGCTGCTGGTTCTCAAGAAGACCATCGGCAAGAGCGTCAAAGACCTCAAGCCCTACGAAGCCGAAAACGCAGCAGAATAAGCGCAACGCGCACTTCAAATGCAATCCATTCAGGAAACCCGCCACGTGCGGGTTTCCTTCGTATTGCTCTACAATGCAACCCAATCACCCTGAAACTGCAACGTATGTCCGGAGGATACATGGCATCCGAACCTGAAGAACGCATCGATTCCAGCATTGACTCCCCTTGCGTCTCCACCGATGAGAGCCTGGAGGACAAGAAGCTTGATACCGCGAAACGCCTTGCAAAAAAGGCCGCTCAGCTCTGGGATGACTGGAGAATTCGCAGCGTCGCCTATTCTGCGCTGCTCACGCTCGCCCTGTTCGCCATCACACGCTTCGTACCATCCATGCCACCCATCCTGATTGCAGTGATATGGGCTATTGCAAGCGTGTTCGCAGCCGTGCGGCTCGCCTACTGCGCCGTCATCAAACGCACGCACAAACAATCTGCTCTCCGCGCAGGCGGTTGCACCTCAAGGTTCAATCAGGGCCGCATCCTTGCCCTTATAGTCTCTTTTGTATTGGCCGCCGTCGGCGTAGGGATACTGTTCCTCTCAATGGTCAAATGGGGAGCCGTTGAATGGTTGGTCATTGCCTGCGGCCCGCTCCTCTTCATCCCCGCAACAATCATCAGCGAGAAAATTGCCCACCGCGAGTTTGCTGACACCTACCTCACGGTGGGCAAAATCAAGGCAAACACCCTCGTCTTATTCCTCATGCTCATCGTCATCTACATACCCGCATTGCTGATCGCAGGCGGATTCGACGCTCCGGATTCCGCTGCGCAGGCGGTGGCTGACTCGGTAGGCGTCTTCGACTCATCCCCCTCGGCCGTGATTTCCGAACTCGGCAAATTAACCGCATTGGTTGACGGAATGACGGCATTCGCCCTAGGACACATAGCTGAAACATCCGAATGGCTCTATGTGGTCATCAAAATCATGCTCACAGCAATGGCCTTCCTGGCATACACAGGCCTGATTTCGGCGATCTCCATCAAGCACGACGAGCTCTTGCGCATCTTCAGGCCGATTGAGACGGGCGAAACCCTCAAGGAGACATCAAATCAGTCCGAAATCCCGCCGCAACCGAAGCGCATCGTGCGCAGATATGCGGCAACCGCAGTCATCCTGCCCTTGATTCTCATCGCGGCATTCCCCGCCGTCGACAAGAACCTTGAGCAGGTCACGCAATCCGAACCATACACCCGCGTCGAACAGTTCGTACGCGATCAGGTTGACTTCATGGCAGTCACGATCGACGGGAAATACTACGATCCCGCCGCCATCCAGGCTCTCGAAGAGGAGGCTCTGGCACGCTACGACGCACTTACCGCAGACGCACGCGAACAGCTCACTGCAATCGTGAATGAAATGTGCGACCAGCAGATTGCCAACGTAGACAGCTACTTGGACTGGTACTACAGCCTCACCGCCGACTACGAACGACTGGCCGGCTTGTTCACGGGAACCCTCGAAGAGGGAATGGCGAAGCAGCTGGAGCAACGCCTGAGCGAAGGGGTGGACACTTCGAAACTCGATGCGCTTTTGAACGATTTCGCATCCCAGGCAGAGGCGATTCGCGCAGAATTCGAGATGGGCCTGAGCGAGCACGAGATAACGGGCATACCCGGCTGGCTGGTCACTGAAAGCAGGAGCATTGCCAGCGCGGACCTGCTAACCCCGCCGCAACCGACCCAGCAGCTTCTTGAATTCCGCGAGCGAACGGTGGTCAGCGTCGGTGCAGGCGTGGCGAGCGGCATCCTCGCGAAAAGGGCCGCTGGGAAAATCGTGACGTCGGAGGCATTCGAACAGATGACGAAGAAGCTCGCTTCAGCACTTACGCGCAGCGGCATCGTCAAGGCGGCAACATCTGCAATCGGAACCGTCATAACGCCCGGTGCCGGCACAGCAGCAGGCGTGGCGGCAGGCATCGGCATAACCGTAGCAACCGACTACCTGCTCCTGAAAGCCGACGAAGCGCTGAACCGCGAATCCTACAAAGCAGAGATCATAGCCTCGATCGAGGAGGGGCGAACCGAACTTCTCGGCCTGATAACCAGCTAACCCTTTATCAGCAAAACGAGGCGTACGCCCCCCCGAAACATTAGTCAAGCAGATCGGCCAGGCGTTCCAAATCGGACGCAAATCGGGCAGCATCAATACCGTCATCGGTTTCGGCTGCAGTGCGCACCGTATCGAAACGCTCCACGGGGCGCATCTCCGAACGGATATCGGCGCCAGCTATGGCAGCCTCACGGGACTCAAGCGGCTGATGCACGGCCAGATCCACGCCCTCCGCATGCGAAACCAGCGTGAATCCTGCAACGCCGGTGGTCTTCTGGTAGGCGGACGAGAAGCCGCCGTCCACGATCACCACGCGTCCGCCGCATTTCACGGGATCTTCGCCATCTTTGACCTTCACGGGCACATGCCCGCACACAATACGGGAAGCCGCCGGATCCATGCCGAAGTCCTCGAAGATGCGATCGATCACGGCATCGTCGGAAAGCAGCGAGTAAAACGGGTTCTTCACCTCTTTGCGTGCAGCCTTATCTTCGATCAGATACAGCTCGAAGGTTGCCATCTTGCTCTTGGCGAACAAGGGCGACCCCTGTCCCAGCCACAGATACCACAGCAGGTCGCGGCCGCGACGGCGCATCTCGGGATCGGGGTCGTCGAAGGCGGCGCGCACGTACCCATCGCAGGCATCGAACAGAGCGCGGCCCGCCAGACGCTCACCGTAGATATCGGTCTCAAGCAGATTGCCCTCTTCGGTCAAAGGCACGCACGCGTGGAACATCAAGGTGTTGCCGCTGACGGCATACAAGCTTCCCGAATCCAGCAGGAAACGCATGTGCTCCTGCAGTTTCGCGCAACCGGAAAACGCCTGCTCAAGCTGAGCCATGACGGACTCTTCCTGCGGCGTGAGACGGTACGGATCGCACGGATCGACCGTGGGGAACACCGTATCCTTGAGGGGATAGGTCACGCCGTCCACCTGCACCGTGCCCGCCTCCCAATCGATGCGGTGCAAAAGCTTGCGGTCCTCAAGGCCGAACCCGGGATTCTGGTCGATGAGCTGGGCCTCAACCTTGAACTGCAGAATGGCCATGGCCTTCTGGATCTTGATATTGAGCTCCGTCTCTTCGGGGGAAAGCCCGGGATTGCCCTTCAGACCGAAAGCGACGCACGGGTCATCGGCGTAAGCCTGCTGGGCGAAAGCGGCCAAGGGGCGCAGATTGATGCCGTAAGCATCCTCCAGGATGGACAGGTTGCCATAGCGCGCGCAATTGCGCACCACATGCGCAATGCAACCGCGCTGGCCAAGAGCCGCACCCATCCACACGATATCGTGGTTGCCCCACTGGATATCGACCGAATGGTGCTCCATAAGCTCATCCATGATCAGATGCGGGGCAGGTCCGCGGTCATAGACGTCGCCCACCAGATGCAGGAACGCCACGTTGAGGCGCTGGATGAGCAAGGCGAGCTCAACGATGAGATCGGCCGCGCAACCTGTGCGGACGGCAGCAGCGGCAGCACGCTCGGCGCGCTCTTCTCCGGCAAGGAGCTCTTCGGCCAAGGCGGCGAAGGAATCGGCAATGCCCGACCGCACATCGGCCATCATGCGCCCACGGGCGGCAACGCGCGCCACGGCGGCAACGCGCGTAAGAGCTGCCGCAAGCCATGCATCCGCGGCATTCGCGGATTCATCCTCCAGACGCACGGCCTCAAGGTCCAGGCGCTCTGCGGGATAGCAGATCAACGCGGAAAGCGCCGCGGATTCCCGCTCATCGATGGCGTCACCGAACGCTTCGGCAATCTGGGCGCGCAAGGCACCGCATCCGCTGCGCAGGACGTGCGAGAACGCAGCGTATTCGCCATGCACGTCAGATGCGAACAGCTCCGTGCCCACGGGCATGGACAGCGCGCATTCCAGCTCGGCGGCAGCGGCAGCGGCCTGTCCGGGTTCAGGGTAGGAGCAGGCGAGCAATTCCAGATAACGCATCTCTGCGGCTTCCATCATAGGTGTGCCTCCTTTGCGGCGGGTTACTGCGGCGGGCACAGGCCGCGTGCCGCAGAGCGATTCATCACTGAGATTCTAAACGCCGCGCACGCCGGCATGCAATAGAATGCTACGTTCGGAATGAATGAAAGGAAGCTCGGCATGCAGGATATAGCACACATCATCGCACGTGAACTGGGCGTCACCGCAGACCAGGTGGAAGCGGTCATAGCCCTCATCGACGAAGGGGCCACGATCCCGTTCATCGCCCGCTACCGCAAAGAGGCGACCGGAGGTCTGGACGATGTGGCGCTGCGCACCCTCGAAGAGCGCCTGGATTACCTGCGCCGCCTGCGCTCGCGCAAAGACGAAGTGCTGGCCATCATCTCCGCCCAAGGCAAACTCACCGACGAGCTGCGCGAGCAGATCGAAGCGGCCGACATGATGCAGCGTGTCGAAGACCTGTACAAACCCTTCCGGAAAAAACGCGCCACGCGCGCATCCAAAGCCCGCGATGCGGGGCTCCAACCCCTGGCGGACCTGATCATGCATCAGGATGACCGCGCAGACTCCGCGCTTGGAGCCGCGGAGGAATTCATCAATGCCGAAGGCGGTTTCGCCACGGCGGAAGCCGCGCTGCAAGGCGCATGCGATATCGTGGCGGAAACCATAGCCGACGACCCCGAACACACCGCCGCGCTGCGTTCATTCACCCGCTCCACCGCCATGATCTGCTCTGAAGCCATCGACGAGGAGGTATCCGCAAGCACCGGCGGCGCAAGCGATTCGCACGCCGACCCGTATGCCGATTTCGCCGAAGCCGCCCGCCGCATCCCCAACCACCGCATCCTGGCCATCAACCGCGGCGAGAAGGAAGGACGCCTGCGCGTGCGCGTCAGGACCGATGCGGATGAGGCCATAGCGCTTTTGGGCGGACGAATCGTGCGCAGGCGCGGACCGTTCGCCGAGGCCCTGGATGCCGCCATCGCCGACAGCTACAAGCGCCTTTCAGCCCCTTCGCTTGAGCGGGAGCTGCGCGCCGAGCTGTCCATCCGCGCAGAAGACGACGCGGTGCGCGTATTCGCCCGCAACACTGAAAGCCTTCTGATGCAGCGCCCGGTGCGCGGCGCCCGCGTTGTGGCGCTGGACCCCGGATACAGAACCGGCTGCAAGGTGGCCGTCCTTGACGAATTCGGCAAGCTCTTGGAGCACACCGTGGTCTACCCCACCCCGCCACGCAACGACGTCGCAGGCGCCAAGCGAACGCTTGCCGCCCTGGTGCGCCGCCACCACGCCAACACGGTGGTCATAGGCAACGGCACCGGCAGCCGTGAGACCGAAGAGATGGGTTCCCAGCTGATTGCCGAAAGCCCCACGGAGCTTCGCTACACCATCGTCAACGAAGCCGGCGCATCGGTGTATTCCGCATCCCAACTTGCCTCCGAAGAGCTACCGGGGCTTGACGTGACCGTGCGCGGAGCCATGAGCCTGGGGCGGCGCCTGCAAGACCCCCTGGCGGAGCTGGTCAAGATTCCACCCCAGTCCATCGGCGTAGGCCAATACCAGCACGACCTTGACCAGACGGAGCTGTCCCGCGCACTCGCAGGCGTGGTCGAGCGCGCCGTGAACACCGTGGGCGTGGACCTCAACACCGCAAGCGCCAGCCTGCTGGGATACGTTTCCGGTATCACGCCCGCCATTGCACGCAACATCGTGGCGTACCGCGAGGAGAACGGCCCGTTTACCGACCGGCGCCAGCTCAAGAAGGTGCCGAAACTGGGACCGAAGGCCTATCTGAACTGCGCGGGCTTCCTGCGCATCACCGGAGGCAAGAACCCGCTTGACGCCACAAGCGTGCACCCGGAGAGCTATCCTGCGGCAACGGCCGTGCTCGAACGCGCCGGCGTGTCGGCATCCGCACTTGCCGCCGGAGGCATTCCCGATATCGCCGAACGGGTTGGATCGGTGGGCGAACTCGCAGCCGAGCTGGGCTGCGGCGTTCCCACCCTGCGCGACATCATCGCCGAGCTGGCCAAGCCCGGCCGCGACCCGCGCGATGACGCCCCCGAAGCCGTATTCAGCAAGTCCGTACGCTCCATGGATGACCTGGCCGAAGGCATGGAGCTGACCGGAACCGTACGCAACGTGGTGGACTTCGGCGCGTTCGTGGACATAGGCGTCAAGCAAGACGGCCTGGTCCATATCTCGAAAATGGCGGAGCGGTTCATCAAGCACCCCAGCGAGGTGGTTGCCGTGGGAGACACCGTCACCGTCTGGGTTACGGGCATCGACCGTGCCCGGGGAAAGATTTCGCTTTCCATGGTGAAGGGCCGCTAGCCGCCTACGACTCTTCTTGGCGAAGGGCCGCACCCAACGGTCCTTCGCCGGCATGCAAGGTTCGCTATTCGGCTTTCGACGTCAGATGCCATCCGTTGCAATAACGGCACTTGTAGCAACGCAGGCCGGGCCTGCCGTACTCAGCGCACGAGCGGATGGCCTCCTCTGCGCTGGCCCGGTCCGGGTAGCGGTTCTTGGATTCGCAGGCCCTGCGGCGCAACGCCTCCTCATGTTCTTCATCCGCGCGCTCGCGCCTTTTCTCCTCTGCGGCGAACAACTCATCGAATCCGCCCGATCCATCCCACGATGCGGCGAATTCCGCCCGTTGCTTCGCCTTCGCCGACCCTTTCCTGCTGCCCACGGGCACCTCTTCCCCCATCATTGCGAAATGCTGTTCGCCAATCTTTATCGTGAGCAAGTATACAGCCGCATCAAGCCCTGATTGCCACAGGGCGCCGAAAGCGGACGCGGCCGCCCAAACGCTCCATAGACGCAACCGGCTTCGCACGGTATACTCATCCGGTCAAACCAGCCGAGGCCTTTGGCAAGCGTCGGCGCGAGAAAGGATCCGGTGCATGAAGAACTAACGATGCCCAAACCACATCAAGACATTGTGCCCGCTTCGCCGAAGATGCCCGCCCCCGGCGCGGTATCGGGCGATTCCCACCATGCTTGCTGTGCCGCATCGTCTTCATTCCCCTTGCACCTCATCATACGACAGCGCCAGACGTCCCGCATCGGCGTCTTCCACGCATACTGCAACCCATGAACCTTGCGGCGCAGCAGGCTCCTGAAAGGAGCATCATGCTGCTGCATCTCGATTCTGTCACATACACCTACCCCGGTACCGCCAACCCTGCCGTATCGGACATCACCGCCGTTTTCCCTTCCGGCTGGACGGGCGTGGTCGGCGACAACGGCAGCGGGAAAACCACGCTCGCCCGTATCGCATGCGGCGAACTCAAACCGGACTCCGGCTTCGTCCATCCCGCCCTCTCCTGCACATACTGCCGGCAAGAAACCGACGAAGCACCTGCAGATCTTTTCGACTTCGCCTGCTCATACGATCGCACCGCCCTGCATGCGCGCAGGATGTTGGACATCGATGACGCCTGGGCCTGGTGCTATCCCGAGCTATCAGGCGGGCAGCGCCGCCGCCTCCAGATAGCATGCGCACTCTGGAGGCGGCCCGACATCCTTGTTCTCGATGAACCCACCAACGACATCGATTCGGAGACGCGCGAAGCGTTGGAGAGCGCACTTCACGCGTTTTCCCAAACGGGCGGCGTGGGAATTCTCATCTCCCATGACCGGGCGCTGCTCGACGCGCTCTGCAGCCAGTGCCTGTTCCTGTCGGCAGGGCACGCCACCATGCGGCAGGGCAGCTATTCGCAAGGGGCTCTCCAGGCACGCCGCGAGCGAGATACCGCCGCATCCCAGCAGGCCAAAGCGCGCCATGAGGTGGAGCGGATCAGCCGCGAAGCGCAACGGCGCCGACAGCAGGCCGCGCAATCCGCTGCGAAACGCAGCAAGAAAAACCTCGATCCCCGCGACCATGACGCACGGACGAAAATAGACCTGGCCGTCTACACCGGCAAAGACGGAGTGGCGGGACGCCTCAGTTCGCGCATGGAAACGCGGCTTGCGAAGGCGGAAAAAGCGCTTGCGCGCATCCAAGTGGAAAAGCGCTACGAAAGCCGCATCTGGGCGGACGCGTGCGTTTCGAAGAGGGCATGTTTGGCGAAACTGCCGGCGCAGACCATCATCAGAGGAACGCTGCGGCTAAGCATCCCGGACATCTCCATCAGCCCCACCGACCACATCGTATTGACCGGTCGAAACGGCTCAGGAAAATCCACGTTGCTCCGCAGCATCTTGAGCGAGATTCGCAATGACACCCCGCTGCTCTCCATACCGCAAGAGCCGACAGAAGCCCAGCGCGCGCACGCCCTTTCACGCCTGGAGAAACTTGACAGAAGCCAGCGGGGCAAGGTGCTTTCCGTCGTGGCTCGCCTGAATTCGAAACCGGAAAGCTTTCTTGGAGCGTCCCCGGTCAGCCCCGGCGAGATGAGAAAGCTCATGCTTGCCTTGGCAACGTTGGAATCCCCCTCGCTGATGGTGCTTGACGAACCGGCAAACCACCTCGATATGGACTCGATTGCAGCGCTCCAAGGCATGATCGCCGATTTCCCCGGAGCCGTGCTGATGGTCACGCACGACCGCCGCATGGCCGAAGAGATTGCCACACTGCGGTGGCGCATCATACCCGTCGAATCTGAGCAGGATTGCCCCGAAGGGCAACGGGCCTTCACGCTGCGCATCGACTGAAGGCGCCGAAAGCGCATCCGCGTCGAAACAAGCCGGTGCGTTTTAGAGAAACATCGCCATGTACAACGGCAAGGTCACTCTCTTTCCATCCCGCGACACGCTTGCCCGACCCGAAACGCGCACGGCATCCGAATCCACCAGACGGCATCCCATGGGCACAGCTGAACTGCGCAGCACGTGGTCAAGCGATGCCGTCGCGCGCGGCTTGGCCACCTTCACCTCAATGGGAATCACGGAACCCGCTGCCTCCGCGACGAATTCGATGCTGTAATGCACGTCGGATGAGGTCCAATACCGCAGCGGGAATTCCCGACGTGCGAGCATGCATGCAACCAGGTTCTCATACAGGCCGCCCAGCACCGGGCCGTCCAGCGTTTCATCCAAGACAGCTGCCTTCATGCTGAAGTCATACATTGCCATGAGCAAGCCGGTATCCACGGTATAGAGGCGAAACCTGCTTGGGTCCTCATATGCCGCAAGGGGGAACCTGGGCATGGATACCGCGCAACAGCGCTGGACTATGCCGGCCTCCGAAAGCCACAGCGCTGAATCCTCGAACTTGCGCGCACGGCCGCCGCGCTCAACCACCGCATAGGAGAACTTCGTGTTCTCCTTGGCCAGCTGTCGCGGAAGCGAAAGATAGCAGGCGCGGGCCTTGCGCTGCCTGACATCGCTGCCCGCCGCGCCGATGTCGGACATATAGAGCTCATGGAGTTTGAGCTGCACCTCATGCACGGCGGAAAAGTCCCCCGACTCAGCGTACTCGCAAACAGCCTCCGGCATGCCGCCCACAACCAGGTACTCGCGCACAAGGCGCATCATGGCCTGATCGAGAGCCGGGGGCACCGGTTGCTGACGGTCGAAGTAGCCGCCCAACTGCTCAACGGCTTCGGCGCTGTAACCGCGCGACCACAGGAACTCCTCGAAATCCAACGGACCCAAAACCACGCGGGATTCGCCAGGCTGCTGCGATGAGCCGCCCGGATAGGGACGCATGGCCGCAACGATGTCGAAGCGCCCATCCGCAGCAAGACGCCCCAATGCCGCTCGGATGCCGGGGAACTCCTGGAGCTCATCGACGAACAGCAAGGTGCTGCCCGGCACCATATGGGCGCCTGGCACATAAAGCGAAATGAGGGAGATGAAGGACTCAGCATCCAGGGGCCCATCGAAGATGCGCGCAAAATCCGGTCGCTCAAGCAGGTCCATGACAATGACGCTCACGTAGCTTTCGCGCCCGAATTCCATCACGGCGCTGGTCTTTCCCACCTGGCGCGAACCTTCTACGATAAGGCACTCCTGCAGACCTGCAGCCTTCCACCGGCGAAGCGCTCCGTCAATCTTGCGAGCCAAACGCCCATTGCCGCACCTAAGACCCTGCTGCGCCATTTCCCCTCCCCTATCCATTTTTCCGCACTGATTCCTCCTATAGTATGCCACTTTTCCGCTATGTTAGCGAGCAAGGTAGTCACATTTCCCAATATTTCGTTATCAGGATTCAAGGGTACGGAAGGACTCAGGACGAAGGGAGGAGACGCGGATCCTACTCGTAGCTGTCTTCGGTGATATCGAAATGCTTGGGAACCAGCTTGAAGACCACGATGGTGACCACGATCATGATCACGCCGCCGATGGCGCTCGTCAGTACGATGGAATCCGTGAACGACGCCATGCCCTGGGTCAGAAGAGCCGTCACGCCGGAATCGGCCGCAATGGATGTGCATGCCCCGAACGACTGCATGGCCGCGTCGACAGACGCCGCGTCAAGGCCGGCTTCCATCAAGGCCGAGACATCGAAACCCATGCGGTAGACAATGGAGGCCGCGCTGCCCAAAATGGCCACGCCCAGCACATTGCCCAGATCGTATGCGATCTCCTCGAACGCAGCCGCGCTTGAGGCCTTCTCAGGCGGCGTTGCGCACATGATCACCGACGACCCCACCGCCAGCACGCCGGAGCCCACGCCCACTAGACCGCTTGCAATGGCAACCGGGATATAGGTCAGATCCCCTCCGAACGGCAGCAGCATGAGCATGGCGAACGCTGCAATGCCCAGGCCCGTCACCAAAACCCTGCGCGTGCCGAAGCGCATGGCGGCTGCGGGAGCCAACGCACCGGACACCAGGCTTCCTACCGCCAGCGGCAATAGCTTCACGCCGGACTCCATGGGGCCGCACCCATCCACCAACTGCAGCCACTGGGCCAAAAGGAACAGAAGTGCAGCGGCGGCGAACATGGATCCCAGCGCAGCAATGATGCCCGCAGAAAACGCCTTGTTGCGGAAGAGCCTCACATCAAGCAACGGGGATTCGGACTTCGCACAGCGCACCACGAACATGACCAGGCAGACAAGGCCCACCACAAGCGCCGCCACAGGAACAGCGCTGATCTGGAGCACGGCCGCAATGCGCTTGACCGCCCACATCACCAGCGCCATACCCACCAAGGATTCGATGGCAGCAGCAACATCCCATTTGCCGGGATTCTTGAGACGGATCTCAGGCAGCGCGAAAAATCCCGCAACCACCGCCACCGCCATAAGCGGGACATTGATCAAAAACGCCGCATGCCAGCTGAACAGCTCCAGCAGCGCACCGCCGATGATGGGGCCCAAGGCCATGCCCAATCCGCCGATGATCGACCATGCGGCCATGGCGGCCGCGCGTTCTTTGGGGATGGTGAAGATGTTTCTGATCATGGACATGGTAGTAGGCATGACAAGCGCCGCCGAAAGACCCAGAATGGCGCGGATCGCAATGACGGCACCCGGGGTCTCAGCCCACAGGATGCCCGCGGACGCCACAGCGAACAGGAGAGCACCCGCCAGAAACATCCGCTTGCGTCCCCAGCGGTCCGACAGCGAGCTTGCCGAAACCAGGCAGCCTGCAAGCACCAGCGAATAGATATCGACAATCCAGAGCTGCTGATCGGACGTGGGCCGGATCTCAGCCGAAAGCTCCGGCAATGCGATGTTGAGGATGGTCAAATCGAAAGACAGGACGAACTGGGCGAAGAGAAGCACCAACAACGCAACCCACCGATGGGCCTTCCCCATCACGGGCATCTCATCCATACTCGGAGCCTCATCCACCATGCCGCATCGTCCTTCCTTCACCCCGCCCCGGTCCCTTGCGCCTCAAAAATCCGGAACGGCACCATCTGCTGCCAGGCGATTATACGCCGCCGCGGGTCGTTGCGGCGAACCGCATCCAACCGTGGCCGAACCGCAACCTGACGCCATCGGACCGGACTCCCCGGAACCGGAGACTGCCGTATAATTCCGGACAAGATCCCGCCATGACGGCACGCAGACCGAAGGAGCACCCATGTCCCTGAACACCCGCGAAACCGCACCCGCAGGACTCCTGCACGCAATCCGCCTCATCACGCATGATTGCGTGAGAATCCAAGCATCGGATGGAACCGTAGTCTACATCGATCCCTACGACATGCCCGCAGCAGCCCACGACGGCAGCTTGATTCTTGTCACGCACGACCACTTCGACCATTTCTCACCGGAAGATATTGAAAAAGCGGCGGCACCTGGAGCGCGCATCGTCGCCCCATTCTCCCTGGGATCGCAAGCGTCGAAGCTGGCTGAGACGCTTGGCGCGAGCGGCCTCCACCTCCTCAATCCCGGCGGGTACCTGGGATCTGAAGCTCTTGGAACGCCCGCGGTCGAAATCCGCGCAACGCATGCCTTCAACATCGGCAAACCCTACCATCCCGCGGAAAACCAATGGCTCGGCTACGTGATCACCGTCGACGGCGTGCGCATCTTCCACCCCGGCGATGCCGATCGTACCCCCGAAAACGAGCATGTCGTCTGCGACGTGCTTCTGGTCCCCGTTGGCGGCACCTACACCATGGATGCCGAAGAGGCCGTGGGATTCACGCTTTCCGTCCGACCGCGCATCGCTGTCCCCATGCACTACGGAACCGTCGCAGGCGACCCCGGTGACGGCGAGCACTTCGCACAGCTGCTCGAAGACGCCCAGGCAGCCAGCCCCGCCCCCATCCCCGCCGCCGTGATCATGGGGCTGCAATCGTAGAGCATGAAAAACGGAAGGCCGGGCGTGAGCCATGGCCTTCCAGCGAGTAACCGGCAGATTTGGCCGAAGCGGCGGCGGCAGACAGGGTCGAGCGCCCCAGACGAAAGCGAAGCCTACTCGTATTCCATGATGCCCCAATTAAGGTACGGCTTTGCCGTAGTAGCAAGAGCATCCACCAGACGGAAGCGAACCGAACCGTCTTCCATCTTCCACATCTCGGTCTTGACGGTGGCGCCGGGCATGACGGGTGCGCACATGCGAACCTTGAAGCGACGCAGACGTTCAGGCTCACCCGGCATGAACCGATCGATCATATGGCGCATGGCAACACCCGCGTACCCCAGACCGAAGTAGAATGGGATGGGAAAACCAGCAGCCTTGGCGGTCGGCCAATCAACGTGCAGCGGATGCAGCATGCCCGTCAGACGGAATGCCAGACCGGCATTCATGGCAATGGTCTCCTGTGCGGTGAAATCAGGTTCGCGGTCGGGCATCTCCACGATGTCCGCAGGGGGTTTCTCGCCACCCCAACCGCCATCGTAAATCAGGCAATCCCATGTTTCGCACTCGCACACCAGGCTTCCGTCATCGTCGAAGGTATCGGAATGCTCCTGGCACAGCAGGCCCTTGCCAGGACCGCGATCCCATATGCCCACCACGGTAACATCGGTGGAAAGGGTACCCGATTTCCTCGCCAAGCGGTTCATGTCGCTTTTGACCTTCAAATCAATGCCCCAGTGCAGCGTACCGCGCAAGTCAGCACCGTAATCGATGGTATCGGTCACTTCACCGCATACCAGGGGCATGGCACCGAAGATGGGCAGCACCTTCAGCCCGCCCGGCAGGTACTCGTTGTAGTACTCCTCCCCTGCTTTCATGTCGTGTCCGCAATTGCAGCCCACGGCAAACAGGTTGAGTTTCTCCATGCTGTAATCAAACTTGAACGGTCCGTACTTCTTTCCGACGACAGATGCATCGATTGCCATGGTCGATCTCCTCCTTGTTTTCGGATTCCGCACTCAGCCCAACCGCGCCGCCCCACATTCGATCGGCTCATCCGCCTTTCCGACGGAGCACCCCGACCCGCGCAGGACGTCTTCGCTATCGTATCCCAAATCAGATAGAGGGCACCATATCCGCCCGCGATCGCACTTGAATCCAGACACGGGTTCGAACCCTTCACGGGATCGGCAAGACGGCAAAGAGGCTTGCGCTGCACCGCCTAAGGCCGGACAGCATAGACCAGCAATCGGACGCCAATACGCTCGCGCGGGTTTTCGCAGGCTGCAGAAAAGCCGAAGGGCCGGGGTGACCGGACCCCAGCCCTTCGAGAGAAAGGAAACGCATGTCATTCGGCCCAATCGCCGAACCCGACCGGCCCCGTATTCCGATCGGACGCCATGATGCTCCCACGGATTCCCCCGTTGCGCATCGTCGAAAGTGGCCCAATATCGAAATTACCCAAAATTGACTATGTCCGTATGCTACGCTTTCAAGCGTTTTCGTAACCTGGACATCCGCTTGGGCAGCATGCCCGAAGAACCATGAATGAAGGAAGGCCGACTTGGCAGATTTCAGCCGCGAAGGATTCGTCCGCCGCATATCGAACGCCCGGCCCTTCTTCGGCTTCGCTCCCCTATTCGCATGGCATTTCTGCTTCTGGTTCGCACCGAATTCCATGCCCTGTTCGGACCTTCTGTCAAACGCCGTCACTTTCTCCTGGCTCGTCTATCTGGCCGCAAGCTGCATCACGCTCATCGCAACCGCCGCCATCCTCCGCAACCGGCATAAGCTTTCATCGGTCAAAGGGCTCATGCTGGGCACCCCTCTGGCCCTGACCGTTCTGTCGGCGGCATTCTCATCCAATATCCTCGCATCTTGGGAAGCGCTTCACTTCCTCTTGCTCCCCATTCTGATGGGCTTGACCGAATCACTCTGCCTGCTTGTCTGGGGCGAGCATTACGCACGGCATGCCATCACCGGAAGCACGGTGACCATTATGACGGTCACCGCCTCATCCACGCTTGCGCTGCTGATCGTCTTGCGCATCCTGCCCGGCGCCATTGCAGCGGCCTTGATAGCATTCCTTCCCATCATATCCGGCATCATGATGGCCAAACCGCCGGCCGCGACCGTCTGCACGCAGGAAGAAGATACCGACCCCGTGCTCAAACCCAGCGAGATGCGCCATCGGGCAATGCGCAATGTGCTCATGGTCGGCGGCATATCATGCGTGGTCAGCACCGCCTGCTTCCATCTCATGACCATCGTTCCCAAGGAAAGCCTCGCCGGCGGGCAATGGGGCTACTGCTACGGCATGATGGTGGGGGCCGCATTCCTGTTGATCCTGGTCGCCTGCCTCAACATCTCACATCGCGACGACAACCCTTACCGCCTGCTGCCATGGCTTATGGTCACAGTCATAGTGGCGCTTTCGGTGCACCTGGGCCTCGGCCACGCAGCCGACAGCTTCTCGTTCTTCTTCACCTCAGCCGTCTACTCCTCATTCGAGCTGCTGCTGATGGTGTATTTCGTCATCGTAGCCCATAAGGGCGGCATATCCTCCGCCATTGCGGTCGGAATAAGCGTAGGCCTGTTCCGATTGGGAGTGATCTGCGGCAACGGGCTTGCACTGATGCTGGAATCGCAAAACGCCTCGGACTCACTGTACGCCGCAGTGGTGGCCACCGCACTGCTCTGCGCTGTGGCGATGCTGGTCATTCCCTTCATCGCAGAAGGGCGCTACATAGAGAAGCTCACGGCCAAACCGCTAGACGTGGGCGAAGAAGCCCTTATGGCAGCATGCGAAGCCACCACCCGCGAGTTCGGTCTGTCACCTCGCGAATCGGAAGTCCTCGAATACCTGGCCCGTGGATACCCTGCAGCGAAGATCGCAGAGAAGATGGTTATCTCCGAATACACCGTGCGCGCCCACACGCGCCACATCTACGAGAAAACGGACCTGCATAAACGCGGCGACCTGATCGGATACATCAAAGACCAAATGCCGCACTACGGCGGATAAGCGGCATCACCGCATGCCGATGGCCAAAGCGCCGACTGAGCCCATTGCACGCCACCGCCTTGGCCGATTTCCGAGTTTGACCGCCTCACCTGCCATTTCGTCCTTCATTTTGCCCTCCTCCTATGTACAATAGGAAAGTTATCCGGACTAGGAGGATTAATCAGTATGGAAAAAGGTAACGTTCGGGCTCTTGCCCCGATCGGGGTATTCCTCGTGCTCTACCTCGGCCTGGGCATTTTCTTCGAATACATTCTGAAGATCGAGATGGGCTTTTACAACATCCCCATCGTGGTGATCTTCCTCATCGCGCTTCTGGTGGCTTGCTTCCAGAACCGCAAGCTCAGCTTCGACGACAAACTGGTCATCATGGGCCGGGGCATCGGCGACAAGACCATCGTGACCATGATCCTGATCTTCATGGCCGCCGGCGTTTTCGTCGGCACCGTCGGGCGCAACAGCGCCGAGAGCGTCGCATATCTGATGCTTTCGTTCATCCCGCCCGAGTTTGCCGTAGCCGTGCTTTTCGTGGTCAGCTGCTTCGTGTCTCTGGCCATGGGCACCTCGGTTGGCACCATCACGCTGATCACGCCCATCGCTGTGGCGGTTTCCGCCGCTTCCGGCTTCGATCTGCCCCTGTGCGTGGCTTCCGTCATGGGCGGCGCCATGTTCGGCGACAACCTGTCCTTCATCTCCGACACCACCATCGCATCCTGCCAGGGTCAAGGTTGCGCCATGAAGGACAAGTTCCGCGAGAACTTCAAGATTGCGCTTCCTGCGGCGCTTGCATCGCTCGTCATCATTTTGGTCATGTCATTCAACGCGAACATCACCGGCGCTGTGGTGCATGAATATGACCTGATCGAGCTTGTACCGTATCTGATCGTCCTCATCGGCGGCATCATCGGCATCAACGTGTTCATCGTGCTGCTTCTCGGCATCATTTCCGGCTCCATCATCATGGTTGCCACCGGCACCACCGCCGCCACCGATCTTCTTGCCAGCATGGGCACCGGTGCTGCAGGCATGTTCGAAACCACCATGGTCGCCGTGCTGGTTTCCGCCATCTGCGCACTGATCCGCGAGTACGGCGGCTTCGTATGGCTGCTCAACGCCATCAAGAACACCTTCAAGAACCGCAAAGGCGGGCAGCTTGGCATGGGCATCCTAGTCGGATGCATGGATGTGGCCACCGCCAACAATACGGTCGCCATCGTCATGGCCAATCCCATCGCATCCGATATGGCCAAGACCTACAATATCTCGCGCCGTAAAACCGCATCCATCCTGGACACCTTCTCATGCGTATTCCAGGGGATCATCCCCTATGGCGCTCAGATGCTCATCGCCGTCTCCACGGCAACGGCAGCAGGCTACGCCGTGACCGCCTTCCAGATTATCCCGTTCCTGTTCTACCCGTTCATGCTGCTCATCAGCTCGCTGATCTTCATCTTCTTCATCCCCGACCGTCGCGGCTACGATGGAGAGCCCGAGCAGCAGGAAACCGCCGCATAGGCTCGTGCGCGCAAGCACCCCAATCCGCTGCGCCATCGGAGATGCAACCAACGACGCCGCCGTGCTGCCCGCGCCCGCACTTCACACCGCACACGCAATCCCCGGTTCGCGCAACCTGCGAGCCGGGGATTTTTTCTGCCCCAGGCACATGGGGCCCTCCGCGAGCCAACCTCGCAACCGACCCGGCGGACGGATCCTGCGGACGGCCCCGCGAACGGACCACGCGGCCGGCCCAGCGCTCGGCCCAGCGCTCGGCCCGTCGGTCGCCACAGCGACCACCACGGCGGCCACCCGCAGGGCCGTCACGGTGCTCAGCCCGCGGCCGCCCGAGGGTTGCGGGAAGAATCGGGCGTCCGCTGGCCAGATACGGACGAAATGCATGGCATCGGGCGTGCATTTCGCCCGTATCCGGCCGCCGCATCCGGCACGTGTCCTCCAGCGCGCCCCGTTTCCCCAGGTCAGCGTCGAGGACATAGAAGAGGGCGTCTCACGCTCCAGAATCCACCCGTACATTTCGTCCGTATCTGGCCACAAGGGCCGCAAATTCTCCCGTCGCCGCCGGAAGTCACCACTGTCGAACCCCTTGCAGGCACGAATCCCCTCACTCCGGCCCTCCAGAGAGCACGTTTCCAGTACCCCAGGCTCTTTCGCGCAAGCAGCCGCCCGCAGCAGCCATCCCTCGAGGGCAACCGACAGCAAAGCAAACTCGCACAGAGGCTTACAGATACAAAACACTCCTCAATTCGCGCTGCTTTTCGCGGAAGCATGCCGCCCTCAGGCGAAGACGCACCCCGAGCGCCTTAGCCAGTGCAAACGCAATCCTATCAGTCTCCTCGACAGACCTGAGCTGATTCCACGTGGCCATGAATGTCGTGTAGCCCAACGATTTGAGCAGGTTGTAACGGACGGCATCATGCATCATCCGCTCGGAACCGGAATGCTCTTGCGCGCTATCATATTCGATAGAGACACGCTGATCAGGCCAGCAAAGATCGCAGATGATTCGGCGGCCACGCGCCAAGCTGTGAGCAATCCCCGACGCGTCCAGCGTAGCATTCAACACAGGAGCAGGCAGGCCATATCCACCCATAGAAACAGGCATGGCAAGAAGGATTGCCAAGGCGCTTTCCTGCGGCGACATGGCGCCATCCAACGTATGGCTCAGTACCCATCGAAGTGGACGAGACTCGCCCGACGATCCCAGCCGATCAACGGTCCGCGCAATAGATTGAGCCGACGCGAGGGGAAAGACATCGTAAAGAGTCGATCCACCGGCAAGAGCGGACTTCCTCCTGTATCTTCCGCAGAACTCATAAGACAGAGCCAAAGCACCGCACACTCCCGCTTGAGAAGCTAGTTGAACAAGGCACATTTCAGGCGAAACCACCCACACTTGCAATCCGTCGATTTCGGCAACCCGGCACACGCACGACCAAGGAAGACTCTCGCTCCTGACATGCACTTTCAACCCCAGCCTCAGGCGTCGGTAACCGCTTTGCGACACAAGGACATGGATATCCCCCGAAGGCAAACCCGCAGCACTCGCAATGCAGGAAACATCGAAGCCTGGAAGGCTGGCAGGAGCGTGCGTGGAAGCGTGGCTTCTCCGCCCAAGGGCATCGTGAGCCACGGATAGATTGTTGCGCCAAAATGCCAACGCGCTTTCATGTGTCAGCAGAATCTCCATCGCCCAACCATAGCAAATGGACCTTGATTTTTTCCGAGGCCGCTCTTACCGGAACGCAAGCGCAACCATTGCACGACCCTGTCCCGAATCCCACCCCATCACATGACAGGAGCATTCATTTCACCCTCGATTCGCAGGCGCAAAACGTGATTCGCAAGTGCAAAGCGCGACACTCGGGCGTATAGCGCAATGCCGGTGCTGAGCCGAGATTCGCAGGCGCCTAGCGCGCAGCCCATTCAACACCCAGGCATAGCAAAAGAGAGAGCCCCGAAGGACTCTCTCCAGTCGATACGTTCTCGAACGCCCGGACAAACCCGGCACTCGATGCGGCATCAGCGCAAAACTACTCAGCAGCCTCTTCAGCTACAGCCTCAGCGGCCTCGGCGACGGGCTCAGCCTCGGCAGCAGCGGCAGCCTTCTTGGCGTACTCAGCGGCACGAGCGGCCTTCTCAGCAGCCTTGGCTTCGCGCTCAGCCTTCTTCTTGGCCTCAGCCTCAGCAGCAGCGGCAGCCTTGGCGGCCTTCTTGGCAGCCTCACGCTCGGCAACAGCAGCAGAAGCGCTACCGAACTTGTCAGCAAAGCGCTGGACGCGTCCACCGGTGTCGATGAGCTTCTGGGTGCCGGTGAAGAACGGATGGCACTCGTTGCAGATGTCAACCTTCAGCTCGGACTTGGTGGAACGAGTGGTGAAGGTGTTGCCGCAGGTGCACTTGACGGTGCACTCGACGTAGTTGGGATGGATTCCCTGCTTCATTATGGTTTCTCCTTTGCGGTCTTGGTTTCCGACCAAGACGAAGACAGCCTGCTAATGGTATCACACGCAATGGTGTTCCGTAAGGGTGCATTTGTGGAAATTCTCCGCGACCTACCCTGAGGCTACGGAGAACCTCTCGGGCATGATCGCGGAGAACCGTCTTACTTGAACTGGCTGGGATGGCGCTCGAAGAAGTCCGTGCGAGGCGGAAGCTCACACACGGCATGGCCTCCGGCGGAAACCTCCTCGGCACTGCAAAGCTCGGCCATCCCATCGAAAGCTGCGTTCCAGCTGAACAGACGGGCATGGTCGAACCGCAGGTATTCGCCGATCTTCTCACAGCCCGCAGGCGCAACGGGATGCATGAGCAGAACGCACACGCGCAGCAGATAGAAGCTATCGGCAAGCACCTGACGGCGCTCCTCTGCAGAGCCGCTCTTCTCGGCCGCAGTGATGCCATCGGTCCACCATTTGTTCGCGTAGCGGATGAACTCATCCATCAGGTTCATGATAGAGTGCAGCTCTGCCTTGTGCATGATGCGATCGTAATCGGCCATGACCTCATGGCAGCGCTCGACAATCTCAGGCGTCACCTCGCAGATGGGCATCATGCCGTCGAAGTTCTTCTGCGCCTCGTAGAAGCAGCTACGCGCCAAACGGTTGAACACATTGGTGAGCAACGCCCCTTCCTTGAGCGCGGGGTCGGCCACACGGGGGTCATCGCGCTTCGCAGGATCGGCATCAAACGGCTTCGGCTTGAAACCGACGGACTTCTGAGCCAAGCCGAGCGCCAGCCAATGCGCACGCAACTGCTCGACAGTGTAATGCTCCAGAAGCTGATCGGCCGTAGGCGGCTTCTGAGCGCCCGACGAAGAGGCTTTCGTCTTGCCGAACAGGATGTGATGATTGGCAATCAGATGCGTCTGCTGCAACTGGCCGGGCTCAGGGTTGGCCTGCATGGCATCCCCTTCTTCCAGACCAACCCACAGCGCGGGCTGTGCAACGCCGTAGAAGTACAGGTTGTCCTGTCCGATGAACTGATAGACGCGCGCATCGGGCGAACACCACCAATCGCGCACGGCCTCCAGGCTCTCACCGCGAGCCTCAAGCGCCGTGGCGGAGAAGCTGATGGGTGCCCACAGGCTCTCAGGCCAGCACCACACGGTCAGACCCTCCACGCCTTCCATCTCGGGCACGGGCACTCCCCATTCGACATTGCCGGAAATGCGGAACGGCACCAGCGCCTTACCGGTACGGAAACGAACGCCGGCCTCGAAAAGCACATCGCGCGCCCGGTCGCGGTCCTCAATGGTGGCGAATTCTATCTCGAAGGACTGCTTGCCCTTTTCAGCCTCGTGGAATGTATGCTCGGGCAGCTTATCGGCGATGGCGCGGTATTCGGGCTCAAGCTCATTTTTGATGTACATCACAGGTGCGGCCAGAAATTCCTTCATGCCTTTGACCACAACAGGGCGCACATCATCATCTGCGGCAAGCACGTCGGCAAGCTCGGAAAGCTGAGGGCGGAAATTCGGCAAGTCGAAGTACCAGTTGCGCACGGGGCGCATCTCCGGCACTTCCCCAGACAACGTGGATACGGGCTTGATGAGATCCTCCGGATTGAACTGGTGTCCCAGCTCGCACTCATCGGCATAGGCCTTTTCGGACTTGCATCCCTGAACGGGGCAATGGCCGAGCACCTGGCGGCCGTTGAGGAACGCGCCCACCTTCGCATCGTAGAATTGCAGGGTCTCCTGCGTATTGAGATGTCCGTTTTCATGGAGTCGGTGCAAAACGGCATCGGTGACCATGCGATGCACTTCGCCCGCTCGCCCGATGCCAGAACCCTGATAGATGGAAAGCGAGATGTCGTAGGCGTCAAGCGTGGCCTTCTGGGCCAGATGGTTGCGCATGACGTAATCGTCGACCGTGCCTTCGAACCCCTCGTTCTCGCACGCCTTGCGATAGCCTTCTTGGATGGGCGACCCGTAGCAATCCGTACCTGAAACGAAGAGCACGTTTTCCTCACCGATGCGATCGCGCAAGAATCGCGCGTAGGCATCAGCGGGCACGAACACCCCTGCCACATGGCCGAAATGCAGCTGCTTGTTGCCGTAAGGCATGCCAGCGGTCACCACAGCGCGCTCAGGCCAAGCGACACCGGTGTTCAAACGCTCTGCGGGCGTGCTGCTCTCGCCGGCCATTTCACCGGAGACCGTTGTCATTTGACCACTCCTTCCTGCTCAAACGCATTCAGCAGATCCTGGACCGTCACATCGGAGTCCGAAGAACCGAGAAGGTCAAGCAGGCTGCTCATGGAAAACGTAGAGGTCAGGGGCACGACCTCGTAAGCACCATCGATTCCACCCAAGGTCGCGGCGTAATCCAGCGCGCTGTCATAGTTGCCCACCTCGTCGGCGAGACCGTTTTCAACCGCCTGTTCGCCGGAGAAGAGCATGCCCGTGGCAAGTTCGCTCACGGCCGCCATATCCATATTGCGTCCAGCGGCAACGTTTTCCAGGAATGCCTCGTTGATATCATCGACCAATTTCTGGTAATACTCGCGCTCTTCATCCGTAAGCGGGCGGGTTCCATAGGAGGAATCCTTCGATTCCGCCGATGCGATGTTTTCGAAACGAATGCCCAGCATGTCATAGAGACCGGACATGTCGGTGATCTGCAGCACCGTCCCTATGGCACCGACCTCAGAGGTGCGGTTGACGAAGATATAGTCGGCCTGGCTGGAGATCTCGTAGGCTGCAGAGGCGTTGAGCCCCGCCGTGGAAACCACGATGGGCTTGGAGAAATTCTTCACCAGATCGGCCATCTCCTCACCGGCAGTGGCAACGCCGCCACCGGAATTCACGCGCAGGACCACGGCCTTGATGTCCGGATTGCCCTCCGCTTCGATCAGCAGCGCACGCAAGCCCTCAGGGCTGCAGGAGGTGCCATCGTATTGGATGGTGCCTGCAACATCTATCACGGCAACGGTGTCGCCGTAAGTCTGCGCAATCTCGGAACCGTCGGTCGAACCCAGCGAGCTGGTGAAGGCATGCGAGCACGACAAGGCGCTGATGGTGAACCCGAACACGGCCACGAACACGCACACCATGGCCGCAATCCAGGGGAACTTGCTTTTCTTGACAGGCTGGGCGGCAACAGCGTAGGCCTGCTGAACCTGAGGTGCGGCGGCGTAAGCCTGCTGGGCGTAAGCCTGCTGCTGAGTGTAACCTTGCTGGGCGTAAGCCTGCTGGGTATACGCCGTCGCAGGCTGTTGGACCTGGGGCTGAGCGCCGTACGAGCCATAGGTCTGCTGGTTTTGGGGTTGGGCAGGATAAGGCTGCTGGGGATTTTCGTTATTACCCGGGGTTTCAGGCATGTTCATCTCCTTTTGTCGGGTGCATCCCCATATAGTACCCGAAACGAGCGCAGGAGACCTTGACGCAATGCCTTGCGCCTGCCAAAAACCAGAGAAGGACCGAGCCTGCGCGACGACCCGCAAAACCCCTGTCCCAAAGCGCCATCAAAGCCGGCCGAGCACCCGCCCGGCTCATCGTCAACGGATGTGCGCGGGCTTTCCACCCCAATAGAACTCAAAGAGATGACGCCGGCGCGGCTGCGTGGTACCGGCAAGGCGAACTGCTGCCTTCGCAATATCGTCGGCGGCATACGGGCGCCGCAAGATCTCGCCGTTGAGGAGAAGGCCCTTGAGGCTTCGCGGGTTGTAATGCACGTGACGCAGCGTCTCAAGCAATTCGCGAGCCGTGGTCACATGCATGCTGGCGCCGAGCGACGTGAGCATCACGGTGTTTACTTTCTCCTGACCGTAAGAGCGTCCCAGCAAAATCATGGGAAGCCGCATGTCAAGGCATTCGGTCACCGTCAGACCGCCGGATTTGCAGATGGCTAGGTCGCTTGCGGCCATGAGCGCCTGCATGCGTTCCACATAGCCCATGACCGTCATGTTTGAGATGCCGTACTCGCGCTGCAGATCAAGCAAGTGGTCGCGATACGCCTCGTCGCGGCCGGGCAGAAAGACGAAGTGCATGCCTTCCATGGTGGCGAATTCGGGAACTATGGTGTCGATTGCCGCGCGGAACGCAACATAGGGCTGCGGCAGATGCGCGCCGGCCATGATCAGCACAACGGTCTTATCCAAAGGAAGCCCCAGCTCACGACGCACTTCAGGAATATCGTACTCCGTGCCGCCCACCCCGCGCACCGGGATGCCGGTGATGGCTATCCTGTCTTCGGGGACCTTGCGCGGACGCAGCGTCTCAGCCATGGATTCGGTGGCCACGCAGAACAAGTCCGTCTCCTTATGCGGCCACAGGCCTTCCGTCTCATAGTCCGTGGGAACGCATATGAGGGGAAACGCCTGACCCGTAAGCATCCTGGCCGCAGCGGCGCAGTTCGCCGCCGTGATGTGCGTGGCAACGACGGCAGCCGGCGGCCTGGCGGCTATCAGGTCGGTGAATTTCTTGAACATGACATGCGACCAGATGGTTCCGCCTCCCCACAGAAGACGACCCGTCAGGATGAAGCGCCAGGTCACATCATAGAATGGCCTGGTCGGTCCGGTGAACATGGTTGCCGTCTTATCCCCATCTATGGGCACACGGCCGAAATCCAGGATGTCAAGAACCTGAATTTCGGCCTGCTCGAGACCTTTTTCGGCAAGCTGGGGCCAAGACTGCTCCTCGAGGCGCTCAAGCGCTTCGGCGACCGCTATGGCCGCGCTGCGATGGCCGGACCCCACCGACGCATGGACCACGTAGATGACAGGCCTGCCATCCGGAGCCGAAGCGGCCGATTCCGCATCATGCATATTGGTGTCGATGGAAACCGCCCCCTTCGAGCATCCGGACAATCACACGAGCGCATCAAAGCATAGCGCATCCTTTTGGACAACTAGGATAATCTGGGTATATCAATTCAATCTCAACCGATACGGAGACGTTACCGTACTGCACGCTTTTCAACGGGCACGTAATCGATGCCGTCGTAGCCGAACGCCGCAGGACCCACGATGGCGAGCCCTTCCGGCGAGCGCCACTGCAAAGCGCACGGGATGCCCAGAACCACGGCACGGCATCCGTACTTGAGCGCTTCGCCCGTGATGGGCTGGAAGGTCTCCGGATCGAACATGGCAATGAGGTCGGGAGCCGTGCAGACCACTTCGCCATCGATTTCTGCGATGAGGTACTCGTTTTGGAAGCGGACCGACAGCGTAGAGCCCTTGTACGCATCCACGCCGCCCATGCGGACCAGGCCGCGAGCGAAACCGCCGATGGTGCGCCGCTCGACATCGTCGACCTTGCCGCGGAACAGCTCAACGGCGCCCAGCAATTCGATGAGCTGGGATATGGCGTCGGCGCGGGTCTTGCGCGACTCGCGCAGGATGCGGCCCACGTTCTCGCAAAGCGTATAGGTGCCGGCAACGCTGTTGGCCTTCGCCTGGGCACCGGTCATGTCGTAACAGGCAACGGAGATGTTGCCGCCCATCATGACGGTGGCGCCGCGGCACAGATCCTCGCCCATTTTGTTGGTTGCAGCGCGTACCACCATGCGATTGCCGCGCTCGTCAGCAATGCCGATGGGAGATGCATTCTGGCCGTACATGGACCAGGTCACCATCTGCAGCTCGGGGAATGCACGGCCCATACCGTCGGCATCGAGCAAGGGAATGCCGCGTTGCGCTGCCGGAAGCATGGGATGCAGCGAGTTCCATCCTCCCGCCTCAGAAGGCAGCAGCGCGTCGAACCCATGGCCGACCTCCGCCTCAAGGGCGTCGAGCGCATAGCCGGGCTCAGGGCCGGCAGGAACCTTTTCGACCAGCACCGTAGGCGCGCCGAGACCCATCGACACGGCCACGCGAGCATCGTCGGGCAACTCGTCGAGGGTCAGAAGCTTCATGGGACCGTATTCGGCCACCATCTGTTTCGCGATCAAGATTCCCACATAGGGATTCCCACCGCCGCCCGAAGCCATAACCGCCGCGCCGACCGCGATATCTTCAACTTCCTGCAAACCCAATTCACGCATCGAAATACTCCATTACTCCATCGTACTAAAGTGTTCGGACCGCATAAACGGCGCGCTGCCCAAGCGCGCCGCCATGCTCCGGGCCGAAGCCCGCTAGATCTTCAGATTGCCCACGGCCTTCACGCGCACGCGCGTTGCATTGCCGGGAAGATACGCCAGAGGCACATCCTCAACCTCGACGATCTCGATTGACTCGGGATCGGCGCCGGCCTTGATGGCCTCCTCGACAGCCAGGCCCTTGGCAACTTCAAGCGTTTCCGCACGGCCCAGATTGTCGAGGGAGAACACGCGCTCGATCTGACCGGACACCTGGGAGATTGCCGAACCCACCGCGTTGGCCACGCCGAAGTTCTCCGGACGATGGACGCAGGAAACGCCTTCCAGGCTGCCGGGAAGCAGGATGGAGCCGCCGCCCACCAGGATGACCTCGATGTCCCCGGCGCTGGTCTTCATCCTATCAATGCAATCGGCCGCCATGCGCTCCATCTCGGCGATTCCGGCATCCACCACGGCGGGATCCAGATGCGCCACCAAGGAGGCATCGCCCACGCCCTGGGCCGCTCCCTTGGCCACGACCAGGTCAGTTGCCGTGAACGTATCGCCACCGAAGCACAGCGCACGTTCGGTGACCTGATAGCCGACCGAATCCGGGCCCACGGTCACAGAGCCGTCTTCGCGCACGCGCACGATGGAGCCGCCGCCAAGGCCGATGGAGATGATGTCGGGCATGCGGAAATTCGTGCGCACGCCGCCGATCTCAACGGCAAGCATGGATTCACGTGGGAATCCCTTCGAGAGAACGCCCAGGTCAGTGGTGGTGCCGCCGATATCCACGACCACAGCATCCCGCAGGCCGGTCAAAAAGCTTGCACCGCGGATGGAGTTCGTGGGTCCGCAGGCGATGGTCAGAATCGGGTAGCGCATGGCGTACTCGGCGCTCATGAGCGTACCGTCGTTTTGGCAGAGGTAGATTTCCGCATCGCCGATTCCCTCATGCTCGAGAGCGGCGACGAAGCTTTCCGACGTGGTTTTCGCCACATCGTTGAGCGCGGCGTTGAGGATGGTGGCGTTCTCACGCTCAAGCAGGCTCACCGATCCGATTTCGCTGGAAATGGAGATGGGGAAATCCTGCCCGAGCTCAGCACGCAGAATCTCGGCCGCACGCGTCTCGTGGCTGTTGTCCACAGGGGAAAACACGCTCGTGATGGCAACGCTCTCGAATTCGCCCTTGATCTCTTTGGCGATACGCTCAATCTCCGCCTCGTCGAGGGGAGCGATCTCGCGGCCGTCGAATTCATGGCCGCCGCCCACCAGATACCACTGGTCGTTGATGGCGCTGCGCAGATCGGCCGGCCAGTCGATCATGGGTTTGATGGCCGCCGTCGCAGGCGCACCGAGACGCAGCACGGCTACGCGGTTGAGGCGCTTGCGCTCGACGATGGCGTTGGTGCAGTGCGTGGTGCCGAGCATGGCATAGCCGATGCGGCTACGGTCGACGCCTTCGGCCGAAAGCACCGTGGCCATGGCGCCCTTGATGCCGCCCATGACGTCTTCGGTGGTGGGATGCTTCGTGGCAGCAACCAGGTTCAGATTCTCATCGAGCACGACCGCATCGGTGTTGGTGCCGCCGACGTCGATGCCGATTCGCCAATCTTTCATGTCAGTCTCCTTATTTCGCAATCGACTTGACGCGCTCTTCGATGGGCACGAAGTCGGTATCGTATCCGAAGTAACGCGGGCCGGCGATCTCCAGGCCGCGCGGAGTGCGCCAATGCGGCGAGCACGGAATGCCGATGACCACGCCGCGGGCACCGTATTTCATTCCCTCAGTGGTGATGGGAAGAGCCGTTTCGATGTCGAGCACGGCAATGAGGTCGGGAGCGGTGCACAGAATCTCATCTCCGGAGCGCGCGATCAGATGCTCGTTTTGGAACTGCAGCTCGCATTCGCGGCCATGATAGTCGTCGATACCTTCGAAGTGCGCATATCCGCGGGCGAAACCGCCGACGGTGCGGCGGGACACGTCATCGAGTTTTCCGCGGAACAGCTCGTAGCCGCCCAGAAACTCCAGGATGACCGGAACGGGATCTTCGTTTCGCTCCTGGGCCTCGCGGATGGTGCGGCCCACGACCTCGCAGTACGTGGACGTACCCGGGATGCTCGCACGCTTGGCATCGGCGCCGGTCATGGCGTAGTCGGCCATGAAGACGCTTCCGCCCGTGGTGATGCACGCGTTGCGCGCCAGACGCTCAGCCCATGCGTTGTCCATGGCGTCGACGGTCACGGCATTGCCCTTTTCGTCGCAGAGCACCGCAGGACATGCGGGGATGTCGAAAAGATTCCACGTCACATGCTGGAGTTCGGGAAACGCACGGCCCATGCCGTCTGCATCCACCAGGGGCACACCTTTGGCAGCCGCCACCTGGAACGGCAGCAGGGAGTTGAGTCCGCCCGCCTCAAGAGGCATGATGGCGTCGAATTTGCGCCCATGACGCGCCTCCAGGGCATCGACGGCACCGACGCCCTCCATGCCGCTGGGAACCTTTTCGACCAACACGGTCGGCGCACCGAGCATATGGGATGCGCATACCCATGCATCATCGGGAAGTTCGTCAAGGGTCATCATCTGGAACGGCCCGTACTCATCGACAGCCTGCAGGGCCATGAGCTTGCCCACATACGGGTCCCCGCCGCCGCCGGAAGCGAGCACAGCCGCTCCGACTGCCATATCTTCGATTTCCTGTTTTCCGATCGTGCGCACGTCACGCCCCCTTAGATAGACAATCACAGATGGCCTCGCTGCGCATCCTAAAAAAACCGGCCGGTGACCCAGCCGGCAATCAGCGCAAGCGATGGATACACAACCATTCGCACACTTTACCCCATTAGCGTGCGATTGCGAACGAAAATGAAGCGAAGGAGCCGTTTGCTCAAGAATGCGGGGCTTTTACATCTTGCTGACTTTGCGCATGGTGGTTACCAACAGAACGAACACGCCGATGTAGCAGATGAAGGTCACACCGAACAGAAGGGCACCCCAGGGTTCGAACTGCATCTTCATGAAGACGAAGCTCAGAAGCTGCAGAAACGTCGCGAACGCAGCGAACAGCACAACATTGGAAAGCTTCGCGCCAACGGCCAGACGACGCTGCTCCTCGCGCTTGCGGGCACGTTCCTCTTTACGGGGATCGCCTTTTTTCTTGGAAGGATGTTTCTTCACTTTGACAGTCTGCTTGAAAAACAGGCCGATCCATTTGCCGCGACGGAATTGAACCCCGCAGACCAGGAAGAACACGAGCATGACCAGCGACACAATGAACATGATAAGATCCATGGACGACCCCTCTCCTTGCGCACGCCCCGCGGCGGCGCTGCTACCTAACCTTCGAACGTGGCTTTCACCAGATATTCGACATTGCCTTCAGGCCCCTTGATGGGGCTTTCCACCACGCCTTCGACGTGGAATCCCGCAGAATCCAAAGCGCTTGACACCTCTTCGATGACGCGGGCGCGCACCGCAGGATCGCGCACGACGCCGCGGTCGGTCTCTTCGTGGGCGCTTTCGAACTGGGGCTTGATGAGCGCGATCAAAACGCTGCCTGCTGCGCTCAGGGAGGCGAAGGTACCGGCCAAACCGGCCAGCCCAATGAAGGACAGATCCGCCACCAGAACATCGAACGGCGCTCCGAGCGCCTGCGGATCGGCCGTTTTGATGTTGGTGCGCTCAAAAACGGACACACGGCCATCCTGCCTCAACGACCAGGCAAGCTGCCCGTAGTTGACATCGACGCACGCAACGCTGGCGGCGCCGGCTTGGAGCAGGCAGTCCGTGAACCCGCCCGTCGAGCTGCCTATGTCGATGCAGCGCAGACCGGCCACATCCTGCCCGAAAGCATCGAGCGCGCCTTGCAGCTTGCGTCCACCCCGGGAAACGAAGCGCTTCGCGCCCTTGACGAAGATATCGGCATCGGGGGAAACCTTGAGGGCGGCACTGGAGACATACACGTCATCCACGCGGACCTCGCGAGCCATGACCGCGCGCAAAACGCGGTCCCTATCCGGAAAATATCCCTGGTCAACAAGCAGATCGTCCAATCGGACTTTCTTGATTCGCGCCATGATCGCTACTGAACGCCCCCATCCGCGGGCGCCTCAGAGCACCGGGTATCCGAAAGGGCGCGAAAACGCTCGGAAATCCGACGCGCCATGCCCTTGGCATCTATGCCCAGCTCCTCATGGAGCAGCGAGACCTTGCCTTGCGAGACGAATGCATCGGGGATGCCGAAGGTGAGCAGCGGAGCCACGCAGGCGGGCGGGTTCTCCGCGAGAGCCTCGAGGATCCCCTCGCCGATGCCGCCTTCGATAACGCCCTCTTCCGCCGTTGCGACGAGCTTGCACTCCACCGCGGCGCGACGGACGGCATCGCGGTCGAACGGCTTGATCCAGCGCATGTCCACCACGCGAACGGAAATCCCCTCTTCAGCCAGGATTTCCGCGGCACCTTCGGCCTCCTGGACCATGCGCCCGAACGCGAGGATGGCCACATCGTCGCCCTCACGCACGGTGCGGCTCTTACCCACTTCAAGCACGCGGGGCTCTTCAGGCAAAGGCACGCCACGCCCTTCGCCACGCGGATAGCGGATGGAGACAGGGCCATGCAGCGTCAAGGCGGTATGCAGCATATCAACCAGCTCCGCCTCATCGGAAGGAGCCATAGCCGTCATGTTGGGGACAATGCGCGTATACGCAATATCGAAGACGCCGTGATGCGTCGGGCCATCATCACCCACAAGGCCGGCGCGGTCGAGGCAGAACACCACATCCAGATCAGGAAGCGCATTGTTGATCACCATCTGGTCGAATGCACGCTGCATGAACGTGGAATAGACCGCCAGCACCGGACGCTTGCCACCCAGAGCAAGACCGCTCGCCAACGCGCATGCATGTTCCTCGGTGATGCCCGTATCCACGAAACGTTTCGGGAACCGCTCTGCGAAGCCCGCCAGCCCGGTTCCGTCCTTCATGGCAGCTGTGATGGCCACGATATCCTGATTCTTCTCCGCTTCCGCAATCAGTGCCTTGCCGAATACAGAGGTGTACTTGGGCTTCCCAGACGAAGAAGCCTTCACCTTGCCGGTCTCGATGTCGAAGGGCCCGATGCCATGGAAGACATCCGGATGCTCAACGGCAGGACCGTAACCTGCGCCTTTGGTGGTGACCACGTGCATGAGCACGGGAACTTCGCTCTCAAGCACCACAGACAAAGTGCGCTTGAGGGCGCGGATATCGTGCCCGGGAATGGGAGCGGTGCAAAGAATGCCCAAATGCTCGAAGATCATCTCGTCGGGAATGACCATCTGCTTGATGGATTCCTTCACGTTGCGGCCGAAATCAACCAGGCCTCGGCCTACGGCTCCGCTGGACTCGAGGATATCCTGAACCGCATCGCGTGTTTGCGTGTATTGGCGCGATGCGCGCTTATGCCCCAGATACTGAGCCAGCGCACCGACATTTCTGGAGATGGACATCTCGTTGTCGTTGAGAATGATGACCATGGGCGTTTGCGCCTGGCCGATATGGTTGAGAGCCTCAAACGCCATTCCGCCGGAAAGTGCAGCATCGCCGATGATGGAGACTATCTTCTCATCGCTGCCGCGCATATCGCGCGCAAGAGCCAAGCCAAGCGCAACGGACAAAGAATCCGACGCATGACCGGAAGGATGGACGTCATAGGGGCTTTCTGAAGGTTTGGGGAAGCCCGACATGCCGCCATATGTGCGAAGCGTGCCGAACTGTTCCCGACGCCCTGTGACCAGTTTATGGGCATACGCCTGGTGGCCCACATCGAACAACAGCTTGTCCTTGGGGCAATCCATCAGGCTATGGCAGGCCAAGATCAATTCGACCACACCCAAGCTGGGCGCAACATGCCCGCCATTGGCAGAGCACGTTGTGATGATCTCTTCGCGGATCTCAGCCGCAAGGATGGACAGCTCATCGTCAGTGAGCAACTTCAAATCCGCAGGGGATTCGACCATATCGAGAATGCGACGCTCCATAGGCACACGCGAAAACAGAGGACCTCAACCGCCGAAGGCATCAGCGGGAGGCGCCGTCTGCCTCGCTACCTCCATCCTGTTCCTCAGCATCGATGCATTCGAGCATCTCGGTTGCCTTCATGCCCAGCTTCACTGCCTCGTCATACAGATCGAGGGCGGCATCAAGGGACAAATCGTCGGCACGAACCGACGTTGCAATCTCTTCGAGCCTGTCGCGAATGCCGGCGAATGTCTGCTCGGTGTTGGGATCCGCAAGAGAAGCCATACGGGTTATTCCTCAATGCCTTTGGCGATACGGCCCAAGATGCCGTTGACGAAACGGTGGGATTCATCTTCGCCGCCGAATTCCTTGGCAAGCTCCACTGCCTCGTTGATGCTGACGGAAACCGGGACGTCCTCCACGTTGAGCATCTCGAAGACCGCCAGACGCAGAAGCGAACGGTCTACAACGGGCATACGGTCAAGCGCCCAGTTCTCAGACGCCTCCTTGATGGCGGCATCGATGGATGCCTTGCCAGCGCCCACGCCCTCCACAAGGCGACGCGCGTAATCGTCGAGCTCAAGCTCCACAGGAACGGACACAGTGCCGTTGAGGATATCCTCAACGGCGCATCCCATGATTTCGCTCTGATAGAGAGCCTGGAGCGCGCAACGGCGCGCGATGGTACGTTCGTGCTGTTTGACTGCCATATGACCTGCTATTCTGCGAAACGGATGCCGTCAACGTAGACATCCACGGAAGAAACGGTGAAACCGACCTGGGTGGCAACCGCATCGGCGACGGCCACGCGAACAGCATCGGCAACCTGGGGGATGGGCTGACCGTAATTCACATCGATATGCACGGCGATATCGATACCCTGGGACTCGTTCATGCTCACATCGATGCCGTCAGAGGCGGGCTTCGCGGTGATCAGGTTGCGCAGTCCGGAAAACGTCGACGATCCGACCATGGCCACGCCATCGACTTCCTTCGCGGCAATGGCGACGATGGTTTCCATGACACCGGGAGCCAGGCCCAGACCATCTACATACAGCTCTTCACTCATGTCTATCCTTTCGGCAGCTTCGGCTTGCCTTTCATGCAACTGCAATATTGTACTCTAATCTTCAGGGAACGCCACTTCGATGAAGTCAGTGCGCGCCTCTCCCTTCACGAAGATCTCCGAATCGAGCACCTTCTTATGGAAGGAAATGGTGGTCGCAATGCCCTCGATGACGAACTCGTCGAGTGCGCGGCGGGCACGCTGCAGCGCCTCTTCACGATCGCAGCCCCACACGATGAGCTTGGCCACCATAGAATCATAGTAAGGGCTGATGACCGAGCCAGGGCGGATGAACGTCTCAACGCGCACGCCCGGTCCCTGCGGGATATCGAAACACGTCACGGTGCCGGGGCACGGACGGAATCCGTTATCGGGGTCTTCGGCGTTGATGCGGAATTCGATAGCGTGGCCGAAGGGCTGGATGGGAGCGCGGTCAGCGCAGCTCAAAGGCTCACCGGAAGCAATGCGGAGCTGCTCTTTGATGATGTCCACGCCGGTGATCTGCTCGGTGACGGGATGCTCGACCTGAACGCGCGTGTTCATCTCCATGAAGTAGAACTTGCCCGATTCGTCCAGAAGGAATTCGATGGTGCCGGCATTGCGGTAATCGACAGCGCGCACGGCCTTGAGGGCGGCAACGCCCATTGCACGGCGCAAATGGCTGTCCAACGCAGGCGACGGCGCCTCTTCGAGCAGCTTCTGATGACGGCGCTGGATGGAGCAATCGCGCTCGCACAGATGCATGCTGTTCCCGAAGTTATCGGCCAGAACCTGCACCTCCACATGGCGGGGGCGCAAAACGAGCTTCTCCAGATACACATCATCGTTGCCGAAAGCCGCTGCGGCTTCAGCCTTGGCCGCCATGAAAGCCGTCTCCAGGTCGGACGGATGATGGACCTCTCGCATGCCCTTTCCGCCACCGCCGGCAGAAGCCTTGATCAAAACGGGATAGCCGACGCGGCTTGCGAACGCGCGCGCATCCTCAACCGTCTCCACGACACCATCGCTGCCGGGCACCGTAGGCACGCCGCACAGCATCATGGTCTCGCGCGCCGCGGCCTTGTTGCCCATGCGCTCGATGCATTCGGGCGAGGGGCCTATGAAGACGAGCCCGTTCTCTTCGCACTGGCGGGCGAAATCCGCGTTCTCGGCCAGGAAGCCGTAACCGGGATGGATGGCCTCGCAGCCCGTAGTGACGGCCGCGGCGATGATGTTGGACACGTTGAGATACGACTTGCCGGCAGGAGCAGGGCCTATGCATACCGCTTCATCGGCATAGGCGACAGGATAGGTATCCTTGTCAGCGGTCGAGTAGACGGCTACGGTCTTGACGCCCAGTTCGCGGGCGGCGCGCATGATGCGCAGGGCAACTTCGCCGCGATTCGCGATGAGGATCTTCGAGAACACGTTACTCACCCTCGCCAACGTCGGTCTTGCCCATGGGCTCGATGTAGAACAGAGGAGTGCCGAATTCAACGGGCATGCCGTCTTCGATGCACACCTCGCGCACGGTGCCCATCTGAGGTGCGCCGATTTCATTCATGAGCTTCATGGCTTCGACGATACACAGGGTCTGACCTGCGGAAACCTCATCTCCTACCTTGACGAACTCAGGCTCTCCGGGAGCAGGCGCGGCATAGAAGGTGCCAACCATGGGGGCGGCAACCTCAATCCACGTCGAGGGACGGGCGGGGGCATCCGTTGCGGGTGCGGGCGCCGGTGCCGGTGCGGGGGCGGCGACGGTTGCCTGGGGAGCCGCAGGCGCCGCTACAGGAGCGACTGCCGCAGGCATGGCCGACGGCATGCGCAGGCTTACGCGCATTCCCTCTTCTTCGACGGTGATTTCGCCGACGCCGGACTCTTCGACAGCCTTGATCAGTTCACGGATCTGGTTGATGTCCACGTAATCCTCCTCTTTCGTCTGGCTCGATTCGCGATCCAGCAGGAATTCAACTCGTTCTGATGCACGGTGCTTGGTCAGATAGGTGCGGGCCTCGTTGGGGAACAGGGCGTACATGAGCACGTCCTCCTCGCACTGGGCAAGATCGCCGATCTCTTCTTCAAGCTCGGCGAAGGTGGTGGTGACCAGGGTGCCGGGCGCCACATCGGGCGGCAGCACCTCTGCGTTGCCGACCACCTTGCGGAAGATCTCCGGGTCGATGGGGCCGGGAGCCTTGCCGTAATAGCCGCACAGATAGTCCTTCATCTCCTTGGACACGACGCTCCAGCGCGATCCGGTGATGACGTTGAAGACGGCCTGCGTGCCCACGATCTGGCTCATGGGGGTGACAAGCGGCGGATAACCCACTTCGGCACGGACCTTCGGAATTTCGCGCATGACCTCATCCAGACGGTCGGTAGCGCCCTGGATCTCAAGCTGCGAGACCAGATTGCTCATCATGCCGCCGGGAACCTGGTGCGAGTACACCTGCATGTGCGTGAGCGAAGAGACGCCGCGCTTGTAGTGGCCGCGCTTGCGCACTTCCTCCCAGTATTCGGCAATTTCGAAAAGAAGTCCCAGGTCAAGTCCGGTGTTATAGCGGCTTTCCTGAAGCGCTGCCACAATCATCTCAACCGCGGGATGGCTGTTGCCGAAGGCAAGCGGCGCACTGGCGGTATCAGCGATGGCCGCGCCGGCTTCAGCGGCTTTCAAGATATTGGCAGGTGCCATGCCGCCGACGTAGTGGCAGTGAACATGCACGGGCAGGCCGATCTCCGCATTGAATGCGCGAACCATGCGCTCGGTGCGGTACGGCGTGAGCATGCCGGCCATATCCTTGATGGCAATGGAATCAGCGCCCAGGTCTTTGAGCTTCTGGCCGTATTCCAGGAAGCTGTCAAGCGTATGGACCGGGGAGACGGTATAGGAGATGGCACCTTCGAAATGGCCGCCGCACTCCTTGATGGCTTCGGCGTTGTCCACGACGTTGCGAATGTCGTTGAGAGCGTCGAACACGCGGAACACCTCGATGCCGTTGCGATACGCGGCATGGATGAAGTGGTTCACGATGTCTTTGGAGTAATGCTTGTAACCAACCAGATTCTGTCCGCGCGAGAGCATGGACAGCTTCGTGTTGGGGGTGTGGGCCTTGATGGAGCGCAGGCGCTCCCATGGGTTCTCATCGAGGAAGCGCAGGCAGGTATCGAACGTGGCACCGCCCCACGCCTCAATGGCCCAGTAACCGACCTTGTCCATCTTCCGCAGGATGGGCAGCATGTCGCCGAGCGACATGCGGGTGGCCCACAGGCTCTGCTGGCCATCGCGTATGGTGGTGTCCATGATTTGCAAACCTGGCATGCTTCACCTCGATATCTTCCGTTCGCCCATGCGGCGCACGGTGCGAAATCAACGGTTTTCAAAGCACCGATTATAGGGAATGCCGCCCGCTGTCGCGGCGAAGGATTCTGGAATACAGGTAAGTGACATACTTCAGCACGGTAAAGTACAAAAGCGGCGAGTCCGTCAATCGCAAATCGAAGCCGCACAGGCGTCAGACGAACCGACGCCTGTGCGCTTCAGAGGGCGAGTGGCCCGAAAAAGGAAACGCCCCCGCAAGGAGGCGTTTGATTCCTTCATTTCCGTGAGACTGCAGCTAGCGCATCCCGCGGCACCTTCGCGCTGGCGTTGCCGTATTAGAGGCGCTTGACGACGCGGCCGTCGCGGGTGTCGATCTGCAGGATATCGCCCACGTTGACGAACATGGGGACCTTCACCTGGGCACCGGTCTCAAGCGTTGCGGGCTTGGTGGAACCCTGGACGGTATCGCCCTTGAAGCCGGGCTCGGTCTCGGTGACCTCGAGCTCGACGAACATCTGGGGCTCAACACCGATCAGCTCACCGCCGGCGTACTCCAGCTTGCAGGAGTCATTCTCCTTGAGCCACTGAGCGGTATCGCCCACATGGTCGGTGGGCAGGGACATCTGCTCGTAGGTGTTGGGATCCATGAAGTAGAAGTCAGAGCCGTCGTTGTACAAATAGGTCATGTCCTTGCTCTCAAGGCGCACGGTGTCGAACTTGGTACCCGCGTTGACGGTATCGGTGAGGACACGGCCGGTGCGGATGTCGCGCAGCTTCATGCGGACGAATGCGCCGCCCTTGCCGGGCTTGACATGCTGGAACTCGGTGATGGTGCACATCTTGCCGTTGTAGATGATGCACATGCCGTTCTTGAAATCAGCGGTAGAGATTGCCATGAATATTTCCTCCTGGGTGTTGTATAAGCCGTTAGATTATAACGATATCATGCGGCGTTTTGGTGAAAACATGGAAGCCGTCCTCGCAAATCACACCGAAATCCTCGAGACGGCAGCCGAATTCGCCGGGAATGTAGATGCCCGGCTCAACCGTCACCACATTGCCAGGCTCAAGCGGCTCATCGTTGCGCGGACTCAGGTTGGGCTGCTCATGGATATCAAGTCCCACGCCATGCCCGAGCGAATGGCCCATGCAGCCTCCGAAGCCGCATTCCGCAAGCACCGCTTCGGCATGCTCATGGGCGGCGCGCCCGGTGACCCCGGGCTTCAACATGGCTTCAACTTCCTCATTGGCGCGACGGATGGCGCCATAGGCCGCTCGCGCACGCTCAGACGGCTCCCCCACGCTAATCACGCGCGTCATGTCGGAGCAATATCCCTGCGCACGGGCGCCGAAATCCAGCACCACCATATCCCCCGGCCCTATCACGCGGTCTCCGGGTATGCTGTGCGGCGCCGCCCCGTTTTCCCCCGCTGCGACGATGGAGGCGAAGGCGAGGTCATCCGCACCCAAACGGCGCATGGCCTCTTCAAGCTCGATCTTAAGCTCGCGCTCCGTGACGCTTCGTCCTTCGGATTGAGCAGCGCGCATGAAACCCACGGCAGAGGCGAAGGCCCGGTCGGTTATATCCTGGGCCCGCTTCATGGCGGCAATCTCGCCATCGTCCTTGCGCGCACGCAATCCCAGCACGAACGAATCCGTCTCAATGAAGCGCACAGGGCGGGTTGACACCGCAACGGCAGATTCAAGCGCCCTGAACTCCCGCAGAGGCAGGGTATCCTCGATGGCGACGACCAACTCTGCTTCGGCAGATTCCACCGAGGAGAGAACCTCCATGAGCCACATGGAGGCCGAATGCGGCTCAACGTCGATTCCCCAAAGATCGCCGCCCCGCTCAGCCGACGCACGGGCTGCACGGCCGGCAGCATCCGAATAGCGCGAATCGGTATGCATCCTGGCCTCCTGGGCCGTGACGGCGCAGCGATGGGCCGGCTCATCATCGAAAACGCGCGGGAATCCGGTCATCCACGCTATGTCGGTCAGACTGCGCGAATACAGCGCATCTATTCCCTGCTCGCGCATCTTCGCACGCACACGGTCAAGACGAGATGTCTCCGCCTGCTCTTCAACCTCTTTGCATCGGCGTTGCATATCGGTCATCACGCATCTTCCTTCCGATAGATCCCCGCGTCGGTCAAGATCTTCTCCACCTGGCCGACCACCCATCCGGTAGGCCGCCCGGATACGTCAATGACCGCATCCGCAAGGTCCTCATATTGGGGCCGGCGCTCTTCAAGCAATGCCGGGATATCGCCGTGCTCAGCGTACAGCGGGCGCGTGCGCAGGCTGCGTATGCGCGATTCCGAGTGTTCAAGGTCCGCCGACAGCAAAATGACGAATCCGTTTTTCCTGATGAACTCCTTGTTCGCTTCACCTTCCACGATGCCTTCGCCGCACGAGACCAGAAGCGGCCCCATGGCCGCACAGTCACGCAGGGCGCGGCGCTCCATCTTACGGAAGGCCTTTTCTCCCTGGTCGGCGAAGATTCGCGCCGGGCTTTTGCCGTAACGGCGCTCGACGAACATGTCGGTATCGACTGAAGCAAGCCCAAGCACGCGGGCTGCTTTGCGCACCACCGTGGTCTTGCCCACGCCCATGAAGCCGATGAAGAACACGTTGCGGGTCAGAACCTTTCTCTCACCTGCCACGCGATCACCTCGACGCCGTCCGAAGGCGCTGTCTGTACGCCTTCATGGATGCCTTGATGTCGGTCATGGTGTCGCAGCCGAACTTGCGCAGATACGCCTCGGCCAGAACGAACGCCACCTCCCCCTCCGCCACGACGGCGGCCGAAGGGGCAAGGCAGACATCGCCCGCATGGATCTGGGGCGAAACGGCTGCGAATGTTTCCATGTCAATCGACGAAGCCGCATTCTGCGCAGGGAGCGGCGCATGGACCGCGACCGTGATGATCAGCGGCATGCCGGTAGTCAAGCCGCCCTCCAAACCGCCCGCGCGGTTGGACTGGCGCGTGAAACCCTGCTTGCGCGTGTGCTTGACTGCGTCGAACGTCTCGCTGCCGCACATCCGGGCGAAATCTGCACCCAACCCCACTTCCACCGATCGCACGGCGGGAATGGCGAACAATGCGGCGGCGAGCTTCGAAGCGAGCCTGTCGGATCCCTGGGCGTATCCGCCCATACCGGGCAAAAGGCCCGTGACCACCACGCGAAACGATCCGCCCAGCGTGTCACCCTTCGCACGCGCATCGTCAACGGCCCTCTTCATCAGGCGCGTCGTCTTTGCACACGGACAGCGTACTTCGGAAGTCTCTATGTCAAGCGGCTTGTATTCGGCGGCATCGACCATAGGATCGACCTCCGAGATGGCCGCATCGCCTATGCGCGTCACGTACGAGAAGACCCCTACGCCCACGTCCGCCAGAAACTCGCGCGCTATGCCCGAGGCAGCCACGCGGGCCACGGTCTCGCGCGCACCGGCGCGCTCTTCGACATCGCGGCAATCGTCGAGGTCGTATTTGAGGGAACCCGCAAGATCCGCACGTCCGGGACAGGGGATGCTTCGACGGGTGGCGTCGGCGGGAGCTTCGCCGAACACGGCCATGGAAGTCCGCCATGCGCGCCAATCGGGATTTTCCACCCGCAAGGCAACCGGCGTACCGACGGTGCGGCCGAAACGTACTCCGGAAAGTATCTCCACGCGATCGGAGTGGGCCGAAGACGCACCGGAGCAAAGGCCTTGGATCCGGCGGTCAAGATCGGCATCGATGCTCTCAGCGGTGATGCGCAGACCCGCCGGGACACCGTCGACGACGGCTATGAATGAGGGGGCATGCGCTTCGCCTGCGGTTACGTAATGCATGTGCGCTCCTTGCGGAAATTGCGTACCCCAGGCAACACGGCCTGGAGCAAGGTGGTATCCACGCGATTGTACCATGGCGCAGACAGCGCCTACCGCAGCGGCTCCACGTCAGCAAGAAGCGCACGCTCAAAGCGGCGAATGACGGCGGTGTGACTCAAATCGATGTCGGACAGAGGGTCCACCAGGTAGCCGGCTATGCCGGCGCAATGCGCACCCCAGATATCCGTGGACAGCTGGTCGCCGATGGCCACCGCCTGCTTTCGGCTGATGCCCAAATGCCGCATGGCCGCACAGAAGGCGAACGGAAGCGGCTTGCATGCCTTCGCCACGATAGGCATGCCCACAGTCTCGGCGAAATCATGGACGTCCGCATGCCAGTTGTTGGATACGAAGCACATCCGCAGGCCGGCAGAGCGGGCATCATCAAGCCAAGCCCGCACATCCGCAGGTGCATCATGGGTCTCGCGAGAACGGATGGTGTTGTCGATATCAAGCAGAAGCCCGGTCAACCCCCGCCCGATCAGGTCTCGTTCGATGTCAATAGCACAGACGCCCGTGAACCGGGCGTCTGGTCGCAGAAACGGCATAAGTGCTCCTTTGGGGCGCAAGCGCTAGCCGGCGATGGCGGCGTTGTGCTCGTCGAGGGTTTTGCTGAAGTGGCACACACCCTCCGAATCGAAGTAGAAGAAGAAATAATCGGACTGCTCAGGCTGGCAGACGGCCTTGAGGCAATCGAAGCTAGGCGAGCAGATGGGGGTTGGCGGAAGGCCCACGTTGGCATAAGTGCTGTACGGCGTATCCTGATGGATGGCCTCGGCAAGCTCTTCGCGGGAAAGGTCATGGCCGGTCTCGTAGATGGTGGTGGCATCGGACTGCAAATAGCCGTAGCAAGGTTCGCCCTCGGTGTTCAGACGGTTGTAGAACACGCCCGCAACGCCCGCGCGGTTCTCGAAATCACCGGTGGATTCGCGCTCCACGATAGATGCCAGGTTGACCGCTTCGTACAAAGAGAGCCCGCAGCTTTCCGGATAGCTGAAATCAAGTCCGGAAATCTCGGTCTGGAACTGGGAAAGCATCATGCGGATGATGGAATCAGCCGTTGCATCGGCTCCTACCGTGTAGGTCTTGGGGAACAGAAATCCCTCAAGGGAATTGGAACCCGCAGACTCAAGAAACGGATAATCGGATGCATACGCAGACGCATCGGATGCGGCATCCATGAAATCATCCGCGGTCACAGAGCCACCTGTAGCCGACTCCACGGCGGCAGCGATGTCGGTGAGCTTATATCCCTCGGGGATTGACAGGTTTCCGGTATCGGATGCCCCGGCGGCAATCAGATCGATGACTTGGTCAAGCGTCATGCCGGAAGTGAATGTGTACGTGCCCGCTTTGAACTGCGCATCCATGCCGCGTTCCTTCGCGCGGCTCAGAAACGCCTGTCCGTCAGGAACCACGTTGGAGGTTTCCAGCGTGGAAGCAATGTCGGAAGCGGAAGAGCCCTTGGGGATGGTCACCTTGATATCTGCGGAGACCACCACCTCATCACCCGAGACAGCAGATCCAGAGCAGCCCTTGAGGGCGCTGAAGGCGAAGAACCCGCCAACGCCCAGCACGATGACCAGGAGCACGATAGCGAAGACCATGGGAGCCTTGCTTTTGCGGGGGCGGATATGAGAGGTGTCATAGGTGCGGAACTGGCGTTCGCCCTGTGCATGGACCGCGCGAGCGCGGTGGTTGGGATGGGAGCTGTATGTCACCTGTTTACGCTGCATGATGGGGCACTTCCTTCACGATGGAATGCGCGCCGCAAACGTACACAGCGCGCGAAGCGTCGAGCAATCTAATTGTTGTCAGCACTCAAGGACCTGCAGGATGATGCGCACTGCGCAGGCGGCAGGAGTATCTAATCCCGGGCAGAAACGCCGCTGCGGGAATCGAGCCACGTTTGCAGGAAGATACTGGCGGCTATCATATCGACTTTTCCCCGCATGGCGCGTTCATCAAGCCCCTCTTCACGCAAAATACGCTTGGCCTGCGAAGAGCTCATGCGCTCGTCTATGAATTCAAGGGGAAGACGGCATGCCTGGGCAATGGCCTGCGCACGCTTGCGGATGGAGGCGGCTTGCGGGCCTTCCTCCCCCGACATGGTATAGGGAAGTCCGCAAACCAAGATTTCAGGCTCCCAGTCTTCCACCAGACGGCGGAACTCCGCACCGTTGGAGAACACATCCTTTGCGGGAAGCACCTTCAAAGGAGTGGACACCCTGCCATCCGCATCGCTGATGGCGACGCCCACGCGGGCGTCGCCTATGTCCAAAGCCATTGCGCGCATATCGAATGCTATGCGCCGAGCATCTCGCGTGCGGCGGTCAATGCGGCGTCGATGCCTTCGGCATCCTTTCCACCCGCCTGGGCCATGGTGGGCTTGCCGCCGCCACCGCCCTTGATGTTGGAGGAGATGACCTTGATGATGGCGCCGGCGTTGAATCCGGCAGCCACTGCCTCATCCGTGGCAGCAGCCATGAGCACAGGCTTTCCATCGTTGACGGTGCCGATCACGCAAGCGCCGGGAGCCGCCATGTGCGAACGCAGGATATCCCATGCATTGCGCAGTGCACCGGAATCAAGCCCGTCGATGCGTGCCACGATCAGAGGATAGCCGACATCCACTGCGCCTTCGGCATACGCCGCGATGCTTCCTTCGGCAGCAGCCTGGCTGGCGCGTTTGCGCTCGGTTTCGAACTGCTTGATGGCCGCAAGGTTAGCGGCAGAGCGCTCCGCCACTTCGGCGACGGGAACGCGCAGAATGGCTGCAGCCTCTTTGAGCTGAGACTCCATCGTGTTCATGTAAGCAAGGGCCTCGAAGCTGGTCAGAGCTTCGATACGGCGCAGGTTCGCACCGACGCTGCTTTCGGAAACGATTTTGACGAAGCCGATTTCCGCAGTGTTGGCCACATGGCAGCCGCCGCACAGCTCGCGCGAGAAATTACCGGCCTCGACAACGCGCACGACATCGCCGTACTTCTCGCCGAACAGAGCCGTGACGCCGGATTCACGGGCGGCATCAAGGCTGGTCTCGAAGGTGCTGACGCTGACGGCATCCATGATGACGGAGTTGGCGAGCTCTTCGATGGCGGCGATCTGCTCGGGCGTCACAGCCTCGAAGTGGGTGAAGTCGAAACGCAGACGGTCGGGGCCCACGTAGCTGCCGGCCTGCTTCACATGATCGCCCAGCACGGAGCGCAGGGCGGCATGAAGGATATGGGTTGCGGTATGGTTGCGGGCGATGCGGGCGCGACGGGCTGCATCGACCTCGGCGGCGACGGCGTCACCTTCGGCCAGAGTGCCGGATGCAACCTTCACCTTATGGCATACGAGGCCCTTTTCAGGCGCCTTGGTATCCAGGACCTGGGCAGTGAAGCCCTCTGCGGAGATGATGCCCGTATCGCCCACTTCGCCGCCCATTTCAGCGTAGAAGGGAGTGACATCCAGGATGACTTCGGCCTCTTCGCCCTCAGAGATGGAGCCCACGCGCTGGCCGTCCTTGACCAGAGCGGTCACATGCGCCTTGGCAGCCGTGGTGCCATAGCCCACGAACTCGGTTGCGCCGAGCTCCTTGAGCAGGTCGGCGTGGATGCCGCCGTAGGTGCTCCATGCGGCCTCGGCATCACCCTTGGTGGCGGCGCGGGCGCGCTCCCGCTGCTCTTCCATGCATGCGGAGAAGGCGTCATGGTCAACGGAGATGCCGCGCTCTGCGCAGATCTCTTCGGTTACCTCGATGGGGAATCCGTAGGTATCGTGCAGGGTGAATGCCGTCACGCCGTCGAGCACATCGCCCTCGAGAGCCGAAAGGGCTTCAGACAGATACGCCTGGCCCTGGCGCAGCGTTGCGCCGAAACGCTCCTCCTCGGAAAGGATGACGCGGTCCACGAGTTCGCGGTTCTCAACGATCTCAGGGTAGACGTCGCCCATGAGCTCGACGATCTTCTCGACGTAATTGGCCAGGAAAGGACCTTCGATGCCAAGCTTCTGGCCGTGCATGACAGCGCGGCGCAGCAGGCGGCGCAGCACGTAACCGCGGCCTTCGTTGGATGGAAGGATGCCGTCTGCGATCATGAAGGACACGCTGCGGCTGTGGTCGGCCACGATGCGCAGCGACAAATCGCTTGCGGAATCGTCTTTGTAATTCTTGCCGCTCAAGCGCTCGCCCACCGCGACAAGGTCGCGGATGACGTCGGTTTCGTAGTTGCTCTGAACGCCCTGCATGATGGCCGCGATGCGCTCAAGGCCCATGCCGGTGTCGATGTTTTTCGTAGGCAGGGGCGCGAGGGTGCCATCCTCCTGGCCGTCATACTGGGTGAACACGCAGTTCCAGTATTCCAGGAAACGGTCGCAATCGCAGCCGGGGGCGCAATCCGGGCTTCCGCAGCCGAACTCCGGACCCTGGTCGAAGTAGATCTCCGAGCACGGACCGCAGGGGCCGGTGGGGCCGGCGCGCCAGAAGTTGTCATCTTCGCCCAGACGCGAGATATGGCCTTCGGGCACACCGAGGTTCTTCCAGATCTCAATGGTCTCATCGTCGTCTTCGAAAACGGTGAAGTACAGACGCTCAGCGGGCAGCTCCAGCACCTTGGTGGAGAACTCGTAGGCCCACTCGCACATCTCATGCTTGAAGTACTTGCCGAAGCTGAAATTGCCGAGCATCTCGAAGAAGCTCAAGTGGCGGCCGGTGGTGCCGATGATGTCGATATCATTGGTACGGACGCACTTCTGCACCGTGGTGGTGCCGATATAGGCGTCATCAAGCTCCTTCACATGAAGGAAATAGGGCTTGAACTGCACCATGCCCGCGCTGGTGAGCAGCAAGCTTGGGTCATCGGGGATCAACGACGAGGAAGGCATGCGCTTGCAGCCCTTCTCCTCGAAGAAGCTCAGGTACTTCTCGCGAATCTCCGCGGTGGTCATGTACTTCATTCGGCTATCACTCTTTCTTCGCGTCTTCAGCGCATTCCGGATCATCGGGGGCCTGCGGCGACGAGCCTTCGGCCTGGGCATCCGATGCATCCGCACAGATTACCACAGGTTCAACAGCGGGAGGAACCGCACAGGGCGGCATCACATACTTTCCCGCCGCGCCGCCGACGGCATCGGCCATCACGTCGGGGCGTCCGTCTTCGCCATCGATGTTGCTGGGGCGCCCCTTGAACAAGAAGCCGTCCTCGGAAACCACCTGACGGCCGGTGCGCTTCTCGAAATAGTAGATGAAGACCGTCTTGACCACAGCGACCAGCGGGATGGACACGAGCATGCCCACAAGCGAACCCACCAGACCCTGCATGGCCCCACCGATGGCGCTGCCCGCCAGCAAGGCGATGATGACCAGGGCCGGATGCACATCGACGGAATCGGACATGAGCTTGGGGCTGATGAAGGTATAGACGAATTGCTGCACCAAGATGACGCCGACCAGCGCGCCGACGGCAATCCATGGACCGCTCAAAAGCCCGATGACCGCGGCCAGCGCGCCGCCGATCCACGGACCCACGACCGGGATGATGTTCATGACGCCCGTGATCAGGCCGATGGCCGCTGCGTTGGGGATGCCCAAAAGCGTGAAGAGGACGGCACAGGCAACGCCTATGATGAGGCACTGCAGAAGCGTTGCTTTGATGTAGCCGCCCATCACACGGGTGAGCGTGATGTGGAGCATGGCGGCATCTTCGGCATAGCGTTCGCCCACCAGACGGTTGCACTCACGACCGATGGCGGGAAGGTCCATGAGGATCCAGAAGGCAACCACGAGGGCGAATCCTACGATCAGCAGGATGTTGCCGACCCCGATGCCCACGTCCACCACACCGGTGGCGGAAAGGCGTGCGGTGTTGGTCGCCCAATCTACAAGCCCTTGACCCGCGGCGTTAAGCCATTCTTTAACGGTATCGTCCTGGAAGAAGACCTCATAGCGTGCATACATGTCAGCCGCCCATTCGAACAGCGACTGAGCGTAGACGGGCGCCTGCTGAAGCATGTTAGTGAACTGCTCTCCGATGCCGAACACGGGCGAGAACATGACGAATCCCAGCACTCCCAGGACAACCGCCATGAGGATGTAGGCAAGCGTCGTCCCTATGACGCGGGGAACTCCGCGCGCCTCAAGGGCATTGACGGGACCCCGCAGGCAGAAGACGATGACCACCGTCCAGATGAGAATGCCGACGGGAATGGACAGGACGTTCATGACGAAGCCGAACACGCCCAGGAGGATGATGGCTCCTATGGCCATCCACACCTGGTAGAAATGCCTGCGGGAAACGGCGGTCTTCTCTTCTTCGGATTGCATGGAAAAACCTATCCTTACGGGGCGGAGCATGGCGAAACGCAACGCCCGCAGAACCGTCGGCGAAGCGGCCGGCAGCGCTGCGGGCGCATTTCAGGGCAGATGGCGGGCCTAGTAGGTGAAGTAGCCGCCCTGCTTCGGCGCCTCTTCGCCGACGGATTCGTCGGCAGCCGGGGCCGCCTCCGCGGGTGCGGGCGCGGCGGGTGCAGATGCAGCGGGTTCAGGCTCTGCTGCTGCGACCTGGGGCTCTGCCGCAGGCGTTGCCAGACCCGACGCCGCAGATTCGCCGGCAGTGCCCAGCGCCACGGATTCATCGCTGGCCTTCTTGCCCTTGAAGGCTCCGCGCAGCTTCTCGGAAACGTCGTTGACGATGCGCATGGGCGTCTGGGCAACGGTATCCACCGCCGAGACGGCCTGGGAAGCGGTCTGCGTGATATCCCCCACATCGCCCAGAATGCCGTCGAGGCGCATGATCTCGAGGTTGGCCGCATCGACCGCGAGCGAAACGCGCTCCACCAGGGGATCGACCTTATCCACAGCGGGCTTAAGGCTCTCGGTCATCTCCTTGGCATCGGCCAAGATGGGCGTGACCTGCTCTTCGACAGAGGAGACGGTCTTTCCCAGGCGGCGCAGGAACAGCACGAGCTCGACGAGCGCCCAGACCAACGCTATGCCCACGATGACGTAGACGATCGGCAGCACGACCGCCGAGACGAATTCCATATCCATGACGTACCTCCTCGTAAATCAGGCGCTTCATGCACCCCGCCGGGAGCATAGCGCCAACCAATGGCAGTGTATCACTGATTGCGGCGGTGCCTGTCACGCGCAACCGCATCTACACGATAGGCCTCCCAGCCCACTTCGCCCTGCTTGAAGAAGCACCCGCGCTCCAGGCCCTCCGGCAGATAGCGCTGATCCACCCAGTGGCCGGGATAGCCGTGCGGATACTTGTATTCGCCGTAATTCTCCGATCCAGGGCGGTGCCTGTCGCGAAGGTAGGCGGGCACATCGCGCTTGGGGCCGCGGCGCACCTCCTGCAGCGCATCGTTTATGGCGTTGTAGCAGGCGTTGCTCTTCGGCGCGAGGGCCATGTAGACGGCAGCCTGGGCAAGGTTGATGCGGCATTCGGGCATGCCAATGACCTCGCAGGCCTTGAATGCGGCTTCGGCTATGAGCAGGGCCTGTGGATCGGCGTTGCCGATGTCCTCGGAAGCCAGGATGTAGATGCGGCGCGCTATGAACTTGGGGTCCTCTCCCCCGTCGAGCATGCGGGCCATCCAGTACACGGCGGCATCGGGATCCCCGCCGCGCATCGACTTGATGAAGGCGGAGATGATGTCGTAGTGCATGTCCTTGTTCTTGTCGTAGGGAAGGCTGCGATGCGGGGTGGCCGTCTGCACCATGTCGCACGTGATGCGCATGCGGGCGCCATCAACGGACTGAGCCCCCGCGACCGACGCGCTGCGCGCGAGCCCGCTTGCAAGCTCCAAGGTGGTCAGCGCGCTGCGGGCGTCGCCGCCCGAAAGCGTGACGATGGCCTCGAGCGCATCCTCATCGAGCGCGAACGCGCCCGCAAGCCCCCGTTCGTCCTCGAGGGCGGCCGTCACCACGGATTCGATCTCGTCGTCGGAAAGGGCCTGGAGCTCGATGACGCGCGAACGCGAGATAAGCGCCGAGTTCACCTCGAAGTAAGGGTTCTCCGTCGTGGCGCCGATGAGCACCACGGTGCGGTTCTCCACCGCATGCAGCAGCGAGTCCTGCTGGCTGCGGTTGAACCGGTGGATCTCATCCACGAACAAAATGGTGCGCAGGCCGTTTACCACCAGGCGCTTTTCCGCCGCGTCGATTTCACGGCGAAGGTCGGCCACAGTGCCGCCGATGGCCGAGACCTCGACAAAGGAGGCGCGCGTGGCCTGCGCGATGATGTGCGCGATGGAGGTCTTGCCTGTGCCGGCGGGACCGAACAGGATGATGGACGACAGCGTGTCCGACGCTATGGCCGCATGGAGCCACGAGCCTTCGCCCACCGCCTGCTGCTGGCCTGCGAGCTCGTCGAGCGAACGGGGCCGCATGCGCACGGCGAGCGGCGCGGCGGCGAGCTTGGCGGCGTTGTCCATCTCGGAGAATAACGTTTCCATGAAAACCTTTCGTGAATCATGGCAGGGACCGGGCGGCGTGAACGCGCCGCTCACAGGCCCTTGCGGATCTGCAGAACTATGTAGACGCTGAGCACGGCAGCGCCCATGTAGCCCAGAAAACCTATGAGCGGCACGCCGAACAGCTGGGGCTGCATGCCCGTGGAGGCGATCATGGACGAGCCTATGAACAGGCCCGCCGTGATGATGGCCAGGCTCAGCCTGTCGGTCAGCTTCCCGAGCTTGGCCATGGGCTGCTCCGCCTTCGCCAGATCGAGCCCCACCGACAGATGGCCCTTCTCGGCCATGTCCAGCAGATTCGCCACGCGGGCGGGGATTTCGACCGTATGCTCGGCGGCCGCACGGGCCTTGACCGCGCCCTCCTCGAGGCGGCGCAGCGGGTCGAAGGTGCGCACGACATAGCTTTCCGCGTACGAGCTCGCCACGCTCAGGATGCTGATCTTGGGCGACAGCTGCAGCAGCGTGCCCTGCAGCGCCGCAAGCCCGCGGACGAGCATGACGAAGCTGCGCGGCATCACGATACGCGACGTGTTGAGGATCTCCATGATGTCGTTGAGCATGGATGCCAGGTCTATCTCGGATGCGTCGACAGCAGTATAGCGGTTCACCAGCTGCGTCAAACTGCGCAGAAGGGCGCTGTAGTCGAGCTTCGCGGCGTCAGGCGCGGGGCGGCCCCATTCGATGAAGACATCGGTGAGGGCGTGGCCGTCGCCCGCGAGCATGGCGCGGATCATGGAGAAGAACTGGCTGCGCTCGACCGCAGACAGCTCGCCCACCATGCCGCAGTCGATCCACACCACTTCGCCCTTGTCGACGCCGGATTCCCCTTCGGCGGGGCGCAGGACCATGTTCGCCTGATGCGGGTCGGCGTGGAACAGGCCGTCTTCGATCATCTGGGACATGTAGTTGTTCGCGATGCGCTGCCCGAGCTCCTCTATGTCGTAGCCCGCTTCAGCAATAGCGCCGATGTCTTCGAAGGAATGGCCCTCGATGAACTCCATGACCAAGACGTTTTCAGTGGAGTACTCGGGGTACGCCCGGGGGAACGCCACGCCGGGGCGCGAGGCGTTGTGGGCGGCGAAGTTCTGCAGATTCGCGAGCTCGGCCATGAAGTCGATCTCTTCGCGCACCGTGGATTCGAGCTCGTCGACCAGGGTTTGCAGGTTAAGTTCGCCGAGGATGGACGCGCCCGTCAAATCCGCCAGGTCGATTGCCCGGCGCAGAAGCTGGATGTCGCGCAGCATGTCCTCTTTGACGTGCTCGCGGCGGATCTTCACCGCAACGTCCGCGCCGTCGCGGCGCAGGCGGGCGCGATGCACCTGAGCGATGGATGCCGACCCCAGCGGGTTTTCGTCGATCGAGTCGAAGATGTCGTCGAACGCTTCGCCGTAGACGCCGCGCAGGCGCGCCTCTATGACGTCGAAGGGTTCCGGCGTGGTGTTCGAGCGCAGCGACCCCAGCGCCTCCACGTAGGCGGGCGGCAGGATGTCCGAATGAGTCGAAAGCAGCTGGCCGATTTTGATGAAGGTAGGGCCCAGGTCCTCGATGACCGCGACCACTTTGGCGGGCGTGATCTCCTTGTGCATGCCGTTGCGGCGCAGGACCTTGACGATCTCCGCAAGGCGCGCGCCCGAAGTCTTGTCCTTCAGACCGCCGTAGACGACCTTCGCCACTTCCTTCACCTTCACGGCACACCTCCGCCAAGCCGACGCCGCCCGCACACGGCCCCGCGCAGAAGGCACGGCGAACGGGCTGTTCAACCTCTCCATTCTACACAGGCCCCCGCCGAGGGTGGCCATACGTTGGAAAAGCGTTGAACGCAACGACGTCGGAGCCGACGCGGGGTTCAGCGGCCGCAAGGCACCCCGCTCGCGCCGCGACTCGCCCGGGCCCGCGGCCGCAGCCCCGACCCGCCTTTTTGTCCACGAACCGCCATTTCCCGGTACACGGCGGTTTGGCGGTGGCGGATCGGGCGGCGCTAAACTCCGAGCACCTGTTCCGAAACGCCTGGGAAGGCTTTGATGGAGCGTTCGAACACACCCATGCAGTAAGCAAGGGTGAGACCGTAGTTGGAAACGGGTACGCCGGCATCCACGCAAGCGCGGATGCGCGAAAGCATCTGACGGCGCGTGAACATACAGCCGCCGCAGTGGATGACCAAATCGTATTCGCTCAGATTCTCGGGGAAATCCGCACCCCGTACGTTATCGATGGCCAGCCCCTCCCCCACGCGCTTGCGAAGAAGGCGGGGGATCTTGACCCTCCCTATATCATCCCCGATGGGATGATGCGTGCACGCCTCGGCGATGAGCACTTTCGAATCCGGTGTGAGCCTGTCGATGGACAGTGTTCCGAGCGCCTGGGTCATCAGGTCGCCCTTGTTGCGCGCAAACGCCACGGAGAAGCCCGTGAGCGGCACATCCTCCGGAACCATTTCGGCAACCGCATCGAACACCTGAGAATCCGTAACCACGAGCGCAGGCGGTTCTCTCAGCGATCTCAGTGCTGCAGGAAGCTCGCAGTCTCGCACGCACAGCGGCATGCAGCCGCCGTCAAGCAAATCCCGAATGACCTGCACCTGGGGAAGGATGAGCCTTCCGCGCGGCGCCTCCTTGTCCAAAGGGATTACCAGTACCGCTGTTGAACCGGCCGGCACCACATCCGAAATGATCGCCGGGGCATTCACGTAATCTTCCGGCGCGCAATCGATGAGCGCCTGGGCCAACTCCCCTACCCCTTCGCGCCTTTCTGCGGCCATGCATACGCAAGGAAGCCCGCGCGCCTCCTCTGGGATGCCGCCACGGCAAAACCCCTCAAGGGCCTCCCATGCAATCGACCTGGACGACGCCTCCAGAAGGTCGACCTTGTTGAATACGATGACGACAGGCACCTTCTCCTCGCGAAGCCTTGCGAGCATGGCATCCTCGAACGGTCCCCAGACTCCGGCCTCGGTGACAAGAACGCCTATGTCGCAGCGTGCAACCGCATTCATCGTCTGCTCAACGCGAAGCATACCCACCGCACCCTCGTCATCAACCCCGGCTGTGTCGATGAAGAGGACCGGCCCCAAAGGAAGAAGCTCCATGGGCTTATCCACGGGATCCGTAGTGGTGCCGGCGAAGTCGCTGACAATGCTCACCCGCTGATCGGCAACGGCGTTGAGCACGCTGGATTTACCCACGTTGCGCCTTCCGAAAAGCCCGATGCAGAGACGGGAGCCCTTCGGCGTTCGCATCAGGGCGTTGCCGCTCTCACGCAGAAATGAGCCCGCCCGCCTTGCCTCGCCGAAAGCCTTCTGGCCATCTGCGTTACCCGGGTTTTTCGTGAATTCAAACCGATCCATCGTTTCCCACCTTAACCTGCAAGTCTGGAACCACTGCCCGCCGCGCAGGGCACCAACGAGTCGCCGCGGTCCGCAACGAGCTCATACCCGATCTCCCCGATGCGAACCCGCAGATCCGCCACGCCCTCCACCGCCTCCGCGCCGAAGCAAGCCTTTCCGTCATAGAGATCGTAGCTGCGCCGGCGCTCCACGGGCGAGAGGTTGGGCATGACGACGTTGGCGCCGGAAAGCACGCCCAGCTCGCGTCCATCCGGATCGATGGTCCCCAATGCCGTGGTGGCCGGAATGAGAGCCCGAGGATGGGCGAGCCGGATGCAGGCGAGCATGAATAGCGTCAACTCAAGCGAGCCTTGCTGCGCGCCAGCGAAGCGAGTTTGCCTATGGGGAATGAAAGGGCCGATGCCGACCATATGGGGCTGCAGCTGCCGGAGAAAGCCCATATCGCGGGCGAGATGGACCGCCCTCTGCCCCGGACTCCCAACCATGAAACCGCTTCCCACCTGATAGCCGATCTCCTTCAAGGCGAGCAGGCAGTCCTTCCTTGCCGCAAGGTTCATTTTCCTCGGATGCAGCAAGGCATAGTGGGCAGGATCCGCCGTTTCGTGGCGCAGCAGATAGCGCCCAGCGCCCGCATCGAAAAGCGCCCGGTAGCTCTCGCCCGAACGCTCCCCCAAAGACAAGGTGATAGCGCAATCGGGGAACCTGCGGTGAATTGCCCCGACCAGCGGGACAAGCCGTTCATCTGTGAAATATGGATCCTCTCCCCCTTGGAGGACGAACGTGCGGAATCCCGATCCATAACCCGCCTCGCAGCACCTGATCACTTCATCCTCATCCAGGCGGTAGCGCTCCACCGACCTGTTCGAGCAGCGGATGCCGCAGTAGAAGCAATCATTTCTGCAATGGTTGGAAAGCTCGATGAGGCCCCGCATGAAGACTTTCCTCCCATACACGGCATCACGTACCGCACATGCGCGATTGCGGAGGTATGCCGAAACCTGAGGCGTTCTCCCCTCGATGAGCTCGACCCATTCGGCCTCCGTGAGGCAATGGCCCTCCTCGAGCTTGTCTACGAGTCGAAACCGGCGCATCAAGCCTACTCCCCTCAGAAACGCAGGTCCCTGACGCCGTTCTCGATGGCATCCATGTTGCGCAACAGACGGTCATACATCTTCGACTGCATGATGGCGGGGCTTTCAAGTTCCCTACGCACAAGCGCCTCTCCGGCGGCGCGCACCGCAGGGGATGCGTAATCGATGAGATACTCCATCAAGGTCATGAGGGCATTCGGATGGCAGAACGCAGAGATCTGCTCCGCCTTGCATACCTCCATGAAACGCTCGCCCTGGCGGCCGGCGCGATAGCAGGCGGTGCAGAAACTGGGAATGTAACCCAATCGGATGAGCCAGCCCATCACTTCATCGAGGGAACGGTTGTCGCTGACTTCGAACTGGCTGGTGCTTAGATCCTCGGGCTCCGGCTCAAGGTAACCGCCAACGCTGGTACGGGAACCACCGCTTATCTGGGAGACGCCGAGCTCCAATAGGCGCTCACGGCAGGCACGGCTCTCACGCGTGGAGACGATCATGCCCGTGTAGGGAACAGCGATGCGGATGCATGCAACGATTTTCATGAAGATGTCATCGGGCACTCCGTTGTCGAAGGCACCCGGATCGATGTCGTCCGCCCTGCGGATGCGCGGAACGCTGATGGTGTGCGGGCCGACCCCGAAAGCGGCCTCAAGATGCTCGGCATGCATCAACAGGCCGGCGAACTCGTAGTCATAGTTCTCGAGACCGAAGAGAACTCCCAGACCCACATCGTCGATTCCGCCCTCCATAGCGCGGTCATGGGCTTCCGTGTGCCAGGCGTAATCGTGCTTGGGTCCGCTCGGATGAAGCTTCCCGTAGCTTTCCTTGTTGTAGGTTTCCTGAAAAAGGATGTAGGTGCCGATCTCCGCTTCTTTGAGCTTGCGGTAGTTCTCAACGGTGGTCGCGGCGATGTTCACATTGGCACGGCGGATCGAACCGTTCTCATGTTTGACCGAATAAATGGTCTCAAGGCTTTCGAGGACGTATTCGATAGGATTTTCGACAGGATGCTCGCCCAGCTCGATGGCCAGGCGTTTATGGCCCATATCCTGCAATGCGCGAACCTCTTCGGCAATCTCCTGCTGCGTGAGCTTCTTGCGGGGAATGTGCTTGTTCTGCGCGTGATAAGGACAGTATACGCAGCCGTTCACGCAATGGTTGGATAGGTACAGCGGGGCGAAAAGGACGATGCGATTGCCGTAATACGCCTGCTTGATATCCCGGGCGATCTTGAAAATCTTCTGGATGCGCTCCTCATCCCGGCATGCAAGCAGAACGCTTGCTTCCCTGTGGCTCAGGCCCTTCATCTTCGCCGCCTGCTCCAAAATGCCGTCGACGAGCTCGAGGTCCCCAGCCGCCTTCCTTGCGTACTCGAGGGTGTCGAGGATCTCCTGATGGTCGATGAATTCATCTGCATGGGGTGAAGCGACATCGTACACGATATCTCCCTTCTCTATCTGCCCTTGCTATCGTCCGAAGAACACGGACGAGGCCCTTTCGTAGAAACACTCCCCCTTCATCCGGAGGAGCCTCACGGATGCTGCGCCGCTGCGGATACCGAGCCCGTCCGGCGGATACTCGAGGCCCAGCGACTCTCCGTCGACTTTAATCGACGGTCCGTCCCCCGCCCTCTCCCCGAAAGGACCGAAGCGGATCTCGACGAAATCATCCTGCCCGGTGACCACCGCGCGGGAAGAAAGGGTGTGGGGCGCAATGGGCACTATAACCAGGCCTTTGTTGGAGGGAGCCAGCAAAGGTCCCCCTGCGGAGAGCGCGTATGCGGTCGATCCCGTAGAGCTCGAAACCACCACGCCGTCACCGCGCATGGTCGCGATTTCGCAGCCGGAGATGCCGACGGCATACTCCATGGCATTCATGGACGGGCTGCGGTTCACCGAGACATCATTGAGGGCGAAGAGCCGATGCGGCCGGTTTTCCTTCGCTTCAGACGGCCCCCAGAGCAACTCGATCTCCAGCGTGGGAAGAACCTCCGTCCGGCATTCCCCTTCCAGCGCCGCCTGAACGGGCACCAGGGGACTCGGGCTTTCCGAGCCGGAAAGATAGCCCAGATGACCGCAGTTCACACCGAGGATAGGCACATCGAGCAGAGCAGCCAAACGTGAAGCGCGAAGGACGGAGCCGTCGCCGCCTAAAACGACCATGAAGCGGAAGGGTTCGCTCAGCCTTCCATCTTGGAGGAGCCCGCAGGTATCCCCAAGCGCCTCGGAACAGGCAGGTATCTCGTCCAGATCGACGACCTCGAAGTCGACGGAGCATCTGCGCAGATGCGAGAGGATGACCTCCGCAGCACGGCATGCCTTTATGTTCTCATGCCAAAAAGCGACTAGGACGCGCATTTCGATACCTTCCAGGCTCGACTAACGACAACACGGCAAGCAAGGCAGTCTCACGGGGCGGTGCGACGGCAAGGAGGTCGACGCACCGCCCTTTTCGGCATGAAGCCGAGCCGGGACCGCATAGGTCAGATGGTCCAATCCATCTGCTCCGTATGCAGCCAGGCATGAGACTTGTGAGAGAGAGGCTGACCAAGGCAGGTCTCGTAGAGTTTCCGTATATCGGGGTTCTCATGGGACATGCGCAGCTCATCGTCGGCATCGAGCCTGTTGAGAACGGTTGCGCGCTCGTCCGCGAACTCATGGTTGAATCGGATGGGCTGTCCTCCGCCGCCAACGCAACCGCCGGGGCAGGCCATGACTTCGACGAAATCATAGGCAACCTCGCCGGCCGCAAGGGCATTGAGGAGCTTTTCGGTATTGCCCAGCCCGTTGACGACCGCGATTTTGATCACGGAGCCGCCGATCTCGAGCTGCTTGTCCATCCAGGGGCGCTGCGTAGAGGCCGCAGTGCAGTCGCAGATATCGAAATCGGGCTTCTCGCCGGTAAGCAGGAAAGCGGCGGTGCGCAGCGCAGCCTCCATCACGCCGCCGGTGCGGCCGAAGATCACGCCGGCACCCGTGGAAAGGCCGAGAGGGCTATCGAAGTCGGTCTCTTCAAGGGCGGCGCAATCGACCGAGAACATACGGAGCATGCGGTCGAACTCACGGACGGTGAGCACGGCATCGACGTCACGGCCGCCCTCAGTGCGCAGCTCGGGGACGTCGCACTCGTATTTCTTGGCAACGCAGGGCATGATCGAAACGCAGAAGATGCTCTTCTTGCCCGCTGCCTCCATGGCCTCGCCGAGAGTGTTCTTGACGAGCGCACCCAGCATCTGATGAGGAGATTTCGCACTGGAAAGCTGCGCGACGATCTCCGGATGGTACAGCTTGGAGAAGCGCACCCAGCCAGGACAGCACGAGGTGAACATGGGGCGGGGTTTATCGCTTTTGAGGAACTCGAGGAACTCGCTGCCCTCTTCCATGATGGTAAGGTCTGCGGCGAAGTCGGTATCGAAGACACGGTCGAAGCCCAAGGCCCTCAAGGCGCTGGCCATGCGCTTGGAAGTTGCCGCCTCACGGCTGAGATTGACACCTTCCCCCCATGCCGAGCGGACGGCGGGAGCCACCTGAACCACAGTCATGACCTCGGGATCGAGAATGGCATCGAGAACCCGGTCGATATCGCTTCTGGCGCTGAGGGCGCCGGTGGGACAGTGCGTGATGCACTGGCCGCACAGGGCGCATCCCGCGTCGGAGATGTCAAGAGCCCCCTTGACGGCGACGTCCGCGTGGACGCCCGACCCAACGGGCTCCCATACGGCGCAATGCTGCACCTTCTCGCAGATGGCAACGCAGCGCATGCACTTGATGCACTTCGAGGAATCCCTGATCAGCGGAAAATCCTCATTCCAAATGCCCCGCTGGGGAGCTTCGCAGCCGCTTTCGCCGACGAAGAGGTCGGCGGCGATTTCACGCAGGGCGCAGGTGTCCGCACGCACGCACGAGGTGCACTCGGACCGATGGGAATCAAGCAGGGCTTCGACATTAGCGCGGCGCATGGCAACAACCCGGGGATCGCCGGTCCTCACCTGCATCCCCTCGCGAACGGGGGTGCTGCAGGCAGCGCAAGGAGCGCTCTCGCCATCCACCTGGACCAGGCACACGCGGCAGGAGCCGATGATGTTGAGGTCCTTGAGAGCGCACAGCGTGGGGATATGGATACCCAGACCCTCGGCCGCCTCGAGGATGGTAGTCCCCTCGGCAACGCTCGTCTCACGTCCGTCAATGCTGAGATTTACCATTGCCCCAGCCCCTTTCCATTAAGCGCGCCTACGCCGAAGTGGTCGCAACGCAGGCAGCGGCCGCACTCCTGGGCTGCCTCCTCGGCGCTCATGGGCAGCTCCACGTAGTCGAAATCCTTCTTGCGCTCCCTTGCGGGACGCTCGGCGATATTCACCCTGCCGTAAGGGGTGCGGTCGTTGGGTCTTGCAGGAGGAACCGCCACCGCGCACTCGAGCTCATGGTGGAAGCCGAGGAACTCATCGATGTTACGGGCGGCAGTCTTGCCGGCACCGATGGCCATGACCACGGTTTTGGGTCCGGTTTGGCAGTCTCCGCCGACGAAAATGCCGCCATGGCCCTTGGAGCGCAGGAATTCATCCGCTACGAAGCAGGCTTTCTCTGCAGGCATGCCGAATTCCTCAAAGGGTGCGCTGACGACATCCTGGCCAACGGCGATAAGGATGACATCCGCCTCAATGCGCTGTTCGGGCTTATCGGCCGCAACGGGAGCCGGGCGGCCGCGCCTGACGGGGCCGATGCGCTGAGGCTGCACCACCAACGCGTCAGCCTTTCCCTCTGCGTCGGCTTCGATTCGGACAGGAGCCTGAAGCGTCAGCATCTCAACGCCCTCGGCGATCGCCGATTCAACCTCCTCGGGCAGCGCGGTCATATCCTCGAGCCTGCGACGATAGACGATGGTGACGGAATCCGCACCGGCACGCACGGAGGTGCGGGCGCAATCCATGGCGACATTGCCGCCTCCGATGACGACAACCTTCTTGCCGGTGAAGTCCGGATGGATGCCATCACCGATCTTCTCGAGCAGCGCCACGGCGGACATGACGCCCTCATTCTCTGCGCCGTCGATTTTGAGGGTCTTTCCGCCCTGCGCACCTATAGCCACATAGACGGCATCGAATTCGGCGACTATGCGTTCCATCTCCGCCGCATCGACCTTGTGCCCGTAGCTGACCTGGATATCGCCAGCGCCCAAAATGGCACGGATATCCTCATCGAGCCGTTCACGGGGGAATCGATAGGCGGGAATGCCGTAGCGCATCATGCCGCCGAGCTGCTTGCGGCCCTCGAAGACCTCAACCCCATGGCCCATAAGGGCCAGGTAGTAGGCGCATGTCATGCCAGACGGACCGCCGCCGATGACGGCGATGCGTTTGCCGGTAGACTCGGCGGCGGCAGGGGTCTCAACGGTATCGGCTGCCACATTGTCGACCGCAAACTTCTTTATGCCGCGGATATTGAGAGGAGCATCGATGATGGTGCGGCGGCAATGGGCCTCGCACGGATGCTCGCAGACCAATGCGCATGCCGTAGGGAACGGATTATCCTTGCGGATCATCTTTATCGCACTTGCGCAGTCGCCCTCTTGGACCAAAGAGATATAAGCGGGCACATTGACGTGCGCAGGGCACTCGGTGACGCAAGGGACGCTCTGCCGGGTATCGGCGTCGCAGATTCCCAGCTCCAAATGGCATCTGTACTCGAGCTGGAAGGCTTCCAGGCCCTTGAGGACCTGATCGCCCGCGTCATAGCCTATGGCGCAATCCGCGGAATCCCTCAAAAGACGGGCCCGTTTCGCAATCTCCTCGATGGTGCCCTCATCGGCTCGATACGAGACGACTTCCTCCAGAAGCTCCTTGATGCGGGGGATACCCTCCCGGCAAGGAGTGCACTTTCCGCAGGTCTGGGCTGCGCAGGTTTCCAAAAGGCCGATCTGCACGGCTATGGGGCAGGTACCCGGAGGCATTGCCTCCACGCGGCGCGCGTACGCCTCGGAGAGCTCCCCTATCATGGCATCCGCCTTAGAACGATCGTTGATCTTGATCATGGAACTTTCACCTCCTTCTTTATCCGAATCGGTACATGACGCCCATGGAAGGCCGGGGGTTCTCCCATTTGCTGAGGATCGTGCCCTCGCATGCGATGCGGCACGTTCCGCATTCAAGGCAGCCCGCATAGTCGAAGGACCTGCGCCCCTCGGGATCGACCCTGTAAAGAGCTGCGGGGCACACGCGGATGAGCTTGCCGAACTCCGCATCATCGAGCTGCTCCAAGTCCTCGTTCACGAAGCCGATATGGACGTTTTCCTCATCCACGTTGTATTTGTTGAAGGCGATGTACTCGCCAACGTTGACGGTGATATCAGGGTTCACAGAGACATCAGAGCTCCCTTGACTTCCTTCAGCAGCTTGAAGATTCCGCGCTGCTTGACTATGGGCATGATGCGTTTGCGCAAAGGACGGGCGGGGACGCCGTCGACCACGAACATCGCGTTGAAAATCTCTTTGACCATCTTGGGGTACTCGGTGAAAAGGCGGTCCCAGTGCTCCATGGTGCAAGGCCAGTCCTTGAAGGCCTTCAGGTCTTTGATGACGAAGGAATCCTTCATCTTGACCTCATAGGAAGCAAGGCCCGATTCGGTGACATCCTGCCCATCTATGGCATCGCATGCGGCCTCTGCGGCGAACCTGCCGCTTGCGACGGCAAGGTCCATGCCGCGGACCATGTACCCCAGATTCATGCACAGCATCGCCGCATCGCCTGCGACGAGTGCGCCGTTGTGCACGAGCCTGGGAATCATGTTGTAACCGCCCTCGGAGACCATGTGGCCGGAGTGTTCGACCACCTTCGCGCCGCGGATGATGGGTGCGACGGCAGGATGGTTCTTGAAATCCTCCATGGCCTGGCAGATGGTGGTATCGGCCTTGCTGAGCTCCCCGATGGTGGCAACGAGGCCCATGCTGACAGACTCCTTGTTGGTGTAGAGGAAACCGCCGCCCACGACACCGTGGGTGCAATCGCCCACGAAAAGCATTGCGGCGCCCTCGCCTTCCTTGCACAGGAATCGCGACTCGATAGCCTCCGGAGAAAGCTCGAAGACCTCCTTGATGCCCACCGCCATCTCATTGGCCTTGGGGCGCTCAGCACCCAGGCAGCGCTCGGTCAAGAGGCTGTTGCAACCTTCCGCGACGATGGTGACGTAGGCAGTGATCTCATCCTCGCCGGCGCGGATGCCGATGACGCTTCCGGACTCGTCCTTGAGCAGCTCCTCTACGGCGATGCCGGCAATGATCTCGCAGCCGGCCTCCTCGCACAGGCCCATGAGCCACTGGTCGAATTCGCCGCGGAGGACCGAATAGCTATCGCAGCCTTCGGCGCCGAGTTCCGAACTGGTGAAATCCAAGGTCAGATTCCCGTCCGCATCCATGACTGCAATGCGCTCATGGGTGATTTTGCGCTCGAAGGGGATATCCTCCCAGGCAATGGAGCCATCGGCATACTCATCGAAAACGCTCTTGAGGGAATGCGCATAGATTCGACCGCCGCTCATGTTCTTCGCGCCGGCATACTCGCCGCGCTCGACGACAAGGACGCTCTTCCCTTTCTTCGCCGCAACATAGGCGGCAATGGCACCAGCACAGCCGCAGCCCACGACGATGATGTCGAAATCACGTTCCTCCATCATTCCTCCAATCAAATCGCCCCGCCAGGGGTTGAGAACGAAACGCATCAGCTCGGCCACGTGAAGGCGCGCTCGACGCATGGACGAATGAACGCCGGGGCGTTTGCCCAGACGCCTTCCGCTCCCCTCTTCGGAATCGCCCGCCGGCGAGGTTTTCTTCCGCCTGCGGGCGACCGTAGATGCATCTACAGGTTGATACCTGCGATATAGGCTTCGTGGACAGCATCCATGACCATGCGGGGCGCCTTGCAATCGCCGACGCCGATGACCCTGACTTCATCGCTTTCAGCCTCGATCTGCTCGCGGACCTGGTTGAACGCAGGGAGGAAGCCGGAGGAGATGACGGTCTGATCGACATCCATGGTCTCAACGCCGCGCGGACCGGCGAACACGGGTTTTCCGTCCTTGACGGCGACAAGCTGGGTGGAAGTCCGGACCTTCACGCCGGCCATCTGCAGGCGCACCATATAGGCGATGCCCATGACGCCGGGGACGAAGAACTCGGGAGAACGGGTGGTGATGATGACATCCTTGCCCCGCTCCTCGGCAAGAACCAAGGCGACCTCTGCGCCCACGATGCCGCCGCCGACGACAACGACTTTGTCGGCATCCGTCTCGCAGCCGCCATCGAGCAGATCCATCGCATACACGACAGAAGGATGGTCCTGCCCTTCGAGGCGAAGATCGCGGACGGTCGCACCGCAAGCGACGATGGCCACGTCGTATCCTCCCTTGACGACGGTGTCGGCGGTTGCCTCCTCGTAGACGACCTCGATGCCTTCCTTCTTGAGCTGGGTCTCGTAATACGTGATCAGGCGACCCAGATCCTGTTTGCTATCGGAGACGGTTGCCTCTTTGAGGACACCGCCGATCTGGCGCTTCTCATAGACAACGACATCATGACCGCACTTCTTCGCGGTTATGGCCGCTTCGCAGCCGCCAGGACCCGCTCCGATGACGATGACCTTCTTGGGCTGCTCCGCCTGGGGGTAGACAGGCTCGTCGAACTTGTACAGGGAAGCGTTGACGGCGCACTGGACCATGCCGCCGGAAAGCATGCCGCGGTCATGGCAGCCGACGCCGCAGCTGATGCAGGGCCTGATGTCCTCCGAGTGGCCTTCACGCGCCTTCTTGGCCCACATGGGATCAGCCAGAGCGGGCTTGCCGATGCCGACGAAATCGCAGATTCCGTCCTCGAGCAGCTTCTCCCCGATTTCAGGGGTGAAGATGCCGCCGCACAGCATGGTGGGGATGGAGACAGCGTCCTTGATCATCTTCGCCGCCTCGACATGGTTCGCGCCATGCTTGGAGAGCAGACCCGCAGCATTCACGACCTCCGCATGGGAGCCCCAGGTGATGCTGATGGCGTCCGCGCCTGCGGCTTCGCACATCTTCGCAACTTCGCAGGTCTCCTCCACGGTGATTCCGCCAGGTTCGAAATCGATGCCGGAAAGACGGACGGAAAGGGGCATCATGGGGCACTTCTTCTTGATGTTGCGGATGACTTCGATCAGGAAGCGCGCCCGGTTGTGCAGGCTGCCGCCGTACATGTCGTTGCGAACGTTGTTCAGCGGAGACAGGAAATTGCTGAGGAGCACGCCGCAGGCAGCATGGATATCAACGATTTCGAAACCGGCGCTTTGCGCACGCACGGCGCAGTCGCCGAAGTACTCGACGTATTCGTGGATCTCTTCAATGGTGAGTTCGCGGGGAACACCGCCGCCGTTCTCATACCAGGGCTCCCACATGATGCGCGAGGAGGAGATCAGGTCATCGCCGCGAACGAAGGCGGCGTCGCGGCCCGGATGGACGATCTGCAAACCGGGAATGACACCGTGCTGCTTGAGGGTCTTCGCCAGCAGGGACATGGGGCCGATGTAGTTGTCGCTGGCCAGAGAGAGGCCGACATGATGGAATTGGGTGACGCCGGCGTTATCCATGAACACGATGCCCGTGCCGCCGTCTCCGGCTTCAGCGTAGGCCTTCAAAGAAGCCCAGCTGGGAGATCCGTCCGGATTGCCGAGCTCGGTGCCCATCGGCATGCGGATGGAACGGTTCTCAACTTCGAGATTGCCGATGTAGCCGCGCTCGAAGAGCTTGGGGAAAAACTTGTTCACCATGGGTTCTCCAAATGATCGGATTGAAGTTTCACTGTTTCAGAAGAGCCGCATAGGGAGGGACTGAAATGTCTAGCACTGGTCCTCGGCAGCGCTCTTTGCGGGATTGAAGCCGGACAGCACGGCGGAAAGCGCCATGAAGGGCTTGATGAGGACGAAGCAGGAGATGACTGCGCTCACTTCGACGAAGCCCGCCCAGGCGGTGAAGCCGCCGATGAAGGCGCCCATCCCATCAGGAAGATTGTTGATGATCATGTTTCCGCACAGGATCAGCATGCCGAAATACGTTCCGAGAACGATCGCCTGGATGATCCAGGTGACGAAACCGTTGGCCTTGATGGCGCCTGCGAGTTTGAGAGCCCAGCTCATGGGGTCACCGAGAGTACCTACGGTGTAGCCGATCATAAAACTGGAAACACAGCTCCCAATTACAGCGCCGGGGGTGATGATGTTCATACCGACCTGCATGCATACCGCAATGTTGATGGCCATCGTAATGACGAAGCCGATAGCAAGGTTCATCAGGATGTTCATCCAATTGCCGAAGCCCTGGGGGCCCTTGAATTTGCTCATTTCCACTCCTCGGTCGATTGCTTTCCATTATCCAGAGGCCTGAAAAGCGCGGCAGGCGACTGGGAACATGGGCGAGGGGGCGTTTTCCGCCCCCTCCCCGGATAGAGCCAACAGGAGCCAAAAGGCTAGGCCTCGATTTCCCCCTGCATGCCGCCGGTCACAGCACCGGCGCAACCGCCGTCGACGGCGAGGTTGGTAGCGGTGATCTGGCGGGATTCATCGGATGCCAGGAACAGGTACGCATAAGCGATATCGATGGGATCGATTGCGCGCTGGGTGGTTTGGGCAGCGATCAGGCCGCTTGCCATCTCCTTGGGAATGTTGGACATAGCCTCAGTCCAAACCAGACCGGGAGTCACGGAGTTGCAGCGGATGCCGAAGGGGCCGCCCTCAGCGGCGAGCTGGCGCGCCATGGCCAGGCATGCGCCCTTGGCTGCGGCATGGCAGGCCTGAGGGGAATTGGAGCCCTGCAGACCGCAGGTGGAAGACGTGATCACGATGGAAGCCCCGTTCGCCTTCTGCAGATACGGCCATGCGCAATTGCAGACGTTGTAGACGAGGTCGAGCTCGTTTTTGATACCGTAGTTCCAAATCTCCGGAGTCATCTCGCCGAAGGGGGCCATGCCGGGATGGGAGGCGTTGTTGATGACGACGTCGATGCCGCCCATAAGCTCCGCGCACTCCTCAACCCACTTCTTCACGGCCTCGTAATCGGAAAGGTCGACATCCATGCCGGCCGCCTGGTAACCCTTCGCCTTCAGCTCCTCGGCCACGCTGGCAGCCACACCCGGGGTACGGCCGGAGCCGCAGACGAATGCGCCATGCGCGCACAGCAGTTCCTGGGTGACCCTGCCGACGCCCTTGGTGGTGCCGGTCAAAAGAATCTTCTTCCCCTTGAGGCGCTGGCCGACGGATTCCTCGGGAGAGATCCATTTGCCGAACTCGGGAGCGCCGGACATCTTGGGGGCTTTGACTTCCTGTGCCATGGGTTGTTCCTTTCTCCGTATATGGAAGGCTGCGGTCATCCACAACCCTTTCCAGGCCCGCGAAATGCGGGCAATCAGCCGATAGAGGTGCGCCGGGTGGGCAGATTTTCAAACACCCGGCGCCATGATTCGGAAAAACAGCGCCTACATATTGGCGATCGCGTGGCGCGCGGCAATACGGCCGGAGGTATGGGCGAAGCCGTTCGCGGCACCCGGAACCTCCATGTTGTAGCAGTCGCCATACATGCCGGTTGCATCCAAGCCGACCGCATACAGGCCGGGAATGGGCGTTCCGGCGTCGGTAACGACCTGCATATTGGCGTTGATCCTGATACCGCCTGCGGATCCCATCGTTCCCGTTGCCAGAGGCACGCCGTAATAGGGGCCCTCGACCATGGGACGCAGATACTGGGGCTTCTTCATGAAGGCGGCGTCGTAGCCTTCTTCGCAGAACTTGTTGTAGTCCTCCATGGTGGCGACGAAGTCATCCACGGGAAGACCCATGAGCTCTGCCAACTGCGCGAAGCTGTCCGCCTTCTTCACCAATCCCGTCTCAAGGTGGGCATCGAGCTCGATGGGCAGACGGTCCATGGGCTTATGGAAGACGACGAATTCGCCGATTGCGATCTCGGAGCCCTCGTTGATCAGACGGTCGATGTCCGCCTGGGAGAGGATGGACCAGACGATACCGCCGGGCTGCTTGGCATAATAGCTGCCGATATCGCCGATGTTCTCGGCAACGGATTCAGCGCAGAAGCGCTTGCCGGTCTTGTTGACCCAGACCCCGGGATTGATTCCCGCGCCGCCCACCTGCGAGTCCATGGTCATGTCGCGGCCACCGGCAGCGAGCAAGGGGCACGTGGTGATGCACGAGGGGTCGGCGCCGACGGCAAGGGCCATATCGAGGCCGTCACCGACGTTCTGCAGCGGGGTGAGGACATTCATGTTGTAAGCACCGGGTGCAGCCCAGCTGTACTTGTAGATTCGGTCCGGATCGGAACCCATGCCGCCGGTTGCAAGGATGACAGCCTTCCCGCCGATGCGCATGGGCTCGCCATCGGATTCCGCGACGACACCCACGACAGCGCCATCTTCGACGATGAGCTCTTTTGCGGGAGTCGAGGTGAAGATGTCGACATCGAGCTTCTGGATCGCATCGAGCAGGACATCCTGGCAATGCGCACCCAAGCCTTCAGGCAGATGGAAGGTCCAAACCTCATTGGGATCGTCCTCGGCTGCGATGTCGCAGGTCTTGTAGACAACGCCAAGGTCGCGGTAGATGTCGATCGTCTCCGCGGAGTTCTCGACGAAAGCACGGACGACCCCATAATCAGCGCGCTGGTGGCTGTAGCTCATGAACTTGTCTATGCCCTCCTCGATGGAAGGGAAGTGGTACTTGCTCAAACGCGGAGTACCGAGCTCCTTCTGAATAACGGATTCGAAGGCAGCGGTACCCTCCGCATACATGGAAAGACCGCCGGTCTCGGGCATCTTCTCGAGCACGACGACGCGCTTGCCCTCGCGAGCCGCAATCAGCGCGGCGGATTTGCCGGAGGCACCGCCACCGACAACGACGAGATCGTATTCAACATCAAATCCAGCCATGTTTCCCTCCTTACGGGAAGTCCCTGTTCGCCTCTGCGCCCTGCGCGAGCGCAGCTGTGACACATGTGAGATTCGACGGGTAATGCCGAAGCAGAACCTGCGCTAAACGCTTTTCACTGCAGCGGTCAGGGCAGGCAGAACCTCCTTGGCATCGCCCAAAACACCGTAGGCGCACTCGCGGAAGATGGGAGCTTCGGGGTCGTTGTTGATGGCAACGATCACCTTGGCGCCGCGGACGCCGGTCATATGCTGAGGGGCGCCGGACGAACCGACGGTCAGATACAAGCGCGGGGAGATCTTCTGGGTGGAAGTGCCCACGACGCGGCTGTGCTCGAACCAGTGGTAGTTGTCGCACAAAGGCAGCGTACAGGCGATTTCCGCGCCAAGGGCCTCGGCCAGGTCCTCCACCAGCGCGAGATTCTCCTTGGGACCTATCCCAAGACCGACACCAACGACTTTCTCCGCATTGAGCAGGCCATTCGCATCCCCTGCCTCGCAATCGGTGGAAAGGACCGAAAGGGTATCGAGGGCAGCGGCGTCCCCGACGGCCACCTCTGCAGCCTCAGTGCATTCCGCCTCCTCGCCACCATCAGCAACGATGCAGACCACAGGGGCCGAGGTGCGAAGGACCTCGACGGCGGCGGCATCTGCCACGAAATGCTCGACCACGTTCCCTTCGTCACCGACCTTGACGCTCACAACCGAAGTGGCGACCGCGGCAGAGAGCTTGACCGCAATGGCGCAGGCGATGGCGCGCGCAGTTGCGTTGTCGGAGGAGATGATCGCCGCAGGAGCCTCCTGAAGCGCCCGCTCTGCTATTGCAGGAGCCATGGCCTCGGCAAGGACATCAGCGGTATCGAACAGGACCACCTTCTCTGCACCATATGCGGCCGCAGCGGCAGCGCGGTCGGCGCCGCCGAACACCAGCGCCTCGAAAGGGACACCAGTCTTTGCGGCGACACCGGCCACCTGGGCGGCGCTCATGTCATCCGCGATGAGAATCCAGACTTTGTTCATTTACAGCACTCCCTCGTTCTTGAGAGCAGCGACGAGCTGGTCGACAGCTGCCTGCAGGTCCGCTCCATCGAAAATCTTGGACGGCCGGGAGTCCGGCTCGTGAGTGCCTTCCCGAACGAAGACGGGCGCATCCGCGATCTGAGCTTCGACCCTGTCGACGGGCTTCTTCCTTGCGGCGAGAACAGCGCGCATGCCGGGCTTGCTCTCCTCCTCGCGACGAGCCGCCACAGCCAGGACAGCGGGGCCGTCAACCAGAATGTCTTGGGTTCCGGGACCGAAACGGCGAGTCACTACGAGCTTTTCACCATCCCTTCTGGCCGCATCGACGGCGTTGATGCAGGGCCATCCGAGCAAGCCCGCAACCAGGCCGGGAACCATGGGCTGCCAGACGCAGTCGCCGATGACCACGAGATCGGCGCCTTCGATGCCTTTGATGGAATTCGCGAGCGCTGCGGCAAGCTCCGTGGGTTGGGCGAAGACGCCGACACCCTGCACCGCAACGGTGTTCTCCAGCCCGCGTGCTGCGCCGAAAGCGACATCGCCGCTGTCCATGGTCAAGCCGATGACGGACCCCCCTGCGGCGGCGTCGAGGGCAACTGCGACGGCGGCATGGTCGTCATCTCCGATTTCCGGACGTTCGGCGAGCCACTTGACGGAACCGTCCGCCGCAAGCCTTTCGTCCACGGGGTTCATGGCCCACTTGAATGCTGCGATGGTAGTCATACCCCCACCGCGCCTTTACTGCGCATCCCAGTCGCAGACATCGGTCCACTCGATGCCCATATCGAGAGCGACCTGGATAGCCGCACCGTTTGCGTCGGGGAATTCGTTGACCGCGATCTCAAGGCCATGGGTGGCGGGCTGCGGCGGGAAGATCATCTCACGGAACTTGCCATGGTTGAACTCGACGGCAGGCTTGAGACCCAAGGATGCGAAATGCGCCTTCGCCTCTTCGAAATTCTCAACGCGCATGGCAATGCCGCTGATGCCCTCACCCTTTTCCTGAAGAGCCTGGTATGCACCGATCGCATCATGGTCGTGCATGGGAGCCATGACCTCGATGCCGCCGGATTTGGGAAGAGCAACGCGAAGACCCATATGCTCGTCATCGTAAGGACCGTAGAAGGTCACACCCAGAAGCTTGTTCAGATCCTCAACTGCCTTGTCGGCGTCTGCCGCACGCAGTGCGATGCGGTTGAGCTGTGCCTTGATCATCTTTCATTCTCCTTCCGAATGAGCCATACGCAAGAACGGAACCGTCGGCCGATCCTGCGCTTTACGTCCTCAATTATCCGAAGGAGCATGAGTTCCATGGGTATCCACGTAAGTCCGCGCGAATACTTCTGAGGGCTGAATCGCACCCCCCCCCTCGATGGACCATCCGGCCAGAAACCGAGATACTTTCCTATGCGAAAAAATATCCGAATGGATATTTCTCAGACAGCGCGCAACCTCTGCACGAAATGAAAAACGGCCGCGCGATGCGGCCGTGTTCGATCAACGGGGACTGCCGTGGAGGCGAAAGCGACACGCGCTAGTCTTCCTCTTCATCTGCAGCCCTGCCGGTATTGTACTTTGCGGAAAGCACCGCGGCTTGGATTCGGTTGCTCACGTGGAGTTTGTGGATTATCCTCCCGATGATCTTCTTGACGGTAGGTTCGCTCAGGAAGAGCCGCTTGCTGATCTCTGCGTTCGAAAGGCCATCTTCCAACAACGCGAGAACGCTCTTCTCCCTGCTGGAAAGCATCTCGACACAGGCTGCGGCCGCAGACTCCGTCTTCGTCACACGGGAGCCGCCCAGCAGCGCCCCTTGGAGAATGGTGCCGAGAGAACCCGAGAAAGCGATGTCTCCGCAAGCCTGCGCCCAAAGCAGAGACCTCAAGCGGGAGGAGCTCATCTCATCCCTTGAACCGAAACCGCTCGCTCCGGCACGAAGGGCATCGAGCACGTAGCCGCTCTCGCCCATGGACGCTAAAACGAATACGCGCAACTTAGGATTGAATTCGAGCATTCGCCCGACAGTCGGAGCGCAGCCGACGCCTTTGAACGCCGCCGCCATCATCACGGCCTCCGGCTTGATGTTCGCGCAGACATCATAGGCATCCTCGAGCGTATACGCCCTACCCACGAGCTCGAATTCGCTCCACTCGCGGATAAGCGCAGCAATGCCCTCGATAAAAATATGGTCATCATCTGCGATCATGACGCGGAATGGTTCGGAACGAAGATCCATGTGAACGTCATGGAGAAGCTCTGTCGACGGGTCTAGAAACCCATCATCCTTTTCGCTGCGAATTATCTCTTCATACAAGGCGCTATCCCCTAATATCTGCCGCACGGCAGCATCCCCGAGCCCCGAGCAGCATGGAAATCACTTTGCAAATCGATTTCCTTCATGCGAAGACGATTACGGAACATAATACACCTAATTCGCTCGAGGCTAAATCGGATTGCACTCTATTGATGCATACACGCCCGAGCCCGCAGCGGCACCCGCCGCGGGCTCGGCGGGGTGTCGGGCACCGCCTAAAGCTCCGATATGGGAACTTCCTGCAATCATGCAACGCATCGCAAGTCAAGACGTTTCTTTGACCCATTTAGCTCTATACTCAACCCATGCCCCGTTTCCGAAGCCGTCATTTTGCGATGGACCGATGCATTTTCTCAGGGAGCTTCAGATCACGGGTGGACAAGGGATTCGCGTCCGTTGACACGAAAGCTTTGAACCCCGTTGCGAGCACCCACCTTGACAGGTGGGTTCATCCTTAGGCCGGGAGCGGGGTTTTCGCGTGCTCCTCTATGACGATTCGCTGACAAAGTCCGCCGCCGGGCGTGCGCGGTTCGGCAATCGCTATACTTCACCCTTGTCGGTTGCTCCGACTTCCATTGCTTCATCTGCAGCAACGCAGCTTGGCGCATCATGGTGCGCAACGGCGCCTGCACCAACAGAAAGGATGCCGATGAACGATCCCGTCATCACCTTCCGCCTTGCCACACCCGATGACGCCGAAGCGCTGCACGCCATATACGAACCCTACCTTGCAACCTCCATCACCTTCGAATGCAGTGTGCCCACCGTTGAGGAATTCCGCCGCCGCATCGAAGAGCGTATCAAGATGTACCCCTACATAGTCTGCGAAGAGGACGGCGTACCCGCCGGCTACGCCTACGCCTCGCGCATGTTCGAGCGTGAGGCCTACGCCTGGGCCGTGGAGCTGTCCGTGTACTTCCGTCAGGACATCCGCGGACGCGGACTGGGCCGCGTGATCTACGGCAAGCTGCTCGAAATCCTTGACATGCAGGGCGTGCGGTCCGCACACGGCAAGGTCACCCACCCCAACGAGAAGAGCGAGCGCCTGCATGCCAGCATGGGCTTCGAACGTGTGGGCACGCTCAAGAATGTAGGCTACAAGCTGGGCGAATGGCGCGACGTGTACTGGTACGAAAAGCAGTTCGACGCGCATCACGACGAAGACGGCAACCTGCTTCCCGTGACGCCGTTCCCCGAGCTCGACCCCGCCGCCGTGCAGGAAGTGCTCACGCGCCCCTGGTAAGGGCACCCGCCGACTCGAGCGCGCGCATCGCTTCGCCCACCGAATACAGCGAGCCGAAACAGCACACCACACCATCGCGCCCTGCAGCACACAGGGCGTTTTCGCATGCATCGGTGAAATCGCGGCATGCCCGGACCTGCTCAATCCCGGCATCGCGCACGGCGGCGGCAAGATCTTGCGCCGGAAGCGCGCGGTCGGTGTACGGCGCGCTCACCGTGAACACGCGGGCGGCAAGCGGCGCCACCTGCTCGATCATGGCACGGTAGTCCTTGTCCGCGAGCACGCTCATGACGAAGGTGACGGGCGCGCCGCCGAAGGCGCAGCGCAGGCTGTCGGCCAGCACGCGGGCGCCCTGCTCGTTGTGGCCGCCATCGACCACCACGGCGGGATTGCGGCCCACGATGTCGAAGCGCCCGGGCCAGCGGGCGGCCTCAAGGCCCGCCTTGATGTGCGCATCCGAGATATCGAGCCCGCGCACACGCAGAAGCCGAGCGATCTCGATGGCCATCACCGCGTTGACAGGCTGGTAGCTTGCGCACATGTTCAGGCGCACGTTGTCGATGCCGTCATAGGAAAGCACCTGGAAACCATCTTCGTAGCGGGCGTGCGCCCTGCTGAAGCGAGGCACGGTAAGCGAGCAGCCCAGCTCGGCGCACCGGGAGCGGATGACGCGGGCGGCTTCGGGCTCCTGCGTGCAGCACACCACAGGCGAACCCGGCTTGATGATGCCCGCTTTCTCGGCCGCGATGGCGGCAACGGTATCCCCCAAAATCGCAGTGTGATCGAGCGCGATGGGCGTGATGGCGCACACGAGCGGATGCTCGATGACGTTGGTGGAATCGAGACGGCCGCCCAACCCCACCTCGAGCACCACGATATCGCACGCCTGCTCGGCGAAATACGTCAAGGCAACGGCCGTGAGCAGCTCGAACGACGAGGGCACGTCCTCCATGCGGTCGGCTTGCGCCTTCGCCCTGCGCGTCACATCGAGAAGGTCGGCGTCGGAGATGCTCTTGCGGTCGACTTGGATGCGCTCGTTGAACTCCATCACGTACGGGGACGTGAACAGGCCCGTGCGCAGGCCGGCCGCCTGGCAGATGGAAGCCGTGAACGCGCTGGTGGAGCCCTTGCCGTTGGTACCCGCCACGTGGACGAACTTCAGGCGGTCCTGGGGGTTGCCCAAACCCGCCAGCAGCTCCCGTGTGCGCGCAAGGCCCAATCGGACATCGCCCCATGACCCCTGCTGCAGATACGCCTTGGGGTCGAATCCTGCAGCAGGGGTCATCGGTCGGCTTCCTTTTCGTCAGATGCGGACACGGACGCAGCGGCAGGTACGGATGCAGCCGCGGCGGAACCCGAGGAACCGCCCTCCAGAAGCCTGCCCAGCAGGCGGAAATCGGCCTCGAGCAGCTCGCGCTTGCTCCTATCGTAGATGGCGGCGGCAGGATGGAACACCGGCAGCACGCTGAAGCGGCCCGCATGATGCACCGTGCCCCGCAGCGCCGTGATGCCGCGCTCGGTCTTCAGGATGAACTTCGTGGAAAAATTCCCCATGGTAACCAGGAATTCCGGTCCCATCGCACGCACCTGGTCCCGCAGAAACGGCGTGCACGCCATGATCTCATCGGGCTGCGGGTTGCGGTTCGAAGGCGGGCGGCATTTGAGCACGTTGGCTATGAACACGTCGTCGCGCGACAGGCCTGCATAGCCCAAAAGCTCCGTGAGGTACTTTCCCGCGGCGCCCACGAACGGCTTGCCCTGCAGATCCTCGTTCTTGCCGGGGGCCTCCCCTACCAGCATGACGCGGGCATTCGGGTTGCCGAAACCGGGCACGGCGTTCGTGCGCCCTTCGGCGAGCGGGCACTTGCGGCAGCCGGCCACCTCGGCAGCTATGCGCGCGAGCAGCTCTTCGGGCGATTCGCCCTGGCCGGCGTCTATGGTGGCGAAATGGGTGTTCACAACGCTCATGGAAATCCTTATCGGTAGATGCGCGGCATACGCAGCGAGAACGCGCAGCACAGTTCATGCGGAATGGAACCCGCGAGCTCCGCCAGGCTGTCTATGGGCAGCGCGGCGCGGCCGTTGGATCCGGCGATCAGCACCGTGTCGCCCACCTGGGGGTCAAGGCGATGGCGCGTGCCGTAGCTGCGCATATCCACTTCGAACATGCATTGGTCCATGCAGATGTTGCCCACCTGGCGGCACACCTGGCCGTTGCAGATGAACGCCGTCTGCCCGGACAGCGCGCGCGGCAACCCGTCGGCATACCCTATGGGGACGGTGCAGATCTTCACGCTTCCAGGGCTGCGGTAATGCATGCCGTAGCTGACGCCTTCGCTCATGGGCGGCGTATTGACCGCCGTGATGCGCGCATGCACGCTCATGGCCATACGCAGATCGAAGCTGCCGCGCGTCTCCGGGCACGGGTGGTATCCGTACATGGCTATGCCGAAGCGGGCCATGTCCAGATGCGTCTCTGGATAGCGCAGAAGCGCCGCGGAATTCGCGCAATGGGCTATGCCGGGATTGAACCCTGCCTGCCGCATGGATTCCAGGCATTCCAGGAACCTGCGGAACTGCATGTTGAAATCGAGCGTCTCGGCGCAATCCGCGGTGGCGAAATGGGTGAAGGTGCCCACCTGCTCGAGCGCTCGGTGGAAACTGACCTGGCGCAGGAAAGCCACGGCCTCGTCGAAACGGACCCCGATGCGGTTCATGCCCGTGTTCACGGCCAAATGGAACGGCGCGCGAAGGCCATGCATGTCGGCGCATTCGGCGTAGCTGATGGCGAATTCGGGCGTGTAGACCGAAGGCATGAGGTTGTAGTTGAGCAGCAGCGGAATGGTGTCGATGGGCGGCTCCGAAAGCACCAGAATCGGAGCGGTCAGGCCCGCGCGGCGCAGCTCTATGCCTTCGGGAACCGTGGCCACGGCCAGCTGGTTGGCTCCGGCTGCTATGGCCGTGCGCGCAACCTTGACGGCCCCGTGCCCGTAGGCATCGGCCTTGACCACGGCCATGAGCCTGCGGTCCTGGCCCAGGCAGCGGCGCGCGCAGGCCACGTTGCTCTGGATGGCTCCCAGATCGATTTCAACCCAGGACCAGCGGCGTTGCTCATCGGCGATGGCCTCGAGCTCCTCAGGCGGAAATTCGCCGTCTTCAGCGAACTGGCGGGTCACCGACGAGACCGCGTAGGCTTTGGGATAGCGGATGCCATCCCGGGAAAATGGCGAAGGCTCCCTTTGGGGAGCCGCGCCGAATGCATTGAATCCGTTCATGGAACCGGACATATGTGAGCACCTCTATTTGCTGCGGGCGTACAAGGCGTTGTTGGCGGCCAGCCACGATTCAACCGTGCCGGTATCGTAGCCGTCTTCGTCGCCGATCACCAAAGCGTACATCTCCTCTTCACGCAAAACGGCATCGAGGGCATCGGTGAGCTGGATTTCCCCGCCAACGCCCGGCTTGACGTCCGCGAGCAGCTCCATCACGCGGGGCGAGAGCAGGTAGCGGCCGAAGACGGACAGGTTGCTGGGCGCGTCTTCGAGCGCGGGCTTCTCAACCAGGGAATCCACCTTCCATACGCCGGGCTCAACCTCGCTGCCGGCGATGATGCCGAAGCGGCTGACCTGGTCGTCGGGCACGGGCAGGACGGCTATGACCGACGCGCCGCCGTGGGCGCGCGAGATTTCGAGCATCTTGGGGCAGATGGCGTTGTCGGGCACCAGAACATCGCCCAGCAGCACGAAAAACGGCTCATCGGCCGTGCGCTCGGCCGCGCACCTGATGGCGTGGCCCAGACCCAGCGGTTCGTCCTGATAGACATAGGACACGTTGAGCGACCCAGCGTGCTCCACGGCGTCGGCGTAGGCATCCTTGCCGCGCTCGCGCAGCACGGCCACCAGTTCGGGATCGGGGGTGAAGTGGTCCTCGATGGCCTTCTTGGAGCGGCTGTTGATGATCACGACCTCATCGGCCCCGGAAGCCAAACCCTCTTCCACCACGTACTGGATGGCGGGGCGGTCAACCACCAGGAGCATCTCCTTGGGAACGGCCTTGGTCCCGGGCAAAAAACGGGTGCCCATGCCCGCAGCGGGGATAAGCGCCTTCATGCGGCTCACTCCCCCTTCGCCTCACGCGAAGCGGTCAGCTCCTCGACGCGCTCCTCGAGCGCCGCGAGCTTCTTCTCGGTGCGGTGCAGTTTGGAGACGATGAAGAACACGTAGATGAACAGGGCAACCAGAATGCCCACATACGCCACGATGACGAAGGGCGCGCTGGGCAGGATGGTGGAATAGATCTCGGCAAGGACGGGGTTCATGGATTAGTCCTCCAGTTTCTCTTGGATGGCGGCGAGCTTGTCTTCCATCAGCTGCGTGCGCAGACGGAAGCGGTAGAGCGCGAAGGCGATGAGCAGCATGCCCAGCAGGCAGAGCACGAGCGAGATGATCATCTCGGGCGACATGCCGGAGTCGGCGCGCAGCACCACGGGGTGCACCGACGAGGGGATCAGGCGCGTGACCATGAAACACACGGGCACATCGACCAGGATGAGGATGCCCACGACCGCGGAATAGACCGCGCGGCGCTCAGGGTCGCCGATGGAGTTGCGCAGGACGAAGTACGCGATCACCATGAGCATGAGCACGAGGTACGTGGTCAGGCGCGGCTCCCAGTTCCACCACACGCCCCACTCGAAGCGGGTCCACATCTCGCCGGAGATCATGGTGCAGATGACGAAGACCAGGCCGGTCTCCATGCACAGCTTCGCGCGGGTGTCGTAGGCGATGTCGCGCTTCATGAGGAAGCGCACGCAGTAGTAGCCCGCGAACAGGAACAGCACCATGCTGGCAATGGCCACCGGCATGTGGAAGAAGAAGATCTTCTGGGATAGGAGCAGCTTGTTGGCCACCACCACGCCGCCGATGACCTCCACACCGTCCACGGCCGCGCCGTTGACCAGGCCCGCCACCGTGAACGTGAGCACGAATCCGACTGCGGCCAGTGCCACGCCGATGAGCGCAGAGTAGCGCGCCAGCGTGTCGAGTTTTCCCCCGACCTGCAGCCCTTTGCGTTTTTCCATAGGAAACCTCTGGTTCTTTCTGCCGCTTCCACCGCTGCGGCCGCGGTTTGGATCAGGCACTCACTACGAAATCGTAGAGCACCCAGGAAATCAGAATCATGGCAACATCATAACCCGCCGCCAGAGCCATCGAGGTGACGAAGGAGTTCATGAAGCCATCCGCCCCGACCATCACACACGTGGCCGCAGAGACGCACGACCACAGAAGCGGGAACGAAAGCGGAATGAAGAGCACGGCGAGCATGACGTCTTTACCGCGCGTATTGATGGTGATGGTGGACAGCAGCGTGCCCACGCCGGCAATGCCGATGGTGCCCACCAGCAAGCTGACCAGCATGAGAGGCCAGCTGGGGGCAAGCGTTGCGGTGGTCAGGAAAAAGAAGAAGAACAACGGGACCGTGATCAGCTCCACGATCAGAAGGAAGATCAGGTTGGCCGTAGCCTTCGCCAGAAAGATCACCGAACGGTCCATGGGGATGAGCAACATGCCCTCAAGGCACCCCTGCTCCTTCTCATGGGCGAACGAGCGGTTCAGCCCCAGAAGCGACGTGAAGAGCACGACAACCCACAGGAGGCCGCCCGCAAGCTTCGCCACATCCACGCCGTTGCCCGCCTGGGCGAGCGCCGCTCCGTAGACGATGAGCACCAGCAGCGCATAAAGGCCCATGGAGGTGAGCATCTCCTTGGTGTGCAGCTCCTGGGCAAGATCCTTGCGCAAAAGCGCCAGGAAATGCTTCCACGTGGAAGGTTTCGCAGCACGCACAGCCATCACGACACCCCCATTCCGACCGTTTCACGGTAGAGTTTCGAGAATTCTTCGAAGTCCAGATCCTCCTTCGCCGCGAAAGAGACCACGCGGCCGCGCGCAAGCACAAGCGCATGCGAACATGCATCGAAGCCCTTGCGCAGGTCATGGCTGACCATGACGAACGTGCGCCCCTCGCGAAGATCGGCGATGAGCCCATCGAAGATCTCCACGGCGTGGGGGTCGAGGCCCGCATAGGGTTCGTCGAGAAACACCACATCAGGATCGTTGATCAGCGCGCGGGCAATGGAGAGGCGCTGCGTCATGCCACGCGAGAACGTACGAACCATGTCATAGCGGCGATGGTCCAGCTCGACGGCGTGCAAAAGCTCACGCACGCGCGTTTCCGGGTCCTCGATGTCATACATGGATGCCACGAACATGAGGTTCTCCATGGCCGTCAGATCAGGATAGAGCATGGAGTTATGCGAGATGAGCCCTATGTGCTCGCGCACCTTATCAGGGTCCTCCTTGGCATCAAGCCCCATGACATGCACATTGCCCGACGTGGGTCGGGCAAGTGTCGACAATATGCGCAGCATGGTGGTCTTTCCGGCGCCGTTGGGGCCGAATATGGAAAGGAAGGCCCCTTCGGGCAGGTTGAAGCTCACTTTGTCCAGAGCTTTACGCTGCCCGAAAACCTTCGAGATCTTCTTGACCTCCAAAGCATCAGCCACGGGTATCCTCCGCCTCAGAATCAAACGAAACCGCCTGTTCAGAGCTTGCTTCAGGGTCTTTCGAGCTCACCTTGCGGCGGCCGAAAGCGGCAATGGCCGTTCCCAGAACCAGCAGGAAGAAGCCCGCCCACACGAAACCGATCAAGGGATTGACGCGCACATCCAAGGCGAAGTCGCCATCGGTGTTCACGCCCTTGTAGACCACGAACAGGTCATGGGTGGGGAAACCCAGAACGCTGGCGTTGAGCTTCTGCTGCTGGGTGGTCATGGTCAGCTGGACCGACGGATTGACGTGACCCAGCTTCTTGCCGGTATTCACATCGTAGACGTCGAACTCGACCATGTAGAGGACGTCGTCGCCATTGGGCTGCTCCTCGATGGTGTTGCCGGTGTAACGCAGCTCATAATCCTGGATGACGAAGCTCTCCTGGGCCGTATCGGTCTCAGAGTCATAGGCCATGTACCCGGTCTTCTCGGTCACATACATGGAGGAGCCGATGAGGCCGACCAGGATGATGGACATGGCGAAATGGGTGATGTATCCGCCGTACTTGGGCGAATTCGCTGCAATCATGGAGAAGAACGCCGCCACCGGATTGGAATGGGTGGCCTTGCTGCGCTTGGCAGCCGAGCGGACGATCATCATGAGCGTGGTGAAGAACAGAAGCGATGCCACGGCGAAGCCGACAACCGCCAAGCCGTTGTAATACCACGACGGGCCTTCGTTCGCCAAACCGACAGCCTGCGTACCGCCTGCGGCGATGGTTGCATTATAGGCGGGCAGAAGCGTGGTCACGAAGTAGACCATGAGCACGGCGAACAGCGCAAGCGCGGCGATGGCGGGGACTTTCGCCTGCTTGAAGAACGCCTTGCGGTCGGTCTTGCCCCATGCGAGCAGCGGGCACACGGCGATGATCAGGCAGTACACGACGCCGAGCGGACGGGCAACCGCATTGTAGGAGCCGGCAGACAGGCTCTGTCCGCCGAAGGGCAGCCACTCGGGCAGCGCGCTGGAGACCGTCATGTAGCACAGAAGCAGCGTGAAGACGATCATGATCACGTTGTTGAAGTAGTAAGCCGCATCACGCGAGACAAGGCTCTCCATGCCTTCGTCTCCGCCGAAGCTCTTCCAGCGGATGGCCAAGCCCACAATGCCGGCCAGAACAGACACGGCGATCAAGGACCCGAACAGAGCCAAGGAAACCGGATCGCCTTCGAAGGCATGCACGGACTGCACGATGCCGGAGCGCGTGATGAACGTGCCCGCAATCACGAATGCGAAGGTGAGGCAGGCGCACATGACGCTCCAGCGACGGAACTGGCCGCGCTGGCGGTACACCGTGAAGCTATGCACCAGAGCCAAGGCAACCAGCCACGAAAGCAGGCTGGCGTTCTCGACGGGGTCCCAGCCCCAATAGCCACCCCAGCCCAAAACGACATAAGCCCACACGGAGCCAAGTCCGATGCCGATGCCCAGCAGAAGCCAGCTGAACATGGCGAAGCGGCTGGCGCGCTCGACCCAACGCTTGGAGGAGTCGTTCACGATAAGCGCAGCGATGGCGTATGCAAACGGGATGGTCAGGCCGGCGTAACCCACGAACAGCGTGGGCGGATGAATGGCCTGGGCCCAGTGCTCAAGCAGAGGATTGAGACCCCACATGAGGGCAGCACCCTGCAGATTGCCTTCGGCATCGAAATACTGGGCAGGCGTGGCTGTGAAGGGCATGTTGCTCTCAGAGAACAGGCAGACGCCCACGAATGCAGCCAAAACAATCTGGGAAACCATGATGGCCATATGGTCGAGCTGGGAATGCTTGCGCATCGCACGGACGGCCAAGATGCAGTTGAACACCGAGATGAGCCAAGCCCAGAACAGAAGCGATCCCTCACGGCCGGCATAGACGCCGCTCAAGCGATAGAGAACGCCCATGGGGCCTTCGGTGTCGGAACGGTACTGAAGAACATACTGGATGGAGGTGTCACCGCTCATGAAGCAGTACACCAGCACACCGCAGCAAAACGTCAGGGCCACTGCAGTGAGGATTGTGGCGGCACAACCCGCCCATGAAGCAGTTTCGGCAGTATCACGCTTGCCGATGCGTTCGAGCACGTAGCCCGCGAGGAAGGCGATCACCGAAACGGCGACGCCTGCAAAGGCCACGATCAGCCCGATGAGACCGATAGTCGACATTATCAACCTTCCTGAGCAACATCGGTTGCTTCGAACTTGCCCTCAGAGGTCAGAGATCCGCTGATGACGACAGACGTGCCATCCGTGATGGCATCCGCCAGAGCCCCATCGAAGACGACGGGAAGCTCAACCGCGGCGTCATCGGCATCGACGGCAACGAAACGCAGATCGGAAGACACCGCAGATCCGAGCGTTCCCGCCTTCACGACAGCGGCAACCTTGACGGGCTTTCCAACAATATCCTCTCCGTAGCCAAGCAGCTTCGATACGCTGAGCGCATCGGTCGCCGACTCGTACTTAGAGGGGCATTTGGTCACCAATTCGCTTGCCACCAGCGTCTTTCCGTCATCGCTCATGGTTCCTGTGCAGATGGCGGTCACGCCGTTACCGAACGTGGAGGCGGCGGCCCCATCGTATTCGACGGCAATGGCCTCAGATGCATTGCCTTCGGGGTCGAATATCTGGAACTTGAGCACTCCATCGACGGTGGAAAATGAATTGTCGACCACGTTTCCCGTCACCTGGACGCGCTGTCCGGCGTATCCGCCTTTCGCAGCATCGGTGACGGTGATGGTCTTTGCGGCACCGCTTCCGCCGACGACGGCAAGGATGACCACCAATACGATGATGATCACGCCGGTCACGGCGACGAGGCGGCGTTTGGTCTTAGTGTTCATCGATGACTCCTTACGGGATCGGCGCACGTACGCGCAAAGTCGAACCATTGTAGACGATTGAATTACATGCAAGAAGGACCCGCCGATGCTGGCAGGCCCTTCTTCATGCATTTACCACTCGCATTTCATAACACAAGCTGCTGGTTCGCCCGCCCACCATATAGATGGGCGAAGCTTCAAGCCATCAAGCGATGTTACTCGACCACATGAAGCTTCTTGGCCTCAGCCATGGTCAGCCAGCCTTCAGGCACAGGTGCGTCATTGTGGCAGCTGGTGCAGTAGTTGACAGACTGGCTGTGAGCCTTGTGGCAGTCGCTGCAGGCACGCTCGCCGTGCTGGGCGAGATGCGGATTGCGGGTTTCGGACAGATCCGCGGTTGCTGCGATCAGGTCATCACGGGTCATGACGGAGCCATCATCGTTGGTGTGGCAGCCGCTGTTCAGGCAGAACTCGTCCTCGGGCACGCCGCGGGCTTCGGTCAGGTCAGACAGAGCACGCTCAGGCATGACAGCCTGACCCAGAGCATTGGTGCCCTCGATCTCATAGTTGCCGGTAACCCAGTTCATGCCTTCGGTGATCTGCTCGCCGATGCTGGGAACATGACAGTCCATGCAGGTGGTGCCGTCAGTCTGCACATGCAGGTACGCCATCATGGAGTTCTTGCCAGCCTCATCGAGCTCATTGCCGTACTTGTCGGTAGAGCCATCGGCATAGGTCTCATAGTACGCATCCATCGGCGTATGGCAGATGGCATTGCAGAAGCTGGGCTGCTCATGCCAGACCCAGAAGCCGGCACCGGCTGCAACCAGCACGACAGCGACAACGCCCACAACGATGGGCCACTTCTTTTTCTTACCAGCCTTCTTGGCGGTCTTTTCGGCATCCTTGGCGGCATCCTCGGCGACTTCCTCGGTCTGTGCGACCTCTTCGACAGTCTCCTCGTTCTTGATTTCCTCAGCCATGGATACCTCCTTTCTTACACTCGGACTACATTTCCTCGTGTATTCCGCCTGCGATTTGGAGGGGCGTACCTATGGATAAACCGTAAGCGAAATACAAGGGTTCACTGTATCACAAAAACTGCGCATCCGCTTTAAAAACCCGTCACCCGTTTCGGGGGAAATCCTATCATTTCGATCTTCCGTGGCCGATTTTCGGGGCTTCCCTCCCCACTCGCTCTTTCTTGACGGCATTCTTCCTTCAAAATCGTTGACACGTATCATGTCCAGTGGCACAATATCTCTTCGTCCGATGACGTACCTGACATCAGACATGTTCTATCTGGGGATGTAGCTCAGCTGGGAGAGCATCACGTTCGCAACGTGGGGGCCGAGGGTTCGAATCCCTTCATCTCCACCAGAATCTTCAAGACGACTGGTCGGTCGTCTTTTTTTGTTTCCTGGGCCTATCGGGGCTTAGCGGACAAAATGTGTGTCCCGTTTCGGGCGCTGGCGCAGGTCAGCGCC
>CALBGP010000027.1 GCA_937892845.1 uncultured Eggerthellaceae bacterium | reverse complement strand
CCGACTTCCCCGTCCAGGTTCTCATCAACGGCGTGGAGGAAAACGACAAGAACATCGGCGACAACTCCCTGTTCACCACCGTCGAAGAGAACAAGGCAATGTGCAAGCTCATTGAGGAGGCGGGCGCCGACTCCCTGCATGTGCGCATCGGGCCTTGCGGGCAGCATGTCGCGGAATTCGCTGGCGACCTGTACTTCACGGGCTACGGCATCGAAGGAACCTCGGGCTACGGAACGCAGTTCGACTTCCAGCGTCATTGGCAGGGCATGCTCAAGGCCGACCAATCCGGCCTGGGCATCATGACCAAGGTTGCCGCCGAAATCAAGAAGGCCGTGAGCATCCCCGTGGGCGCCGTCACCTACATGGACCCGGCTCGCGACCCCGAATTCTTCGAAGCGCTCATCGCCAACGGCGAGCTCGATTTCATCCTCATGAACCGCCCGCTCAGCGTTGACTACGACTACCTCAAGAAGCTCGAAGAGGGCCGTCTGGATGAGATCAGGCCCTGCACGCGCTGCATGCACTGCCATTGGGATTCCGACGCCAGCGGAAACCTGACCTTCAGCTGCCGCACCAACGCCGCCCATCCGTTCCGCTTTGCCTCAGGCCAGCTGACCGGAGGTTATGAGCCGGAGCCGGCAAGCACCGCGAAGAACGTCATGGTTGTCGGCGCTGGTCCTGCAGGCATGGAAGCTGCACGCGTCGCCGCGCAGCGCGGCCACAAGGTGACCATCTACGAAAAGGACGGCGCTTTGGGCGGCCTGCTCGAATTCGCCAACAACGTGAAGGGTCCCCACGAGAACCTTGCGGTGCTGAGGAACTATTTCGTCAAGCAGATGGAAGTGAACGGCGTCGAAGTGGTCACGAATCAGGAAGTCGATGCGGCATTCATCAACGAGAAAAGTCCTGACGCGGTAATTATCGCGACGGGTGGAAAGCGCGCCTCCCTGGGGCTTTCCTCAAGCGACAGCACAAATGTGGTCGCGTTCGACGATTTCATGACCGCGGACATCGCAGATGATGTCGTCATCGCAGGCTCGAACGTCCAGGCAATCGACGCAGCCATGTACCTCCTTGCCCAAGGAAAGCACGTCCAGGTCGTGACCCCCAGCGAAGCGGGCGCTATCGGAGCGGGTCATTCGTTCTGGGTTCGCACCTACACGCAGCCCACGATGAAAGCGCTCGGGGTGCGCTTCTGGCCGAAGGCGAAAGTGAACAGCGTCGGTGACGGAACCATCTCCATCACCACGGAAACAGGAATTGAGCAGGAGCTTTCGTGCGGTACGCTCATCGATGCCACCGATTGCCTGCCGAACACCGAATTGGCAGAAGGACTCTCCATGGACGTCTACACCGTTGGCGATTGCGTCCGCCCCTTCAATATCGACGAGGCAATCTTCTCCGGCAACGCTGCCGCACGGCAGATCTAACCCACATGCTTCGCCCTCCCCTCCAGATAGACCTTCCCCTCCAGACGGAAAGCGCGGCCTTAGCCGCGCTTTCCCTTTTCTGAGGCCGAAGGCGGACCCGAAGATCCGCCCTTACCATCAATCATTTCTCCGATACGACTGAGCCGATGCACCAGCCGCCGCAGTTCGCTCTATTGTTTCGCGTACACCAATTCTGCCCTGCCTACGTCGAGCGGATCATCATCTGACACACGGATCGTTAAACCACTTTCGACCCTTTCTGAAGACTGGAGCCCAACGTCCTCCAAGATCACCTTGCCGTCCACATAATCCATGTATCCGGTCATCGTGGCCTTGATGTAATCAACGTCATCGTTGACCGGTGGATATTTTCCAATTGCCTCGAGGGAGAGCTTTTCGGAAAGCTCGTTGTCAGCGTGATTCCACGCCGATATGGTGCCTTCGTTTTTCACATCAACGCCATCGAAGGAGTATTCGACGGTGAACGTAGCACCCAGCAAGTCTTCAGGATTAGCCTGGACGTTGCTGATAACAATGGTTTCGGGGGTATCGGGCTTCTTGGTTTCAAGAATATAGGTGCCCTCGATAGCATCGGCGTTCCAATCTATCGCCCATTTGATCCAATCGCCGTCCGTGCCATGCCATCTTCCATCTTCAAAGAGGTATTCCTCCTTGCCCGTCTTGTACAGAGTGCCAAAGCCAAAATCCTGAGCCGCCGCCTTGTCCGCCGTCACGACGCAGGACTGAGAGGCCTCATCGAAAGAAACAGTGTAGCCCTCATCGGCAGAGAGGAGCTCTTCTTCCGAAAACAGGAAATCAATGCCCTTCTTCGCCGTCACAGCAGGATCGCCGTAAACATTGAAGATAAACGTGTCATCTTCACCCGGGTACGCAACACCCGCTACATCGGCCTTGAAGCTTTCATTTTCAAGAGCTGCAGTGAATTCGATCGAGGTCACGCCGTTGCTTTTAACCTCATTCACGACCTCGAAAGACGTGACCGAGTAGGGCGAATCGACCACACAGTCGGAATTGACCTCGAACGACGTGACATAAGGATCCGCCTCGAATGCGGTCCTCATCTTGTCCACGTTGCTCCCGCAACCAACCATCGCTACCGCACATACGGCTAGCGCGCTGGCAAGAAGCACTGCCAGCATTTTTATTTTACGCATCGTCTTCACCTTTCGTTTCCTCGCCGTCCATCAGAAAGTGGGGGGAGAATCGTCCGAGGCCGTACGCATTGCGCGACTTGAAATCAACCCCGCGGACGAAAACTCCGCCGCGTTTCTCACACTACGCTGATTACTTCGTCATAACGTAGTCGTGCACCGCGATCTGCTTTTCATACGGGTCTCCAAGAGTTCCCTGACCGATGGTGTCGACCTTTGATTTTGTAAGAGTGATAGTGGGATTGCCCTCCGCGTCTACGCCGAAGTACCCTTCCATCTCCGCAACCTGTCCACCAAGGTCCGAAGATCCCTGGGCCTTGAAGGAATACAACATGCCGTTATCCATACGGCCAGGCGCATTCTCCGTGCATTCCTCGGGCGTTATTCCTCCAGTAAGCTCAACATGGGCTTCTTGGCACTGGGAAACCCCGATTGTGCACGCCTCTTGGGTGAACTTGATGGAGAATGTTCCCTTGTCAGAATCAAAGTCGCTGATGGTGAAGTCCGTATACTGGGGAGACTCTCCGGCAGGACAGAGGTATTCGCCTTCGACATCCTTCTTGAAAGTATAGTCCGCGCCAGGACGCACGCCTTCATAGGTCCATGCGTGACCGTCGAACTTATAGGTATACGTCGCTTCGGTTTTGCCCTCAATGAACCAGTAGTCATAAGGCGATTCGACAAATACGGTGCAGGACTTGCCATCTTCGGCCAGAACCGACTCCACACCATCGATGCCGTGCTCTTGGTCGAAGTCGATACCCTTCTTTGCGGTAGTCGAGCTATCAACCAGATCAAACAAGAAAATCTCTCCGCGGCGCTCGCATGTCAGCGACAGGTTGGATGCGAAATTCGCATTCTCGATAACCGCATCGATCTTGTATTCGAACCCGTTCTCGGTCTCGGTTTCCTCAGAAACCACGAAGTCGGTCACCTCATACGGTGACTCTTCGACGAGCATATTGGAGGCAACGCCCTGCTCAAAGATTTTGTCTTGCTGGAATGCCGCTTTCAGGTCATCGTAGGACTTGCCACTGACTGCGCTTTGCCCTCCGCCAGATGAGCCCTGTCCTCCGCAGGCGAACAACGCGCCCGCCATGAATACCGCCATCGCCGCAACAACAAGCGCAATGGCATACTTCTTTCCGCCAGATAGCCTCATGGCTCAACCCCTTCTCTTCTCATGCTGTAAAGAGGGGGTTCGGGACAGTATGCTGCTACCGGTGGGGGTGCCGTGAGACGAGTCGGCCAGGTCTTACACAGACACCCCCCCCCGCTGAGCTTTGGTCGTATGATTAATCCACCAAAGCTCCAGCAATTTATGACCACGCAATTATAGCACTGCATGACCCTGGGAATGCATGATTCTCGTCGAGCGGGGCAGACCGCGCCTGACAATGATGTCGCGATACAGGGTCGGTTCAGCGCCGCTTCTTCGGGCAGGAGCCCAGCACGGCCGCAGGAGGCGGCTCGGATTGGCAGCCTAGGAAACGGTCCGGAACGGTTGCCGCACTCCCTTCCGTCCATATCTGGCCACCAGCCGCGATCATTTTCCCAGGCGCCCGGAAGCAACCAGCCCTTCGAGATCCTCAGCCGCAAGCAAAAGATACGGAACACAGATGCCGTGGATGATGTGGCCGAAAGGATGGGAGTCCCCCACCAGATCAGGCCTGGCCACCTCATCAACCAGGTCGAGCGCGCGAAGCATAGCATCCTCAAGCGCACGTGCGGACGCAATCAAAAGCTGCGGGGCGCCCTCGAGCGTGCATGCACTATTCGCCGTCACGTGCACAGAATTCGCCTGCGCAGATGCATCGTCCGACGGAAAAGGCGACGTACTCACGCTCACGCCCGTGCCGTCCGTTCCGCACAAACGTGCGGCGACGGCGTCCATCGAATCCGCGCCCTGCGCAATGCGACGCGAAACGGAGCCGAATGCAATATCGAGGACCTTGCTGCGCGTAACACCTGCAGCGTCACAACATCCGGCAACATCGGCAATGCAAGCCGCAGCCCGCCGATACTCCTCCGCAAGCGCAGAAAAGTCGACAGCGATTTCCCCCAAGGGCCGTCCACTTGATCCGCAATCCATCAAATCACCCTCCGTTGCCTAATGCGCACTCAAGCCCCATCAGCGGGCAATCGAGCCCGCAATCAGCACAATCATTATCCCACGCCCTGCACCGCTGCGCATCGCAGCAAAAAAGGAGCAGACCTGTTCGATCCGCTCCTTTACCGCTCAGCTTTCAGGATGCACCTGGTTCAGAATGCCTCCTTACTGCCTTCCATACACCAGGTCACCCCTCGTGACATCGAACGGATCTTCACTGCCTATACGGAAGAGAATCCTGCCGTCCTCAGTCCTCTCGGAGGAGCTGAGCGTCACATCCTCCAAGAGCGTCTTGCCATCGGCAAGCACCAGGTTGCCTCTGAAATCCTCCCGAATGAAGTCAACGTCATCGTTTACCGCGGGATACTCCCCTGTGGCGTTGAGCACAAACGACCGTTCGTCGCCATTATCGTCGTATTCGACGCTCAGGGTTCCCTCGTTCTTCACGTCCACGCCGTCAAAGGAGTACTCAATCTCAAACGTGCTATCGGATCCGTCTTCGGAGCCAGGCCTGACGTTGCTGATGGTCACGGTTCCGGGGACATCGGGCTTTTTGGTCTGAAGCTTATACGTGCCTTCGATGGCGTCGGCATTCCACTCCATCGCCTCATCGACTTCAGAGTCGCCCGTCTTCTGCCACTCGCCCTCTTCGAAAATGAACTGCTGCTTGCCCGTCTTGTACAGGGACCCGACACCCAGATCTTCAAGATCAGCCCTATCTGCCGTTACGACACAGGACTGGGAAGCCTCATCGAATGAAACGGTGTAACCATTCTCGGCGGAGAGAAGATTATCCTCCGACTCCAAGAAGTCGACACCCTTCTTCGCCGTCACGATAGGATCGTAAACGGTGAAAAAGAACGTATCATCATCGCCGGGGAGGGCAATACCCTGCACAGCCGCCTTAAAGCTGTCGTTTTCAAGAGTGGCCGTGAATTCAATGTTGGGGACTCCGTCAATCTTGCTCTCGCTGATGGCCTCGAACTCCGTGACCGCATAAGGCGAATCAACCACATAGTCGGAATCGACTTTAAACTCCGAGACATAAGGGTCCGCCTCGAAGGCCTTCTTCACCTTATCGCCGTTTCCGCAGCCAGCCAATGCGACCGCACTCACGGCCAACACGCAGGCAAGCAGCACTGCCAGCAACTTCCTTTTACGCATCATCCTCACCTTTCGCTTTGAACTGCTTTACCCGAAAAGCAACAGAGGGTCGCTCCCCCAACCGCACGCACCGCACGGCACACACGCACTGCACGACGTACGCCAAACTCAGCGAGCGAAGACCCTGTCGCACTACTCCATGTCGCACTACTCTTTGGTCATAACGTAGTCGCGCACCGTGATCAGCTTTTCAAACGGGTCTCCCCACGAGCCTGTTGCAATGGCATCCACCTTCGAACTGGTAAGCACCATGATGGGGTTGCCCTCTGCATCCACGCTGAGATACCCCTTCATCTCTGCCACCTGCCCACCGGCATCCGTGGTTCCCTGAGCCTCGAAGGAGTAGAGCATGCCGTTGTCCATGCGGCCATCCACGCCATCCGCGCATTCCTCGAACGTTATCCCTGCAGTCAGTTCCGCGCGTGCCTCCTGGCAGCGAATGTCGCCGCCCGCAACCGGGGCAAGCGCATTCTGAGTGAACTTGATGGCAAACGTACCCTTGTCGGGGTCAACGTCGCTGATGGCAAATCCACTGTACTGGGGCGACTCGCCGGCAGGGCAGGCATATTCGCCTTCGATATCCTTCTTGAAGGTATAGTCCGCGCCAGGACGCATGTCGTCATAGACCCAAGCTTCGCCATTGAATTTGTACGTATAGGTTGCTTCGGTGCTACCCTCGATGAACCAGTAATCATAAGGAGACTCAACGTGCACAGTGCAGGATTTGCCGTCCTCGGAAAGGGTCGACTGAGCGTCCCCTATGCCATGCTCGGTATCGAAATCAATACCCTTCTTGGCAACGCTGGAATCGTCAAGCAAATCAAACGTTATGATCTCGCCGCGGCGCTCGCACGTCAGCGACAACGTAGACGTGAAGCTCTCGTTCTCTATGACCGCATCGACCTTGTATGTGAATCCGTGCTCGGTCTCACTCTCTTCGGTCACTGCGAAATCGGTCACTTCGTAGGGTGTTTTTTCTACATAGGCATCGGAAACAACGCCCACCTTGACGATGTTATCCTGCTCGAACGCGGCACGCAGATCATCATGGGATTTGCCACCGGATGCGCCCTGGCCTCCGCATGCAGCAAGCCCCAGAGCCAAAACCATCGCCGCAACCGCAGCGACGCCCATGATGACGAGCTTCTTCTTCGCAAGCACCTTCACGGCCCCACCCCTTTTCTCTCATGCCGAAAAGAGAGGCCGACGTGCTATTCCGCAACCAGTGGGAGCATCGCGAAACGGACCGCTCAAGCCCTCGCAGAGACCCCCTGAATTCCAAACGGAATGAGGGCCTATGCACGATCCTGCATTCGCAAGAATTCCGGCAACTTACAGCCGCATCATTATAGCGCCAGCAGCGTCCGTGAAGTGGTCTTATTCCAGGTACATGTCACGCAAAGCCGCCAGGCGTTCGCCGGTCAGCCCGAACTCACGCTCCAGATAAGCGCTGGTGGTTCCGTACTCCTGGCGAATCTCCTCGAACACGCGCCTGCCGAAGTCCTCCACCACGCCTTCGCCCGCGCGCACTGCCAGCTCGAACAGATCGATGCGCGAGAGAATGGGGTGATCGGCGAGCTTCTCCTCAATGGCTTCGTGACGATACTCGTTCGTGAGCAGGTAATCCGCGATGATGGTTTCCTCGTCGACTCCCAGCGCCATAAGGATGATCATGGCTGCAATGCCCGTCCGGTCCTTACCCGCGGTGCAATGGAAGAGCATGGGTGCCGCGCCCTGCTCCAGCTTCGCCATGAGCTCCCGGTACGCGATGTTGTCGAAGGCCAGCGAGGAATACACCTCCGCGACCGCCGACACGATGCCGTCTTCGGAATCATCATCCTTGCGGCGGGGGTTCTCGATCAGGTTCAAGATGGCCGAAGGCGAGAGGTTCACCTCGTTGCCATCGGCATCCATGCACCCGCTGATCCGCACCTGCTCGGCGCCGGGAATCGCGGGATCGGGCAGCTCATCGGCCTCTTCTCCGCTGCGCAGGTCAAGCACGTAGCGAATCCCCAGACCATGCAAGGCATCAAGCTCCGCTTCGTCCAGCTCTCCAAGGGCGGCCGTACGGAACAGCATTCCGTGCTTCACCCTCCTGCCGTCGGACGCAATATAGCCGCCAAGTTCGCGCACGTTGAGTTCGCGGCGAAAACCGGGTACATAGCCTTTCATAACGCGGATGTCTGCCATGGGGATTCCTCTCTGCGGTGCGATGCATCCCGCAAAGTATAGCAATCCTCCTGCGTGGAAACGCGCCCGGCGAACCCCCGTTACCGAGCCGTGCCATGCTCGTAAGGATGGAGAGAGCAGCGGCGGCAGCCATGCGCTGCGACAGTGCTAGAATCAGAGCCAATGAGCATGAACGCCGAAACATACCGCAAGATTTCCGAGCCGTTTCGCCGCAGCGCCGCAGGACGGCAGGCGGTGGAACTGGCAAACCGCGTCCCGACTCTGATCTTCTACGCGGCGTACCCCATCTTGCTCGCGCTCCTCGCATTCACCCGCGATCCGCTGCTTGCCCCGTGCGTGGTTGTTCCGGCGACTTCGTTTCTGCTGGTCAGCCTCTTTCGCAAGCAAATCAACGCCCCACGGCCCTACGAGGCGCTCGACATAGATCCGCTTGTGGCGAAAGGCACGCAAGGGGAATCCTTTCCCAGCCGGCATGTGTTCTCGGCGACCCTGATTGCCGGGTGCTGGTTCGCGCTGTATCCGCCGGTTGGCGCCGCTCTCTACGCTTTGGCTGCAATCCTTGCCGCCGCACGCGTGATAGGCGGCGTTCACTTCCCCAAAGATGTCGTGGCCGGTGCAGCAATCGGACTCGCGTTCGGGCTTGCAGTGACGGTTTTCGCCTGACGGGCGGCATCGGCCTTCGTAAGCGACGCCTGTGCATGCCTTCGGGCCGCTGCCAACTTTGCGCCGCCGCCAATTGCGCACCGCCAATTGCGCACCGCTGCCAAAAACGGGAAAAGCCCGCAGCGCGGAGGGGAAACGCTGCGGGCTCGAGAAGGGCGGGCAGAGGCCGCCTTTGCGGGCTACGCCTTGATGTACTCCGCCATATGGCGAGCAGCCAAACGTCCGGAAGACATGGATAGGCCGGAGCACGATCCGCCGCAATCATAGTACGGGGTGCTGAACAGGCTGCCGTTCTCAACGCCGCCGACATACAGGCCTTCGATGGGCTTGAAGTCGACATCCAGAACGCGGCAGTATTCATCAGTACGGGCACCGCCGAAGGTATTGAACGCGCTGGGATTGTATTCGAAGGCGTAATACTCGGAAGAGCCATCCTCCACAGGATGCAGGAATTCTTCGCGCTTGTAGAACAGTGAGTCTCGCCCTTCGGCAACCATCTCGTCGTACTCCGCAACCGTATCCGCAAGTTCGGGCAGAGCGGCGGATTCGGCAAGCGCGGCAATCGAATCGGCCTTATAGCACCAGCCCTCTTCGATGGCCTTGGTCAGGTTCGCGTCGAAATCGGCGATGGGGGCGTTGAACATCGTCGCTGCGGAAGTCCACACCGCAGGCTTTCCGATGCTTTCGTAATAGCTGGTCTCCTTCATCGAATCGACCACTTTACCGCTGAAGATGGCGTAGTAGCGCTGCTGGTGCAACGTTGCTTCTCCACCGCCGCTCATGGGCTCTTGGGCGAGCATGTATTCGTTCATGAATCGCTTGCCGTCAGGGTTCACCACCAAGCCGCCATAGAACGCGAGCTGCATGAACGGATTCGCATCGAACACGGAAATGGTGCTCTTCGCATTCATGCCATAGATGTCGTTCATGCCCAGACCATGGATGCGATCTTCTACGCCGCCCACTTCGAGGACCATGCGCTGCCCGTCGCCGGTATTCTTTTCCGAACCCATATTGCACAACGTGACGTTGCCGTATACCTGCTTGAGCATTTCCTCATTGGCCATATAGCCGCCCGTGCACACGAGAACCGCCTTGGCATTAACGTTGATGACGTCATCGCCCTGCTCGCACTGAACGCCCACGGCCTTGCCGTCCTGCATGAGGATATGCGTGGCAGGCGTATCATAGAGGAACTCAACGCCCATCCCCAGCAAAGTCTCTTCGACAGGAACGCCCTTATTCTGGGTGACGAAGCCATGGACGCAGGTGAAGCCGGCGTTGTAGCGATCTCCAAGGATGGCCGTCTCGACGCCCATCTCCTGAAGAATGGTGATGTTCTCGGGCAGCATCATGACGCAATCGCGCAGCAGCTTGGCATTGACCGTCCAGTGGGCGAATGTGATCATGCGCTGATACATATCCTCGAGGCTGTAATCCTGGCCGATGGATTTGGTGCCTTCGGTCTCCACGGCGCATGTGCCCGTAATCACATTGAAATTCGAATCGGTCGCGTTGCCGCTCTTCGTGACGACAAGCACGCTGCCGACCCCAAGTTGAGCGGCCTCATATGCCGCCATGCACCCCGCTGCGCCCGAACCGACGATTACGATATCGACGTCACGAGTGCTGGTTGCCTCCTTGAGGGCGGATTCGGTCGCCTGGTCCTCAGACGCCGCCTGGCCTTCTCCGGCCTTGCTCGGCGCTGCGCATGATGCCAGCATGCCTGCTCCGGCAACCCCTATGATTCCCGTTGCCGCACCTGCGAGGAAATTACGACGTGAAAGACCCTTTTCCCCCATGCCCATTGCTTGCTCCCTTCTTCGTTTTCGACAGAAAAACTTTGTAAGACAAGCATAGAAACCTCGGGGGTCCCAGTGAAATATCCGTTTTCGACTTCCTTATAAGGCCAACTTATAAAGCCAGTTCAAGCAGCGCATTACAGATGCTCTTTGGCGAATTCGATGAATGACAGCAATGCCGGATTATCGTTTTCGGCAAGATACGCCCATCCGACCTCAAGAGCTGCATCGTAGCCTTCGACATCACGGACGACATAACCGTCCTGCATTGAGGGCAGCACATCCTCGGGCACCGCCTCGATGCCAAAGCCCATGAGCATGGTGGCGAGCCCGATGCCCTGATCTTCGACGCGAACGACGGGCGTCTGCGCATCGTCGGCAAGATACGGATACGTCTTCAAAAGCAGGGAATTGCCCTCGTGGTCTGCAACGATATGCGGATAGCCCCGCAAATCATCGACAACGAGAGACTTCTTCCCAGCAAGAGGATGGGTCTTCGACATGGCGATGCGCAGCGGCGCGGTCGCGCATCCGACCATGCGCACGTCCGAGCGCTTCGACATATACTCCGTCGCCGTCACAAGAACATCGAACTCCCCCTGGACGAGCTGCGCATATTGGTCCGCCGCATGGGTACGGCGCAGCTCAATCAATACCGCCGGATACTCCGCCGCGAAATCCTTGAGCACGCCGAGCACGGCGGTCTGGCCGGAATTCGTGATTCCGACGGACAGAGTGCCCGCCTTCCCTTCCGCAATTGTACGGGCGCGCCGCGCCGCCCGACTGAGCGTTCCGAGCACGCCCGCGATCTCGTGGTAGTAAACCCGCCCCGCCTCGGTAAGCCAAACGCCCTTCGTGCTGCGCACAAGCAACGGAAAACCCAGCTCCTGCTCAAGAGCGTGAATCTGCTGACTGATAGCCGGCTGCGCAACATGGCACTCATCGGCGGCTTTCGTGAAACTCAAATTGCGGGCAACCGATTCAAAATACTGGAGCTGATTAACCCTCACTGCCCTCATCCCCTCCATAGACAGCACGCTGGAAACGAGTCTTTGTCCCTGGAACATTTTGCGTACGGACATGTCAGGGCCGACAGACCCTCGACCCCTTGTCACGCGCAAAGCGTACACGATTTCTCGCGTGACCGAAGCCCATGCGCTTGCATACTGCTACGACCCCTTGTCACGCGCAAAGCGTACACGATTTCTCCGCTTGGTGAATGCGGGCGCAAAAATTCGGCAAGGTTTTGGGCAGACCTGTAATGAGAACGGTAAGACATTTTCCGCTACCATGCGCAGCATGGAACTCTTGCTGTCACATCAAACCGCACTGGCATTTTGGCGCAATTCGATGAGCGCCGGACATGCTGCGCTTGGACGCCGGAACCACGTTCCGCGATGCGCACCGACGCTCGTCCCCGACTTCGATGCCGAACCCATTCGCAGCGCAGCCTTCGAGGGCGGACCCCTGCATATCCTGCTGAGCAGCGGAAACACTCGTTCCAAGAAGGCCGCGATCGCATCCCACGTGCAAACCGCCCCGCTGCCACCTGGGTCAATCTGCAGAATCGGTCACTTCGGCAGCATTGACCTTTACGTCGTGTCACCCGAGCTGTGCTTTATCCAAATGCTGGGCACCCTCGATTGGGTCGACCACGCAATGCTCGGTTTCGAGCTTTGCGGCACCTACCGCACGGGCATCATCGCTGCATCGGCAAGCACAACGCGCTACAACATGGGACGCTTGGCTTCCGTCGATTCGCTGCTCCGCACCGCATCTCTGATGAAAGGCGCGGCGCATTCGCAGCAAGCCGCCCGCGCATGCCGGCTCATCCTGGACAATTCCGCATCACCCGCCGAATCCGCTCTTGCCCTGGTTCTGACCGCCGCAAACTCCAAGGGAGGGTACGGTTTGCCGAAACCGCAGCTCAACCCCGAGAAACGAATGATCATCCCTGGGCGCAGACCGCATGCCAATGGCGGAATCTCGCAGAGCCGTTCACGCTGCGTGGCATTTCGCCCCGACCTGTATTGGCCAGACGGGAACGTTGCGCTGGAATACGACAGCAGGCAATTCCATTCCGACCCCGAATCCATGACCGAAAACGCCATCAGGTACAACAACTTGCAGGATCGGGACCTAACGGCGTTTATCGCAACCGCCGGTCAATTGAGATCGGTTCACCACTCCGATCTGCTTGCACAGCAAATCGGAAGGGCGCTAGGAGTCAGAACCCGTATTCGATGCAAGGATTTTCGGGCCAAACAGCTGCATTTGCGCCGAAAGCTGGGGCTTGCCTGATGGGCCTGTCTGATGGGGCCCGCCTGATGGGGCCTGTCTGATGGGGCCTGCCTGATGGGCCTGCCCGATGGGGCCTGCCTGATTCCTTCGGCGTTCGAGCGCATGAAGGGACCGATGACCTCGCACAGCTCGCGCTTTTGTCCACTTTTGGCCAAAAATGCGAGCTGTGCGAGGTCGCTTTCGGATTGGGACGCTTTGCTTGCGGCATGCCTGAATGGCCGATTTTTCGAGGCTCTTCATTTCCCCAGGTCAAATGCCATATCTCGCATCTATCGGGTTGCCAGCATTCGCGCGACTCAATCTTTTCACCGGCGCGCGCCGCATCGATGGACAAAAGACGTCGCATTGTCCGCTGTTTTGTCCGAATGCTTGCCCAGGGAGGTACGCCCAGAGCCCGGAGCCCCGCACCATGCAGGCAACGTTCCCGCAAGCAACGCGCCCGAACGAAGCCCACCCATGCGGGAGGCCATGGGAGCCGCCTGCCACGGCAGTGCAGCAACATGAACAACCATGCAGGCAGCCCTCGGGCCCAGAGGCGGCTGGCGAAACGACGGGAACGCCGCCGAAAATAAAGCAGGCGCCGGGGTACCGACGCCTGCTTGGACGCAACCGCTTGGATGCAACGGGGCTACACGCCGAGAGGCGCGCGGGTCGCTACTCGGTGAAGTAGCCGACACCGCCTTCGATGATGGGCTGGAACGTATTGCCCGGCACGTTCTTGTACAGACCGGCGCCGTTGCGCTCCGAGTGACCCATCTTGCCGAACACACGACCATCGGGGCTGGTGATGCCCTCGATGGCCAACACGGAGCCATTGGGGTTCACGCCCCAATCCATGGAAGGCACGCCGGCCTCGCTGACGTACTGCGTGGCAATCTGACCGGCGGCCTGCATCTGAGCCAGCACCTCGGGACTTGCCACGAAGCGACCCTCGCCATGGCTGATGGCCACAGTATGGATGTCGCCGACTTCGCAACGGGACAGCCAAGGCGAAAGGTTCGACGCAACGCGCGTGCGGACTAGACGGCTCTGATGGCGACCGATGGTGTTGAACGTCAACGTCGGGCAGTCCGCGTCCATCGGACGGATGTCGCCATAGGGCACAAGGCCCAGCTTGACCAGAGCCTGGAAACCGTTGCAGATGCCAAGCATCAAGCCATCGCGGTTCTGCAGAAGGTCGCGAACGGCCTCAGTAACGGCAGGCGAACGGAAGAACGCGGTGATGAACTTCGCGGATCCATCGGGCTCATCGCCGCCGGAGAAGCCGCCGGGCAGCATGACAATCTGGCTCTCGCGAATGGCCTTGACCAGCATCTCGGTGCTTTCGGCAACCGCAGCGGGCGAAAGATTGTTGATGACCAGCGTATGGGCCTCGGCACCGGCGCGCTCGAAAGCATGAGCAGTGTCGAACTCGCAGTTCGTACCCGGGAACACGGGAATGATGACGCGCGGACGGGCGATGGTCCCGCAATAGGTGAGCGGCGTGGACGAAGTATGGGAGATGGCCTCAACCTCTTCGCCGGCATGGCGGTACGGGAAGACGGGCTCAAGCGCACCCTCCCAGATCTCCTGCATCTCAGCCAGGTCAACCGAGTCTTCCACCTCATCATCGTCGCAGATGGAGAGGCGGTAATCGGCAACCGTGCGGCCCATGACCACAGCGGTTGCGCTTTCCAGCTGGGGAACCTCGGCGCCGTCGGCCAGCTCAACGACGAAGCTGCCGTACGCGTACTCGAACAGATCCTCGGCCTCGTCGATGCAGTCCTCGTCCAGCTCAAGGCCGATGCGATTGCCGACGCACATCTTGAACAGGCACTCCGCCATACCGCCGAATCCGGGGGTGGAAACAGCCAGAGCAGCACCGCTGCCAATGAGGGCCTCAACGGCGTCGAGAGCCTCAATCAGGCCATCCCTCTCAGGCACGATGCCGTCGATTTCGTAATCGGGCTCGATGAGCAGCACGCGATGGCCGGCACCCTTGAATTCAGGGCTGGTCACGCGGTCAACCTTGCCGACGGCGGTGGCGAAACTCACAAGCGTAGGGGGCACATCGAGCTTCTCGAAGCTACCGGACATGGAGTCCTTGCCGCCGATGGCACCGACGCCCAGGTCGATCTGGGCCATAAGTGCACCCAGAACGGCGGCGACCGGCTTGCCCCAACGCTCAGGCTCATCGCGCAGCTTCTCGAAGTATTCCTGGAAAGTGAGGTAGGCGCTTGAACGGCTGAAGCCGGACGCGACCAGCTTCGCCACGGACTCGACGACGGCCACATAGGAGCCGGTGAACTGATTTGCCTCGGTCAGATAGGGGTTGAAGCCCCAGGCCAAACCGGAGCAGGTAGTGGTTTCGCCATCAACGGGCAGCTTGGCGGCCATGGCAAGGGCGGGCGTGAGCTGATACTTGCCGCCGAAAGGCATGAGGACCGTCGCCGAACCGATGGTGGAGTCGAAACGCTCAGTCAAGCCCTTGTTGCTGCAGACGTTGACGTCGGAGAGCAGCACGCGGAAGCCGTCGGCCAAAGACTTGCAGTCATCTCCGGGAACCTCGGGGTCAGCCTCGACGCGGGCATGGACCAGATCGAGCAGACGCCCGATGGTCTTCTCAGCAAGGGGGTTCTTGAGTTCGATATCGCGCTTGCCCTGCTCAAGGACGTGAACCTTCTGGTGCTTGGGAGCGCCGTTGGATGCCAGGAACTCGCGGCTCACGTCGACAATGGTCTCGCCGTTCCACACCATACGCACGCGAGCCTCTTCGGTGACGGTGGCGATGGCGGTGGCTTCCAGATTCTCCTCATGGGCAAGGGCGATGAACTTTTCGGCATCCTCGGGTGCCAAAGCAACCGCCATGCGCTCCTGGCTTTCAGAGATGGCAAGCTCGGTGCCGTCAAGGCCGTCGTATTTCTTGGGAACCTTGTTCAGATCGATGAACAGGCCGTCCGCAAGCTCGCCGATGGCAACCGAAACGCCGCCGGCGCCGAAGTCGTTGCAGCGCTTGATCATCTGGCAAGCGTCCTTGCGGCGGAACAGGCGCTGGATCTTGCGCTCAACAGGCGCGTTGCCCTTCTGGACCTCCGCACCGCAGCTTTCCAGAGACTCCATGTTATGGGCTTTGGACGAACCGGTTGCACCTCCGATGCCGTCACGGCCGGTGCGGCCGCCCAGAAGCACCACGACATCGCCGGGAGCCGGGGTTTCGCGACGCACATGGTCGGCGGGCGTGGCACCCACAACAGCGCCGATCTCCATGCGCTTGGCGGCATAGCCGGGATGATACAGCTCGTTGACCTGGCCCGTTGCAAGGCCGATTTGATTGCCGTAGGACGAATAGCCCGCTGCGGCGGTGGTGACCAGCTTGCGCTGCGGCAGCTTTCCGGGCAGGGTCTCGCTCACGGGAACCAGCGGATCGGCCGCGCCCGTTACGCGCATGGCCTGATAGACGTAGCTGCGACCGGACAAGGGGTCGCGGATTGCACCGCCCACGCAGGTGGCAGCGCCGCCGAAGGGTTCGATTTCCGTGGGATGGTTGTGGGTCTCGTTCTTGAACAGATACAGCCAATCCTGCTCTTCGCCGTCCACGTCGCACTTGATCTTGACGGTGCAGGCGTTGATCTCCTCGGATTCATCAAGGTTGGTCAGGATGCCGTGGGCCTTGAGCCACTTCGCACCGATGGTACCCATATCCATCAGGCAAATGGGCTTCTCGTCGCGGCCGAGTTCGTGGCGCATGGCCAGATACTGCTCGAAAGCGGCGCGAACCGCTTCGTCGTCGATCTCGATGTCATCAAGCACGGTGCCGAAGGTGGTATGGCGGCAATGATCGGACCAATAGGTATCGATCATCTTGATCTCGGTGATGGTGGGATTGCGCTTTTCGCTGGCGAAGTACTGCTGGCAGAACTTGATGTCCGCAAGGTCCATGGCAAGGCCGCGGTCGGAAACGAACTGGGCCAATCCCGCCTCGTCAAGCTCCAGGAATCCTTCAACCGTCTCAACCATGGCGGGTACGGGCTGGGCCATCTTCAGGGTATCCCTCGGATCAAGCGATGCCTCGCGAGCCTCGATGGGGTTGATGACGTAATGCTTGATGGCGTCCACATCATCGGCGGACAGGGTGCCGGAAAGGACGTACACCTTGGCGCTGCGGACCTCAGGACGCTCACCCTGGCTGATGAGCTGGATGCACTCGCTCGCCGAATCGGCGCGCTGGTCGAACTGGCCGGGAAGGAACTCCACGGCGAAGACGGCGGGAGAAGGCTGGTCGGGGTCGAGTGCGGCCTCTACCTCAGGAAGAGTTTCGACAGCAGTGTCGGTCTGGGGCTCACTGAACACCGTGGGGACGCATTGCGCGAACAGGTCATCGCCAATGCCCTCCACGTCGTATCGGTTGATCAGACGCAGGTCATCCAGTCCTTCGACGCCCAAAATGCTTTGCAGCTCATGCAAAAGCTGCTTCGCTTCAACGTCGAAGCCCGGCTTCTTTTCAACGTAGATTCGAGAAACCATAGGTTCCTTCCCGCCTTCCTCGGAATGCTTTGCAGACAAGCGCAGGGACCTTGCGCGCATTGCGCACATCCCTGCGAGCATACTTGTCTATATGATAAAGCCTCAACTCCGCACTTACGCGAGCATTCTGCGGAAGAGCAGGAAACATGCAGAGCACGGAAAGGGAGCAAACGAGCGAAGGGGTGAAGGGACGAAGGGACGGGGCGGAAAAGGCGCCGCGCTCCGCAGTCCTCGCTTCGCTGCGGAACTCGCGCGGATCCTTTCCGCCTGCCCCACCGTCTATTCAGGACCGGCCTATCCGATATTCCAAAGAGCAGCAGATAGGGTGGAATTCTGTCCCGCTGCAGGAAGCCGCGATATCAACGCGATATACTTTGCATGTTTTTACGATTTCCCGCACTGTTTCCCGTGATCGGATTTCGGAAGCCCATCAACCCCAGCTAAGGAGGCTGTCATGAACATGCTCGAAGGAAAAGTCGCAATCATCACCGGAGGAACGCGTGGCATCGGATTCGCCATTGTGAAGAAGTTCCTTGCTGAAGGCGCAAATGTGGCACTGGCCGGTTCACGCCAGGCAACCGTTGACGCCGCACTTGAGAAGCTCGCCGCCGAAGACCTGCCCGGCAAAGTCATGGGCATTGCACCCAACCTCTCCGACCCTGCCTCCATCGCCGAAGAATTCGCCCGCGTGGTCGCAGAATTCGGCCGTCTGGACATCCTGTGCAACAACGCAGGCGTCAGCGCTCGCGAAAGCATCTACGACTACGACCCTGAAGCCTTCCGCAAGACCATGGAGCTCAACGTCAACGCCACGTTCTTCTGCACCCAGGCTGCAGCGCGCATCATGAAGGAGCAAGGCGAAGGCGGATCGATCATCAACACCAGCTCCATGGTGAGCCGCTACGGCCAGCCGTCCGGATGCGCCTACCCCGCCTCCAAGTTCGCCGTCAACGGCCTGACCATCTCGCTCGCGCGCGAGCTGGCCGCGGACGGAATCCGCGTCAACGCCGTGGCCCCCGGCGTCACTCGCACCGACATGGTGGATGCGCTGCCTGACGAAGTCATCAAGCCGCTCATCGCCACCATTCCTTTGGGCCGCATGGGCGAACCGGAGGACATTGCCAACGCATGCCTGTTCCTGGCATCCGATTTGGCCAGCTATGTCTCCGGCGAAATCCTCTCGGTTGACGGTGTGGCCCGCTCCTAACGCCAAAACCTCGCATCAAGCAAAAAGCTCGGACTGGACAGTCCGAGCTTTTTTGATGCCCGCCCACGGGCGGTCCTGCGCCAGGCGGCATCCTCACCACCCGGCAACGCGCTGTCGGACGGCAACTCGCCACCGGGCAGCACCGCAAAGAGACGCGGATTCACCACGCCGACGCCTAGCCTAGAACAGACGTTTGACGATGTAGCACTTGTGAATCTTGGGATTGCGCTCGAAATCATGCGGAATGGTCTGTTCGGTGATATCCTCCAGCACCACACCTGCCTTCGCCAGCTCCTCCACATCGGGCTTGAATCCACGCAGGTTGCAGCTGAAAACCGCACACCCTTCGGGCTCAAGCAGACGGGCAACGTGCGTCAGCAACCTGACGTGATCGCGCTGCACGCTCCACGTGTCGCGTCCCATAGCCTTCGAATTCGAGAACGTGGGCGGATCGACGAAGATCAGATCGTAACGGTTTTCGGTTTCGCACTCCGCAACCATCCACTGCAGCACATCGGCACGTACATAGCGATGCTCCGGACCGGTGCAGCCATTGAGCTCCATATTGCGTTTCGCCCAATTCAGATAGGTCTGCGACAGGTCCACGGTTGTGGTGGACAGCGCGCCGCCCACAGCAGCATGGACCGTGCAGGTGCCCGTATAGGAGAACAGGTTGAGGAACTTCTTGCCCTCAGCCATCTCGCCCACCATGCCGCGTGTCACGCGGTGGTCCAAGAAGATGCCCGTGTCCAGATATCCGCCCAGGTCGATCTGCAAAACATTGCCGGCTTCCTGCGTGTAGACCACAAAGTTGCTCTTCTGCTGGTCGGTATATTGTCCGCCGCCCTTCTCGCGTCGGCGCGTCTTGGTGAAGACGTGATCAGCGGGAATGCCCAACACGACGGGAGCAATGGCAACGACGTCCGCGAAACGGGACGCAACCTTCACCGGGTCAATCATGCCCGGTGCCTCGTACTCCGCTATGCACAGGTACGATTCGCCTTCGCTTTTCCATTCGCCGTCGTAACGGTCGATGGCCACGGCGAAATCAGGCAGGTCCGCATCATACACGCGATAGCAGGAGATATCCTCCTTGCGAGCCCACTTGCGGCGTTCCTTCGCAACGCGCTTGAGGCGTGAGGCGAACTGCTCGCTGCCGGCATCCCGGACGGCGACAGCCACCTCCATGCCGGTATCGATATCGGTGACCATGATGGTCTTATCGGGCTCGGGCAGCTTGATTCCGGAAGCCTTGGGCTTGGCGGGGCGCGATGCGGCATCGCGACGGAATCCGACGTCGTCTCGACCCTGGCCGGGACGTCCTGTCTTCACCGTGCCGCGCAGGTCATGCCCATACGGCTTTCGATCCATGCCGGCAACGGCGGCATCGGATCGGGAAACCACCGTCTTACCCGATTTCGGCTTGGGGGCAGGCTTCGGGCCGCGATTGTCGGACTTGAAGTCCCTCTTCGGACCGCGGTCGTCGGACTTGAAGTCCCTCTTCGGCCTGCGGTCGTCGGAACCGAAATCCTTCTTGGGGCCGCGGTCGTCCCGACGAAAGCCCGGCTTGCGGCCGTCCTTCGATCCGGACTTGAAGCCGGGTTTCTGGCCGCGAGAATCGGGACGAGGACCTTTTCGATATGGTTTTCCCTGTTCAGATGCCACTAGTTTCCAGCTCCTTCCAAATCATATTCTCGCTTGAGAGCAGCAAATGCCGGCATGCTGTCCTCGATGACCTTACGCGAAACGCAATAGCTCACACGAACCCAGCCGCCGACTCCGAAGCTGTCGGAGGGAACAAGCAGAAGCTCATGGGCTTTGGCACGCTCGGAAAAAGCCTTCGCATCAGGCTCCAACGCCTTCACCCACAGATAGAACGCACCATCCGGCGGGACGAATTCATACCCAAGATCAGCCAGACCGCTGGTCAGAATCTCGCGATTGGTGCGATACGCCTCAACATCCGCAGGCAAGTCGATGCATTCCGCCAGTACGCGCTGGAACAGCACCGGCGCACAGATGTAGCCCAGCGCTCGGCCAGCGCCGGCAATGGCAAGCGAAGTCTCGCGCGCATTGGCCATCAGATCCGAAACGTAGATGTAGCCGATTCTCTCGCCGGGCAGCGAAAGGCTTTTCGAGTACGAATAGCACACGATGGTATCGGGATAGACGCAGGGCACATAGGGAACCTCCGCACCGTAGGTGATCTGCCGATACGGCTCATCGCAGATGATGTAGATCTGGCGTCCGAGCGCTGTCGACTTCTCACGAAGCATGGCGGCCAAAGCCTCCAAGTTCTCCCTCGAATACACCGACCCGACCGGATTATTCGGAGAATTGACGATGACCGCGCTGGTCGAGGGGGTGATAGCCGCCGCGATGGCGTCCACATCAAGCTGGAACGACGGCTGGGCGCAAGGGACTTCCACCAATTCGCACCCGGACTGCTCCACCCATGTGCGGTATTCCGGGAAGAAGGGGGACGGCACGATGACCTGATCGCCCGGAACCGTGATGGCGGCAATGGCAATGGCCAGGCCCGCCGCGGCTCCGGCGGTCAGATAGACCTGCTCAGGCCGTGCGTCGATGCCGTAGTTGCGGCGGATATGGTCCGCAACGGCGGAGCGCACGGCAGGATCGCCCGGAGCGGGAGTGTAGCCGTGCAGCGCGGTGGGGTCTTCGTCCATCAAGCGGATGATGGTCTCGCGCACCTTGCCGGGAGCAGGCACGCTGGGATTGCCGATGCTGAAGTCGAAGACATTCTCATCGCCGATCTGGGCTTTGCGAGCCATGCCGTAGGCGAACAGCTCGCGGATGGCAGAAGGCTCGGCCCCCAGATCGTACATATGGCGGTTTATCACAGGGCATCACATCCTCATTCGTGTAAGTCGGGCGCCGCCGACGGGGCGCAGCAGCTCAGCCGCGCGGACAGCCCCGGATTCTGATTGATGAAGAATAGCACTCAAAACGACCGCACCGCCGCGCAAGCACGGCGAATTCACCAAGCGCACGGATAGCGGACCTGAGCTAAAACGGCTTGTTGACCAGCATCTCCAATACCAGCTGGCAGCGGATGGACAGCGGATCGGTGTTGGTCCGCAGAAATTCGCCGAGCTGCGCACGGGGGAGTTCGAAAGACTCGATGAACTCGGTGGATTCCGCATGAGGACTGCCCACGCGCTCAACCTCCGCAAACACCATGGAAATGTTCTCGTCACCCATGCCGAGCGAGGAGAAGCCAGGCTGGACGCAGGTGTACGCGCTCACCGGCTTGCCCTGCGCATCGCGCACCAGATCGTATCCGGTCTCCTCAAGAAGCTCACGGGATGCAGCCTCGATTGCATCCTCTCCGCGATCGACCAAACCTGCGGGAAACGCCACGCACATGCGGTTCATGGGGAAACGGAATTCCCTGATGAGCAGGAACGAATCATCCGCCGTGTGGCCCACGATGCACACTGCATCGACCCGGGGTTCCACAGCGCCTTCAGTCATGACTTCCTCACGGTATTCGTCCAGACCCTTGCGCGAAACCACCTCGTACATGAACTCCCGCCCATCGGGCAAGCGATACGAAAGCTCATATTTCTTCAGCCAGCCATCGCTGACCTGTTCGATATTGAGAAGCTCGGGCAGTTCCATGGTCAACCTCGCAGCGCATCGATCCGACATCATGTCCGCAGCACGACGGCAGCGCGGGCATGCCCCCAGTCTAGCGCAGGGCGAACAGGGCCATGACGATTGCGAAACAAAACCGCAAACCACGCAGAACCCCAACACCGACTGGCGTACGCTGTCTGTTGAAAAAAGCCACCGCTCTGGCAGAGAGGAGCCATCATGGCCGGACACATCACCGAAAACCGCCTGCGCGCCTATGCGCGCCTGATCGTCGAAGCCGGATGTTCGCTACGCAAAGGACAGGACCTGTACGTGCGCGCCGGCATCGAAAGCGCACCGCTCGTTCGCCTCATCGTCGAAGAAGCATACAAGGTAGGGTCGCATCACGTGACGGTTTGGTTCCGCGACGAAGCCATCGAGCGTCTGCATTACGAGAACTGCGACATGGAGGTCTTCGAGACCGCCCCTGGCTGGCTTGCCGCGCTCAACAATAGCATGGCGCGCAAGGGAGCCGCGATTCTCACCATCGATTCCGATGATCCCGAAGGCATGGCCGGCGTCAACTCCGACAAGATGAAGGCGCGCGTCAGATCGAATCACGAAGCCTACAAAGAGTTCTACGACGCCATGGACTTCGGCCGCTGCGTATGGTGCATCGCCGGCGCCGCATCCCCTGCTTGGGCACGCAAGGTATTCCCCGACCTTCCCGAGGACGAGGCGGTCGAAAAGCTTTGGGAGGCCATCTTCGCCACGGTGAGGCTTGAAGGCGAAGACGCAGACGCCGCCATCGCCGCCTGGAACAAGCACCGTCACGGATTTGCTGCACGCTGCGGCTGGCTGAACCGCCGGCACTTCGACGCACTGCGCTACCGCAACTCCCAGGGCACCGACCTCACAGTGGGACTGCCTGCAGGCCACATATGGAACGGCGGCGGCGACACGACCACGAGCGGCGTCCAGTTCTTCCCCAACATGCCCACGGAAGAGATCTTCACATCCCCCGACCGCATGCGGGCGGAAGGAACCGTGGCAAGCTCCATGCCGCTTGTCTATCAAGGCTCGCTCATCGATGGATTCTCGCTGACTTTCAAGGACGGCCGCGTGGTCGATCTGCACGCCGAACAGGGAGAAGAGCTTCTGCGCTCCATCGTGGAAACAGACGAGAACTCCTGCCGCCTCGGCGAGATAGCGCTTGTTCCCTTCGACAGCCCGATTCGCAATCAGGGCATCCTGTTCTACAACACGCTCTTTGACGAAAACGCCTCTTGCCACCTAGCGCTGGGCCAGGGGTTCCCCGACTGCTACGAGGGCGGCGTGGAGATGCTGGCCGAGGACCTCATGGAGCGCGGCGTGAACAAAAGCGCAGCGCACGTGGACTTCATGATTGGCACCGACGACCTGGAAATCGACGGCATCTGCGCCGACGGCACCGTCACGCCCGTCTTCCGCAACGGGAACTGGGCATTCTGAGATTCCAGCCTGGGGCCCTGTGCCGCACGAGCAGACGCCGGCTTCAAGCATCTGACACCGCACCATAAGAAAAGGGCTGCAGCCATCAAGCTGCAGCCCTTTTTGGCATCGAGTGCGCGAACGGCTAGCGGTCGCTCACCTTGCGACGAGCCAGGAACAGCAGCGCCGCAGAAACGATGGAGAACAGCACCAGCGATCCGGTCAGCACAGCGGTGACATCGCCCGTCTGCGCAAGGGTGCCATCCTGGCCGGAACCGGGCTTGCTTGCGGAGCCGCCACCTTGGGTGGAACCGGAATCATCTCCGGAAGCCCCGCCGCCGATTGCGGGAATCTCAACGGCATCCTTGGCGAATCCGCACACGGAGCACTCTTCGTGCTTGCTTCCGGGCTCGGTTTCGGTTGCCTCCTTGTCCACAACCCACTCGAACGCATGGGCGGTCTTTCCAATCGTTGCACCGCACTCAGAGCATGTGCCCCAGTGCCCTTCGGCATCGGATTCCCATGCGTCGGAAACATGGGGGGTCTTCTCCGTGACCGCATCGCAGCCTTCGCACTTCATCCAATGGCCGTCGGCATCGTGTTCAGCAAGCGTGAAGGCATGAGGCGTCTTATCGGTTGTCGCATCGCAGCCTTCGCACTTCATCCAGTGACTTTCAGCGTCGTGCTCCGCCACCGTGAAAGCATGGTTCTGTTTGGCGGTCATCGCACCGCAGACTCCGCACTCCGTCCAATGGCCGTCGGCGTCCGATTTGGCAATGGTGAAGGTGTGCTCATGCACGCCATAGCTGCCATCTGCATTCTGCTGCGGACCGAATCCATCGGCGCAGATCGCATCGTCTACGGGGCTGGAGAATGTGCCGCCCGAGACGGAAACCACAGAACCGGCCTCAGGCCATTCGCCCTCAACCTTGTCGGTGCTGTTGAAGGCATAAGCCTTCACCGCTTCGGAGGAGGCGTCGGACTTGAACGTACCCGCTTCGATGGAAACGGTCCCCAGATCCTGATACCCCTCACGCTCGACAATGGAAACGGCCGCACCATCGATGATGGGGCCGTCGCCTTCGGTCTTCTGCTGCGGCGTTCCAGTCGCGGTGATGGAGGTCTTGTCGCCGGTGACGAACAGATCGCCTGCGCATACCTGAACGCCGAAATGCTTCGCATTGATCACAGAGTTCTCGATGGTCACAGATCCCGTTCCGGGGAAATAGATGCCCAGGCCATCGGGGACGTTGAGCGTGGAATCCTTGAGGGCGATGACGTTGTCGGTCTTGGTGCCGTTGGTGCCGATGCCCCAGGATTCGCCGGGAATGCTCATCGCAACATGGTCCATGGTGAACGTGCCGTTGCTGTAATACATGGCGACGCCGGCCTGGTCAAGAGCCTGGGTGGCAACGACTTCGCCGTTCTTAACCACGATGCCGGCATTGTCGTAGTTGACATAGAACACCTGCTGCTTGCCGGTGTACGTATACGTATGTCCGCCCAGATCAAGGGTCGCAACGCTGCTGCCCGAATAGATGGTTTCATTGCCCGTGTAATCGTTCAGCATGGTGACCACGGTGCCTTCGGCGGCATTGCCGGCTGCGCTGGCATATGAGCCGTAGATGCGCTCGGCGCCGTCAACCGGCTTAACCTTGAATCCGCCATTGCCGATATACGCTGCGGCCTTGTCGGAATAAACCAGATACGCCGAAGAATCCAGCTTGACCTTGGCAACTCCGTCTCCGATGACCTCGAGGGTCACCTCATCGCCGATGAACAGGGGGGCGTCGTAATGAGAATCGCCGCAATTACCCTGAACGGGAAGCTTGCCCTTGACGACGCCGCCGCTAGCAGGCTGGCCGTTGATGAGGCGCAGCGTGGAGTCCTTTCCGTCCACAGGCTTGCTGCCGTACTTCGGGCTCATGGTCAAAACGGCCTTGCTTCCGGTGTAGGCCGTACCATCGATGCTGAATCCGTTGAGGTCGACGGTCACGCCGTACTGCTTGACCTCAGCGCTGTACTTGCCGAGGACGGCATCCTCCATCAGCTTCACAGTGCTGTACGCAGGGGCGTTGCTGCAGGCCTTGGTGAAGGTCTCGTAAGCAGTCTGGGATCCATCCTCGGCAATCACCACGGCGGCCGGGCTGGTCATCTCGACAACCACCTTGCCGTCCCTTTCAACTGCGCTGTAGCGGTCGACGAAGACGGGCGAATCGCAGATATCAGCGGCGGACGCAACGTTAAAGGTGCCACCAGACAGCGTCACCGTGGCATTCGAAACGCGATTGATGGCCTTGGAGCCGGCTGCACTGGTGAAGTCGCCGCCGGAGACGGTGGCAACGGCCGTGCCGCCGACGGACAGGGCGAAGCCGTTGGAAGACGCCAAAGCACCGCCGGAGATGTCCACCTTCGCAGCGCCGTCTGCGTCAACACCGCACTGGTCACCCGAGATGGAACCGCCGGAAATCTGCAGCGACGCCGGATCTGTCACATGAACTGCCGTGCCGGGCGAGCCGATCTGGCCATTTGAGATGGTCAAAGAGCTTGACGGATAGCCAATGATTGCAGGCGAATTCGGATCGGTGCTGCCGTTTGATACGGAACCGCCCTTGATGGTCAGCTTCCCAGCATTGCGGATGGCTATGTCCGCAATGCCGCCTTCCACCGTACCGCCAGAAATAGTTGCGGTGCCGTTGTTGGCGATGCCGCCAAGGGAACCGTCCGTCATCGTAAGGGTGCCGTTGTTGATGACGCCGTAGCTCGCGGTATGAGATACGATCCGACCACCCGAAACGGCAAGCTTGGCATTAGGACGGACAGTGACGGCGGTGCCGTACATGCTTTCAATCCGACCGCCACCCTGGCTGTCCTGCACAGTCGCGAGCCGGCTTTCCACGACCAGTGCATCATCTGCAGTCTTGAACTGCTTGCCGTTCAAGTCGATGGTGACCTTCTTGTTCGCAGGAATGGTCACGGGTTCATCGACATGCCAGTTGAGCATGATGACGTACGCTTCCTTGTTGGTCTTGTAGTCGTAGTCGGCAACATCGGCCAAGGCCGAAGCGATGCTATCGTAGTCCTTCGCTTCGCCCGCGCCCTGCTGCATGGTGACGGCCGATACGGCAGCCGGAGTAGCAACGGGTGCATCGGGTTCGGAAGAATCCGGAGCCTGCGCTGCGGGCTCCCGGCTCGACGGCGCATCGGATTCAGGCTGAACGTCGGAGTTTCCGACGGCCTCATCCGACGACGCAGCCTGGCCTGCAACGGCATCGGAAGCCTGGTCGCCCGCAGGGTCATCGGCATATGCGTACACGGGCACGCACATGGCGATGGCCAGCAGGACTGCAAGCATCAGATGCGCTGCACGCGAGAGATGCGATGTCTGCTGCATGATTGTGGTCCTCTCTGACATCGTAGTTCACCCTGAACGGCATAGAGCCGCGTAGCGCGGCCATCAAACCCCAGGGTCTTATATGTACAAGCATTTGCATTATAGGCGCAGATGAGGAACGGTCAACGCACCTTGACAGTAAAGTTTCGGCCACAGTCGAAACCACCACGGCAACCTTGGCCGAACCACCCGACCTCGCCTCGTCGCCCACTTCTTCACGTCCCTTTTATGCGTTGTGTTAGACCACTTTGGATACTGGGACTTTTCCTATAATCTTTCTTGCT
>CALBGP010000026.1 GCA_937892845.1 uncultured Eggerthellaceae bacterium | reverse complement strand
ATCCGCGGTCAGGAGGCATTCATTCCTAAACCTCCGCCGACATAGTGAGATTCGGGGCAATAGGGGTGCTTTATTAAGAGGGCGTGATTAACGCTAACTGCGCGATATCACATTACCGTTCACAGCATCACTCTATTGCGTTGAGCACGATTCGTCACTAGTAGTTGCCTTCGTAGTCCTTGGCGGGAATTGGCCGATGATCGCTCTGTGCGATATGCACCTTTAACAGCTTAGTACAGGTGTGTAATCGACCTTGTCTTTCATCAGACGATAAATGATTCGAGCTAACTTGGCTGCGATGGCGCAGACAATGACGCCATGTTTCTTTCCGCTGTCTCGCATTTTTCGCACCCAGTCACCGAAATTCCCCTTCCACTTTTCCGCGTACATGAGGACGAGTTGCGCGCACTGCACGAGATTGGAGCGAAGCCTCTTGGGCCCACATTTGGTGATGTGGTTGAGCGTGTTGTTGCCGCCGGTGCTGTTCTGCTTTGGTACAAGCCCGAGGGAGGCCGCAAACTGCCTGCTGTTCTTGAAGCGCCCGAAGTCGACGCCAACATGAACCAGCAGTCCTACTGCCGTCTGAGGTCCAACGCAGGGAACCGTCATGATGCGCTTTGCATTGGCATCCGTTGCAGCCACCTGTTCCAGCCGCCTCTTGGCTTCCTCCTCTTGCTGAAGAAGATTGAGCCAAATCTCACGCCTGCGCTTAAACGAAGCCATCACGTCCTCAGGAATAAGCTCGGCATGCTTTTCAAGATGTGCCACCATGCGGGTCTTAATGAACTTCGAAGATTTTCGGACGGGACATCCGAACTCTTCGAGTCCCGCGTGGATCTGATTGCCTGCTTGAATGCGCAACTCCTGAAGGCTCTTATACTCGTTCTGCAGAAACTGCAGGGACTGCTGCTGTTGACTTTTAATGTAGACGTACGTGGTACCTGGTACGAAGTAAAGCTTGGCGATATAGGCGGCGTCACGCAGGTCATTCTTATGATTGATATTGCGAAGTGCCTTTACGTCGGCCCCTTTAACAAGGCGCACCTCACGACCGAGATCAGCGATACTCCGAGCATGGAACATGCTGCCCTTGCATGCCTCCATCAGGACAACAGCCTGAGGCAGATTGGACAGAATCTCCCGAAGCTTTGCATAGGAGCATCCATCCAGCCTTAAGCAAATTTTTCCGTTCTCATCGTAGCCGATGACATCGCAGTGATCTTTCGCGAGGTCAACGCCGATGACTTTCACGATTTTGCTTTTAGTCGAATTTTGTGTAGTATTCATGTCGAAGCACTCCTCTTATCGTATGAGTATCGAGACTCAATGGCACTTTGATGCCGATGTACTCGCATGGGCCCCGAGCCCGCTAGCGAGAGAAAAGAGAGAGTGCTTCTTTTTTTGCCCGTTTGTCAAGTTCTGCATGGATGGTCTCCGGTGTTCGATGCCCCTTGGGAGCTGACCATC
>CALBGP010000025.1 GCA_937892845.1 uncultured Eggerthellaceae bacterium | reverse complement strand
ATGCGCACGTAGCCGTCACGCGGCGTTGGCACAAGCTCCTTGTATCTGTCGGCTATCTCATTCAACTTACGCTGTTCCCAGGTTTAACTCCTGAGAACATGGACTTGCAAAGTATGCAGAGGGCTCTCTGCCGCATCTTCCTGTTTGGGCAGGCCGGCAGCGGATCGAGGGCATTGCCCCGGTTCATCACTTCGGGTTTGCGTGCTGCAACGATATGGGCCGTTTGAATACCAACAGATGGCTCAGAAGCACTCTTGGCTCAACGCCGAATTCTTCCGCTACGGTGCGGAGGTTGGCGTCAATGCAATCGAGCTGCATTTCTTCGAGTTTTTCGAGCATTCCGGGATCGTCAATCAAGAACGCATCAATTCCAGCAGGGATAAATCCCAGCTTGCGAAACATGTGCTGGCTTCGGCTGTTCCTGCTTTCAATCCGTGCCAGGAACTCCGTCGGTCCTGCGATCTCTTCGAATCCTTGCATGAAAGCGGCTATCGCTTCAGAGCCGATTCCTTGTGAATGGTGCTTTGCTATGAGATTGATTCCCAGTTCGAACGGGTATTTTTCCAGGTCCTCTATTGTGCAGTAGCCAAAGAACTCTCCGTTTTGCTTTGAGCATATGCTGCAATAGAGGGATTTCTCATCATTGATGGACTGCCAGTATAAATCGCGCGCCTTGCTGTTGTCTTCGTACCACTTCGCGATGGCTGGCGATGCTGCTGAAAATGCTTTAATGAAACCGGGCACATTCGATTCGGCGGGTCGACGCAGGATGATTCTGTCCGCTTCGGCGAATAACCCATCGTTGTTGAAGAACATGGATGATTTTAGGTCATGTCGCATCATGGGCTCCATTCTCTTTCTTTCGAACAGGTTTCCCATTGAAGTGGGGCTATCAAAGTAAGTTTGGCAGTTTGGTTGAATATTGAATGCAAGGTCATCTCGGCCGCCGGCGGGCCGATCGCTCCGCAGTCCTAATGCAGCGACTGGGTGGTGTAGTTATCCAGGTGGCCGCCGCAATCGCCGATCACGATTTTGCCGCTGGGCTGGTCGAAGGCGAAGTACACGCGTATGAACGTCGGCTTGGATGGGTCGCTGTTCTTCGAGGCGATGTGCGGCTCAATGGAGATCTTGCGGCCGCAGTAGGTGTCGTCGCGCAGGGCCATGAGTCGTGGATCCTTGCGTGTCTGCATTCCTTCGCTGCGGGCGAAGCGGAACGGCGTGTTGTCCCGGATGCTCGCAATGGGGTCTTCGGTCGAATGCCCGGCGAAGTAGGGATGGGCGTAAGTCGCCAGTGCGTGCAGCGCCTGCCAAAGCGTCTCAGGGGAGGCCTCGCAGTCATCGAGTGATTTCCATCCGCGTTCGCTGAAGTCAAGCCGGTCGGAGAACGCAGTCAGTGCCAGCTTCGCTACTTCATCCGGAGCGGAGGGCAGTTCAGGCATTGTGCGCACATGGTCGAGCAGGGCTTCGCCCATGCCTGCGTTTGCGGCCTTCGAGTTGCGGAATGCAAGCTCATAGCTTTGGCAACGGCTCTCCAGGTCGCGGTTCTCCTTGCGCAGCGCGTCGTTTTCGGCCATGGCCTGCTCCGCGATGGCTTCGGCTTCTTCGGCCCGTTCGTCCGCGGAAAGGATCTCGGCCAGCGCGGTGTCTTCGTAAGTCTCCTTGAGCTGGGCAATGCGGCGTTCATGCGTGGATGCGCGATTCAGGCGCTGAACATCTTCCAGACGCAGGGCTTCCTCCCAGAAATGCACGTCCTGGGCAAGCGCGCGTCGCAGCATGGCGACGGTGGCTTCTGCGCCCCTGGCCTCAATGTCCTTGTGCGGTATGAAACGGTGGCGCGAGAACTCTCCCGCCCGGTCAAGCTGGGGGGCGGAATCGTAGATGCGCACCGCTCCGCTGCGGCATTCCAGGTTGTGGGCGGAAAGCAGGGTGTTGAGCTGGCTGCCTGCCTGGGGGTTTGCCGGATACAGCACCGCAGCGTTGGGGCCCAGGGAGGCCGCGATGTCCTGCGGGTCCAAGGGGAAGGCCCCGTCGATGCCGGGCATTGGAAGAATGACCGGGATCTCACGCTGCGGATCGACGATCATGTCGTAGGCGGTTTGCGCACAGGCGAAGGCGTGCGCCTCCATGGACAGCGGTGCGCCCTTGACGCTGCAGGTAAGGCGACTGTCCGACAGCAGGTTTCTGATCAGGAGCGGAATGGTGGGCGAAGGCTCCGGCTGCAGATCGCCTATGAAACCGGGACGGTCTCCGTAGGAAAGCACGATGGAAACGCGCCCGCGTTCGAGGGTTTCTCCTGCGAAGCCTATTTCGGTCACCCATTGGCGCGGCGCGCATCCGTTGCCGGGATCCTGGATTTCCGTCAGATGCCCGGCCCAGGTGAGTGCGCTGCCGTTGATATGCAGGCGTGAATTCAGACGGACGGATCCGCTGGGGTTTTGGATGGAGTCGCCCGATTTGACGCCCGACCAGGTTTTGTTGTCCCAGTGCATGGTATAGCCATCGCGATTCGCCTTGCCTCGCAGCCAGCCGCGCAGATCCATCAGCATGACCCAAAGCGCGTCGTTTCCCGGCTGGGCTTCAATGTCGAAGCTTGCCTTGAAGAACATGGTTCGGTTCAGGTCTATCAACATGGATGCTCCTCGTGTTGTCGGGTGCGTTGCGTACGGGCGCGTTGCGCGCGATGCTTGCGGACGCGATGGGTGCGGTATGCGCTAGATTCTACCTTACGTGCAGCTGCGATGCCGCGTCACGTCCGTGGCCCATACCCACCAGCGCAGCGTTTCTTCCGCAGGGGCGTGGGGGTTCGTGCAGGCCCGCTCCAAGAACAGCTCCGTTTCGTGTCCGCCGAAGCGCACGCGGTATTCACGCACATTGCGGCCCCTGATTTCCGGGCGGTACGAAGGCTCGCCCAGGATTTCGTCTATATGGAAGCTGCGTCCGTCGCGCCAGCAGACAATCACGGGCTCAATGTCCCCGTCGGCGCGCATGCGGACAACCACGTCCACGTATTCCTTGTGGACGCGGTGCTGCTTGCCGTCTTTCACCCGATATTGCATGGCTCATATTATCGAACATCCGTTCTGATTCCGCTAGCGAACAAACGATGTTTTTCACGCGTAGATGCACGACGCCCCGCAGGATGATCCGTGCGGGGCGTTCGCGGGTGTTATGGGTGGCGCAACGTGGCGATGCAGGGTTAGTTGGCGGGACCTTTCGAAACGGTGAGGGCTATCTCGGTGCCCTTTTTGGCACTTCCCGTGCGGTCCTGCCTGATTACAAGATCTTTCTCGACGTTATCGTCGTAGGAGTAGGAGATGCCGCACAAAAATCCTGCGCCCTCTATTTCGGCCTTGGCGTCTTCAACATTCCAGCCCTCCACGTTGGGAATCTCAACGGGCAGCGTTGCGGGATCAACGCCTTCGGAGTAGGTCAGCGTGATGGTTTCACCCTTGGCCAGCTGTCCGCCGTTGGGTGTCTGGCTCATGACTATGTTCTTGGCGTACTTCTCTGAGTTATCGTATCCGCCGGATTCTGCGACAACCTTGAAGCCGGCATCTTCCAGTGTGCGCACGGCGGTTTCAATGTCGGATCCCACGACGTTTTGTACCGAGACCATCTCCTTGCCCAGCGAAATGTAATAGGTGACGGTGGAACCTTTGTCCAGCGTGGAGCCGGGCTCTTGGTCCTGCTTGAAAACCAGGCCCTTTTCGGTATCCGAATAGCTGGCGTCTCCGCTGCGGCCCTTCAGGCCCTTCTCGCTGAGCGCCTGTTCGGCCTGCTCAGGCGTGAGACCCTTGAGGTCGGGCACTTCTATCTTCTCGGGGCCCTTGGAGACCACGATGTTGACGGCCGTGCCCTTTTCGGCTTCCGTGCCGGCTGCGGGGTCTTGCGAGATGATGCGGCCGGCAACCACATCGGCGCTGAATTCCTCTGTGGTGGAACCCAGGGTGTAGCCCTTGTCTGTCAGGAGCTGCTCGGCTGCTTCCGCCGTTTTGCCGCTCAGGTCAGGCACGCCCTTTTCGCCACCGAAGCTGAATCCGCCGCTGAACAGGGCGAATGCACCGCCACCCAGCAAGACCAGGGCCAAAAGCACGCCGATGACGATGCCGACGGTGCGCTTGGTGTTGCGCGTGGGGATGTTGATGTTGTTGTCGGTGTTTCCGTGGTAGCTGGCGGGAATGGTGGTGGTTGAGCCCATGTTTCCCACTACGGGCATGACGGCCGTGCCGCCCGGAGTGCCCATGGCTGCGGTTGCGGCACCTGCGCCGGCGCCTGCAACGCCGCCGCCCAGCACCGCAGTGCGGTCTGCGCCCATGACGGCTGCATTCAGGTTGACGGGACGTCCCATCAGGAAGTCGTCCAGACACTTCTTCATGTCGCGGGCCGTGGCGAAGCGGTTTGCGGGGACCTTCTCCATGGCCTTCATGATGATGTCTTCGAAATCAGGGTCGATGGTGGGGTTGATGTGGCTGGGCGGCACGGGTGCGTCGTTGACCTGCTGCATGGCCACGCTCACGGCATCGGCTCCGTCGAAGGGCAGCGTGCCGGTTGCGGCTTCGTAGAGCACGCAACCCAGCGAGTAGATGTCGCTGGTGCCGCCGAGCTCTTTGCCCTGCGCCTGCTCGGGGGAGATGTAGTGCGCGGTTCCCAGCACATTGCCGGTCTGGGCTTTCACGCTGTTTTTCGCGCATACGATGCCGAAGTCCATGACCTTCACGTTGCCGTCAGGCTGGACCATGATGTTTTGCGGCTTGATGTCGCGGTGCACGATGTCCTGACCGTGGGCGCTGGTCAGCGCCTGGCAGACCTGGCTGCCAATTTCGGCCACCTTGCGCTGGTTGATGGCGCCGCGCTGCTGGATGGCGCTTTTCAGGTCCGTGCCGCGGACGTATTCCATCACGATGAAGTACGTGCCGCCGTCCTGGCCCCAGTCGTACACGTTGACAATGTAGGGGTTCTGCAGGTTGGCGGCGGATGCGGCCTCCTGCCTGAAGCGTGCCGTGAACTCGGGGTCGGCGGCGTACTGCGGGAGCATGATCTTGACCGCCACCGTACGGCCCAACACCGTGTCGAGCGCCTTGTACACTTCGGCCATGCCGCCAACGCCTATGCATTCGGTGATGCGGTATCTGTTGGCGAATACCCTGCCAATCATGTTATCTGCCACGTCGTCTCCTCATTACAAGCTGTCCGCTGCGCGTGATCAATCAAGTCATACAGACAACATGATACCTTATCTATTTTTCACCCATCACTTCCAGGGCTGTTTTCAATACATTTTGCGCTTTCGGGCTGGCTTGGCCGGACTCATCATGGGAGTCTGCGCCCACGCCCTGCTCGATCAAGACGGCAACCACCACTTCGGGGTCATCGGCCGGGGCGAAGCCCACAAACCAGCTGTCGTCGTTTTCTTTTCCGGTTTCAGCCGTGCCCGTCTTGCCGGCAACCTGCACGCCGTCAATGGCGGCGCCGTAGCCCGTACCGTTGTTGACCACGCCCACCATGGCCTTCTTGATGGCGTCGGCAGTGCTCTTCGACATGGCCGCGCCAAGGCCTTTCGCGGGTGCCATCAGGGTCTTTTCGCCCTGGGCGTTGTAGACGCTGTCAACCAGGTGCGGCATCTGCAGCATGCCGCCGTTGGCTACGGCGCTTGCGACCATGGCCATCTGCAGCACGGTCGCCTGCGGGCCCGCGGGGCTTTCATGCTGGCCGACAGGCTGGCCGCTTCCTGCCCAGGCGGTCTCCCAAGTGGTCATTTCGTCCGGATCGGGCATGAGCGAGGTGTAGAGCGGAAGCTCGAAACCGGCAAGGGTGGTGTTGAAGCCGAATTTCTGCGCGGCGGACACCAGGGTCTCAGGCCCCAGGTCAACGGCCACCTGGCCGAAGACGGTGTTGGCGGAAACTTCGGTGGCGCGTTCAAGCGTGATGGTGCCGAAGGCCTGGTCGGCGGCGTTGGTCACAGGCGCGTTGCCAAGCTCTATGCTGGCCGGGGCCTCGTATTCGCTGTCCAGGGTGGCGACTCCGTTGTCCAGCGCGGCCGCCAGGGTGACCAGCTTGAAGGTGGAGCCCGGTGCATAGAGCGCCTGCGTGGCGCGGTTGATCAGCGTGCCGCTGCCGTCATCGGTTCCGGATGCGGATGCAGCCAACAGGGCGTCGACATCGGCATTCGAGTAGGTGGGGGCGCTTGCGCAGGCCAGCACGGCGCCCGTCTTCGGATCAAGCACCACGATGGCGCCGGACCATCCCGCAAGTTCGTTTTCGGCAGCCTGCTGGGTGCGCGAATCTATGGTCAGCGTGACGTCGTTTCCGGGCGAATTGATGCCGGCTGCGTTGTTGATGACATCGGTCCAGGTGGCGTAGTTCTCATGCCCCTTGAGCGTGTCGTTCATGGCTGCTTCGATGCCGGAGAGGCCGTATTGCTGCGAGTAGTATCCAACCACGTGCGCGGCCATGCTGCCGGCAGGGTAGTTGCGCACGTAGGTGCCGTCTTCCTGCTGCACGCTTTCCGCCAGCGTCACACCGTCCACGGTCCTGATGGCTCCGCGTTCGGTGCGCGCTTCCTGGTAGAGGGTGTGGTTGTTGCCGGGGTAGCTCTGGTAATCGTCGGCTTTGATGACCATGACGTAGGTGAGGTTGGCCACGAGCAGGGCGAAAAGCACCGACAGCGCCAGGATGGTTTCGGTCAGGCGCTTGCCCAGGGCCACGCGCCCCAAAACGCCTGTCTGCGAAGGGTCGGATCCGAAGCGGGCGGAGGATGCATGCGATCCAGCGACGTGGGCGCCGGCGGCATGCGAGCCGCGGGCGTTCGCCTTGATGGGGGGAATCTGGCCGGTTGCGCCCACCATTTCCGTCTGAACGCCGGTGGCCTCATGCCCGCAGCGCAAAAGCAGCGCAATGCCTATGAAGCTGGCCAGCAACGATGAACCGCCCTGGCTGATGAAGGGCAGGGTGAGGCCCGTCAAGGGGATCAAACGCGTGACGCCGCCCACGATGATGAAAGCCTGCAAGACGATGACGCTGGTCACGCCCACGGCCACGAAAGCGCTCACGTCGCTTTTCGCGCGTGCGGCGGTGGCGAAGCCGCGGATGCCCAGGGAGAGGAAGAGCAGCAGCACGGCGGCCGCGCCCAGAAGCCCGGTCTCTTCGGCAATGGCTGTGAAGATGAAGTCGCTTTCCACGACGGGGATGAGGTCGGCCAGGCCGTTGCCCACGCCCACGCCGAACAGGCCGCCGTCGGCCAGCGAATAGATGCTCTGGCACAGCTGGTAGCCGGTGCCGGAGGGGTCTGCGAAGGGATTCAGCCAGGTGTTGACGCGGATCTGCACGTGGCCGAAGGCGGAATAGAGCACGATGCAGCCGGCTGCGGCCAGCGTCAAGCCCACCACGGGATAGAGCTTCTTGCCGCTTGCCACGTAAAGCATGATCAGGAACAAGGCGAAGCAGACAAGCGCCGAGCCCAGGTCCTTCTCGAACACGACGATGATGAAGGAGATGGCCCACATGATGAGCAGCGGTGCAAGTGTACGCAGGTCAGGCAAGCGAAAGCGTCCGACGCGCGCCGTGAAGATGGACAGCATCTCGCGGTTCTGGGCCAGATAGGCGGCCAGGAAGAGCACGATGAAAATCTTCGCTATCTCGCCCGGCTGGAAGCTCAGCGATCCTATCTTCAGCCAGATGCGGCTGCCCAGCTCCTCATGGCCTATGACGGGCAGCATGGGGGAAAGCAGGAGCACCAGGCCAATGACCATGATGGTGTACTTGTAGTTGACTATCTTGTCCAGGTTGCGGATGAGCGCCAACGTGGCAATCATGGCGCCAACGCCCAAGAACAGCCACATGACCTGGCGCATTGCCAATTCGGGCGCCAGGCGCGTGACGAAGGCGATGCCGATGCCCGAGAGGGCGAACACGATGGGAAGCACGGCGGGGTCGGCGTTTTTGGCGAAGATGCGCACGGCTATGTGCGCGGCTACGAAGGCGCCGAACAGCCCCAGGGGCACGGCCAGCGTCTCGAAGGACAGCGCGGTGCCCTGGTTGACCAGCATCATGGCGAAAAGCAGCACCACGATGGGGGCTGCCAGGCAAAGCAGGAGAAGTTCGGTGTTGCGGCGCGTCATGCGGCAGCACCGCCTTGCGCGTCATCGGACGCGGGGGACGCATCGGGCGCTTCGGCGCCTTCGCCTTGGCTCTGCTGCTCCCAGGTGGCCACAAGGCGGCGCGCCTCGTCCACGGAATCGACGCGCAGACCTTCGCCTGCAAGGTCATCCTGCACGCCGGCGGGTGCTTGATCGGCGGGCATGTCGCAGACCTCAACCTGGTTGGAGATGGTCAGGCCGAAAACGGAGCCGGGAATGCCGCGGTAGATGGTCACGTAGCCGTTGTCTGACTTGATGTAGGCGGAGTTGTGCGCGTAGGCGTAGAAGCCGAAACAGCTTGCCGCCAGCACGAGCACCAGCGCCGCCGCCAGAAACAGGGCTCCGGCGCGCATCTTGAAGCGCTCGCGGCGCGCGCGTGCTTCGCTGTTGCCGGTGATGTCCACCACAATGGCCGTGATGTTGTCGTTGCCGCCTGCGTCGATTGCCTGGCGCACCAGGATGCCGGCGCATTTCTGCGGGTCGCGCACGGTGGCAAGCGTGTGCTCTATTTCGGAATCACGGATCATGCCCGAAAGTCCATCAGAGCATAAAAGAAGCCTGTCGCCTGCGGAAACGTTCATATCGTAGATGTCGGGCAGGGTGTTGGGGTCGCTGCCCAGGGCGCGTGTGATGATGCTGCGCTTCGGATGCGTGCGGGCTTCCTCTTCGGTGATGCGGCCGCTTTCAATGTACTCGGCCATCAGCGAATGGTCGCGCGTGATGCGCTGGAGGCAGCCTGCATGCAGCAGGTAGGCGCGCGAATCGCCCACCTGGCCGATGGAGAGGCGTTCGCCATCCACGATGGCGGCGGTGACCGTTGTGCCCATGCCTTCGGAACCGCGCCCGTCGAGCGCTGCCTCTATGACGGCCCGGTTCGCCTTGATGATGGCGCGCGCAAGTTCGTCTCCATCTGCAGTTACGGGAGCGAATTCGGCGAGCGTCTGCACGGCGATTTCGCTGGCAACTTCGCCTGCCGCATGCCCGCCCATTCCGTCGGCGACGGCGAAAAGGGGAGGCTGGACCACCAGGCTGTCCTCGTTGTGGTCGCGCACGAGACCTATATCAGTGCGCGAGCCGTAGGACGGCATGGGCTTTTTGGGTGCGGAATGCGAGTGCGCAGCGCGTGCGATCTTGCGGGAATGAACTGTGCGTGAAGTTGCCACGGCGCCGCCTTACTCGAAGCGGACGCGGATGGCAACGTCGCCGACGTTGACCACGTCTCCGTTGCGCAGCGCTGCAGGCTCGCTGATGCGCTTGCCGTTGACGGCCGTTCCGTTGGTCGACCCCAGATCTTCGACGAAGAGGTTCTGGCCCATGAGGGAGAAACGCGCGTGGCGACCCGAGACGTAGCTGGCTCCGATGACAATGTCCGCTCCGGGTGAGCGGCCCACGATGACCGGGCCGTTGACGGCCATCTTCACGCCGCGCAGCTCCTTGGGGCCGCGTTCAACGGAAAGCCCCCAGGACTTCTCCTTGCGGCGCTGGCCCTTGACCAGGCCGATGCCGGTTTTCATGATGGCGAACAGAAACAGGTACAGCAGGGCCACCAGCAGCAAGCGGCCGGCTAGCAGAACGACGTCGATCATCGAAGCCTCCTAGGCGCGTTAGCGCAGGGTGAAGATGAAGTCGGTGATGCCCAGGGTGACGCGGTCGCCTTCGCGCAGGCCCATGCGGGACACGGGCTGGCCGTTGACGAGCGTACCGTTGGTTGAGCCCAGGTCCGTGATGACCCAGACGCCCTGCGGCTCGAAGCGCAGTTCAGCGTGCTGGCGCGAAGCGTTGATGTCGTTGACCATGATGGTGCAGGAACGGTCGCGGCCCAAGATCACACGGTTGGTGGCAATGTTGTAGCTGCGACCCGTGGCCATATCCACCAGTCGTGCGCGCACCGCGCCCTGCGAGGGCATGGCGTTCACGCCGCCTGCTCCGTTGGCGAAGACCGACGTGGGAACCGCGGGGGCTCCTGCGTAGGGCTGCTGGCCGAAGGGTGCGGAGACGGGGGCGCCGTAGCCGGGCTGTCCGTAGGCGGCGCCGTAACCAGGCTGGCCGTACGCCGGCTGGCCATAGGGCTGTGCAGCTGCAGGCTGGGGCTGCGGCTGGTAGGGATTCTGGTTGAACGGCTGGCTTGCGGCCGCTTCGAACTGCTGCGCATCCACGTCGCTGAACGGATTGGGGCTGCGGTCCGCGTCGAAGGGATCGAGGGTGTCTGCGCTGAAAGCATCCTGGTTTTCTGCAGGAGCGTGCGCTTCGGCATCGGCGAAGCCTGCGAAGTCCGCGTTGGCTTCAGGTTGCGTTCCTTCCACCTGCACGGCCTCGGGCTCGGGCGCTTCAGGTGCGGGCTGGCGGTAGTCCTGGAAGTTGCGGCTGTCGAAGGTGTACTCGCCGTAGTCCAGGGAGTAGTCGATCTCTTCTTCGGGCACATAGGGCAGCGGCGGCTTGGCCTGGGACTGCTGCGCGGCCCAGTCCGCCTGGGACTGCTGCGCGGCCCAATCAGCCTGGGGCTGCTGGCCGAAGGGGACGGAGTTCTGCGCGGGCTGCTGGCCGTACACGGGAGGCTCGGCGAAGGGGTCGGCCGCGCCGTAGGGGTTGGCCGCAGCGTAAGGCTGGGGCGCGCCGTAGGGTTGGGGCGCAGGTGCGGGGGCGGGAACGCCGTAGGGCTGGGGTGCGGGCACGGATGCGGGATGGCCGAAACCCTGCGGTGCGGGCGCGAAGCCCTGTGCCTGGTTTGCGCCGGATCCGGGGTAGGGGACATTTGCGCCGGCGCCGCCCATGCCGTAGCGCTGCATCTCTTCGGCACGCAGCTGGGAGATGATGGGCGCGCTCACGGGTTCGGCGATGATATCGAATTTGCCGTGCTTGAGGCTTTCGTCGACGATGAAGCGCACAAGGGGCTGGCACTCCATGACCAGGCCTTCGGAGGCAGCTGCTGCCGCCAGACGCGTCTCGGTTTCGCCGGCAAGTGTGGGGTAGAAGCCGAACAGGCGCTGGTCGTCATCCGGGTTCACCAGCACGGTGTAGAGCGTGGGGGCGTACTGGCGGCCTGCGCTCACAACTTTTTCGCGCTTCATCTGCTTTTCGGCTTTTTTGACTATCTGAACGGGTGAAATGGGGGAATTCGACATCTTATCGGCGGCGCCTTCGAAGGTGTCTTCCATTTTGCCTTCAAAACGTGAGAACAGTCCCATGTCGACTTAAGCCTTTCTGCGTTTTTGGTTCGTTAGCTCAAGACATATATAATAGCTTCAAAATTGTAGGCGAAAGGCACCCTCTGTGCAAAATCTTATTCTGAACAGATATAGAGTCATAGACACCGCCGGCAAGGGCGGCTTTGCAACGGTGCAGGTCGCATGGGATACGCGTATTCAACGGCGCGTTGCAATCAAATGCCTTCCGCTTGACAACGGCGCCCTGCAGGGCGGCGGAGCGGAGCCTGCTCGCATACCGGGTCTGGATGAGGCGCGCACGGCCGCAATGCTGTCCGATTCGGACATCGTGGGCGTCTATGATTTCGAAATCTCCGACGGCATGGCCTATCTGATCATGGAGTACGTGGACGGTGTCACGCTGACGCGCTTCATGCACGACTACGGCGGGCCGTTGCCGCTGGACATCGTGGCGTCGGTGTTCGGCGCAGTTTCCCATGCTCTTGAAGTGGCGCATGAGAACCAGGTCCTTCATCTGGACATCAAGCCGGACAATGTGCTCATAGACCGGCAGGGGCAGGTCAAGGTTTCGGACTTCGGCCTGGCGGAGCTGTCGCATAGCGCGGGATTCGGGCAGGCGGAAGGCGGCACCATCGGCTACATGCCGCTTGAGCAGATGCGTTTGGAGCAGCCTGACGAGAGAACCGATGAATGGGCGCTGGCGGCGCTCACCTATGAGATGCTGACGGGCGACAACCCGTTTCTCGCCCCTGACCTGGCCTGGGCCGAAGCAGCCATTGAAGATGCGGAGCTGGTGGTGCCTTCGCTGGCCCGCGGCGACATGCCGGCAGCTGCCGACGACGTGCTTTTCGACGCGTTGTCTTTGGACCGCGAGGACCGTTTCTGCTCGGTCCGTGATTTTGCCGACGCGCTTGAGCCGTACTTGGGAAACGCGCGCCAGGGCAAGCGCCAACTGGCCGTTTTGGTGGGCGAAGCGTGCGAGGATTACGGAGAGGTCGCTCAGGATGATGCCGTTGAGGCGCGGCCCGCTGTGTCCTTCATGAGCGAGCGTGCGCGGGCTGTGGGCCGCCGCGTTTTCTCGGCCGCGGCATGCGCCCTCCCGGGCGTGCTGTTCCTGGCGAACATCCCGCAGCTCTTCGCTGTGGGAGGAGCTCCGACGGCGCTGTTCTTCGGCCTGTGCGCGCTGTGCGTGGTCGCGGCGCTTGCGAGCCCAGCTCTGGGAGCGCTGCTTTCGGTTGCGGCCCTTGTGGCGGCGCTGTTTACCAACGATGCCGTCGTGATGGCCGTCTTTGCGGCGGTTGCGGGCGGTGCGTGGTGGTTTTTCTCGGGCCGCAACAGCGCTGCGTGCGCTTCGACGGGCCTGGCGCACGTGTGGCTGGGGGCGCTCGGACTCGGCGCGCTTTCGCCTTTGGTTTGCGGGTACGTGCTGAAGGTGCGTGACGCGGCCATCTGCGCGGCGTTCTCGTTCGGCGTCGCGGTTGTGCTCGCAAGTTCGGGGTCCATGTCCGTTTTCGACTGGAGCGCCCTGGTCAACTGGCATTTCTCGAACCATATGGAAGCCAACGCCGTAGCGCTTCTGGCCAAGCCCGCCACATGGGTGCAGCTGGTTGCCTGGATGGCTTCGGCCGTACTGTTCGCCATCTGCTGCTTGAGGGGGTCGCGTCCCCTGGCTTTTGTGGGTGCCGTTGCGTCAGCGGCTTTGATCATAGGATCGGTTCTGGTTTCTGCATGGTTGGCTTCGGGCATGGCAAGCTGGACGCCGTCGGTGTGGGTCATTGTCCCCGTCGCGGTTTCGTGCGCCATTTCCATGGCCGCTACGCTTGCTGGGGTTCCCTGGCGTGAGCGTGAACGATGACAGGAATGATGTGCGCGGGTGCGCATGGGGGTGAAGACGTCAGTTGAAGGCGAAAGGCGACAAAGGTGCGCATTGGCGCATCGTCTCGGACGATCCGAGGGTGTATTGCATATCCGTTCCGTTCGTCAACGTGAACACGAAGGCCACGAATTGCTTCGTGATCGAAAGCGATGGCGAATTTCTGGTGGTCGATACAGGGGCGGGGACCGACGAGGGTCGGGCGGTGCTTACGGAGGCGCTTGCCGAAATAGGCGTCGACTTGGACAAGACCTCGTTTTTCCTGACGCATCTGCATTACGACCATGCGGGTCTGCTTGATTCGGTCGCAGCCCCCTCTGCGCCCGTGTACCTGAGTCCCGTCGATTACGGCTGCATGGTTGAGTCCCGTGATGACGGCTACATGGCGCGCATCGGAGAACGACGTGCGCGCGAAGGCGTAAGCGATGACCTCATCGGTGCGCTGCGCCGTTTCGGCATGGGCATGGACAGCTTCGACGCCGAAGCCCATGCGTGGCGTTTCGTGGACGAATGCGACGTCATCTGCGTGGGGTCGGAGAGCTTCGAGGTGATAGGGACAGGCGGGCATACCCCCGGCCATATCTCGCTGTTCCACAGGCGCAGCGGCATGTTCTTCGGCGGCGACCATGTCCTGTTCGTCATATCGCCCAGTTTGGGGTTGCGCTTGGGCTTCACGGACGCATTGAGCCGATACCTGGAGAATCTGCGCAAGCTGCTCGATCTTCCCATCACCCGGATCATGGTTGCCCACGGCGAGCCCAGGACCGATTGGCGTGAACGGGTGGAATGGCTCATAGCCCATCATGAGGCCCGGGCGCACGAGGCGTTTCGCATTGTGGAATCGGAGCCGGGCATTGTCGGATTCGATGCCATCAGGCGCATCAAATGGAACGTTCCGTTTGATGCCTGGGAAGATATTTCGCTTCTGCAGCGCATGTGCATCGCAGACAGCGGAACGGTGGTCCTTGACTACCTGGTGGAAAGGGGCCGTGTTCTGCGAAAGTGCGAAGATGGCGTGAATCGCTACTATCCGGCGCAATCGTAGGGAAGGCTGGCACGGAAATTGCTTCTGATTCGATATCTGCAGAACCGATTATTTTGCAGACCCCTTTCGGATCAAACGCATTTCCCCCTTGATGCGGCTGGTCTTCCTCTCTCAGCATTTCGGGCTCCATACGGGGCCCGAAATTGCTTTCAGGGTAGGTGGCTGAGGTGGTCGGAGTATACTTTTCGAATCGAATCCCCCGCCCGAAGGAGGCTTGTATGAGCAAGGCCATCATCACCGTCGTCGGCAAGGACACCGTGGGCATCATCGCGCGCGTGTGCACGTATCTTGCTGACAACCATGTGAACATCCTGGACATCTCGCAGACCATCATCGACGGATTCTTCAACATGATGATGATCGCCGACACCGCCAATGCCACCAAAGATTTCGCCACCATGGTCGAAGAGCTTGACGCGCTGGGCGCCGGAATAGGCGTGAGCATTCGCTGCCAGCGCGAGGAGATCTTCACCAAGATGCACCGTGTTTAACGGCGGCACCGGCGAATTGGAATCGGAGGAATCCCAATGCTGAATATCATGGAGGTCCGTGAGACCAATCAGATGATCGAGCAGGAGAAGCTTGACGTACGCACCATCACCATGGGCATCAGCCTGCTGGATTGCGTAAGCGATGACCTGGACACGCTGTGCGCCAACATCTACCGCAAGATCACCACGTATGCCAAAGACCTGGTTTCCACGGGCGAAGACATTGAGCGCGAATTCGGCATTCCCGTGGTCAACAAGCGCATTTCGGTCACGCCCATTTCTTTGGTGGGCGGCTCGGCTTGCAAGACTGAAGCCGATTACGTGCGCATCATCCACACGCTCGATGACGCTGCGCATGCGGTGGGCGTCAACTTCCTGGGCGGCTTTTCGGCGCTGGTCTCGAAGAACATGACGCCTGCTGACAAGCTGCTCATCCAGTCCATTCCGCAGGCGCTTGCTGAAACCGAGAACGTGTGCGCCAGCGTGAACGTGGGCTCTACGAAGACCGGCATAGATATGGATGCCGTCAAACTCATGGGCGAAATCGTGAAGGCCACTGCCGAAGCCACCGCCGACCGCGACAGCCTGGGTTGCGCGAAGCTTGTGGTGTTCTGCAACGCCCCTGATGACAACCCCTTCATGGCTGGCGCCTTCCACGGCGTGACCGAGGGCGATGCTGTCATCAACGTGGGCGTTTCCGGCCCCGGCGTGGTCAAACGCGCGCTTGAGGCTGCTCGTGGCGAAAGCTTCGAAGTGCTGTGCGAAACCATCAAGCGCACGGCATTCAAGATCACGCGCGTGGGGCAGCTGGTTGCCCAAGAGGCAAGCCGGCGCCTGGGCGTTCCCTTCGGCATCATCGATTTGTCGCTGGCGCCGACGCCGTTCGTGGGCGATTCGGTTGGCGAGATCCTGGAGGAGATGGGCCTTGAGCACGTGGGTGGTCCCGGCACCACGGCGGCCTTGGCCATGCTCAACGACCAGGTGAAGAAGGGCGGCGTCATGGCGTCTTCGTATGTGGGCGGGCTGTCCGGTGCGTTCATTCCCGTTTCCGAAGACAAGACCATGATCGATGCGGCCGAATCCGGCCAGCTTACCATTGAGAAGCTTGAGGCCATGACCTGCGTGTGCAGCGTCGGCCTGGATATGATTGCCATTCCCGGGGATACGAGCGCAGCCACCATTTCCGGCATCATCGCCGATGAGGCGGCCATAGGCATGGTCAACCAGAAGACCACGGCCGTGCGTTTGATCCCGGTGGCAGGCAAGGGTGTGGGCGATACCGCGGAATTCGGCGGGCTTTTGGGCTATGCGCCTATCATGCCCGTGAACAGGGCAAGCTGCGAGGCTTTCGTCAGCCGTGGCGGCCGCATTCCGGCGCCCATCCACAGCTTCAAGAACTAGACGCGGCTTCAAGAACCAAGGGTTGCACGTCCCCAACCGCGCCTAGCTGCGCGGTTGGGGCGGCCAGGGGCGGTTGAGGTGTTCGGCCATGCGCCCTGTTCCGGTTTGCCCTGCGAAGTGCACGTTCATGGCGGACACGCGCCATTCGCCATCAGCCTCGCGTACCAGCTCAAGCTCGTAGCGACCTAGTGAAAAGCGGTTGTCGACGCTTGCGTCAAGGGCTGCGCCGAAGCCCTCCCACGCCAGCAGCACGCAATGCGCGCATGCGGTGTCGCGTGAGGTGAACAGCACTTGTTCGTTTCCCACCATGTGGGATGACGATGTCATGCGGCCCAGCAGTTTGCCGTACAGGCGGGCGATGCGCTGCCGTCCCGCAATGGCGGGAGCACCGGGGCCGTGCAGTTCGCCGTTTTCGCAGAACACCGACGCCGCGCCCACGCCGTCTCGGGCATCCACGCAACGCGCGTAATGGGCTAAGAGTTCGTGGATGGCGCGGTAGTCCTCCATGCGCGCTACGCGCTCTTCAAGCGAGGCGGGCGCAGGTTCTTCCATTGTGACGCAGCGTTCGTTTTCGGTGGTTTTCACGGGGTTCCCCTTTGCGTTTCGTACGTGATCTTGTGGGCGCATGCTTGCACTCGATGCGTTCGCTGCGCAATCGAGGGGCTTCGCCGTGCTTTCGGGTGCCGCAAAAATCGTGCCAGCCAACTGGTTTGCGGGACTAGGGCTATAATCGCGTTCGTTGTTGTTGCGAAAGGAGCTTGCATGTCACAAGGAACACCTTCTGTCTCTATTTCGCTGTTCTGCCCGGACGATGTTGAGCGGATGCGCGGCATTTGGAACGAGGTCGTGCGCGCAGGTAATGCGTTTCCCCAGGTAGACGAGCTTTCGCCCGACGATGCCGCCGAGTTCTTCGCATCGCAGAGCGCCTCGGCCGTAGCCAAGGCGGATGGCTGCGTCGTGGGTCTTTACATCGTGCATCCGAACAATGTGGGCCGTTGCGGACATATAGCCAATGCCAGCTACGCGGTGTCGTCGGACGCGCGTGGGCTACATGTGGGCGAGGCCTTGGTCCGCGATTCGCTTGAACGCGCCCGTGACCTGGGATTTCGCGTGATGCAATTCAACGCCGTGGTGGCAAGCAACGCCGTGGCGCACCACCTGTACAAAAAGATCGGCTTCGAGCCCCTGGGTGTCATCCCCGGCGGCTTTCTCAACGGCGACGGTGTCTATGAGGACATTGTCCCGTATTGCTTCGACTTGACCGCACTGTAAACGCCGAAAGGCCAGCCCATGCCCTACGTGAACATCGAGAATCTATCCGATCCGCGCCTTGACGCGTATGCGCGCCTGACCGAAGCGCAGCTGCGCAATAAGCTCGAGCCCGAAAAGGGCATCTTCATAGCTGAAAGCTTGAAGGTCATAGACCGTGCGCTTGCAGCCGGCATGGCTCCGGTATCCGTGCTCATGACGCCGCATTGGCTTGATGCGGCAGCCGAAACGGTGGCGCGCATCGAGGAAGCCGGTGCCGCCGCAGGAGTGGAGGTGCCCGTGTTCGTGGCTCCCGAATCCGAGCTCAAGCAGCTCACGGGTTTCGAGCTGACGCGCGGCATCCTGTGCGCCATGCGCCGCCCCGTGCTTCCCGAGCCCGAGGAGCTGCTGCCCCGCCTGCGTGACGGCCGGGGTGCGCGTCGCATCGCCGTGTTGGAGGGCATTGTCGACCACACCAACGTGGGTGCGATCTTTCGTTCGGCGGCGGCCTTGGGGGTTGATGCGGTGCTGGTCACGCCTACGTGCTGCGATCCGCTGTACCGCCGCGCGGTGCGCGTGAGCATGGGCACCGTGTTCCAGGTTCCGTGGACGCGCATCGGCGAATCCTCGCACGATTGGCCGGGCGAAGGCCTGCGCCGCCTGCATGCAATGGGGTTCGAGACCGCGGCCATGGCGCTGTCGGATGATTCCGTTTCCCTGGATGATCCGCGTCTTGCCGCGTCTGACAAGCTGGCCCTCATCTTCGGCACCGAGGGCGACGGCTTGTCGCACCGCACCATCGAAGGATGCACGCATACCGTACGCATCCCCATGGCACATGGTGTGGACAGCCTGAATGTGGCCGCCGCTTCCGCCGTGGCGTTCTGGGAGCTCTGCCGTCCGCGTTAAGTCCGCGGCGCTTCGCTTCGGCACTTCGATGCGCTGCGACGAAGGCGGCGGATTGTCCTATGCCTCGGCGCGCTTGGCGAGTGCTATAATGTCAGTGCATTGATATATGAACGTCAGTGCGTCTGTGCCGATACAACTATGAATTGAGGTAACCATGGCAACCTCGACACTTACGATTCGTGTTGACGAAGATTTGAAGCGGGGCGCTTCTGAGGTGGCCGATTACTACGGTCTTGACCTTTCGTCTGTCACGCGCGCATTCTACAAACAGATGGTGAATACCCGTCGCATCCCTTTGACTTTCGCCCCCGAAGAGCCCAATGCGGAGAGTCTCGAGGCCATTGCCGAGGGAAATGCCTTCCTTGCCTCAGGGAACAAAGGGCGTTTCGACAATGGCGCTGACCTCATCGCGGCGGCGATGGAGTGATGGCCCGGCTGGCGGCTGATTTCTCCTCTGCATTTTCGCGCGATCTGAAGAAAAAGGCAAAGCGCCGCAACTGGGATATGGCTGAGCTGGAGAAGCTGATTGATCTTGTGCTGGAGAACACTCCCGAATCTCTGGCGATTCTGAAGAACCGCCATAATATGCATAAGCTATCCGGCAGTTGGGCGGGCCGGAGTGAATGCCATGTTGCCAATTCGGGTGATTGGCTCGTGATCTGGTCGTCGAACGATGAGGTGGCGTTTTTCGAACGAACCGGCAGCCATGACAATTGTTCAGGTAGTCGCCCGCGCTGAATGCACGCTAAGCCCGCGGCGCTTCGCTTCGGCACTTCGATGCGCTGCGACGAAGGCGGCGGATTGCCCTACGCCTCGGCGCGCTTGGCGGCTTCCCAGAGCTCGTTTTGCTCTTCGACCGTCATGTCCTCAAGGTCGCGCCCCTGAGCCCAGGCGGCGCGCTCCATGGCCGCCCAGCGGGTGCGGAACTTGCGGCATGTGGCGCGCAGGGCGTTTTCGGCGTCGATGTGCTCCTTGCGAGCCACGTTGACCAGGGCGAATAGGATTTCGCCGAACTCCATTTCGGCATCTTCGGTGCCGCGTGCCGCCTGGAATTCGCCTATCTCTTCGCGAACCTTGTCCCAAACGTCATCCACGCTTTCCCATTCGAAGCCCGCGGCAACCGCCTTGCGGGAGATCTTCTGCGCCTGCATCAGCGCCGGCAGGCTGGCGGGCACGCCGTCCAGAAGGCTTTCGCGCGGTTCGGCGGAGTCTGCGGCCTGGGCATCTGCAGCGGCCTTCTCCTTCATTTTGACGGCGTCCCAGATGTCCAGCACCTCGCCCGCGTCGGCGGCCTTCGCTTCGCCGAACACGTGCGGGTGCCGGCGGATCATCTTGGCGTTCACGTCCGCGCACACATCATCGATGGTGAATTCGCCTGCATCTGCGGCTATCTGGCTTTGCAGCACCACTTGCAAAAGCACGTCGCCCAGCTCTTCGCGCAGGTGGGACGCGTCTTTCGCTTCGATGGCGTCAACGGCCTCATAGGCTTCTTCGATCATGTTGTGCGCAATGCTCGCGTGCGTCTGCTTGCGGTCCCAGGGGCATCCGTCGGGGGCGCGCAGCGCGGCTATGGTGGTGGCGAAGGCGTCGAAGTGGGGGTGCATTGCGGGGTTCGCCATGATTTCGGCGACGGTGGCGGGATCGGTCGCGGTGCTTTCGCCTGCGGTGTTCTCCATGTCTGCGGTCATGCGGGCTCCTGTCGTGGCTGCGGTGTCCGGAATGTCTTATGGCGTATCGTATGCCGAACGGTGCGCGCGGGTGCTCAGAATCAGAACTCTTTCGGTGTCCGAGGCGATGCGGCTGCGTGTTGCACGGTATATTGGCTGGGTGAAACGCAGCCCGATAGGAGCTCCCATGTCCGAAACCCTCCGTCCTACAGCGGGGCTCACCGCCGTGCAGTATGCCGCTGCAGCGCACACCATTGGTATCATGTTCGTGCATCATGGCGACATCTGCCAACAGAGTGAAACCGCCTCATTGGCAAGGCGGTTTCACTCACGGGAATAGCTAGGTTTTAGCTTAAGCTCCAAAGTGGTATTCCAAACTTGCAAAGACAGACCATTGCTGCTGGCAGAAATGGTTGCGGGCATTGGAGAAGTATGGCTATAGACCCAGATCGTTGATTGAATCTCCATCGGCGCTGCTCATATCGCCGAGAGTCCACCAAGCCGAAGAAGCAAGCATTGTTTCGATGTCGGCAGGGGCGTCGGGGGCTGGATGCAGGACGTTATAACTGATGGAAGCTGCCTTCATGACGTAACCCGGCCTTTTGGGATCTGGTACTTTGACCTGAAGGATGACCTTCTTGTTCGTGGCTTTCTGAAGCGCAGCTGCCTGCAGTGCTGCGTTGGTAATGATGGCGCTCCTATCCGAACCGTCATCCAATTCGAAAGTTACCCAAATTGCAACGCCGTTTGATTCTATTTGAGATTCCGTATCGGAGCGCGAAACAACCATTTCCCCCTTGATTTCCACTATGCCGTTAAAGGAAACGTGATGGCCGCCGTATTCGAGGCCGTTTGATTTAAGGGCTTCTAGTGCTCTGCTATCTGCGAGACTGTCCATCGCGCCATAACTGGCGAAGTCAAACTCTTTTGCGTGGTTTGCCTCAGTGTGCTGCTCATCCGTCTGGGTTTCTATCGGCGTTGCGTCCGACTGTGTTGAGTTTTGGCTGTCTGATGCGTCATTGCCGTTTTTACCGCAACTTCCAATTACTACAAGCACAATGACGATGGCGATAGCTATCGGAAGGATGGGCCTCTTGCTCGTTTTTGCCGCCATAATTGCTCCTAGCACGATGGATATGTTTTCGCACAGCTTAAAGTATAAGGTGAGGAGCTGGCGTTTTCCTGCATATTGCCAAAAATTGTTAGCAGCATTGGAGGGTCCCTCATGGCTCAAAGAAAAGCTAGGCTGGGTTTGCCAACTGTATGCCTTGCGGTATTTTTAACACTTACTATTTTGGGACTATTGCTTCAATGCTCTGGTTATGAGCCTCGGGGGCAGGAAAAGCTAGCCGATAGCACTGAAAGCATGAATAAGGTGGAGAGTCCAGACCTGGGTCAGCTTCCGAATGCATATTCAAATCTCTCGTATGATGAGACTGCCAGCTTCAATGGCTACGCGGTTTCTCTGAATAGCGTGGATGTCACCCATAACGGCGTTAATGTTGAGATGTTTGTTGTGCCCGACGAAGACCTCCAAGTCGATTCTTCGTTTATTTCTGGGATTGCCGCTGATGGTACGCGAGCCTATGCAAGTCCGACCTACTCGACAACTGCAAGGGCTGGAATCGGTGTTTCCCTTCGCGCCCCGCTTTCGGCGCATGATCTTGAACGGCTTGCTTGGAACTTTGGCGACGACGAGGCAATTTGGGAGCTTCCTCCCTTGGAAAAAATGGATTTGGAGGAAGCGAGAAAGGAGGCGGAGGAGGCCAAAAGAAAAGAGCAACAGTTTTCGGAACTTGGCTGGAAGGCCTGGAATGAGGATTCTGCGCCAAACTACGTGAAGACGGTTGGACAAGCCCGAATTCGTCAAGATGTTGATGCAGGACAAATCTATTATGCCGGCCTCGATGAAAATGCGCGTGCTGGACTCGTTGCGGCAATGCTCACCCCTTCGATGCGAGACCAAGCAAGAGATCGCGGTCGCCAAGACGTAGATGTTGATCCCGCTGGTTGGCCAAGTGAAAATCCAGAAACTGAGATTGTTGCTCCTGACGGCGGCATCTATCGGGGTGTTTTCTGGAACCGTTCACATCTACTTGCTGACAGTCTTGGCGGCGACCCTCGCGGGGACAACCTGATAACCGGTACCCGTATGCAAAATGTTGGAGCGAATGACGGTGGGGGCGGGATGGCATATGTCGAGACGATTGCGCGCGACTGGCTCGATACATGCAGCGATGGAACTCTCTATTACTCGGCGCTGCCGCTCTATGAAGGCGCCGAAAGCATTCCCCGCGCCGTTGTCGTGGATATGAAATCTTCCGATGGTTCAATTGATATTGAGGTGGTTGTCTACAATGCCGCTAAAGGGTATGCCATTGACTATTCGAGCGGACGTATCAGCAAGAAGTGACTTTCTGCCAAGTATCAAGGTGTTCCGCGCTATTCGAAATTAAACTTTCTGTTCTTGGCTTGAGCAATTCGGGAGCGCTGTGATTTCCTGGATTCTTTCGAGGGGGGCGAGCAGGTCATATTTCAAAGAGGACAAGGAGAGGATCGTTGCGTATTACCGTGGGAACGGGATGAGCCTGAAGCCATTATGGTGCAGGCCGTTTTAGACAAGTTTGTCTAAATACATATTGCCTAGCGATGTATGTGCTTGCTGCGGCGCACGCATGGAGAATGCTGCGCATTGTTCGTTTCCTCTTTCGGATGAGAAGCTCAATCGATTCGTGGCATTCGGCTGGGACGCTTTCATGAAGGATGGATGGTTGTTTTGTTGACGGTAGTGAGCGGGTCGGCTCTGAAAAGAAAGCCAACAAGGGCATCAAGATCGAAATCGGATTATCTTCGGCCACACGCTGTACAGGTGCTGCGAAGGTGAGGTATGCAGTAACCGCACCGAGAGGCAAATTCTCAAAGTGATGGCTGGTGGTGACGCCTTACCGTCCGGTGAGCGGAGCTTGCGGGTGTGACGGTGAAGGGCTAGGAGGATAAAAGCTCATAAATGAATGGATTTGCAGTCTCAGTTTGGGTGGGGTAATTGGAGTAATGCGATCACAGGTGAAATTCTCGTCAAATGAAAGGTTTCAGAAATTGATAGCGATCATGTTCGTCTGCCACGGCAATATTTGACTAAAGGAGCAAACCGCCTCGTAAATGAGTGGTTTGCCCTTTTCATCTTGCTGCTATGCAACTTTTTCACAACTTTTGAGTGCTGGAATTCGCCCCTAGCCGCGTCTTTTAGCCATCGCATCCCGCAGCGCCCGAAGCACTTCGATTGCCACGGGTAGCTCGTCGACCTCGAACGAATCCAGGATCTCTCGCACCTCTAACGAAAGCGTCGACTTATCAGGCCTCGGCTCGTCGGACAGCAGCGCGTCGGCGCCGACCGAAAGCTCCTCGGCAATCTTCGATAGCACGGGCAGGCTCAGCTTAGTGTTTCCGGTCTCGATATGGCTCATATGCGCGACGGAGATGCCGACCTTTCCTGCCAGCGCCTCCTGCGACATCCCGCAGGCCTTACGGTACCGCCGTATGCGTTGGCCTATTTCGAAATACTTCACACTATCACCGCCCATACGAATCAATCTGACTTGAATCGTATGGGCATTTTTCTGCAAGTATAATAAACTGTAAGGGCTAATTATTGCCTATGTAGTTCAATTATGAGCAATAGTCAGCATTCCGAAAACGGGTGCGCCGAAGGCGCACCCGCATATCGAGGAGAAGGGTAAAGACTGTGGGGGAACAGACGGCAGATCTGCTGTCGGGAATCACGACCGCGCACGACCTGATGCATCGCGTGGTCAATCTGCAAAATCGCATCAACCAACTGACCACGCAGTTCTCGCAAAAGACAGCAAGGAAGACCAAGCGGCATCCCGTGCTCTATGCCATAGCCGGTTTCCTCATCGCCTTCACGCTCATCACGAGCACGCCGCTCTGCGCGCTCACGTATCCGTTCTCCCTCCCGTTCTACGCGACCGGAGGACCGGACCTCCAAAGGGATGTCTGGGATGCCATAAACCTGATCGTCTCCGCCGTCATCGGCGTGGTCCTCTACCTGGTCATCGCCAAGGCGGCCGACACGTCCCGCGCCCGCCGCAACGTCTATATCGACAACAACAACGCCGTGGTCGACGCAAATAACCAGGCGCTCGCGCAGAGCATCGAGCAAACCAAGCAGGAGATCTTCACCGTGTAGCAACGTTGGGTGGCAGAGGTCGCGCCGTGGTACCCCATGGACTATGACAACACCGCAGCCGTCGACTTCTTCCTCTCCGCCGTGCGCAACCATCGCGCCACCACTGTGCAGGAGATGGTGAACCTCTACGAGACCGAGATGGACCAGCGACGCATGGAGGCGGGGCAGCAGGAGATGCTCAACCAGCAGCGCATCGGCAACATGCTCCAGATCGGCAACCTCTTTATGCAGGGGCAGATTCTCAACTAGGCCCAGCAGATCAACGCGAACACCGCAAGCACGAGCAGGAACGTCGATTGGATCGCGCGCGATGTGTTCGGCAAACGCAACGGACTGTAACCGGCCGATTTAACGAAAACGTAAACCCAAAAGAAAGGAAAAGGGAAGATGAAATCAACGACATGGAAAAGAGGGGTGCTGACCCTCGCGGGCGTGTTCGCCCTGTGCGTAGCACTGCTGTCCGGCGCGCGCGGCGCCTATGCCGAGGAAATCAGCGGCAACGGCTGGACGCTCAACGAAGGCGTGCTCACGTTGACGGCGGACATCCCCACGGCAACCACATATGACTGGACGCAGTACGCCTCGCAGATCACAGAGGTCAAGGTTGCCGAGGGCGTCACGGAAATCCCCGGCACCGCGTTCGCCTCGTACGGTAGCGTCCAGTACAGCAACCTGCATAAGGTGACGCTGTCCTCCACGGTGAAGACCATCAGGATCTCCGCATTCGCGGACAACCCTAGCCTCACCGAGGTCCATCTGAACGATGGGCTGGAGCGCGTGTGGAACTGCGCATTCCAGAATGCGGGATTCACCGAGATCAAGCTGCCCGCAAATGTCGACTGGTATTCCGATGTCTTCGTCTACTGCAAGAAGCTCACCTCGGTGACCATTCCCTCCGGTTCCACATGGGGCGGCGGCGGCAACGCGCAGTTCTACGGCTGCACCAGCCTTGAGAACGTGCATGTCGAGGAGGGCGTGACCGAGATCCCCGACCAGTTCCTCAACCAATGCGACAGCCTCAAGAATGTCTGGATCCCCAAATCCGTCACGGCCATCCATTCGACGCCCATTCTCAACTGCCGCATCATCGGCTACAAGGGGACCGAGGCGGAGCGCTATGCGAAGTGGCGTCAGGAGGTCGGCGTGAACACCGTTGAGTTCCATGCCATCGACGGCGACGCGCACGAAGGTACTTGGAAGGTCACGGCCCCCACGACCTGCACCGCGCCCGGGCAGGAGCAGCTGACATGCGATATCTGCGGGGCCGTCCAGACGCGCGAGATCGCGGCGACCGACCACACATGGGACAAGGGCACCGTGACTACCGAGCCCACCGCGACGAAGGAGGGCGTGCGCACCTACACCTGCACCAAATGCGGCGCCACCAAGACCGAGACCGTCGCCGCCCTCGGGACGTCGACCGAGCAGAAAAAGCAAGCGCAGGCAAACGGCTCGAATGGCTCGAACGCAAAAACCGATGCCAAGAACGGCGAGCTGCCCAAGACGGGTGACAACATCCTCCCCTTCCTCGCAACGCTCGCAGTATCCTTGGCGCTCATCTCGGCCGGCGTCTTCATGGAGCGCATGCGCGCCTCAAAGTAATTTCTCAAGAGCGAACAGACATCACAGAGGAAGGAGGCGGGATAAGAGATGGCTGACAGATCCGGCAAAAAGAAGCGGGCGGCACTGTGGGTGGCGATAGGTATCGCTGCGGTGGTCGCCATCTGCTGCGGAGGCGCCTATCTATATCTCTCGGCGCAGGTGTCCAAGACCTACGGCGTTCCCCTCGTCGTAAACGCCGAAGGGCTTGACACGCGAAAGGGCACGAAGATCACCATCCATGCCACCGGAAAGGACTCCTCGGGCAACAGTGTGGACAGCGTGTTCCACGCGGGGTCGGACTCTTCGGACATCGCCCTCAGGCCGGGAGACTACCGCCTTGCGATCGAGGCGTCACCCATCGCGGCGGACGGAACCATCTACGACACCAAGGGCGCGTCCACGAAGGTCAGCATCGACAAGGACGGCAAAGTCAACGTCAAGAAGGAAATCACCATCAAGCCTGTCCCCGCAGAAGAGGTGACGGACGCGCAGATCGATGCGGCATATAAGGCAGCAAAGGACAGCGGCATAAGCTTGTCAAAGCTCGACAAGCTCAAAGAGAAGGCACAAAAGCGCAGGGACGACGCCGTGGCAGCCAAGAAGGCCGAGGAAGAGAAAAAGACCGACGAGGCGAATAAGAGCACCGAGGCGAGCACTTCCGAGAGCGAGCAGACGTCAACGGACCAGGCATCCAGCGGTGGCCATTCGTTCACGACCGACTACTTCTACGTGGACGTGCCGTCCGATTGGAAGCAGAACGAGTGGAGCGTGACCCAGCTAGACGACCACACGTGGCAGATTTCGCACAAACCGGCCAACGACTACGGCGGCGCAATCTGCATCGCCGTTGCGAAAGATAACCCGTGGCCGGTATACGGCACACAGGAACTCGGCGCGACCGGCACCGGACTGAACGTATATGTCGGCAACGGGGCGGGAGACGGCCTGGAGAAGTATCTGACGATCGGGCTCACCAAGTCATGGGACCCGAACGATCCCAACTCCGTCCGCGGCGACGGCATGACGAACTCCCAATTCCAGGATCAGCTCAACGCGAGAGAGTGGCTCAAGGCACAGCAGGAAAGCCAACAACAACAATAAGTTGCATAGGGACAAGCCGAACGGCTCCGGAATCTATACCGGGGCAGTCGTTCGACTTGCCCCCTTCCCATCAAAGCCGACGGGAAAGCATCGAGCAACAAGCTAAATCGACAAAGCAAGCGAACGCAAAAGGAGAAAACAACCATGAAGCAGTACACGAGGAGAGACGCGCTCAAGCTATTCGGTATCGGGACGGTTGCCGTCGCGGGCCTTGGGCTGGCTGGATGTAGCGGTTCAGGCGAAGGCGTCAAGAACGCGAGCGAGCCCGTGCCTGCTTCGCAGGCTTTCGGCCAGGCGGGCGTGTGGATGGTCTACGACGGCGACAAGCAGATAGGAAAGGACGTGGCAATCGAGGAAGTCCTATCCTTCGACGGGAACGGCAACGTTGCGAGCTACCAGTGCAAGAGCCTGACCTTCGGCGACCTCGACGGTCTGTCCGACGATGAAATCGTCGAGCTGGCGAAGCAGCAGGACGAAGCAGCCTTCAATGCTGCGAAGCAGGCGGCAATCGATGCTACCGATGAAGCTATCCAAGCGTGGCAGCAATGCTATGACACATTGAAGGCAGAGGCGGTCGCCGGTACGTACGATTCGATAGACTACTACGGAGACTATGGCATCGAGAATGTGCCCGAGGAAGACCGAGCCCAGGTCGTCGAGACGTACCAGACCACGTTGGACAACACGCAGGATGCTCTCGACGCTGCAAACAAAGGACAGGCATTCAATGAAGCTGCCGCTTATCAAGAACCCGAGGCGAAGCCCTATACGCTCCGTCTCGAAACAGATGGCAGCGGTAATGCGGCGGCGAACGAGTCGCTTGTTTTCCAGCTCGCAAAGTTCTCCTTCTACCAAGCAAACATCAATGCGGATGAAAACGATCTAACAAGCGACAGAACACGCTTTCGCATTTTAAATGACTACGGTTGGGACAATAATGCCGAGATTCCCGACAGCGCGTTCAGCTCGACCAAAAAGTCCATCGAACTCTGCTCACCCACCTACTCGACCACCCAGACCGTCTATGGCACGACCTTCGGCGGTTACTCCGGCCTCGCCACCGTCGTGAACGAGGGGCACGCGGGCTTCACGTGGGACACCCCCGATGCCGAAGGGATAGAGGTGGACTAGGTAATCGATACGCACGGATATAGCCCGATGGCAGCTCGGGCTATATCCGTGAAATAGAAAGGAGCAAACATGGAGGAACAGGCAAATTTGTTGCCAGGCGTTGCCACGGCGCACGATTTGATGCATAGGGTGGTTGACCTTCAGGGACGAATCAACCAACTCACCACTCAGTTTGCCACCAAGACGGAAAAGAAGACTAAAAGGCACCCTGTTCTCTATGCAATCGGGGGCTTCCTTATCGCGTTCACGCTTATCACGAGCACGCCACTTAAGGTGATAACGTATCTCCCCACCCTTCCGTTCTTCTCGATGGGAGGCACGGAGCTTCAATTGGCGGTCTGGAATATCGTGAACCTCATCGTCTCAGCTATCATCGGTGCGATTCTATACAAGGTCATAGCGAAGACGGCGGACAAAAGCCGCTCCCAGAGAAATGCCGCGATTGACCAAAGCAACCAACGAGTTGAAGCCAACAACCAGGCCCTAGCCCAGAGCATCGAGCAAACCAAGCAGGAGATTTTCGCCGTACAGCAGCAATGGGCTTCGCAGGTCGCCCCGTGGTACCCCATGGATTACGACAGCATCGAAGCCGTGGATTTCTTCCTTGCTGCCGTGCGCAACCATCGCGCCACCACCGTACAGGAGATGGTCAACCTCTACGAGACCGAGATGCACCAGCGCCGCATGGAAGCGGGCCAGCAGCAGATTCTCAACCAGCAGCGCATCGGCAACATGCTGCAAATAGGCAACCTGTTCATGCAGGGGCAGATTCTCAATCAGGCTCAGCAGATTAACGCGAACACCGCCAGTGCGAGCGGCAACCTCGACTGGATGGCTCGCGCGATGGGAAAGCGCTAAGTAATGACGCGGTTGACATAACGAGGTAACTCGAAACCACCATGAAAGAAAGGGGGATGGATAATGAACGGATTATCCCAGTGGGCGCGCTCGCATAAGCCCCAAGTCGCAGCGATAGCCGCTGCGATCGTTGTTGCGATAGCCGTGGCAAGCGGGGCGTTCGCAACGTCCGAGCAACAACCAGAGCAGCAGGAGTCAAGAACTGTCGATGTGACCCTCAACGTCACGGCCGACAGCGGCTGGGACGAGAACTCCACGCCCGCCATCGCCCATATCGAGGGCAACGATGTGGACTTCTACCACGCGGTGACCCCTGATGCCGAGGGTAACAAGGGCACTTCCACGGTCGCACTCGCCGAGGGCGACTACACCGTGAGCTTCGTCAGCCCCGTCAACTCCGACGGTTCCGCCTTCGACATCTACGACACGGGCGCTCCCGTCGACATCACCGTCGACGCCGACGCGAAGACCGCACCTGCCGTCAACTGCCCTATGGCGCAGATTCCCGCCGACAAGGTCACCGACGAGATGCTCGCCGACATCGTCAACAAGACCAAGGACGCCATCAAGAAGGGCGACGAGACCTTGAAGGGCGACACCGGTACCGGCATCCTCGACAAGCTCGACGGTAACGTGAGCGCCAACCCGAACGTCTCCGACGAGACGAAGGAGAACGCATCCAAGGCCGATGAGGGTGTCGATATCGACGGCAAGCCCGCCGACACCATCGGCAAGCCCGCCGACAAGCCTTCCGGCGGAAACGCCAACGCTTCCGGCTCCAACACCGGAAACTCCAACTCTGGAAACGCCGGCGGTTCCCACAAGCCGAGCACGCCTGCCCACCAGCATTCGTGGACACAGCACACCGCGCAGAGGTGGGTATCCAACATGGTGACGGTCCCCAACTACGAGACGCAGACAGTCTACGGAGCGCGTTTCTATGTCCCAACCGGCACTCCCGGCCAATACATCGCAAAAGGACCGGAGTACTGGTTCGAGAACGGATTCACGCGGGACGACCTCAATGCCATCATCGTCAACGCCCTGCGTAACGCCGACGAGAACGGCCTGTACAACGGCGTGGATTACTCCAGCTACCAGAACATCAAAAAGACCGTGCAGGTTCAGGTCGGTTCCCATCAGGAAGACCACGGTTACTACGAGGACTACGTGGACTACGTGTATTGCAGTTCGTGCGGTGCCCGTCAGTAACGACGGGACCGCGACGGCACGTACTGTGTTCGGGCATAGCCCTCACAGACCCGCACGCTCCCCCTGGTCGCGTGCAGGTGTCCATTCCTCGAACAAGGGAGGCGTCCGCCATGGCGGATGCCTCCCTTGTTTTTTGCCCAGATGCTCCGGAATACCGCGAAGTAGGATCAACGACGGCGCACCGACCTTTGAAGGTCTTTCGCTGGGCTTTGGATGGGCATGTGTGGAAGACGCCTGCGGCGTCGGGTGCCTCTGAAACGGAGATAAGGAGGTACACGATGGACAAGGAGCGTCTTGAACCCAACAGCCCCCAAGAGGAGGCCACGTGGAGGGCGCAGGTGCTCAGGCGCACCGCCCGCATCTGCTCGGCGAAGGCCAAGGAGCTTGAGCGCATGGCGAGGGTGGACGGGAACGCCCCCATGCGCGACGGCGGCACCCTGAAGGACGTGCTCAAGCGCATCGACAACGTGATGGAGTGGCGGTTCGTGAACGCTCTGGGCGAGGTCGTCCTCGACGGGGACATCCTCGCGGAAAGCATCGACTGCGAGGCCCTGCGCACCATGCGCTACTGCGTGGCGGAATGCCTCAAGCGAATTGAGGAACGGGAAGCGGAGGGGAAAGGCGATGAGTGACTACGGCATCAAGACCTACGCCGACCTCGCCGAGACGTGCGGGAACATGGTGCTCGCAAACGAGATGGCAAAGCGCCCGCTTGAGCTTGTGAGCGGGGACTGGGCGCCGTGGGAGGAGATTTTCCAGTGGTACATCATACAGGACCCGTCGTTTGTCATGGAGCACACGGGCGAGCCGGTGTTCTACGACGAGGAGCTTGACCTGTACGTCCTTGGGGTAAATCATCTAGGCACAGCTTGGCAGCTCGTGCCCGCTCCGATAATCTACGACTGAAAAGACGCCGAAGGGCGCAGCGAAACAATCGCTGCGCCCTTTATTTTTTGCTTCGCGGACACTCAAGACGCACTTTCTACACGTCGTCACTTTACGCCTGAACTTGTAGAAAAACTCCGAGAAGATCACCCCGTTTATGGGGCTTGCCGAAGCGCTTTCTACAACTGTCGCAATCTTCGACAAATCCAACCCCTAAAACATGCCTTGTTTTCTACAGCGTTTCACGCCATATATCAGGAGAAATCGCCTTGGCTCCCTCCGCTATACGCTTCGGGGGCAAAAAAGGCAAAAGGGCATAAGGGGGACTGACGCAGCGTGCGCTGCGGTCGGCATAGCCGACAGTCCCATGCCCAACGCCCGCGTACTTCATACAAATAAACCCACGAGCATCGAGCGAAGCGAGATGCGCACGGGCGAAGGACATGCGTATGGAGACCCCGTGAATCTCGAAATATAGCACTGACTTTTTTCTCCTCATTTATGAACGGATGCAAACAAAAATACTGATTTATCAGGGTTTTCTCGATTTGCTGATGCGCAACGGTGCGGGTACTCTCGGGTCGAATTGAAATTGCGTTGCAAGCAACGCCGATTGAAAAGGAGGCTCGAATGAGCAAGGAGACAAGTGTTCGGGATGCGTCTGAGAATCCTGTGTACAGCATGCTCGAAAATGCCATGTTGGTCGTTGACGAAGAGGAGGCAAAGAAGTTTCTTGGGGCAACCAGGCTTTTGCAGTTGATGGTAGACAGCGGTGATGGCATCGGGCCTGCGCATCTTCGTCACTGCTATGACTCATCTCATCGCTATTACTTTGTAAGCGATCTGCTGTATTGGAACACGAATCGTCGCTAGGATTCTCGAAAGCAATCCCGCGCAGCCCGTACCACTAGCAATTATGTGCCCCGATGCACCAGCGAAGCAGCATCGGGGCACATCCATAAGGAGAGGAGGCGACAAGAGTGCCCACGAGGAAAGACAGCAAGGGGCGCATCCTTCGCCAAGGAGAGGGGCAGCGCCCGAACGGCCAGTACTATTTCAAGTTCAAAGATGTGAAAGGCAAGACGAAGTACAAGTACTCATGGACGCTTACCACGCACGACCTCCCTCCCAAGGGCAAAAAGTCGGGGCCGTGCCTCCGCGAAATCGAGAAGCAGGTGCAACGCGATCTGTTTGACCGCGTTGCACCAAGCGGGATGACCGTTCTCGAATTGCTTGAAAAGTACGTCGCGACCAAGACGGCGGTGCGCCCGACTACGCGCGCGGGCTATAAGACGGTTACGAACTTTCTCGCCAAGGACGCGTTCGGAAGCAGGAAAATCGGCGATATAACGACGCTCGACGCGAAGAATTGGCTCATCTATCTTCAAGGCGAGCTCGGGAAAAGCTACAGCGCGATTCACTGCATTCGAGGAGTGCTTCGCCCAGCTTTCCAGCTTGCGGAGGAAGACGACCTCATCAGGCGCAACCCGTTCAACTTCGAGCTCGCCACCGTACTCGTCAACGACTCCATTGCGCGCGAGGCCTTGTCCCCACGGGACGAGCGCAGGTTCCTCGATTTCATCAAGGGAGATAAGCATTACTCGCGATACTACGAAGCGTTCTACATCCTCTTCAACACGGGGCTGCGCATCTCGGAGTTCTGCGGTCTCACAAAATCTGACCTCGACTTCGAAAACGGAAGCATCCGCGTCAACAAGCAGCTGCAGAGGGGCAGCGATATGAGGTACTACATCGAGCGCCCCAAAACGAAAAGCGGCGAGCGATACGTGCCCATGTCCGAGGAAGTCAAAGAATACTTCAAGGCAATCCTTCAAAAGCGTGCCAACCCACCCGTCGAGCCCGTCGTTGACGGGGTAAGCGGATTCCTGCTTCTGGACAAAAACGGCATGCCGAAGGTTGCGATGCACTGGGAGAAGTACTTCCAGCTCTCCCTCCGCAAGCACAATAGCATTTACAAGAAGGGGCTTCCCAAGATTACCCCGCATGTCTGCCGACACACGTTCTGCTCCAAGATGGCTCGCAAGGGGATGGACCCCGCGAAGCTCAAGTACATCATGGGGCACTCGGACATTAGCGTGACATACAACACGTACACCCACCTTGGATTCGAGGACGTGAGGGGCGACATGCTCCGCATGACGGATGGTGCCGCGTAAGCTAAAGTGTACGAAGTTGTAAATCCGCGAGGTTTACAACCGAATTTACAACTTTTGCGGCGGAAAATATCCGCTCATGCACGAGTCGATTCGGGATTCCGCGACTGGGCGATGACATACGAACAGCATTTATCACCTGCGGAAATCCTGATATATGAGAGGAAGTCCAAGGATGCACAGAATCATGTTCGTATGCCACGGGAACATCTGCCGCTCCACGATGGCCGAATTCGTCATGAAGGACCTTGTGGCACGCGCGGGGTTGGCAGACCGCTTCCATATCGAATCATCCGCTACTTCCACGGAGGAGATCGGCGAGCCGGTGCACCACGGCACGCGTCGCAAGCTGGCAGAGCACGGCATCTCGTGCGAAGGCAAGCATGCCGTGCGGTTGTGCTCGTCGGATTACGGGCGCTTCGATGTGTTCGTGGGCATGGACTCTGCTAACATCCGCAACATGCGCCGTATGCTCAAGGGCGATCCCGAAGGCAAGGTGCACAAGCTGCTGGAATACACGGAGGGCGCCTCGACTGATGACGCGCCCGATGTTGCCGATCCCTGGTATACGGGGGATTTCGACATCACCTACGCTGACGTGCTGCGTGGGTGCGAGGCGTTGCTGGAATGGCTGCGTCCCTGGCTTGTCCGCTAGCATTGCGGCTTTTGCTCCGGCTGAGCGGCCGGCGCCCCCTTGGGCGCTTTCGGTCCGTTCGACATACCGAAGTTCTATAAGAGGAGGAACAATATGATCATCGAATTCAAGGGCATGCGCCCCGACGTTGAGAAGGCTGCTTTCGTAGCCGACAGCGCCACGCTTGCCGGCGATATCCACCTGGGGGAGAATTCCTCCGTGTGGTTCGGCGCTTCCATGCGTGCCGAGGTTTCGTCCATCACCATCGGCAAGGATTCCAACGTTCAGGACAACGCCATGCTGCATGCGGATTACGACCTGCCCATCGTCATCGGCGAGCGCGTTTCCGTGGGCCACAACGCCATCGTGCACGGCGCGGTCATCGAGGATGATGTGATCGTGGGCATGCATGCCACCGTCATGAACGGGGCGAAGGTGGGCCGCGGCTCCATCATTGCGGCGGGTGCCCTGGTCAAAGAGGGTTCCGTGATTCCCGAACGCTCGCTGGTGGCGGGCGTCCCCGGTGTGGTCAAGCGCACGTTCACCGAGGAGGAGGTCGAGCGCCAGAAGAACAACGCAGAGGTGTATGTGGATGATGCGTTCGAATATGCGAACAACGCCAAGATCATCGGCTGATCGTCGGAACTTGCAATTCAACATTTAGGCAACATGAGTGCAGGACACTGAGATTTTCTGCGAAAGGGGTTGAATGACCTAGGGCGGGTGTTACTATATCGCTTTGTTAGCAGTCGAAGGCTCAGAGTGCTAGCACTCCTGAGACCCTAGCACCAACCTGTTTGAAAAGGTCATGAGGAAAGGACAAGTTCATGAATCTCAAACCTTTGGGCGATCGCGTGATCATCAAGCGCGACGAAGCAGAAACCACCACGGCATCCGGCCTCATCCTGGCCTCCAGCTCCAAGGAAAAGCCGCAGAGCGGCATTGTCCTGGCAGCTGGTGAAGGCCGTTTCGACAAAGACGGCAAGCTGGTTCCCATGCCCGTCAAGGAAGGCGACCGCGTTCTCTACGGCAAGTTCGGTGGCACCGAAGTGACCATCGATGGCGAAGAAGTCCTCATTCTGCGCGCCGACGATCTGTTCGCCGTTTACACCGATTAATTCCGCCTATCACGATTCCGCATATCGAAGGAGTAGATAGCAATGGCTAAAGAAATCAAGTTCCAGGCTGACGCACGCAGCGGCCTTGCCGCCGGCGTCACCAAGCTTTCCGACGCAGTCAAGGTCACGCTTGGCCCCAAGGGCCGCTACGTTGCCCTTGAGCGCACCTACGGCGCCCCCACCATCACCAACGACGGCGTTTCCGTGGCCAAGGAGATCGAGCTGGAGGATCCCGTTGAGAACATGGGTGCTCAGCTGGTGAAGGAAGCCGCCACCAAGACCAACGACGGTGCTGGCGACGGTACCACCACCGCAACCCTGCTGACCGACGTCATCGTGACCGAAGGTCTGCGCAACGTGACCGCCGGTGCCAACCCCCTGGCTGTCCGCCGCGGTATCGAAAAGGCCACCGACGCCATCGTGGCTGCCATGAAGGCTGACGCAATCCCCGTGTCCGGCCAGGAGCAGATTGCAAACGTCGGCACCATTTCCGCAGGTGACGAGATTATCGGCCAGAAGATCGCCGAAGCCATGGCCGTTGTGGGCAATGACGGCGTCATCTCTGTCGAGGAGTCCCAGACCTTCGGCATGGACATTGAAACTGTTGAGGGCATGCAGTTCGACAAGGGCTACATCTCCCCGTACATGGCTACCGACATGGAGCGCATGGAGGCTGTCCTCAAGGATCCCTTCATCCTGATCACCGACCAGAAGATCTCCAGCATCCAGGATCTGCTGCCTTTGCTGGAAGAGGTCATGAAGTCCGGCCGTCCGCTGCTGATCATCGCCGAGGATCTGGATGGCGAGGCGCTGGCCACCATCCTGTTGAACAAGCTGCGCGGCACCTTCAACTGCGTTGCCGTCAAGGCTCCCGGCTTCGGCGACCGCCGCAAGCGCATGCTGGAGGATATCGCCATCGTGACCGGCGGCCAGGTCATCACGCCTGATTTCGGCATGACGCTCGCCGATGCCAACGCATCGCTTCTGGGCCATGCCAAGACCGTCAAGGTCACCAAGGACGCCACCACCATCATCGACGGCTCCGGCGACAAGCAGGCCATCCAGGACCGCGTCGACCAGATCCGTGCCGAGATGGAGCACACCGATTCCGAGTTCGACCGCGAGAAGCTGCATGAGCGTCTGGCCAAGCTGGCCGGCGGCGTTGCGGTTCTGCGTGTCGGCGCCGCGACCGAGGCTGAGCTCAAGGAGAAGAAGAGCCGCATCGAGGACGCTCTGCAGGCAACCCGCGCGGCTGTCGAAGAGGGCATTGTCCCCGGCGGCGGCGTTGCGCTGCTGCACGCTCTGCCCGCCCTGGACGCCGTTGAGTGCGCTGATCATGACGAGGAAGTCGGCGTGGCCATCATCCGCAAGGCTCTCGAGGCTCCTATGCGCACCATTGCCCAGAACGCCGGCTTTGAGGGTTCCGTCGTGGTGGAGAAGGTCAAGGGCATGGCAAAGGGCGAAGGCCTGAACTGCGCAAACGGCCAGTATGGCAACATGATTGAGATGGGCGTTTCCGACCCCGTCAAGGTCACCCGCACTGCGCTGCAGTCCGCTGTCTCCGTTGCCGGCCTGATCCTGATCACCGAGGCAACCGTCAACGAGATCCCCAAGGAGGGTCCGGACCTGTCCGCTCTTGCCGGCGGTGCAGGCATGGGCGGCATGATGTAAGAGCCGCTTCGGCGAATTTCGATTGCATACATGGGGTTCTCGGCCCCTGTGGAGAAAGGCGACCTGCGGGTCGCCTTTCTTTTCCCGGCTCTGCCTTGGGGCGGGCCTTTCGCCTTAAGGCTCCTCGGCGCGTGGGACGCTTCCGGGCATGAAAACCGGGCATGAAAACCGGGCACGAAAAACGCCGGCGCGGGGCCGGCGTTTCGGTTGATGGGGCTGCTGGTCAAGCTGCTGGTGCAGCCTGGTGGTGGAGCCTGCTGCGCCAGTGTGGCGGCTAGTCCTTCTTGATCCAGGAGAACATGGAGCGGATCTTCTCGCCGGTCTTTTCGATTTCGTGCTCGTTGATGGCCTCACGCTGTTCGAAGAGCCACTTGTGGCCGTTTTCGCAGTCGGCGACGAACTCGCGCGCGAACTCGCCGTTCTGGATGCGCTCGAGGATGAGCTTCATGGCTTCGCGGCTCTGCTCGTTGATGACCTTGGGTCCTGCGTAGTACTCGCCGTACTCTGCGGTGTTGGAGATGGAGTAGTTCATGAAGTGGATGCCGCTCTCGTACATGAGGTCGACGATCATCTTCATCTCGTGGTAGCACTCGAAGTAGGCCAGCTCGGGCGGATAGCCTGCTTCGGTCAGGGTCTCGAAGCCCGCCTTCACGAGTTCAACCAGGCCGCCGCACAGAACGGCCTGCTCGCCGAACAGGTCCTCTTCGGTCTCCTCCTTGAACGTTGCCTTGATGACGCCGGAGCGAGCGCCGCCCACGCCCCATGCGTAGGACAGGGCAAGATCCCATGCATTGCCGGTGGCGTCTTGGGCAACGCAGGCAAGGCACGGCACGCCGGAGCCCTCGGTGTACTGACGGCGCACGATGTGGCCGGGACCCTTGGGTGCGCACATGATGACGTTCACGCCTTCGGGGGCAACGATGTAACCGTAGTGGATGTTGAAGCCATGGGCGAATGCCAGGGTGTTGCCGGGCTTGAGATGGGCCTCGACATGCTCGCGGTAGATTTGGGGCTGCAGTTCATCGGGGACCAGCATCATGACCAGGTCTGCTTCTTCAGCGGCGTCGTCCATGGTCATGACCTTGAGACCGGCTTCTTCCGCCTTGGCCCAAGACGAAGAACCCTCGCGAAGGCCCACGCGCACATCGACGCCGGAATCCATGAGGTTCAGGGCGTGAGCGTGGCCCTGGGATCCGTAGCCGATGATGGCGACCTTCGTGTTCTGGATGACGGATGCGTCGCAGTCCTGCTCATAGTAGATGGTGACAGCCATAGTTGCTTCCTTTCTTCGGATGTGGTGGATGCAGCGGTTTGTGCTGCGTCCGGTGGGTTGCGATCGGACGTCGCGGACGGATGCCGCGGCGAAGGTTCCTGGGTGGTGGGGCGAGCGGGCCGGTTACTGCTCTTTGCTGCTGCGTCCCATGGCTATCTTGCCGGTTCGCGTGATCTGCTTGATGCCATAGGCGCGGAACAGATCCTCCATGGCGCCGAGCTTGCTTTCGTCGCCCGTGGCTTCGATGGTCAGCGACAGGCGGCCCACATCGACGATCTTCGCGCGGAACACGTTGGCGATCTCGATGATCTCATGACGCCGTTCGGGCGGTGCAGTCACCTTGAAGAGCGCCAGCTCGCGCTCGATGGCGGCTTCGTCGGTCAGGTCTGAGATCTTGTAGACGCTGACCAGCTTGTGAAGCTGCTTGGTGATCTGCTCGTATCCGACTTCGTCGGCGTTCACGATGGCCGTAAGCCGGCTCATGGTGGGATCTTCGGTGGGGGCAACCGTCAGCGATTCGATGTTGAAGCCGCGGCGGCTGATCAGGCCCGTGACGCGCGAGAGCACGCCGGGCTTGTTTTCGACCAGGACGGAGAGGATGTGCTTCATGGTTCGTCCTCCTTACTCGCCGATGGCATTCGTGCCGGCTTCGGAGGCGAAGTCTGCGGCATCGAGGGCGGCAACGGCTTCAGGGTCGCCTTTCTTGGTGACGCGCACGCCGCCGAGCGTGACGTCGATGGCGCCGATGATGTCGTCAAGAGCGGCGCCGGGTGCGACCATGGGATACACGTTCTGTTCAGGCGAAATGGCCACGTCCAGCAGGTATGGGCCGGTGGAGGCCAACATGCGATCGAAGGCCGCGGACAGCTGCTCGGGGTCTTCGACACGCTCAGCCTGCCAGCTGTAGGCATCGGCCAGCTTCACGAAATCGGGGTTTGCATCCAGGATGGTTGAAGAGTAGCGCTCGCGGTAGAACAGCTTCTGCCACTGATGCACCATGCCAAGCGCCCGGTTGTCCATGATGACCACCTTGACCGGGGCGCCGTTGATGGCGGCGGTTGCCATTTCCTGGCTGTTCATCTGGAACGATCCGTCGCCGGCAATGCAGACCACCTGCGCATCCGGGCATCCGATCTGCGCGCCGATGGCTGCGGGGAACCCAAAGCCCATGGTGCCCAGTCCGCCGCTGGAAAGGAACGTGCGGGCATGCTCTCGCGCGATGTGCTGATGCGCCCACATCTGGTGCTGGCCCACCTCGGTGGTGACGATGGTGGTGTCAGGGTCGAGCTTTTCGGACAGGATATCCAGCGCAACCTCGGGCACAATCTCTCCCGGGGCATCTTCGGCCTGCTCGTGGTAGAAGGGCCAGCGGTTGCGCCACTCGGCGCACTGTGCGGCCCAGGAGGTGGCTTTGGCCTGGTCGCCGGCTTTCTCCAGCTGGGCCACCATGCTGGCGAGCACGCACTGGGCGTCACCGACGATGGGGACCTGTGGGTCGCGGATCTTGCCGATTTCGGCGGGGTCGATGTCCACGTGGATGACCTTGGCCTTCGGGGCGAATTCGGAAAGCTTGCCCGTCACGCGGTCGGAGAAGCGTGCGCCCACGCAGATCAGCAGGTCGCACTCGGTCATGGCCATATTGGCGTACTTGGAGCCGTGCATGCCCACGGGACCCAGGTTCAGCGGGTGCGACGAAGGGAACGCCCCTTTGCCCAGCAGTGTGGTGACGACGGGAATGCTCATCATCTCGGCCAGCTGGCGCAATTCGGTGCAGGCGTGGGACGAAACGATGCCGCCGCCTGCGTAGAGCAGGGGGCGCTTGGCTGCGCGAATCAGATTGCAGGCTTGCTTGACCTGTTTGGCGTTGCCCTTGTAGGTGGGGCGGTAGCTGGGGATGTTCACGCTGTCGGGGTATTCGAACACCATTTCGGCGCCCGCCAAGTCGCTGGGGATGTCGATGAGCACAGGGCCCGGACGGCCTGTGGATGCGATGTAGAAGGCCTCGCGGAACGTGCGGGTCAGGTCGTCGGTGGACTGCAGGAGGAAGCTGTGCTTGACCACGGGCATGGTGATGCCCACGATGTCGGATTCCTGGAACGAGTCGGTGCCTATGACGCCGCGCGTGACCTGGCCCGTGATGACCACCAGGGGAATGGAGTCCATGTAGGCGGTGGCTATTCCCGTGACGGTGTTGGTGGCTCCGGGGCCGCTGGTGACCAGTACGACGCCCACCTTGCCGGTGGCGCGGGCGTAACCGTCGGCCATGTGGGTGGCGCCCTGCTCATGGCGCGCCAGCACGTGGCGGATCTTCGTGCTGTCGTAGAGCGCGTCGTAGATCTTGATGGCCTGGCCGCCGGGATAGCCGAAGATGGTGTCCACGCCCTCAGCCTCCAGGGAGGCGATGATTGCCTGGGCGCCCGTCATGGTCTTGCCCTGTTTTTCGGTGTTGCTGCCCGGCCCGAACGGTTTGCCTTCGATGGCGAGCTGCTTGCGGGCCAGTCTTTCCTCCATGTTCGTCATGACAGATATGCCCCCTTGTCTGCGCTGGTCACGAGCTTGGCGTAGCGGGAGAGCACTCCCGTGGTGTACTTGGGTGCAGGTGCGCTCCATGCGGCGCGGCGTGCGGCAAGCTCTTCGTCGGAAACCTTGAGCTCGATGGTGCCCGCGTCGATGTCGATGGAGATGGTGTCGCCTTCCTGCACCAGGGCGATGGGTCCGCCCGCTGCGGCTTCGGGGCTGATGTGGCCGATGGCCGGGCCCTTGGTGGCGCCGCTGAAGCGGCCGTCGGTGATCAGCGCAACGGATTTCGCCAGACCCATGCCGCAGATGGCGCTGGTGGGCGTGAGCATTTCGCGCATGCCCGGGCCGCCGGCGGGTCCTTCGTAGCGGATGACCACCACGTCGCCGGGGTTGATTTTGCCGCCGAAGATGGCTTCGCAAGCCTGCTCTTCGCTATCGAAGACGCGCGCGGGGCCTTCGTGCCGGTGCATGTCGGGCGCAACGGCGCTCTTCTTGACGACGCCGCAGTCCGGTGCAAGATTGCCGCGCAGGACCTTCAGGCCGCCGTCGGGGGAGTAGGGGTTGTCGAAGGGACGCACGACGGCGCCGTCTGCCTCGGGGTAGCCGGGCAGCTGGTCGGCCAAGGGACCCATGATGCCGAAGGCGTCTTCACGCAGGCAGCCTGCCTTTGCGAGCTCGTGCATGATGGCGGGGATTCCGCCCGCGGCGTTGAGGTCTTCGATGTGCAGGGGGCCTGCGGGTGCTATGCGCACGATGTTGGGGGTTTGCGCGGAAACCTTGTCCCAGTCGTCCATGGTGACCGGGCAGCCTGCGGCGTGTGCGATGGCCGTGAGATGCAGCATGGTGTTGGTGGAGCCGCCGAAGGCCATGTCAAGCGCCATGCCGTTGTGGATGGATGCCTCGTTGATGATGTCGAGGGCGCAGGTGCCGGCCTCGAGGAGTTCCATGACCTTCATGCCCGCGCGCTTCGCCAGACGGATGCGCTCGGAGTAGACCGCGGGGATGGTGCCGTTGCCGGGAAGGGCGATGCCCAGGGCTTCGGACAAACAGCAGATGGAGTTCGCCGTGAACATGCCGGAGCAGCTGCCGCAGGTGGGGCAGGCGGTGTCTTCGAGGAACTTGCACTCCTCCTCGGTCATGGTGCCGGCGGTGACGGCGCCGACGGCGTCGAAGAGGGTGTTGAGGTCTGTCTGGTTGCCGTGCTTGTCACGGCCTGCGAGCATGGGGCCGCCGCTGATGAGCACGGTGGGGATGTTGAGACGGCATGCGGCGATGAGCATGCCGGGGACGATTTTGTCACATGCGGGGATGAGAACCATGGCGTCGAAGCCGTGGCCCTGGACGGCGCATTCCACGCTGTCGGCGATGACTTCGCGGCTGGTCAGGGAGTAGTGCATGCCTTCATGGTTCATGGCGATGCCGTCGCACACGCCGATGGTGTTGAGCTGCAACGGTGTGCCGCCGGCCATGCGGATACCGGCCTTGACGGCGTCGGCGATGCTTTGCAGGTGGATGTGGCCCGGGATGACCTCGTTTTGCGCGGAGATGACCGCGACCAGAGGGCGGTCGAGTTCTTCGTCGGTGAGCCCGTCTGCCTTCAAGAGGCCGCGATGGGGGGCGCGGGCCAGCCCTTTCTTGACGGCGTCGCTTCGGAGTTGCATGTTCTCGCCTTCCTAACCTGAGTCCTGACGTTGATGTCGGTTGGCAACCGGTGGGTTGCGTCTCAAGGAATGCGAGGCCGGGGGGCGTGCCCTCCTCTGCTGCCGTTCACGGTGGCGCCGGTTTGGGGTACTTGCGCAGGGTTGCCGCGAGGATCGCCCGGGGCACGCGATGCGTGTTCTTCCGCACTGCTCGAGGGTGGTGTTCGGGGCCGTCCACCGCAGGCTCTCACTGCCGCCTGCTCGCTGTCCGATGGGTGCGTCCCTACTTTCCCTGTCATCGCATTTGTTGAGGTGGGACGGATGATAGCGCGGGCGGGGCCGCTCCACAAGACACTATCGCGCTTTAATTCGCTAAAGTACACAAATCGTATTTCAGTGCGGTTGCGGTATGTGGGTCCGCTCATGGCGGCACGCGGACGGCGGCTGGAGCCGTGGCCCGTGTGCCGGTGCGATGCTAGATGGCGCCGTCGTCGAGGACGGGGTACTGCAGAAGCTCATCGATGGTGACGAACTTGTAGCCTTTCGAGGCCAGGTAGGGGATTGCCTCACGGCAGGCTTCGATGGTCTGGCTGCGGTCGCCGCCACCGTCGTGCATGAGGATGACGCTGCCGGGCTGTGCGGACTCGATTGCCGCCACGATGGCCTCAGTGCCGGGCTGTGTCCAGTCCTGCGTGTCTATGTCCCAACCGATTTCTGCCGTGATCAGGTCTTCGGTGTTCTTCCAGACTTCGATGGGGAAATTGCCGCCCGGAGCGCGGAACGCCTGCGAAGGCGCTTTGCCCGTTGCGGCCTCAATGGCTGAAAGGCCCTTGGTGATCTCATCGCGCTGTTCTTGTTCGGTCATGTAGGACAGGTTGACGCCCTGGCCGCTTCCTGCGGCGTGGTCGTAGGTGTGCGTGGAAATCTGGTGCCCTTCGTCGGCCATCCTCTTGATGATGGCCGAATTGTCGCCGGTGATCTGGGAGCCGATGGTGAAGAAGGTGGCTTTGGCTCCGTTTTGCTTGAGGACGTCGAGTAGCTCTGTCGTCTGGGATCCCACCGGGCCGTCGTCGAAGGTGAGCGCGACCACCTTTTCGCCGCCGGTGTCAGGGTAGTAGCGGCGGTAGATGCGGTCTTGGGCCGGCGTGGTCACCTCGGTGACGGTCTTGCCGGAAACCTGGCCGGTTTTGGTGGTCTGTTCGCCATCGGCGCCCTCTTGGACGATGGCGTGCAGCGGACCGTTTCCTGCTTCAACCGTATTGAAGGGGATGGTTTGGCTGTCTTCGACGGTGGATGTCTCTTCGATGTCGGTTCCGTCGGTGAATTCGAGTGCGTCGCCATTGTGCAGGCGCTTTGTCGCGTCGGCATCTTCCTCTCCATTGACCGTAAGCGTGTACGGCGTACCCTTGCCCTCCTCGAGCAGCATGCCCTCCACGTCGACGAGGTTGCCGGGGGTCACATGCACTGCTCCCTGGTCGAAGATGTATGCCGCGGTTTTCTCTCCCCCGACTTCCATCTGCGTGCCGTTGACGGTGACGGTGACAGGCAGGGATTGCACCCACGAGAAGATGCCCACGCCCGCGGCTATGGCCAGCACCGCCAAGATGATGGGAACCTTCAGGTGGATGGGTGCGCGGTCGCGGCGTTTCGCGTAGCGGTCGGCATTGCGGAAGGAATCGGCGGACGTGCCCATGGGCGTATAGGACCGACGGTCGTCTTTGCAGGAATTCTCGGTGCTGTTCGCGTCCGAGGGTTTGCGCTCGCCACGGCGCGGTGCGTCATGGACGGTGTGCGGATGCTGGTCGCGGATACGCGGATCGCGGACGTGGTCGCGATCCTGCGGGCGACGTTGACCTGCGGAATTGCGGGTGGGGGTGGGCGCGTCGCCGTGGTTTTCGCCTCGCTGTCCGGGCACATTGCGGCCGTAGGCGGAGCGGTCGTAGCCGTCCACATGCTGGCGGGGCGTGGCCGAGCGCGGTATCTGGCGGGCGGTGCCTTGCGTCCTGCCGTATTGCTGCGTCTGGTCGACGGACCGTTCGCGACGAGGGGCGCTCTGCGAAGGGCGGACGGGTTGCTGCGATGCACGGGAGGGTGCGGGCGAAACGGGTTCGGCATTGCGCGAATCCCAAGGGGAAGCACCTTGCGACCAGGGGTTATTTGCCTGAGGGCGGGGTGACCCCGAGCTCGTGCGCGCGGGCTCCGCGAAGCGGCCTCGGCGTGGGGCGGGGGAGTATCGGGAGGAGTTGTTGCGGTCGTTTCCGCGGTATCCGTTATCCATGGAGGCTCTCTCTCGGCCGTGAAGTCGTGGTGCGAATGCCTGAAAAGATTTCGGCTATGCCGCTTGACGGCTGTTCGGCGGTGTGCGTTTCGGGTTCGTTTGCCAGTGCGCAAAGTATAGCGCAAAACAACAGCGGATTCAGTGTCAGGGGTAGCGCGCGCAAGCCCGATGGTGCGCCGCATACGCGGTTCGGACGATTTCCCGCCATGTGTTCGCAAGGTTTCTGTATCTGCTGTGGCGCTTTTATGGAACGGTGTAAAATGTTGGAAAATGAAGCCTATGGCAAATTACATACATACACCGAATAATCGAAACGGCGCTCGCGCAGCAGCTGCCGGGAGGTCGTCTATGCCCTCATCTGCCCCATATTCCGCTTCGCCGTATGGCCAGCCGTCGCAGACCGCTGTCATGCCCGGTGACTACGACGCCCCTGCCGTGATGGCGACGGCGCGTCCCGTTTCCGCTGGCGGGGCTGAATACGGTGCCCGCGGTGCCGGGCACGGAGGCTTCGGTGCGGGTTCCGGCGGAGGTTCCGGCAAGGGTCGCGGCTTGGGTAAAAAGATTGCCATTGCCGTCGTCGTCATCCTGCTTGCCGTGCTCGTCGGCGGAGGAATCTGGTTCTGGCAGTATGTCCAAAACGTCACGAACAAGATCCATGAGGGCGTTGATGAGAATCTCAGCGCAGCGCTTTCCGAGGGCGTGAAGCCGGGAGAGCCCTTCTACATGCTGCTCATGGGCGTTGACCGCTCGCAGGAACGTGCGGGCACGGCGGAATACGGCGATGACTTCCGTAGCGACTCCATGATCTTGGCGCGCATCGACCCAGGTCAGAAGACGGTTTCGCTCATCTCCATCCAGCGTGACACCTATGTGAACATCGAAGGCTACGGCTATAACAAGATCAACGCCGCCCATGCGTTCGGCGGTGCTGCCCTCACCGTTCAGACCGTCAGCGAATTCGCCGGCGTTCCCATCAGCCATTATGCCGAAATCGACTTCGACGGGTTCAAGGCCGTCGTGGACGCGCTGGGCGGTATCGAGGTCAACGTGCCGCTTGAGATCAACGACGCGGACGCGGGCGGATACGTGCCGGCGGGCCAGCAGACCCTCACCGGCGAGCAGGCTTTGATCCTGTGCCGTTCGCGCCATACCTATGATGAGATCGGCCCCGGAGACTTCTACCGCGCCGCCAACCAGCGCATGGTCATCGGCGCCATTGCCAGCAAGGTGCTTGCAAGCGACCCTGTGACCATGGCAAGCAGCATCACGTCCATGGCGGATTACATCACCACTGACATGAGCCTGGAGGAAATCATCTCCGTGGCTACGGCCATCCGCGGAATCGACACGGAAAACGACATCTATTCCGCCATGAATCCGACTGTTTCCTCCTACGATGGCACCATCTGGATCGAATATGCCGACGTGGATGCGTGGCGCACCATGATGGTTCGCGTCGACCAGGGTCTGCCTCCGTATGAGGATGAGGAACGCAACAAAAACGACGGCGGAACCGTTGACGGAACGGTGTGGCAGGGAGAAGCCGCCTGAGTTCTGTCCGACCGCTGACTGGCTATGAGATGGCAGGGGCCGCCTGCCGATAGGAGCGAAGACATCCGATGACACCGCCCAGACGACCCAGAACGAACTCCTCGGGATACGATGCCGCGCCGCAGGGCCCCAACCGTGCGTCCAGCCAGTATGGAGGGCATGCCGAAGGGCCTGTGAGCTGGGATTCCGTTTCCCGTCGAAGCCAAGGTCGCCCGAGCGCGCCTCTTGATGGGCGCGAACCTTTCGCCCCGTCTGCGTCTGGAACCCCCAGATCTTCGGCGGCGTATGAGCGTCCTGCCGGGCAAAGACCCCGTGCGGCCGGCGCCCACGCCGGAAACGATAAGGGATTTCCGGGCGGGCAGGCTGAGCCGGACGGGCGCAGTGCCTACTCCCGTCGCGTCTCCCAGCAGGATTACGCTGATCGCCGCAAGCGCCAGAAGCGCAAGCGCATCATGATGATTGCCGCCTGTGCCATCGTAGCGCTTCTTGTCGGTTGCGGTGCTTTCGCGTGGGCGTACATCAATGACATCACCAAGCGCCTCCATGAGGGCGTTGATGAAAACCTCATGGGCGTGCTCGACGATGAAGTCAAGCCTGGAGAACCCTTCTACATGCTGCTCATGGGAGTGGACCGCTCGCAGGAACGCGCGGACAGCGCGGAATACGAAGGGGACAACTTCCGCAGCGACTCCATGATCTTGGCGCGCATCGACCCCCAGCAGAAGAAGGTTACGCTGATATCCCTTCACAGGGATACGCTCATCGACATGGGCGAAAACGGCTGGCAGAAGCTCAACGCTGCCCATGCCATTGGCGGGCCTGCGTACACGGTCGAAGTCGTCAGTAAGTTCGCCGGCGTTCCCATCAGCCATTATGCCGAAATCGACTTCGACGGGTTCAAGGCCGTCGTGGATGCGTTGGGCGGCGTCGAGGTTGACGTTCCCATGGAGATCGACGATGCGGATGCAGGCGGATACGTGCCCGCGGGACAGCAGACCCTCACCGGCGACCAGGCTCTGATTTTGGCGCGCGCCCGTAATGCCTACAACGATTACGGTGACGGCGATGTCTACCGCGCCGCCAACCAGCGTATGGTCATCGGCGCCATCGCCCGTAAGATTCTGGCGAGCGATCCTGTGACCATGGCCAATACGGTATCTGCCGCGGCGGGCTATGTGACCACGGATATGACCATCGATGAGATCATCAGCGTGGCCAAGCAGCTCAAGGGCATGGATACTTCCTCCGACATCTATTCGATCATGGAGCCCACCACGCCCACCTTCGAGAACGGCGGCTGGTACGAATACGTCAACCAGGAAGCCTGGGATGCCATGATGGACCGCGTTCGTCAGGGTCTTCCCCCTGCGGCCGATGAGTCCGCGTACAAAAACGAAGGCGGCGTGACGGACGGAACGCTGGACAAGGATTACGTTGCCGCATCGGCTACGGGCGGTACGGATGGCTCGGCTTCGGCGCCTGCCGGCGGTTCCGGCAGCTCCGTGGTCGTGCTCAACGGCAGCGGCGTAGGCGGTGCGGCTTCCACGGTTGCAAGCCTGCTTGAAGCCGCAGGATACACCGTCCCCGAGACGGGTGATGCGGATGAATACGGATACACCCAGACGTTGGTCATTTACAACGATCCCGACCTTGAATCCAAGGCCCGTGCCATAGCGGAAACCATCGGCGTCGGTGCGGCTACCCGCAACGACGGCAGCCATGATTTCGATGGCGACTTCCTTGTTATCGTGGGTACTGACTACTGAGAGGAATTGATATGAGCGATCAGAACACCAATCCCGTGCCTCCCGCAACGCCTGCGCCTCAGGCCCCCGTGCCTCCCGCAACGCCTGCGCCTCAGGCCCCCGTGCCTCCTGCGCCCGTCCAGCAGCAAGCATCGGCTCCCATGCCGCCCATTCCCCCGGCTGCAGGGCCCATGCCTCAGCAACCTCCTCTGGGCGCTCCGGTCGTCCCGCCCGCGCCCACTGCGGCGCAGAACATCCCCGGGATGCCCCTGTTCGCTTTGACTGGCGGTCAGAAATTCGGCTGGGCTGCGGTGGGATTCCTGTTGGGTCCTGTGGGCATTCTGCTGGCCTGGCTCACCAATACGCATAATTTCCCGAAGGCGAAAAGCGATGCCATCATGTTCTCGGTCATCGGGTTCGCGGCGGAGTTCATCGTGGCCATTCTCCTGTTCGGATTCGTGGCTTGCTCAACTGCGGCTCTGGTCGGCTCCGTTGCAGGGGCGGACGCCATCTACTACTAAGGTTTCGTTTCGGCCCTGCGTTTTGCCGGCATCGACCGGTGGTGCGCGGGACCCGTTGGATATACTATGAGCCGAAGCGCCGTTACCGTGTCGTTGACTGGTGGCGGCGCTTCGGTGCTACACTTCACGCTTGAACTATGCGAAAGAGGATTCCATGACAGCTACGAATGAAGCGATGACGCGCACGCCCGCAGAGCAGCTGTATGCGCATGATGACATCAAAGAGATCCTGTTCACGCAGGATCAGCTTGCCGCCCGCGTCCATGAGATGGGCGAGCAGATCGGTCGCGACTACGCCCAGTTCGTGACGCACGAGTGCGATCCCGGCAAATCCCTGCTGGTGATCAGCGTGCTTCGCGGTGCGGCCATCTTCATGGCGGACTTGGTGCGTGAGATCAACCTTCCCGTCGAAATGGACTACATGGCGGTTTCGTCATATGGCGCTGGGACGAAGAGCTCCGGCGTGGTCCGCATCATCAAGGACCTCACCAGCAACATCGAAGGTCGTCATGTTATCGTTGCCGAGGACATCCTCGACTCCGGACTGACGCTTGAGTATCTGCTCAAGGTGCTGGGGTCGCGCAACCCGGCATCCTTGTCGGTGGCTACGCTTCTGCGCAAGCGCACCCGTCAGCAGGCCGATATCGACTGCCGCTATGTCGGCTTCGAATGCCCCGATGAGTTCATTGTGGGTTACGGCCTCGATTATGCGGAGCTCTACCGCAACCTTCCCTATATCGGCATTTTGAAACCTGAAGTCTACCAAGGAAAGTAATGAGCGAAGACAAGCACAACAACGAGGGTGTCGGAAACGGGTCTTCCGCGCCGGCGCCCCAGCAACCACAACCTCCCGCGCCCCAGGCTCCTCAGCGGCCTCAGTCTCCCATGCCCCCTGCCATGCAGCCCGGCATGGGTCCCGACGGCTCGCAGCAGGGTCCTCTGATGCCCGGGCAATCTCCCATGCCCCAGCAAGATCCTGAAGGAAAGCGCCCCAACGGCTCCGTGCCCACGCCGCCGCGTCGCACGAGCATCATCACCGCGGTGCTGATCTTCTTCGTCATGTTCTTCGTGGGCATGCAGATGGTGAACATGTTCACATCGGGAGAGCGCGATTCCCTCATCACGTCTGAGTTCGTGCAGGCTGTGGAGCAGGACCGCGTGATCAACGTGGTATACGATGCGGGCGAATACACGGTCACGGGCAAATACTACCCCGCCGCAACCGCAGGATCTTCAACTGCCGATGCGTTCAATACGGCTTTCAGCTCCCTGAATGCCCAGTTGGGCCTGAAGGATGTCGCGTCCGGCGCCGCGCTTGATGGCATTGCCCTCACTTCCCTTGAAGAGCAGGTCCTCAGTCAGCCCCGTGAGTACACCTCCACCTACGTGGGTCAGGATTCGCTCATGCAGCTTCTGGCGGGCCATCCCAACACCACCTACAAGGTCGTGCTGCCCAGCGGCTTCATGGACATCCTGCTCAGCCTTCTTCCCATCCTGTTGCTGGGCGGATTGATGATCTTCATCTTCAGTCAGATGAACAAGGCCAACAACTCGCAGATGGGCTTCGGCAAGGCTAAGGCGAAAGAGTACGTCGAAGAGCATCCCAATGTCCGCTTCAGCGATGTTGCAGGTGAGGATGAGGCTGTCGAAGAGTTGCAGGAGATCAAGGACTTCCTCACCGACCCCGCCAAATACCAGGCGCTCGGCGCCAAGATTCCCCGCGGCTGCCTTTTGGTCGGCCCTCCGGGCACCGGCAAGACGCTGCTTGCGCGCGCTGTCGCCGGCGAGGCTCAGGTGCCGTTCTTCAGCATCTCCGGTTCCGAATTCGTGGAGATGTTCGTCGGCGTCGGTGCAAGCCGCGTCCGCGATTTGTTCAAGCATGCTAAGGAGTCCGCTCCCGCCATCATCTTTATCGACGAGATCGACGCGGTGGGCCGTCAGCGCGGTGCCGGTTTGGGCGGCGGTCATGATGAGCGCGAGCAGACCCTCAACCAGCTGCTCGTCGAGATGGACGGTTTCGAGCAAAACGATGCCGTTGTCATGATTGCGGCAACCAACCGTGTGGACATCTTGGACCCCGCTTTGCTGCGCCCCGGTCGTTTCGACCGCCAGATCGTTGTGGACGCGCCCGATGTCAAGGGTCGTGAGAAGATCCTGGGCGTGCATGCCAAGAACAAGCCCATCGCCGATGACGTCGACTTGGCGCGCATTGCCAAGCTGACCGCCGGCATGACGGGTGCGGAGCTCATGAACCTTATGAATGAGAGTGCGTTGCTTGCCGCCCGTCGCGGTAAGAATCTCATCACCATGAAGGAAGTCAATGAGTCCATGGAGCGCCTGATGGCCGGTCCTGAGCGCAAGAACCGCGTCATCAATGAGAAGACGCGCCGCGTGATTGCCTACCATGAGTCCGGTCATGCGCTTGTGGGGCATCTGCTTCCCAACGCCGACCCCGTGCACAAGATCACGATCATCCCCCGTGGCATGGCTCTGGGTTACACCATGTCCATTCCGGACGAAGATAAGTTCCTGGTCAGCCGCAACGAGATGTACGATGAGCTGGCTGTGTTCCTGGGTGGCCGCGTGGCCGAGGAGATCTTCTGCGGGGACATCACCACGGGTGCCTCCAATGACCTGGAGCGCGCCACCAAGATGGCCCGCAAGATGGTGGTCAGCTACGGCATGAGCGAAGAGCTTGGCCAGCAGACCTTCGGCCAGCCCAACCATGAGGTCTTCCTGGGCCGCGATTACGGCAACACGCAGGATTATTCGCCTGAGACCGCACAGCGCATCGACGAGGAAGTTGCCCGCATCATGCGCCAGGCACACGACACGGCCTACGCGATTCTGACCGAGCATAAAGATCAGATGGATCTTATGGCGAAGGTGCTGCTGGAGCGCGAAACCGTGGATGGCGAAGCATGCGTTGCCCTGCTCGACAACAAGTGGGATGAGTACCTGGAGCATGAAAAGAATGCCCCTGCTCCCGCTTTGGCCAGCGGGTATGAGCCTGATGCGAAAGAGGAAGCCGCTCTCTGCGTTGAGACTGAGCAGCCCCAGGCACCCCAGGCGCCTGCGCCCGTGCAGCCCGCGGATAAAAACGAAACGAAGGATGAAACACGATGATGTGGCAGTGCGCCAGATTCTCATTCGATACCAGGATGCCCATAATCATGGGTATCCTCAATGTTACGCCCGATTCTTTCTCCGACGGCGGCCAACACGCTGATTTCGCCAGCGCTGTGGAGCATGCGCGTGCGATGGTTGAGGCCGGTGCGCAGATCATCGACGTCGGGGGGGAGAGCACGCGCCCCGGTTCCGATGAGGTGACCGTTGAAGAGGAGCTCTCCCGCGTGCTGGACGTGGTCGCGCAGCTGGCGGACGCGGGCTATTGCGTGAGCATCGACACCCGTCACCCGGAGGTTGCGGTCCGTTGCATTGAAGCGGGCGCATCCATCATCAATGATGTGTCGGGTTTCCGCGACCCTGCCATGGTGGAGCTGGCGGCCCGCACCGATGTGGGCTGCGTGGTCACGCACATGGCCGGCGAACCGAAGACCATGCAGGACAACCCCGTCTATGACGACGTGGTGGAAGATGTGAAAGCCTATCTGGCCGCGCAGGCGAAGATGCTCGAGAATGCGGGCGTTGATCGGGACCGCATCTGCATTGACCCCGGCCCCGGCTTCGGCAAGACCGCTTCTCAGACCATGGAGTTGATGCGCAACATCCATGAGTTCGTGCATCTGGGGTACCCTGTCATGGTCGCCGCTTCACGCAAGAGCTTCATCGGTTGGGCGTACGGCATCGAAAAGCCTGTTGACCGCGATGTCGCATCGGCTGCGGTGGCGCTTGAGGCGTGCGAACTGGGCGCATCGGTGGTGCGTACGCACAATGTGGAGCTCACGCGCAAATCCCTCGATGATCTGAGACCTTACGTTCTGGTGGGCATGGGCTGCAATGTTGCCTTGGTTGCCAATGAGGGCGAAGAGACCGAAGGTAAGATAGCGAATCTTGAACATGCTATCGGCGCCATGTGCACGCTGCCCGATACGCAGATCGTGGACATTTCCCCGTACTACGAAAGCGAACCCGCATATTACGAAGACCAGGACACGTTCATCAACGCCGTCGTGGTGCTTCGCAGCGGCATTCCGCCCAAGGAGCTCCTGCGCTATCTGCATGCCATCGAAAACAGCCTCGGTCGCGTGCGCGAGATAGAAAACGGCCCGCGCACCTGCGATTTGGATATCCTGGATTACCAGCTCTACGCGTTCGAGACGCCTGAGCTCACGCTGCCGCATCCTCGTGTCTGCGAGCGCGATTTCGTGGTCAAGCCCCTGCTCGATGTCATGCCGGGGCATGTGCTTGCCGACGGCACGCCCGTCACGCTTGACGGTGCGGTGTACGGAAAGGCGCATCGCCTGTGATTTCCAGCCGGAGCCACGGCCGCTGGGTCATCCGCACGGTGGATTCTACGGCTTCCACCAACGATGACATCCGGGCGCTTGCGCGAAGCGGCGCTCCGGATGGCACGGTGGTGGTTGCGCGTCGGCAGGAACATGGCCGCGGACAGTGGAACCGCGTGTGGGTAAGTCCCGAGGGCGGCTTGTACTTCACCGTTTTGCTGCGGCCTGAGACGCCTGCGCGGGATTGGCCGGCTTTAAGCCCTGCTGTGGCTGCGGCAGTGCGCAGTGCGCTGGTGGGCTATTTCGGCATGGATCCTGACGCCGTACGCGTGAAATGCCCCAACGATATAATCTGCGACGCCGGAAAGCTGTGCGGAACGGTGCTCGAGGCATTCGACGCGACATGCGTGGCGGTGGGCATAGGGGTGAACGTGTTTCATCCGGCGCAGCCTGTCCGCACTGACGGCCGCAACGTGCCTGCGTATGCCGTAGATCTTGCATCGCACGACGCGCTCATGCGCTTGATGGGCGCCGATTGCGCAGGTCAGACAACCTGTGCGGTCCTTGACGGTTTGCTCGATGCCATTCTTGATTCTTTGGATTCCTTTCTGTAGCCGCTTTGCGTTCGTGGGGCTTATGCGGCAAACCCAGCACTGCCTTGGGACTGTCGGCGTGCTCTGATGCAATTGCGCAGGTTTTGTATAGCCGGGATACGCGTTTGCTACAATAAATTGTTTGAAGATTGCAAAGAGCGATACGAGGTTGGCATATGGTAGAGCATTCGAACGAAAAAGGCATGGCGCAAGGATCCCCCGATAATGAGCGCATCAGCCGCATGGGCTCGGGCAGCATTCCCAAGCTGACGGTGGAATTCGCGATTCCCGCCATCTTGGGCATGCTGGTCAACGGCGCTTACAATCTGATTGACTCCATATTTCTCGGTCATGGTGCCGGCGAGATAGGACTGTCCGCAATCACCGTCGCATCCCCGACGATGGCCATCTTCATGGCTTTGGCCATGCTGGTCGGTGCGGGCGGCAACGCTTTGTGCGCCCTCAAGCTCGGCGAAGGCAAGCACGAGGATGCCGAGCGCTCGCTGGGCAATACCGCAATGCTGAGCGTGATCATCAGTCTTGTCATGGCGGTTGCCGCCCATGTCCCCTTCATCATCGATCCGCTGCTGTCTTTGTCCTCCGCTACCGACACCGTCCGTCCCTATGCGCAGGAATTCATCCAGATCATCTCGCTGGGCTGCATCTTCCAGGTGCTCGGCATGGGTCTGAACAACTTCATCCGTACCGCCGGCGCTCCTAACCGTGCGCTTGTCACCATGCTGATCGGTGCGGTGGGCTGCACCGTGTTCAACGCCATCTTCGTCCTGTGGTTCCAGTGGGGCGTCGCCGGCAGCGCATGGGCAACCGTCGCCGGCCAGGCCATCAGCTGCGCTACCGTTCTGTGGTACTTCACCCGTACCCCCAATGTTCCCATCCGTTTGCGTCTGCGCCATTTCCCTCTGCGTCGCAAGATGGTCGCCAGCATTCTCGCGCTGGGCGCGGCATCGTTCGCTGTTCAGGCAGGCGGCGCCATCGTCAACTTCTTCATCAACTTCATGCTGGTCAAGTACGGCGCCATGGACCCCATCGGTGCGGATAATGCGTTGGCTTCCGTCGGCGTGGTCCAGCGTATCGGCATGTTCGTGATTCTCCCGCTCATCGGCATGTCCATAGCCATCCAGCCGCTTCTGGGCTTCAACTACGGGGCGAAGCTTTTCGCCCGCGTGAAAAAGACGCTGTCCGTAGGTGCATGGGGAGCCACCATCATGGGCACCATCCTGTGGATCCTCATCATGGCGTTTGCGCCGCAGATCGTCGGGTTCTTCGGTATCAAAGAGCCGGTGTTGGTGGACTTCACGGCGTTCGCATTGCGCGTGGATCTGATCTTCCTGCCGTTCATCGGTTTCCAGATCGTGGGTTCCAACTACTTCCAGGCAACGGGCCAGCCCACCAAATCCATCATCCTCACCCTGACCCGTCAGATCCTGTTCCTGATTCCGCTGCTTTACATCTTCCCGGATATCCTTCCGTATATCGCGCCCATGCTGGACTCGCTCGATGCGGTGTATTTCGCCGTGCCTGCCGCAGACTTCCTGGCCATTTTCACCACTGCGGTGTTCGTGTGGCATGAAGTCCGTAAGCTGAATCGCAAAATCGAAGGTCAGAAAGCCGAATAGCCCGAAAGGAGCGGCATGCCGAAACTGCAGTTGCGCGATGTGGGCGTGACCTATGATGGTGCCCGCGGACCCATGCGCGCACTTGAGGGGTTCAACCTTGAGGTCGAAGAGGGTCAGGCGGTGGCTGTGCTGGGTCCATCGGGCTGCGGTAAATCCACCAGCTTGATGATCGCATGCGGCCTCATGGCGCCAACGTGCGGAAAGGTGCTGATAGACGGCGAGCCCATTGTGAAGCCGCGGCTTGAGACGGCGTTGATTCTTCAGGATTTCGGCCTGCTTCCGTGGAAAACGGTGGAGCAGAACGCCGGGCTTGCTGCGCAGATCCGCCATCTTCCGTCCGAAGAGCGTCGCCGCAGGGTGGCATCCGCTCTGCAGAGCGTGGGCTTGTCCGAATTCGCGAAATCGTATCCCGCGGAACTGTCCGGCGGCATGCGCCAGCGCCTTGCCATGGCCCGCGCGCTTTCATGCGATATCGACCTGCTCCTGATGGACGAGCCGCTTTCGGCGCTGGATGCGCTGTTGCGTGAAGAGATGCAGGACATGCTCAAGCGCTGCTGGAAAGAAAAGGGCTACGCCCAGGTGCTGGTGACCCACTCCATCGAAGAGGCCGTTCATCTGGGGCAGCGCGTCGTCGTCGTGTCATCGAGGCCGGGCCGTGTGGTCTTCGAGCTGGAGAACGACGAAATGCAGCGGGATGGCTGGCGCGATGACCCTCTGTTCTTCGAACGGTGCCGTATCTTGCGTGAGCATTTGCGCGAAGGGGATGGTTCCCGTGATGCGTAAAATTGCCGGATACACATTCGCCATACTCTTCATCCTGGCGGGTTGGCAGCTTGCGGCCGTCTTGGTGGCAAGCCCTGCGCTCCCCGGGCCCTTCGATGCCATCCCCATGGTGGTCCTCTATTTCTCGGATCTCTGGCCGGCGTTTTTGGTCAGCCTCTACCGCGTGCTGGCCGCCATGGTCATAGGCACGGTGCTGGCCGTGCCGCTGGGCCTCATGTGCGGACGTTCGCCGCGCGTGGATGCGGTGTTCGCTCCCGTTCTGTACTTTCTCTATCCACTGCCGAAGGTGGTGCTTCTGCCCGTGCTCATCGTCTTGATGGGCCTGGCCGATGCCCCCAAGATTACGCTCATAGCCATCACGGTGTTCTTCCAGGTCCTGGTTACGGTGCGCGATGCGGCTCAGAGCGTGCCTGAGGACAGCGTGCTCTCGGTGCGCAGTCTGGGCGCGGGGCGCTGGGACATCTACCGCCATGTGGTCATTCCCGCCACGTTGCCTGACCTGTTCACGGCGCTGCGCATTTCCAGCGGCACGGCCGTGGCCATCCTGTTTTTCGCCGAGAGCCTGGCGGGTTCCACCGGATTGGGATATTTCATCGTGGATGCCTGGGCGCTGCTTGCGTATCCGAAGATGTTTGCGGGAATCATAGCCATGGCGCTTCTGGGAGTCGTGCTCTACGAGGTGTTCGAGGCTGCAGAGCGACGCCTGACCCGCTGGCGCAGGGTTGGCCGCTAGGAGCCATTTCGGGCGTTTGCCCTGATGGAAACCTGTCTTGCCTGGTGTTCTGCCTTGATGGGGTAGGTCGGGGATTTCGGCTCAGCCTACGCTGGGCAGCGTGATGACGAAGCATGCGCCGCCGTTTGCGGCGTTGAAAGCGGTCACCGATCCGTCGTGTTCGGTGATGACGCTCTTCACGATGGCGAGGCCCAGACCCGTTCCCCCGCTGTTGCGCGCACGGGAGTTGTCTCCGCGGTAAAAACGGGTGAAAAGCAGCTCGGGATTGATGTCCCCGATGCCCGGGCCATCGTCGATGACCTTCAAGATGGATTGGCCCTGCAGCCCTTCGAGGCTGATGGTGATGTGCCCGCCGCGCTCGATGAAGCGCGCCGCATTGGCCACCAGGTTGTAGACCGCCTGTCCCAACCTGTCGGGAATGCCCAAAACGTCGGGCGCTTCGCCGATTATGATCACGTGCGCATCCTGCTCCTCGAGCAGGCCCTCAAGCGAGTCCACCACATCGGTTGCCACATCATGCAGGTTCACGCGCTCGAGGTTTTTCATGCGGCTGCCGTCTTCGATGTGCTGCAAGGTAAGCAGATCGTTGGAAAGCCTGGTCAAACGCTTGCTTTCGCTGATGATGGTGTGGCAGAAGCGCTCGCGCAGCGCTTGGGGCATGTCCGGGTCCATGAGCGTTTCGGCGTTGCCGCGAATGGCGGTAAGGGGCGTGCGCAGTTCGTGGGCCACGTCGTTGATGAAGGCTGCCTGGCGCTTTTGGGCCAAGGCAAGATCTGCCATCTTCGTCTTGGTCTGCTCTCCCAGCTCTTCGAAATCGGCGGCAAGGACGTCGGCTTCATGGAGGCGGTCGGTGGGTGCAAGCGAGACGGTGGTGTCGCCGTGCAGGATGAGGTTGGCTCTCTGGTGCAGATCGCGCAGCGGCTCGGCGATGTAGTGGCCTATGATCAGACTCAAAAGGAAGGCCACCGCCGCGCCGGTCGTGAGCAGCCAGGCTGTTGCCCAGATACCCAGCCCAAGATCGGTGATCACCGTGGCCGCAACGGCCGCCATGATGCCCAAAATGGTGGTCAATACGGCGAAATAGGTTTGGATGCGCTTCATTGAGGTGTGCCTTCCCGGTGCGGACGGCCCGCTTTTGCCTTAGGAGCGGAAGCGGTAGCCGTAGCCGCGCACTGTTTCGATGATGCCGGGATCGAAGCCTGCGGCGCTGATCTTGTCGCGCAGGCGCTTGATATGCGTGTCCACGGTCTTCGTCTCGGTGATGTATTCCCAGCCCCAGGCTTCGCGCAGGAGGTCTTCGCGGGTGACCACTTTGCCGGCGCTCTTCATGAGGGCGGCCAGAAGCTCGAATTCGCGCGGGGTCAAATCTATTTCGCCTTGGGCTCCCGTGGCGGTGTGGCGGTCTTCGTCGAGCGTGATGCCGCCCGCCGTAAGGGCGTTGGAGGACAGCGCGTCGTTGGGTGCGCCGCGTCGCAGCAGGGCGCGGCAGCGGGCGATGAGCTCGCGCACGCCGAAGGGCTTGGACAGGTAGTCGTCGCCGCCGATCTCAAGGCCGACCACTTTGTCGAGCTCGGTGTCGCGGGCCGAAAGGAACAGCACCGGGGACGTGGTGCGAGAGCGCAGACGGCGGCAGAGTTCGTAGCCATCCATGCCGGGCAGCATGATGTCCAAGACGAACAGGTCGTAGTTGCGTTGGGTGGCCATGGACAGGGCCTCTTCGCCGTTGTTGGCAACATCGACGCGGAACCCTTCCTTCATCAGGTTGTAGGAGACGAAGTCCGTAATCGATTGCTCGTCATCGACGACCAGGATGCGTTCGGCATCATCGTGCATGGTTCCGCCTTTCATCTGCTTTGCGCCTCACGCGGGATACCGAGTTCCGCGCAGTTGTTCGTCCTGCTATCATACCACGCGTCGATTCGGCCATGGTGCCCTCACCCCGTGTGGGGACGGGAGCCGTTTCGCAGCTGTAACCAACCAGGCGCGTGCCGCATGGTGCGCAGGCAGGCGAAGGGAGCGAAAACGCGATGTTTCTGGTCATAGATGTGGGCAACACCCATACCGTTTTGGGCATCTACGACGGGGAGGAGCTCAAAGAGTCGTGGCGCGTGGCCACGGGTGCCACCTATACGGCCGATGAGTCGCGCATCAAGCTGCACTCCCTCATCACGATGGCGGGGATCCCCATCGAATCCATCGAGGGCGCCATCCTCTCATCGGTGGTCCCTTCCGTGGTGCGCCACTGGATCCATGCCGTGCGCTACCTTCTGGGCAAAGACCCGCTGGTGGTTTCGCTGGAAGCCTGCAAGGGGCTTTTCGAGACCACCTATCCCTATCCCGAAGAGATAGGCGCGGACTACCTTGCAGACGCCGTAGCCGCACGTGAATCCTACGGCTCTCCTGTGGTGGTCGTTGATTTCGGCACGGCAACCAACATATCCATCATCGATCGCGACGGCATCTTCTTGGGGGGCATCATCGCACCCGGCGTGCGCACATCGGCCGAGGCGCTGTTCGGCAATGCCGCAATGCTTGACAGCATAGAGCTTTCCGACCCCGGCACCGCCATAGGGAAGAGCACGGCCCACTGCATCCGTTCGGGCATCGTGTACGGCGAAGCGGGGCGCATCGATGGGTTGGTCGCGCGCATCTTCGACGAGCTGGGCTATGAGGCGCCCGTGGTTGCGACCGGCGGTTTCGCATCGGTAATCGGCCCGGTCTCGAAGACCATCACCGAAACCGACCCTGAATTAACCTTACGGGGGTTGCAACTGATTTACCGCAGCAACCAGTGGCTACAATGATGTCTCCCAACAGCTTTCACGCATAGGGGCGCACCGGGGATACCTCCGGGGCGCGCACGGTACCAAGAGCCAGGAGGAGGCATTCGCGCATGTTGTCGGATATCGAAATCGCCCAGTCGGTAACCCCTCAGCACATCACTGAGATCGCACAACGAGCCGGCGTTCCGGAGCAGTATCTGGAACTCTACGGCAACTACAAGGCAAAAGTCGATTACAACCTGCTGCGCGATCAGGAGCATACTCCGGGCAAGCTGGTGCTGGTGACCGCCATCAACCCCACGCCTGCAGGCGAAGGCAAGACCACTACCACCGTCGGACTGGCTGACGGTCTGCGCCGCATCGGCGAAAACGTGGTGGTTGCCCTGCGCGAGCCCAGCCTGGGTCCCGTGTTCGGCGTGAAGGGCGGCGCTGCGGGCGGCGGATATGCCCAGGTCGTCCCCATGGAAGACATCAACTTGCACTTCACCGGCGACTTCCACGCCATCGGTGCTGCCAACAACCTGCTGGCTGCCATGATCGATAACCACATCCAGCAGGGCAATGCGCTCGGCTTCGATGTGCGCAAGATCACCTGGAAGCGCTGCGTCGACATGAACGACCGCCAGCTGCGCAACATCGTATGCGGTATGGGCGGCAAGGCCCACGGCGTCCCGCGCGAGGACGGTTTCGATATCACCGTGGCCTCAGAGATCATGGCCGTGTTCTGCCTGGCCACCTCCATCACGGACCTCAAGGAGCGCCTGGCCCGCATCATCGTGGGCTATACGCGTGACGATCAGCCCATCACCGCAGGTCAGCTGAATGCCCAGGGCGCTATGACCGCTCTGCTCAAGGACGCGCTCAAGCCCAACCTGGTGCAGACCCTGGAAGGTACGCCCGCGTTCATCCACGGCGGTCCCTTCGCCAACATTGCCCATGGATGCAACTCCATCATGGCGACGCGCATGGCCATGGCCCTGGGCGATTACTGCATCACCGAGGCCGGCTTCGGCGCTGACCTGGGTGCGGAGAAATTCCTGGACATCAAGTGCCGCCTTGCCGGCATAAAGCCCGATGCGGTGGTCGTGGTGGCCACGGTCCGCGCGCTCAAGAACCACGGCGGCGTGGCGAAGGCCGATCTGGGCGAGGAGAACCTGCAGGCCCTTGAGGCCGGTCTGCCCAACCTGCTGCAGCATGTGGAGAACATCACCCAGGTTTACAAACTGCCCTGCGTTGTGGCCATCAACCGTTTCCCCACCGACACCGAAGCCGAACTTGCGCTGGTTGAGGCCAAATGCAAGGAGCTCGGCGTCAACGTTGCCCTGTCCGAAGTGTGGGCCAAGGGCGGCGAAGGCGGCGAGGCTTTGGCTCGCGAGGTGGTTCGCCTGTGCGCTGAAGGTGACGCAGAGGGCCGCAGCGCCGAAACCTTCGAGTTCGCATATGGCGAAGAGGGCGGCATCGCCGACAAGATCGAGGCAATTGCCAAGCGCGTCTACCGCGCCGACGGCGTGGACTTCACCCCTGCTGCGAAAAAGGAGCTTGCTCAGCTTGAGGCGCTCGGGTTCGCATCCATGCCCGTCTGCATGGCGAAGACCCAGTACAGCTTCTCCGATGACCAGACCAAGCTGGGTGCGCCGCGTGACTTCCGCATCACCGTGCGCAAGGTGAAGGTCTCCGCAGGTGCGGGTTTCGTGGTGGCCCTTACCGGCGACATCATGACCATGCCCGGTCTGCCCAAGTCCCCCGCAGCCGAACGCATCGATGTGGATGAGTCCGGCAAGATCACGGGCTTGTTCTGATGTCTGCAGACAAGCAGTTCATAGAGGCCCTGGCTTCCCCTTCGCCCACACCGGGCGGAGGCGGGGCCAGTGCCTACGCGGGTGCGCTTGCGGCGTCGTTGGGGCTGATGGTTGCCAATCTGACCGTGGGCAAGCCGCGCTATGCGGACTGCGAAGAGGAACTTCGCGAAACCATTGACAAGCTGCGGAAATGCAGCGACACCCTGATGCACCTGATCGACGAGGACGCACGTGCCTTCAACGGCCTTGTGGCAACCTGGAAGCTTCCTGAGGAAAACGAAGTGCAGCGCACGGCGAAGCACTTGGCCAGACAGCGTGCGCTTGTAGGCGCTTGCGAGGTGCCTATCCAGATCATGCGCGTATGCGCGAAGATTATCGAGTTGGTTGAGGTGCTTGCCCATAAGGGGACGCGCCTTGCCGTGACGGATGCGGGTGCGGCGGCGGCGCTTGCCAAGGGCGCTTTGAAGTCTGCGGCTCTCAATGTCTATATCAACGCTTCGGGACTTTCGGACCGCGAACTTGCCGCCGCCCTTGATGAGGAGACGCGCGATCTGGTCCGTACGTTCTGCTATCAAGCCGATGTCATCTACGATTACGTTTTGCACGAGGTGATGCATTGATGTCCATGTTCGGTCCTCAGGAGATTGCCGACAATTACTCAGCCGCCGGTGTGGGGAAGGCCCAAAGCCCCGCATGGCGGCTTCTTGTTTTGGGAATTGCGGCGGGCGTGTTCATAGGGTTGGGTGCGGTCGCCTCTTCCACGGCGGCGTTCCAGCTGGAGAATGTGGGCATGGTTCGCCTGGTCAGCGGCTTGATCTTCCCCATAGGCCTGTGCATGGTGGTCATCTTGGGGGCCGAGCTTTTCACGGGAAACGTGCTCATGGTGACCTCGGTGCTCTCGAAGAGGATCACGTGGGGACAGCTGGCGCGCAACTGGGCGCTGGTCTACGTCGGCAACTTCATAGGTGCCGTGGGGTTGGCTGCCCTGATGGCGTTTTTCGGGCAGCTCGATATTGGCGGCGGAGCGCTGGCGGTGTATACGGCCAAGGTTGCGGCGTCTAAGTCTGCTCTGCCGTGGATGAACGCGTTCGTGCTGGGCATCTTCTGCAACCTACTCGTGTGCATTGCCGTGTACCTGGGCAACTCCGCCAAGGATACGGCTGGCAAGATCTTGGGGCTGTTCTTGCCTGTTCTGGCATTTGTGACCTGCGGTTTCGAGCACTGCGTGGCCAACATGTACTACATTCCCGCCGGCATTTTCGCCTCAATGAATCCTGCATATGCCGGCATGATAGCCGAGGCCGGCATCAACACCGCGGTTCTCGATTTCGCCACCTTCGCCACCGCCAATCTGATTCCGGTGACGCTCGGCAACATCGTGGGCGGCTTGGCTATTGCCCTGGTGATGTATTTCTGCCACAGCAAGCGCGCGGCGTAAGCGCTGCGCGCCGCTGCGGGCGGTGCCGTGCTCCAGAATGCTGCGTCCGTGCCAGCGCTACAGCGGGTTGCGCTCTTTCGGCGTGCTCCTGAGGGGTGCGCGCTTGGTTTTCTTCAATGGGGATCTTGTTGGCGGTTGCAGAGGTTTTCTGCATCAAATCGGCAGTTTGTCGGGCGCCTAAGACGTGGTCGAGCGCCTTTTTTGCATACCTTAGGAGTGAAAACCGCAGATATTCGACGCTGAAGGAGGTATTTTCACTCAGGGTTCCCGAAAGAGTTCCATTTTGGTGCGAAAAAGGCGTGTTTTGCGCGCGGGATCCATACGGTTTTTCCCAGGTGATTGGAAGTGGCTCTACCGTGGATTGCATTGCTGGGCGGTTTCGCGGTCCCGCGCCTTTTGCAAAGACTTGACATATCCCTGACGGGGCTTTGACGGGGCGCTTCTAGGATAGCCGATGCATGGTAAACGCAATGCGGATGCACGGCTGGCACCCCTGCTCTTCTCTCCATACGCTTCGGCCTTGCGGCCGCGATTGCGAAGACCATGCGAACTTTGCAACAGATTCGGGCGTGGCCCGAAGCCATGGAAGGAAGAAATTCATGAAGAAGAAGCTTATGGCAATCGCATTCGCCTGCGCTGCGGCGTTCGGCCTGTTCGCTCTGGCGGGCTGCGGTGGCGGCGGCGATGATGCGGCTACCTCTGATGGCGATGCGGCTGCGTACGGCGCGAAGGGCGCAATCTCCGTCATCTCCCGTGAGGACGGCTCGGGCACCCGCAGTGCGTTCGTCGAGCTCACCGGCGTCGAGCAGAAAGACGCTTCCGGCGAGAAGGTTGACATGACCACCACCTCCGCCATCGTCAGCAACTCCACCTCCGTTGTCATGACCACCGTTGCAGGCGACCCCAACGCAATCGGCTACATCTCTTTGGGTTCTCTCAATGAGACCGTCAAGGCTGTGCCCATCGACGGCGTTGCTCCCACTGCAGAAGGTGTCAAGGACGGCAGCTACGCCATCGCCCGTCCCTTCAATGTGGTGACCAAGGGAAATCTGTCCGAGCCCGCCCAGGACTTCATGAACTTCATCATGAGCAAGGAAGGCCAGGAGATTGTTTCTGAGAACGGCTATGTCTCCGTCGCCGATGGTGTCCAGCCCTTCGCCGGCGGCTCCGCTTCCGGCAAGGTTGTCTGCTCCGGCTCCTCTTCGGTGACCCCCGTCATGGAAAAGCTCGCTGAGGCTTACCAGGCCATCAATCCCAACGTCACCATCGAGGTCCAGCAGTCCGACTCCACCACCGGTGTCAACAACGCCATGGAGGGCGTGTGCGATCTGGGCATGGCTTCCCGTGAGCTGAAGGATTCCGAGACCTCCCAGGGTGCCGTACCCACCGTCATCGCCATGGACGGCATCGCGGTTGTGGTCAACAACTCCAACACCATCGCTTCCCTGAGCATCGACCAGATCAAGCAGATCTACACCGGCGAGCTGACCGATTGGTCCCAGATCGCCTAAGCGCTGACGTGCTGCAGACCGCCTGCGCCGGGGCCATCCCGGTGGCGGGCGGTTTGTGCCGTTTAGCCCGTTCAACCTGGCTGAGAAGGAAAACAACCTATGAATTCCAAGAAAGCGGTCGAGGCGGTTGCGAAGGTGATGTTCGCGACTGCGGCTGCAGTTTCAATCCTGGCCGTCGTGACGATCTGCGTGTTTTTGTTCGCAGGCGGCCTGCCCGCCATCGGTGAAATAGGCGTGACGGAATTCCTGTTCGGAACCGTATGGCGCCCCGCCAACGATGTGTACGGCATCTTCCCCATGATCGTGGGAAGCATCTATGTGACCGCCGGCGCCCTTATCGTGGGTGTGCCTGCCGGTCTTTTTGCCGCGATCTATCTCTCCCGCTTCGCCTCCGACCGCATGCGCCGTCTGCTCATGCCGGGTGTGGAGCTTCTGGCGGGCATCCCGTCTGTCGTCTATGGCTTTTTCGCCTTGGTGGTTCTTGTCCCGCTGGTCCGCACTGCGTTCAACGTGCAGGGCATGGGCGTGCTCACGGCGTCGCTGATTCTGGGCATCATGATCCTGCCCACCATCATCACCCAGGCGAAAAACTCGCTTGATGCCGTGCCCCAGAGCTACTACGAAGGAGCCCTTGCACTGGGTGCCGACCATGAGCGCAGCGTGTTTCGCATCATGGTCCCTGCTGCCGTTTCGGGCATCATGGCCGGCATCGTGCTGGGCGTGGGACGTGCCATCGGCGAAACCATGGCTGTGGTCATGATTGCCGGCAATCAGGTTCAGATCCCCGGCAGCGTCCTGGAAGGCGTGCGCACCCTGACCACCAACATCGTCATGGAGATGGGCTATGCCGCCGACCTCCATCGTGAGGCGCTCATCGCCACCGCCGTGGTCCTGTTCGTGTTCATCCTGCTGATCAACTTGCTGTTCGCGGCCCTGAAAGCGAGGCAGAACCATGACTAGGAAACGTGCTTCCTCCGTCGTGCTGGGAGGCCTGGTCCGTTTTTCGGCCATCCTCGTGGCGGCCGTCCTCTTGGTAATCGTCGGCTACATCGTCGTGATGGGCGTGCCGAACCTGTCGCCATCCGTCTTCGCATTCCAGTACAACTCCGATAACGTCTCGCTGTTCCCGTCGCTGATCAACACGCTGCTGGCATGCGCGCTCACCCTGCTCATCGCCGTGCCTCTTGGCGTTCTCGCGGCTGTGTATCTGGTTGAGTACACCTCGCGCGGCAACAAGTTCGTCGTGCTCGTGCGCCTTGCCGCTGAAACGCTGGCCGGCATCCCCTCCATCGTCTACGGCCTGTTCGGCATGCTGTTCTTCGTGGTGTTCTGCGGCATGGGCCTCTCGCTTCTCTCCGGCTGCCTGACGCTTGCCATCATGGTTCTGCCCACGGTCATGCGCACCACCGAAGAGGCGCTGCTGGCTGTTCCCGATGCGTATCGCGAAGGCAGCTTCGGTCTTGGTGCCGGCTGTCTGCGCACGGTGCTCAAGGTGGTTCTGCCGCCCGCCACGCCCGGCATCCTGGGAGGAATCATCCTTTCCATCGGCCGAATCGTCGGTGAATCGGCGGCTTTGATCTACACCGCCGGCACCATGGCCCAGATTCCGGGCGGTCTGTTCGAGAGCGCACGCACGCTTTCCGTGCATATGTACGTGCTCTCCTGCGAGGGTCTGCATATCGGCGAAACGTACGCGACCGCCGTGGTCCTGCTCGTCATCGTCGTGCTCATCAATGCGGTGGCGAACCTAATTGCGAAGAAAGTCATGAAAGGACATATGGATGCTTGAGGCGAATTCCGCTCCGGCGAAGATCTCGATAGATGGTTTGAATCTGCACTACGGCGATTTCCACGCGTTGCATGACATCTCGATGGACATCCCCGCGAACAAGATAACGGCGTTCATCGGCCCTTCGGGCTGCGGCAAATCCACGCTGCTGCGCACGCTCAACCGCATGAACGACCTGGTGGCCGGTTGCCGAGTGGACGGCAAGGTGCTGCTTGATGGACAGGATATCTACGCGAAGGGAAGCGACGTCAATGAGCTTCGCCGACGCGTGGGCATGGTGTTTCAGAAGCCCAATCCGTTCCCTATGAGCGTCTACGACAACATCGCGTTCGGTCCGCGCACCCACGGCATTCGCAAGAAGGCCCTGCTCGATGAGATCGTGGAGACCTCCCTTCGCAAGGCCGCCATCTTCGACGAGGTCAAAGACCGCCTTTCCCGCAATGCACTGTCGTTTTCCGGCGGACAGCAGCAGCGTTTGTGCATTGCGCGCGCTTTGGCCGTGCAGCCCGAGGTCCTGCTGATGGACGAGGCGACCAGCGCACTCGACCCCATCTCAACCGGCCGCATCGAGGATCTGGTCGAAGAGCTCAAGCGCGACTACACCGTGGTCATGGTCACGCACAACATGCAGCAGGCCGTGCGCGTCTCCGATATGTGCGCATTCTTCCTGCTCGGAGACATGGTTGAGTACGACCAGACCGAAACGCTGTTCAGCCATCCCGCCCAGAAGAAGACCGAAGACTACATCACCGGCCGTTTCGGCTGATTTTCGGAAGGAGCCAAGATCTATGAGGACCGTATTCGAAGAGGAGCTCTCCCAGCTCGACGCCCAGCTTCTGGTGATGGGCGCAGCCATCGAGGAGGCCGTGCGCGGCGCACTGGCGTCTCTGCAATCTCGCGATGCCGAAGCGGCGCAGGCGATCGTGCGCGGCGATGCGGAGATCAACCGCATGGAGCGCGATATCGAAGGGCTATGCCTGCGCATCATGCTGACGCAGCAGCCCGTGGCGCACGACCTACGCATCGTATCGGGTGCGCTGCGCATGGTGGCGGACATGGAGCGCATCGGCGACCAGGCGGCGGACATCGCCGAAATCTCCGCTTCGCTCGCAGATGAGATGGACGCCCGCATTTCTGAGCACCTGGAGGCCATGGGGTCACACGTTCGCGACATGCTGCACGCGGCAATCGCGTCGTTCGTGGCACGTGACGCCTCAGCCGCCCGCGACATCATGGCGATGGATGAGAAGGTGGACGCCGACTTCGCCCGCCTGAAATCGGATGTGGTTGAAGGGATTCGCAGCGCAGGCGATGCACCGGAGGTGCTTGTCGATGCTCTTATGATGGCGAAGTACCTCGAGCGCATCGGTGACCATGCTGAAAACATTGCAGAATGGGTAGAATATGCCGTGACTGGTCACTATAAGGGAACGGTAATTTCATGATCTACTACGTTGAGGATGATGAGCAGATTCGCAATCTGACGCTGTACACGCTGACGCAGGCGGGTTATGCCGCCGAAGGCATGCAGAATGCGGCGGAGCTTTATTCCGCTCTTGATAGGCAGATACCCGAGCTCATCCTTCTCGACGTCATGTTGCCGGGCGAAGACGGCGTCTCCATCTGCACCCGCTTGAGGCGCCGCAAGGACACCGCCGCCGTTCCCATCATGATGCTCACGGCGAAGGACACCGAATTCGACACGGTTTGCGGCCTTGATGCCGGCGCCGATGATTACCTGGCGAAGCCCTTCGGCATGATGGAGCTGCTCTCCCGTGTCAACGCCCTGCTGCGCCGTGCGCGCATCGCGACGCAGGCTCCCTCCGAGTTCGAGTCGGAGGTTCTCGAGGTGGGGTCCATCGAGCTCGATGAGGCTGCGCATGTGATTCGCGCTGGAGGCCGGGACGTTTCGCTGACGCGCAAGGAGTTCGACCTGCTGGCGTTTCTGATGCGCAACAAGGGCCTGGTGGTCACGCGTGACCGTTTGCTCGATGCCGTTTGGGGCTACGACATTGCGGGCGAAACCCGCACGGTCGATGCGCACGTCCAAACGCTGCGCAAGAAGCTTTCCGCCGCTGATGCGTCTGCGGCCGCTTTGGTGGAGACGGTGCGCGGCGTGGGATATCGTTTGAAAACCGAGGACTGACGTCCGCTTCGCAAAACGATGCGGTGTTCCGCGCCTGCGGACTCAGTCCCATTGCATGGACCGAGGACAGTATGACCGTTCGCAAACAGCGCCGCCTGTCGAGCAGCATTGCCGTTGCCATGACCCTTTCCACGACGGTGGCGGTGATCGTGTGCTGCGCATTGCTGGCAGGCGTCATCTATGTGGCACTCGACCGGCAGGCAGCTGCCGAATTGACCCATCAGGCTTCGGCTATCGCCGAGCGCGTCGACGATCCCGCATCTCCGACCGCCGTCGAAGACGTCCAGGAGGCCGCATCCTTCGCACCTTCCGGTGTGCGCGTGACGCTCATCGACAGCGACGGAACCGTGCTATTCGACAATTCCGGTGAAGACGTATCGTCTATGGATAACCATCTGACCAGGCCTG
>CALBGP010000024.1 GCA_937892845.1 uncultured Eggerthellaceae bacterium | reverse complement strand
TTCCTGTCGGCCGCGCTCGAAGCTGCATTTCCCGAACCGAAGGAGAAACGATGAAACCGACGGACGAAGAACGCCGCAAGGTCGCGGCGAGGCTGCGGGAACTTGCGGTCGAATACGAGGCGGTTGTCCCATCCTGGAGCATCATCGCGTGCGGCGAGCTTCCCGCGCCGATAGACGACGTGATGCAGGCATGCGGGGCAGGGCGCTGCCTCCATGCATCCGAGGTCTGTACTCGCCTTGCGGACCTTATAGAGCCGGAAGAGCGGACGTGCCGCGCCGAGGAACGTTACTGCGACGATGGCAGCTCGCCGTTGCCGCACTACGTCTGCGTCTGCTCCGAGTGCGGGGAGATGCTGCACTACCGCGATGCGGTGACGGAGTACGGCGAGGAATCATGAGAGATGCTGCCGTTCTGCGCAGGCTGCGGCGCACGCGTGGAAGGAGCGGGACAATGAGCCACACGAGCCTCGTGCTGGGCGCGAACTGGGACGGCGAATGGCCTGAATACGTCGAGGTGTCCCACGAAGGCGCGGACGACGGGAGGCGGTACGTCCCCGAGCGGACGTGCAGGAACAGGGCGGACGATTACAACAAGATCATCGGCAAGGGAACCTACGGCTTCGTGTGCTCCGAATGCGGATACAACGAGCCGATGAATGATGTGCTGGAAACGCTGTGCCTTCAATTATTCGATGCGAGCTATTGCCGTAGCTGCGGTGCGGAGGTGGTGGAGGATGACTAGCGACGAGAGAAGGCGAGAGGTGGCCGAGGCGCTGCGGGGGCTGGACGTGTCCGACCTCGGCGACGGGCACGGCATCATCGACACACCGGAAGAAGCGGGTGCCCTTTTCAGCCGCATCCTCGAAGCGGCGAACGACTACAGGCCGGGGCTGCATTACGCGACGAGCCACTTCGCCGCCCGCGCCGCCGTGGAGCTGTTCGCCGACCTCATAGACCGCCCGACATGCCGCATGGATACAGACGGGAAGCGTCACAAGTCGGAAGTATTCGCAGAGTGCAAGCAGTATGTATGGTTTTGCTCGGAGTGCGGAAGCCCGATCTGCAACGACCTGAAGCCGAGTTTCTGCATCTATTGCGGTGCGAAGGTGGTGGGGGAATGAGCGCACGTGTCAGATGTCCGTGGTGCGGGCGATGGGAGTTCGACCCCGAAGATGCGCTGTGGGATCGGGAGGATTACCCTATCGACGGCGCGGCCGCAACGTTCGCCTGCCCCGTCTGCGGGCGATCGTTCGATGTCGTGATGCGCCTGGAGTGGAACGCCGAGACGGTCATCCCTGAGGCGATGGAGCGATGCGAGGAATGCTACCACTGGAACATCACATGGGATTGCTGCGATTACATCGGCTCAGATTCGATTGCGGAACCGCTTGAAGATTGCCCGATGGAATACGGAGGTGAGTGATGATGGGAGAGGAGATATTCATCGCCGTGCTTGCGCTGCTGTTCGCCGTCGCATTCGCTGCGGCGGTGACGATGTTCGTCAGCTGGAGGGAGGCGAAGGACGAGCTGGAGGCGTTGCAGCGCAGCCGCCTTCCGTTCGGTTGCGGGGCGGACAGCGTCCGCAACCCGCGCCACTATGAGGGCGACGGAGAGGTCACATGCGACCGCGCGATGGCATCCATGATGTACGGCGCAGATGTGACGAACAGCACGGCCTACTGGTGGGGCTGCGCGTTCAAGTATGTTTGGCGATGGCCGTTGAAGAACGGCCTTGAGGACCTGCTGAAGGCCAGGGAGTGCCTGGATAGGATCATAGAGGAGGTCGGCAGATGATAGGCGAGCACGTAACTCGCGTCATGCGCCTGATAGGCGAGTGCAACGGGTGCGCGAGGGAGCGATGCGAGGAGTGGTGCTGGGAGTTCGTGCGCCAGGAGGTCGAGCACGAGTTCGCAGCGGCCGTGGCCGCATGCGTGCGCAAGCAAGGTGGCGCTCAGTCCCTGGGGATGGCATACTCGTTCCCCGAGAACCTGCGTGCGGCGTCCGAAACGGTTGAGTCGCAGGCGCTCAAGGTGTGCGAGGAGGCGCAGGAGGCCGCCCGTGCGGCCGTGTGCGAGGGTTCGGAGCGGATAATCGAGGAGACGTGGGACTGCGTGCACGCGTGCGAGGGGCTTCTGCGCAAGTTCCCGCTCGCGGATGTCGCGCGCGGGCGTGCGGCTGTCGAGGAGAAGGGACGCAGGCGCGGTGACTACGCGTGATGGACGGTGCTGTGCGACGTGCGGCGAGTCGCTGCCGCTTGCGTGCGGCCTTGAGGACGGAACGCCCCTTTACGCGTGCCTGCGCGAGCTGTGCGCACGCGAGGGGTGCCTGCACGTCGGCTCAGACGGCACCGTCTGCCCGTATTGGAGGCGAGATGGGGACCGCTGAGAGGCTTCGCGCGATCATGGATGAGCGCGGCGTGTCCGTGAGGCACCTTTCCGCGGTCACGGGGCTGTCCCTGTCCACGGTCAGGCGCATACGCAGGTGCGACATGGCTGGCTCCCTGTACACGTGGGACCTCGTGTGCCGCGCGGTGGGGTGCAGCGTAGACGACATACTCGGAGGTGGAGATGGAAACGGAGAAGGAGCAGGGCAGCGGCCCTGAGATCGTGTCCCAGGCCAACATCGAGCGACTTGTGACGGCGATCTGCCATGCAGCGGACGAGCTCGGGTGCAACGGCATCGAGGTGGCCCAGGCGTGCAGGGCCGTCCAGGCGTCTGCGATGGCGCTCGTGGGCGGGAAGCTGTCCCCGAAATGAGAAAAGCCCCCGGAAGGGGGCTTTCCTGCTATTGCCAGGCTTCCATCCTCGCGTCCATGAATTCGAGGAGCGCCGTTCTCTTGAGGACCATATCGCCTTCGTCGTCGTCCTGGTCCAGGAATGCGCCGAGAATGGCGTCGAATGCATCGTCGATGGCTGAATACGACAGGTCATCGACGAAATACGGGTACACCAGGTACCATGTTTCGCCGTCGTCGTCGTGCCATCGGCCGTCGTGCGTCGGGACCATGGTCCTGCCGCCATCCGTCGTGTAAGAGTCGTTGACTGCCTTTGCTGCGATCTTGTCAAGCATGGGTCCCCCTACCATTGCGGGTTGACCTTGTTCGGCTCGAAGTCGTCTCCGAACTTCTCCAGGTGCAGCTCGCAGTAACGGTCGAAGAACTCCTGGTCCGTGCACGGCGCGAGCTCCATGTGCACCTCCTCGCGCACGTCATCGTCCATCAGGGGCACGCACGCCGCGAACTCCACGGGATCGTCCCAGTGGTTTATGACGTAGCCGGCTCTCCACTGCTCCTCGCGCCAGTCGCGGTCCGCCTTGGCCTCCGACTCCTCGTATCCCCATGATGCGTCGTCCAGCTCGTCCCACTCCATGGAGTCCACGGGGTCGCCGTACTCGTCAAGCGGGATCATCGTGAGGCTGGCGAAGTAGCGGGTCTCGGGCAGGTTGCGGTAGGAGATGTGGCCGTACCTGCGGTCGTGCTCGTAATCGTTCCGGACCTTCTGCGCAGCCTCCTCGAACGCCTTGCGTGCCTCGTCCTCCGATGCGTAGTCCCTCTCATGCACGGGCTCGTGCGGTCCCTTCGCGTCTTCGTGCCAGATGCTGATGCGGTATGCCTTGTCCATTATTTCCTCCTGCTTCACGTCGCCATGTTTGCGATTCTATATTCGCGCCCCCGCGTTTGCGAGGGGCGCTGTCCTACCAGTCCCTTTCAGGGGACACCCTTTCGGCCTCGCGCCGCGCCCTCGCCAGCTCAAGCTTGGCATCCGCTATGATGCACAGCAGCCAGGCCACCCATGCCAGCCAGCACAGCGCCATCGCCAGGCATATCCCCATCATGCTGCGCTCCAATGGCTCTTCAGGGCGTCAACGGACCCGTAGCGGGCGCGGCGGGTCTTGGGCGCTGATCCCGCGGGCTTCCAGTACCATGCCCCTTTCTTCGCGCTGAACAGGAACCCGGCGGCCTTCAGCGCGTCCTTGTGGGCGCGTGTGTCGCCCGTGACCCAGAGCCAGCTGCCCACGGTGTCCACATGCACGCCCGCCAGGGACTCGGCCCATTCGCGCACCGTCACCAGGCCCTCGCCGAACTCGGGCGCGAGGTCGCGCATCGGCTCCGCAGGCTCCTGCGCCTTCGGCGCTTCCCGCTTCGCCTCCTCCAGCTCCTCCCTCAGGCGTGCCGCCTCCTGCGATAGCGCCGTGCATTCGCGTGTCTTGGCCTTGAGCTCCGCCCTCGCCCTCTCCAGCGCGTCCTTGGCCTTGGCCAGCTCGGCGGCTGCATGGTCGAACGCGGCGCGGTCGATTCCCGGGGCGGCCTTCTCCAGCCGGACCGCCTCCAGCTCGCGCTCCAGGCGGTCCGCCCGCACGCGCTCCGCATCGCGAAGCTTGGCCTCCCCGATCAGCGCAGCCTCGAAGCGGTTGCGCTCCTCAAGCGCCTTCTCAAGCGCCTTCTCTGTCTTGTCCATGCCGTTCCTTTCCTCGTGTGCCCACGTAGCGGCCTCCGGCACCCAGGGGGCCGCCCGTACGCGCATCGTGACGTGCTAGCAGAAGCAATTGACGTGGTGCCTCATCAGCGCATGCTCGCCCATGATGTGGAAGTCCGCGCTGTCGAAATAGACCTCGCAATTCTCCAGGTCCCCGGCGTGCGCTGCGATGTACCCGGATGCCACGCGCTCGAACCCCTGGCGGTCCTCCCGCTCCTCGGGCAGGCCGTCCTCCGCATACCTCACGCGGATGATCACCAGCCCGTCGCATCCATTGCCGACGATCCAGCCGGGGCGCTGCTCCAGCACCTCGTCGATGCGCCCCTTGCCCTCCAGGGCCCTCGCCGCCGCCTCGGTGGCGCGTTCGAGCTTCCTGTCCTCCATGGTCTTCCTCCTTCGTCGCGTCTTCGTGCGCATATGCGCCCGTGCTTGCCATCTCGCGTGCCCAAGATGGCAAGCCGGAAGCTATGCCCCGTGCTCCTCGTCGTACAGCTTCTCAACGGCCCTGAGGAAGCGGCGGACGTTGTCGGCGGTCGGCTCCATGAACCAGCCGGCATCGACGCACGGGCCGCCGAATAAACCCCCGTCCGGTATGATTCCAGGGTTGTACCTGTACGGATATGCGCTGTCGTCTCCCGTGTAGTGCGTGGTCAATGTCAGCGTTTCATCCATGAAGCGGGGCACCTCGCCCCTTTCGACCATGCGCGTCATGACGCCGTACCTCGTGCGCTCGTGCGTGCAGACGCCGACGGAAACGATCAGGTCTTTCCCGTTCCCGAAAAACGCCCTGCGGCTCCGCTCGTCTGCCGCGATAAGCTCCAGCTTGCATCCCATGGCGGCACCCCTCCCTATCGGCAGTTGAATATCTCTTCGATAAGCTCGTCGAGCCCATCGACGGCGCGGCCGTAGATGTCCCAGTCGGCATATCCGCCGGAATGCGTGAGGATGACGCTCCCGCATTCCGTATCCACGTAGACGGACGGGCCGCCCAGCGTCACGTACACGTGCGCCCCGCGATATGTCCCGTCGAGCGTCGAGATGACTTCTACCTCAAGGGCCTGGTCGAGCCACTCCGACAGCTCGCCGGATTCCCAAGCCTCTTCAACGTCTGCGGCTACGCCCTGGCAGTATTCGATGTTCTCGCGGTCGGTGTAGGTGGTCATGATGCGTCCTCTCCTCGTGTCGTCTCGTGGGTGCCCACGTGCCTGACGGCTCCATGAGCCGGCAGGCCGTAAGCGCCTTATGCTGCGTGGTTGTAGTAGGCGGCTATCTCTCGTTCGGCCTTGTGGCGTAGCTTGTCGTGCGCGATGGTCTCCGCAACAGCGTCGGCAAGGTCGATTGCGGCCGCGGGGTCTGCGTCGCTCGCCAGGATGGCAAGCACCTCGCACCAGATGGCCCAGTCCTCGGCCGGGTAGCTCGGCATGTTCTCGCGAACCTCGCCGTTGCGCTTGCGGGGCTTCGCCGGGGGGACGAGCACGCGGCGCGTCCCGTCCTCGTCGGTGAACAGCCACGCGCCGTTACCCAGATCATCCAGGCCATAGCGGGCGTCGAGGTCCTCGGGTTTCATCGTGTGGGTATCGGGGTAGGTGGCCGCGAACACGACGCGCTTCGCGGATTCCAGGTTCGTAGCTTTCATGTCGTCTCCTCGTGTTTTGTGGTACAATGTGCAGGACACAACGGGCGGCATCGTCGCGAAACTCAACCGCCCGTCGAGGGTTAGAGGGTGTGCCTCCTATGGCGCGCCCTTTTCACTTTCAAGAGGGCTTTTGCCTCCTCGACCAGCTCCAAGAGCGCCGCTGCTATCTTCACGGCGAACGCCGCAAGCTTCACGACGAACTCCGCTGCCTTCACAGCCTCAAGCACAACCTCCATAGGGAATTCCATAGGTCCTCCTAGGTCCTGCCGGTAGCGAATTCCCGTTTGGGGCGGACCCCGTGCAACGCGCTTCCGAAGTCACGGAGCGCGCTGCTTAGAGCCCGCCGCATCCGTCGGCATGCGAGCGCGTTCCCGATCCGCTATCCCTGTTTGGTGTCATCGCAGATGCCCGACGCGCTTGAGTGCGCTTCCGACGTTTCAGTTTTCAAGGTGCGGCCGATTCGGTTTTTTCGTTCCGCCGATTCGGTGTGACCTCATAATAAACAATCGTTTAGTAGATTGCAACAATAATTTTTGAGATTTACGCAACGATTCGTTAGGTTTGATATGTTTTCGCAGGTCAGAGGCCTAAAAAAAATTTACCGAAGATGCTAAAATATCGTTGATGAATCGAATGAAAAGGGGGGTTTATGGATGCATTGTCAGCGATCAGACATGCAGCGGAGACCGCAGATATACGCGTGAGCGCAATAGGTCCGGCACTTGGGAAGAGTTCGAACTACTTTAGTGCGACTGCGACGCGCGGAACGGATCCAAGTGCCGGCAACGTCGCTCGAATGTTGGGTGTGTGCGGCTGGAGCTTGTGCGCGATGCCGTCGGATGTTGTGCCGGCGGCGGCGTTGATCATCGGAGACGACGACGAAGACGCAGAACGAATAAAAGCCGCGCGCCGGTTGGAGCTGGAACGCCGCGCTGCGGCGTTGGGGGAAGAGCTAGGACGCGTCCGGAGCGAGTTGGATACGTTGGAGTAGTAGCGGACTTGATGGAGCCCGGCGTTATGCCGGGCTTTTTTTGTGCGTCGTTATGTGTATACGCGCGTATAGCGCACGCGCGTGCGTGCGTAGGGGGCATGGGCGGGGCATGGGCGGGGCATGGGCAGGGCGTGGGCAGGGATAGGGGTAGGGGATAGGGTAGGGGGTAGGGGTATGCGCGCGAAAGACAGAGGCGCGGGCGCGTGCGCAGGTGTATACGCGTGCGCATATACCCCCCCGTATGCGAACATGTGTCCGTTTCATGGGGACCGGCGGGGGGAAGTTAAAAAAAGATGCGCCGCGAAAAAGTTAATTTCAAAAACAAGAAACGAACCCTCCTAATTCGGAGGGAATCAAAAGAAAATCGAATCAATTACGGGGGTGATTGCACGTGGCGCGTGAGTTCGCAGGCGGTTTCTACAAGTCGAAGTCGTGGAAGAACACGCGCCGGGCGTATTACGAACTCCGCCACGGCCTATGCGAGCGGTGCCTGAGGAACGGGGTGCTGTCGCAAGGTGCGATTGTACACCACAAGATCCATCTGACCCCCGCGAACATCAACGACCCTGCCGTATCGCTTTCTTTCTCCAATCTGGAGCTGCTGTGCCGCGAGTGCCATGCGAAGGAGCACGCGGAGCGCAAGGCGGCTGCGGAGCCGCGAGTGTCGTTCGATGCGGAGGGCAACATCGTGAGAAGGGGCATGGATGGACTTCAATGAGAGGGCCGACAAACGCTATACGACGCTTGCCGCGCTGTTCACGGAGCTCGACGATCTTACCGCAGACCTGCTGTGGGGGTACTGCGTGGTGTCCGAGCAGGTCGATGACCTGAACGCACGCATCGAGAAGGAGGGCTACTTCATCCGCACGGACAAGGGGCTCAAGGAGAACCCCGTCGTGAACACGGTGCACAAGCTGAACGCGGACAAGGCGCGTTTCTTCGCCCCGTTGAAGAGGGCGCTCAACGCCCAGGCCGTCAACACCGAGGACGATCTGGACGCCTTCCTAGCATAATGGCCAAGCGCAAGTCGGATGCGGAGAAGTACCTCCGCGCAATCGCCGACGGGAAGATAACCGCATCTAACAAGATGCGCAAGCTGGCCGAGATCATGCTGCCCAGGTTCAAGGACGGCTACAGGAAGTGGCATTTCGACATCGAGGCCGCAGAGCGCCCCGTGAAGTTCATCGAGAGGTTCTGCTGCTACCCGTCGGGAAAACTTAAGACGCCGTTCAAGCTCGACCTTTTCCAGAAGGCGAGGATTGAGTGCGCCTTCGGGTTCGTCGATAAGGACGGGAACCGCCAGTTCAAGGAGGTTCTGACCATCGAGGGGCGCAAGAACGGCAAGACCTCCGAGACGGCTGCGCTGGAGATATACATGCTCATGGCCGACCGCGAGGGCGCACCGCAGGTGTACAACGTCGCCAACAGCGAGAAACAGGCGAAGCTGGCATTCAACGCGGCCCTGCGCATACGCAAGCAGTCGCCCGCCATAGCCAAGCGCATACGCAAACGCTCCGACGACATATTCTGCGATGCCAACATGGGCTACATACAGCCGCTCACGTCGCAGACGGACAACATGGACGGCCTCGATGCCCATTTCGGCGTCATCGACGAGCTCTCCGCGATCAAGAACCGCGACCTGTACGACCTCACCAAGCAGGCAATGGGCGCACGCGAGCAGCCCATGCTGTGGGTCATCTCCACGAACGGCTTCGTGCGCAACGGGATCTTCGATGCGCAGTACGACTACGCCGCCCGATGGCTGGAGGGCCAGATAGAGGACGACACGTTCCTCCCGTTCATCTACGAGCTCGACGACCGCGAGGAGTGGAAGGACGAATCCTGCTGGATCAAGGCCAACCCCGGGCTGGGCACCATAAAGAAGCGGGAGTACCTGCGCGAGCAGGTGGAGAAGGCGAAGAAAGACCCGAGCTACCTTCCCACCGTCATGACCAAGGAGTTCAACATGCCCGAGAACTCCGCGACGGCGTGGCTGGGCTTCGAGGAGGCCGTCAACGAGGAGACGTTCGACATCCGCGAGATGGGCTTCACCTACGCGATAGCGGGCTTCGACGCGGCGGACACCATCGACCTCAACGCGTGCTGCCTGATGATGATGCGCCCGAACGACGACCGCATCTACTCGACCTCGATGTACTGGATGCCCGAGGACCAGGTGCTCTCCTATTCGGAGGACGGCGACAGGCAGGGGCGCGACCGCGTGCCCTACGAGCTGTGGATGTCCCGCGGGCTGCTGCGCACCGTGCCCGGCAACAAGGTGGACAAGCGCATATTCATCGACTGGCTCACGGAGATCCGCGACGAGTACGGCATATACACGTACGCGGTGGGATTCGACCCGTGGCACATAGACGACTCCGTGAAGGCCGACCTTGAGGCGTTCGCGGGCAAGGGCAGGTGCATACCCGTGCGCCAGGGCGCTCTCACGCTGTCGCAGCCCATGAAGCAGATCAGGGCGGATTACAAGGCCAACCGCATCGTGGACAACCACAACCCGATAAACGAATGGTGCCGCATGAACGTCATGGTCAAGACCGACGCGAACGGCAACGTGCAGCCGTTCAAGAAGGAGCTCGACCCGAGAAACCGCATAGACGGGTTCGTGGCCGAGATATGCGCCTACAAGGTGCTGTGCGACCTCATGGACGATTACAGGACGTGGATAGACGGGTAGCGGCACGAAACGACACCTCCCGCAGCGCATTGCGGGGTGGCATCCTGAAGCCATGGGATTGTTTGAGAAGATACTCGCTCCGAGGCACGGCAGGCGCATAGTCGGCCGCGCCTTCTCGACGTTCACGGACTATTCGCCCGTGTTCTCCACGTATTCGGGCGGCATGTACGAGCTGGCGATGACCCGCTCCGCGATACATGCTTTCGCCACGGGATGCTCGAAGCTCAAGCCGGAGGTGCTCGGGAATGCGCGTCCGCGCATCAGGCGCGCCATAGAGACGTCGCCCAACGACTTCCAGACATGGCCGCAGTTCCTCTACCGCACGGCAACCATACTCGAATGCGACACGACGTGCGCGATAGTCCCCGAGTACGGGGAGGACGGCGTGACGATGACGGGCCTCTGGCCCCTCAAGTTCTCCACCGCCGACATCGTGGAGTACGCAGGCGAGCCGTACGTGCGATTCAACTTCCCCAACGGCGAGACGGCGTCAATCGAGCTGTCCGAAGTGTGCTTCATCACGAAATACCAGTACGAGTCGGACTTCTTCGGCTCCCCGAACGTCCTCCAGGACACCATGGAGCTAATCGACTACCAGCGCCAGGCGCAGAAGAACGCGATCAAGAACGGCTCCTCCGTGCGGTTCATCGGCCAGGTCGCGGGCCAGGTGCGCGAGCAGGACCTGGAGAAGAAGCGCAAGGCGTTCTCCGCGGAGAACCTCTCCTCAAAGAACGATTCGGGTATCGTGCTCTACGACCAGACGTTCACGTCCGTGGAGCAGATAAAGCCGTACAGCTACACGATCTCCGACGGGGAGATGGCGCGCATCGAGAAGTCCGTCAACACGTACTTCGGCATCAACGAGGAGATACTGACGAACCACTTCAACGAGGACGCCTGGAACGCCTACTACGAAGGGCGGATAGAGCCGTTCGCGATCCAGCTCGGCGAAGGCCTGTCGCACATGCTCTACACGCAGCGCGAGCGGATCAACAACCGCGTGATGTTCTCAAGCAACCGCCTCGAATACGCGACCTCCGCATCCAAGCGGAACATGATCCGGGACATGCTCGACCGAGGCGTGTTCTGCATAGACGACGCACGGGAGATCCTCCAGATGCCCCCGCTGCCAGACGGCGAGGGGCAGGTCCGCGTCATACGCGGCGAGTACATAGCGGCGACGATGCTCAACAAGTACCCGGCCGACGAGGACAAGCCCGGCATCGACATGACCAAGAAGGATTCGGACAAGTACGACACGGCGGACATAGACAATTCGCTGTAAGGGGAGATCGAAATGCCAATCCGAGAGGAACGCGAATACCGCAGCTTCGCGCTCATGCAGCCCGTCGAGTCGGAGGACGGGGATTACATCGTCGAGGGATACGCGACCACGGTGGATGTGCCGTACCGCATTGGGTTCTCCGACGAATACGAGGTCATCCTCGCATCCGCATTCGCGGGGACGGACTTCTCCGACGTCATATTCCAGCTCAACCATGAGGGGGCCGTGATGGCGCGCACCCGCAACGCGACGCTCCGTCTCGACCTCGACTCCCGCGGCCTGCACGTCACGGCCGACCTGGGCGGAAGCCAGCTCGGGCGCGACACCTACGAGGCCATCAGAAACGGCCTGATGGACCGCATGAGCTTGGGTTTCACCGTGCCGCTGGACGGTTACTCGTTCAACCCCGCGACGCGCACGGCGACCATCAGCAAAATCTCCAAGGTATTCGACGTGTCCGTTGTCAGCCTCCCTGCCAACGACGCGACGGACATACATTCGCGCTCCATCGACGGAGTGATCGAGAGGGTCTGCAAGGAGTTTGCAGAGCGCGAGAAGTGCAAGGAAGAGAGGGAGCGCATAGCCGCTTTCATCTCGCTAGTCTAAGGAGGAAGCAATGAGCTTCGAACCCATGGCTGCCGAGCAGTACCGCACCCTCGATGCGGAACAGTTCGAGCAGCGCAAGAACATGGTGTCCGAACTGTGCCTCGATCCCGAGTGCGCCGTTGACACCGCAACCCTGCGTGCAGAGGCCGCCGTCATCGCCGACGAGGCGGAGCGCCGTTCCCTGGCCGCAAGCCTCCGCTCCGAGAAGCGCGCAGCCGTCGCCGCAGGCGCAGGCACCGTCGTGAGCGGATCCCAGGCCGTCATGTCCCGTGCAGCGGCATCTCCCGCCGAAGAGGGCATCGACTCCATGGAGTACCGCACCGCATTCAAGGACTTCGTCCTCACCCGCAAGATGAACGACACCGTGATGCAGTACCGACAGGACCAGACCACCAAGACCTCCGACCTGGGTGTGCTCATCCCCACCGTCGTGGTCAACCGCATCATCGAGAAGGCCGAGAGCCTGGGCATGATCCTGCCGCTCGTCACCAAGACAAGCGTTCCCGCAGGCGTCCAGTACCCCGTCGCAACCTTCAAGCCCGAGGCATCCTGGGTCGCAGAAGGCGCGAGCTCCGATGCCCAGAAGGCTGCAACACCGACCAGCATCAACTTCGTCCACCACAAGCTGCGCTGCGAAGTCGCCCTGACCATGGAATCCCACGCCATGGCCCTGTCCGTGTTCGAGGACAAGTTCACCGAGTCCGTTGCCAAGGCCATGGTCCGCGCCAAGGAGTCCGCGATCATCAGCGGCGACGGTTCCGGCAAGCCCAAGGGCATCCTCTCCGAGACCCCCGAGGCAGGCCAGGCGATCGCCCTCGGCAAGGGCACCAAGCTGTCCTGGGACGTTCTGACCCGTTGCGAGGCCGCCCTTCCCGAGCAGTACGAGGCAGGGGCCAAGTGGTTCATGTCCAAGAAGTCCTACATGGCCTTCGTCGGCATGACCGACGCAGACGGCCAGCCCGTCGCACGCATCAACTACGGCATTGGCGGCAAGCCCGAGCGCACCCTGCTCGGCCGCGAGGTCGTCCTGACGGGCGACTACCTGCCCGCCTACGTCGCAGAGCCCTCGAACGACACCCTGTTCGCCTTCCTCTTCGACATGTCCGACTACGTGCTGAACAGCATCTACGACATGGGCATCAAGCAGAAGGAAGACTGGGATACCGAGGACATCCGCATCAAGGCCGTCACGGCCTGCGACGGCAAGGTCGTCGACAAGGGCTCCCTCGTGACCCTGACCATCAAGAAGGATGCGATCGTCTAAGGAGGCGGCCATGCAGGCAAGGGTCATCGTGCCCATATTCGATATGGCTGCGGGATGCTCCCGCAAGGTCGGAGACGTCTTCGAGGTCTCGGAGGAGCGTTTCGCAGAGATGAACTCCACGCATGCCGGCAAGGTCGTCGAGGCGTTGGAGCAGCCCAAACGGCAGACCTCCCGCAAGACGGTGAAGAAATGAGCCTCCTCGAAGACATGAGGATGATGGTCCGCACGGCATCCACCAAGACGGATACCGAGCTGGACATGTGGATAGACGGCGCGTTCGCCGAGCTCTCGCGTGTGGGCATACCCGCTAAGAGGCCTGCAGACGATGCCGCCATCCACCCGCTCGTCAAGCAGTTCATCGCCGCCCATGTCCGCTCCAAGTACGGCCTGGATTCCGCGGAGGAGCAGGCCGCATGGGCGGAGACGGCGGAGAAGCTTGAGCGGGACATGATGAACAGCCCGAGCGTCTGGGGGTCGTCTGATGGCCAGGTTCTCTGAAACCCTGACCCTGCGCAGCAAGTCGCTGTCCCAGGACGCGGCGGGTGCCGTCATCCCCGTGTTCGAGGACTGCGAGGTCTTCTTCAACCGTTACCGCGTATCCCTGTCCAACCGCACGGCGGCATCGTCGGACGGGCTGCGCGGGATGGTGGTCGGGCAGATCCGGTCCGCTGACTACGGCGGGCAGGTTTCCGCCGTCTATGCAGGCGAGGAGTACACGGTGGAGGATGCGTCCGATTCCGGCGAGTTCACCGTCCTCACCCTGGCGAAGAGGCTCTCCGATGGCTGATGTGAACGTCGGCATAGACCGCTTCGGCGCGACGCTCGAAGAGCTTCTCGGCAGCATAGACCCGAAGGTCAGGCAGGGGATGCTCCGTGCGGTCAGGAAGGCCGCGCAGACGGGCCGCAAGTCCGTCAAACGCAACATCCCCGATGCGGGCATCAAGAGCAGCAAGAACGGCAGATACATCAAGGGCTGGACGTACAGGGTGAGAAGCACCCCTGAAGGCCCGCAGGCCGTCATCGGCAACAAGGACGTGCCGGGCCTCGCGCATCTGCTTGAGAAGGGGCACGCCCGAGTCGGCGGCGGAAGGGTGCGGGCGTTCCCGCACATCGCGGATGCGGCCGACGAGGCGTTCAGGGAGTTCATCGAGGAGGCGGAAGGGGAGGTCGGAAGGCTGTGAGAAGCGAGACCGTCATGCAGGCGTGCGGCGCATCGGGCATACCGACCGCCTACTTCGAATGGCCCGAAGGCACGGCACCGGACCTGCCTTGGGCCGTCTACTACCCCGTCGGCGACGAGACGCTGTTCGCAGACGGGAGGCGCTATGCGGTCGTCACCCGCTGGTGCGTGGAGCTCGCATCCCGTATCGGCGACGCGCATGCGCAGGAGGCGATGGGTGCCGCCCTCGCGTCCGCATTCGGCGGATACACGGTCGATTGCGACTACGACCGCGGCGAGGGATGCATCGTCTCCGAATACGAGTTCACGACATGCGAACCCGTCAAATGAAAGAACCGATTCCGAAAGGATTGAGAAATGGCAGCAACAAACCAGAAGGTTAAGTTCGGTTTCTCGAACGTCCATTACGCCCTGCTCAAGGAGGGCAACACCTTCGACACCCCCAAACCCATCAAGGGCGGCGTGAAGGTCTCCCTCACCGCAGAGGGAAGCCAGTCCACGTTCCATGCCGACAACTGCGCATATGCGGTGTTCAGCACCAACGGCGGCTACACGGGCGAGATCGAGTTCGCCTACATGACCCCCGAGATGGCCAAGGACCTCCTCGGCGAGAAGGCGGCTGCGAACGGCGTCAACTACGAGATATCAAACGCCAAGCCCGTCCAGTTCGCCCTGCTCTACGAGGTCTCGGGCAACACCGAGGACAACCGCTATGCGATGTACAACTGCACCGCATCCCGCGCCGACAAGAGTGCCGAGACCACGGGAGACGACATCACCCCCGGCACCGTGACGCTCAAGTTCACCGCCATCCCCTACGACGTCAAGGGTGAGCCCGTTGTTTACGGATGGGTCGAGAACACCGAGACCTCGAAGAAGGCCTACGAGCAGTGGATGACCAAGGTCACCCTGCCCGGCGAAGCCATCGTGTAGGAGGCGTCGCATGAAGCTCGATTACGGCTGCGGCGAGGTCGAAGCCATCTTCTCTGTCGAGACGATGATGGTCTACGAGCAGGAGTTCGGTGCGGACATCGTACAGGAGCTCTTCGGGCGCGCGGTCGTGCGCCGAGAGGAATCAGCAGACGATGTGCTTCTCGCCATCGACTACCGCAATGTCAACTGGACCAAGTGCGTCAAGGCGCTGTGGGCGGCCATGAAGACCGCAGACCAGTCCCTGCCGCCGTTCTCCCAATGGGTGAAGGATGCGGGGCCGATCGACCTCGGAACGGTTGCGGACCGCGTTCTGTCCGAAGCAACAAAGGGCTTTTTTCGAGCCGGTGCCGGCGACACCGATTAAAAACGCTGCGAAGGGGGGCGGGCGCAACCCGCTCCCCTACACGTACATGTACGCATCGGGCCTGAAGCTCGGGCTCACGACGTCCGACCTCAAGACCATGCCGTACATGCGCCTCGTGAACCTCATGCAGGCGTACTCTTGGACGCCGCCCGAACCGAAGGACAGCGGAACCAGGGAGGCGACGCAGGCGGACATACAGGCCTTCTTCGGTTAGGAACGTTCAGATGTCTGAAGAATACAAGGGACTCACGATACGCATAGGCGCGGACACGACCGAGCTCAAGGCCGCGCTGCGCTCTGCGGACGGCGCGATCAGGGCGACGCAGAAGAACCTCAACGCGCTCGCGAGGGCTGCGGCCCTCGACCCGACGGGGCTGAAGCTCGCAGGCAGGCAGATGGAGACCGTGGGTGCCAAGGCGGAGGCCGTGGCGCAGAAGGTCTTCATGATAAACAGGGCCCTGTCGCAGGCACCGAAGAGCCTCGTGGCCGTCGCCAACGCCACGGCGGATGCGGAGCTCAAGGCCCGCAACGCGACGGATGCATACGCCGCGGCTGTCCGCCGCATCCGCGAACTCAAGAACGCCGTATCGGAGCGTGCGGGCGAAGCCGACTTCGACTGGGGCAGCGTCAACGGCGTTGAAGAGACCATCAGGAAGATGCGCGAACTCGGCGCGACCATGGAAGAGATCCGCCGATACAAGGATGAACTCGTCCCCGATTACTTCCAGAAGGACGAGGCGAACACCATGGCCAAGCGCGTGCTTGAGACGCGCTCGTACATCGACCAGCTAGAGATGGCCAAGGTCGAGCTCAAATCGCTCTACATGGAGGAGATGCGCCTCGCATCCTCCAACCCCGCGATCATGCAGACCCGCGAGTTCACGTTGCTCGCTGAGAAGATAGACGACACCGACCGAGCGGCGTCCAGCCTCACGGCGCAGCTCGAACGCGCGGAGCGCGCATTGCAGCTCGACCCCGCGAGCGTCGGCGCTGCCGCGGCCAAGATGGCGATACTGCAAGACGAGGCGAGGCTCACCGCGAAGCGGATAGAGCTCCTCGACGCGCAGATGAAGGAGGTAGGACGCGGGGGAATCGATGCGGCCGCTGCGCAGATGACCGACCTTGCCGAGAAGACGGCGAAGGCGGAGAGCCGCGCGGCATCTCTGGAAGCCGAGCTCTCGGATGTTCGCAATGACATATCGTCGATGCGGGCGACCGGCGTAGACGAGGCGGGCGAGGAATTCCGCCGCGCGGCAGCGGAGGCCGACAGGCTTGAGGCGGAGGCCCGTGAGGCCAGGGCGGAGCTCGACCGCCTGGGGCAGATAGGCGCGTTCAGGCGCTTGTCGGCGGACATGGACGAATCCCGCGCCAAGCTCGCCGCCCTCGGCGACCAGCTCACGACGCTGCCCTCGAAGTACTCCCGCATCGGCGGAGCGATGCAGCAGCTCGGCTGGGCCACGTACTCCACTCTCACGCCTGCAATCACCATGGCGGGATACGCCGCCATCAGCGCGGCGGAGAGCGTCGATGCCGCGTACCGAAACATGCGCAAGACCGTCCAGGGCACCGAAGAGCAGTTCGAGTCCCTGAAGCGTGCCGCGATAGAGTACTCGCGCACCCATGTCACCAGCGCGGACCAGCTCCTTGAGATACAGGCGATGGGCGGACAGCTCGGCGTGGCGACGTCGCGCCTCGAAGCGTTCAGCCACACCGTCTCGAACCTCGACATCGCGACGAACCTCGAAGCGGAGGATGCCGCAACCCAGCTGGGACAGCTGGCGGGCATCCTTGAGGACATGTCGCAGAACGACTTCGCCAGGTACGGGGACGCGCTCGTGCGCCTCGGCAACAACAACGCCACGCTCGAAGACAGGATCCAGGACGTCATGCTGCGCATCGCGTCCATGGGCACCATCATCGGATTCTCCACACCCGAGCTGCTGGCATGGTCAACGGCCATCGCCGCGACGGGCCAGGGCGCTGAGGCCGCGGGCACGGCCATCTCCAACACCATGTCCGACATCGAATCCGCAGTCGGAGCAGGCGGTGACAAGCTAGCCGCGTTCGCCGAGGTCGCGGGCATGACGGCGGAGGCCTTCAAGGCCGCATGGGAGAGCGACCCCTCGTCGGCGATGCAGGCGTTCGTCACGGGCCTCAAGGGCATCGAGGAGGCGGGCGGGTCCGCCGACGGAACGCTCCAGGAGCTCGGCATCACGGGCGTGCGCCAGAAGCAGGCCATCCTCGGCCTCATGCAGACCATCGACGGCCTCAGCTCCAACCTTACCATGTCCAACGACGCATGGAACGGCGTTGGCGATGCGTGGGGAGCCGCTGGCGACGCGGCGCGCGAGGCCGACCGCAAGGCGGAGGGCTTCTCCGGCGCAATCCAGCTGCTGCGCAACAACGCCCAGGCGCTCGCCGTCGAATTCGGCGAATCCATGGCACCGCAGATCGAGGCGCTGGGCAGCGCCGTCGAATGGCTCACGGGCGCATACGCAGGGCTGCCCGGTCCCGTCAAGGACGTGCTGAACGTAATGCTGCTCGCAGCGGCCGCGTTCGGCCCTGTCTCCGTTGCGGTGAACGCCGTGGTCCAGGCCCACGGGTCGCTCAAGGATGCGATGGAGAAGGGGCACGGCGCATGGCGCAAGCAGGTCGAGGCCGCGAAGGCAGCGAACATCGCCGTGCTCGCCGCATCGACCGAGACGGGAAGACTCACGGAGAAGCAGAAGCTCGCTGCCGGCGCATCGGCCGCCCTTTCGACCGCGCTCAAGAAGATAGCCCCCTTCGCCGTGATCATGGCGATAGGCGCTGTCGTCGGCAAGCTCGCCGAGGTCGCCGTCAAGGCGCTCGAATCGAGGGATGCCGCCGACGCGATGGCCGATGCGGTGTCGAAGATAGGCGGCGACACGCAGGCGCTCGACGGTGCCGCCGAATCCGTCCGCTCGTTCGACGAGATAGCGGGAGATGCCGTTGACTCCCTCGCGACCCATGCGGAGAAGACCTCCGAGGCGTGGGAGTCCGTCGGAGCCGACATAGCCGTCGTGGAGAAGTGCATATCAACGATAGAGAGGCTCGGCGAGAAGAGCGGGCTCACCGCAGAGGAGCAGACCGAACTCGTTACCGCCGTCAACACCCTCAACGGCGTCATGGGCACGTCGTACAAGGTCATCGACGTAACCAACGGAAAGCTCGATGACGGAGTCGATTCCGTTAAGGCGTACGCCGACGCGTGGGCTGAGGCGGCGAGGAGCCAGGCTGCGTCGGAGATGCTCATCGACGTCGAGAAGCAGATAATCGATGCGGAGAAGGCCGTTGCAGAGCTTGAGGGGAAGGCCTCCGAGCTGTCCTTCTCCCCTGTGGCTGGATCCCCTACGGCTGGGTCGTTCGGGGACGGTCGCGAGTACCGCCTCGAACAGCTGAGGCGGGGGCTCGACGAGCTCTACGAGGAACGTGAGAGATACACGCAGATAATCGCCGACGGCACGGCGGCGACCGATGCGGACACGGAGGCGCTCGATGCGAACGCGCAGGCCATGTCGGCCAATGCGGAGGCCGTTCAGGAGTACGTGTCGGGGAACGACGGCTTCGCGGACATCCTCGCATCGAGCGGCACGTCCGCTGAAGAGCTTGCGGCGAGGCTCGACGCCTCCGGCATGAGCTTCGACGACTTCTGCACCAAGATGGATTCCGTGGCGGATGCGGCCCACGACATGCTGGACCGCATCGACACCGATGCCGGCATCTCGTACGCGGATGCCCTCGCAAACCTCGAACACAACGCGGAGGTCGTATCCCAATGGGGCGACAACCTCGCGATACTGTACGCGAGCGCGGGCGACGATGCCACCAGGCAGTTCATATCGCACCTGGAAGCGATGGGCCCTGAGCAGGCCACGCTCGTCGCGGAGCTTGCTGCCGACCCGACGCTTATGCAGCCGCTCGTCGATGCGTTCACGAAGGGTTCCCAGGCAGCCGTCAAGGCATCGTCTGCGGAGCTGGTAAAGCTCCCTGAAAACGTAAGCAAAGCGAGCATAGAAGCCCAGAACAAGGCAAGGGAAGCCGTCGAGCAATTCGAGGCCGACGGAAAGGCGGCTGCGGAAAAGTTTGATGCAAGCATAAGCGGTAGCCTCGATAATGTGGTCGCCAAGATGCCCCTGTACGGCTCAATGATACCGAGTGGGCTTTCAAGTGCCATCGATGACGGAAAGCCCGATTTCCTTGACACCGTTGGCGTTCTGGTGGAAGAAATGTCATCGCCCATACTTACCGTTGCCCGTTCGGCGTACGACTGGGGATGGGATCTCGTAGATAGCCTTTCAGGCGGAATCAGCGAGGCAAAAAGGATACTCCTCACCCCTGCGATTAGCTCTGTTGCCGGATTGATATCCAGCTACATACATCATTCGACGCCAGACGTAGGCCCGCTTGCAGACGATGACACATACATGCCCGACATGATGCGGATGTTCGCCGAGGGCATAGACGACAACCTCCCCGCGTTCCGCTCCAAGGTGGAGCAGATACCGCGCGCCATCGCGGACGTCCTCGCGTCGGGCTCGTCGCCGACGGCCGACATCGCGATTGGCCTGTCGGCCTCCGGTGCGCTCAGCCCGACGGTCAACGTGCAGGTGAGCCCCGTCGTCAAGGTGGACGGCGGGTCCAGCTACAGCATCGGCGGCGTGACCCTCAACGAGGGGACCCCCGAGGCCGACGCGGTGAGGATGGTAACGGACTTCGCCCTCAAGGCGAGGATGGCGAACAGGAGATAGCATGGCGAAGGCTACGGCGAGCACGAACAAGAACGGCACTACGTTCTACACGATAGAGGTCACGTCCTCGATAACCTCGCAGACAGACACCCATGTGACCGTCTCATGGTCAAGCAAGGTCACGTTCGGGGATTGGTATTACTTCGGAATAGGCCTCAAGACCTATGTGAACGGGACGCTCGTTGCCCACAAGACGGGGTACACGACGTCGAGCGGCGCTACGTGCTGCTCTGCTTCGGGAACCATAGACATTCCCAAGAAGAGCGCATCGCGCGGCATCTCGTTCTACGCGTCAACATATTCGACGGAGGTCGGAGGGTACGGCGGCGCTGGCATAAACCAGACGGCGGAGGGGAGCTTGACGGTTCCGGCGGCGGGCACGCCCAATCCCGTCACAGGTGCGTCCTCGTCGCGGATAAGCGACAAGGAGAACCGCATATCGTGGAAGACGGGCGCGACGTCCGCGAAGCCCTACACCGCCGTGAAGGTGGAGCGTTCCGTCAACGGCGGATCGTTCACGCAGATAGCGAGCCTCGATGCGTCGGCCGCATCGTACTCCGACAGGACCACATCCGCAAACGCCTACTACCGTTACCGCATACGCGCCTACAACGGCGTGAACCATTCGGCGTATGCGGCCACGGGGACGACGTACAACACGCCCTCCGCGCCGAAGTTCGTCTCCATGGGGCGCAACGCGGGCGTGATAACCGCCACGCTGTCCAATGCGGCGAAGACGGCTGAGGGCCTGCGGTGGCAGAAGACGAAGACCCCCGGAACCGAATCGTCGTGGACGGGGACGACCGAGGTGGCGGGCACCGTGAAGTCCTTCACGGACTCGCCGACCGACGGCACGTGGTACTACCGCGCGAGGAACTACCGCGGATCCCTGGCGTCGGCATGGGCGGTGTCCGAGCCGATAGTCAACATATGCCCTCCCGCAGCGCCCGTCACCGTCGCGCCCCCGCCCGTCATCCCTGCATCCGACGAGAGAATCACGTTCGAATGGCGGCACAACCCGCTGGACGGATCGGAGCAGACGGCCGCGCAGGTGCGCTACAGCACCGACGGCGGCTCGTCGTGGAAGACGCTGGATGTCTCAGGGTCTGCGCAGACGGCATCTATCGAGAACGCGTTCGCGGTTGGCACGGTGGTCACGTGGGGCGCACGCACGAAGGGGTCGCATGCCGACTACGGCCCGTGGTCCGGCAACGCCGTATCGACCGTGAAGCAGGCACCGAGCGTATCCATCGAGGAGCCGGGCGCGAAGGTGGACAGGCTCCCCATATCCGTGCGGCTCGCGTATGCGGACGAATCGGGCGAGCTCTCATCAGTCAGGATGGCGATCCTTGACGACGGGTATGAGGTATGGACGCGCGAGGTGGACGCCCTCTCGTGCAGCATCGCCGCAGCGGAGTTCTTTCCCGACGAGAAGCAGTACACGCTTCGCGTCGAGGTGCGCTCGTCGTCCACCCTCACCGCTTCGGCGGAGAAGGGGTTCACGGTCGAGTTCGCGAAGCCGCAGGCCGCGACCCTCGGCCTCTCGCCGGATTACGAAGAGGGCACGATCCGCATGTCCGTGAGCGTCGTCATCGACGAATCCCTGGTGCCCCCCGTCGGAATCGACGTGTACCGCGTATGCAGGGGTTCGAGGGTCCCCATCGTCGGCAACCTCAAAGACGGAATGTGGTTCACGGATTCGTTCCCGCCTGTGAACGTGCCGTTCGAATACGAGGTCGTGAGCCGGTCCGAAATAGGTTCCGTAAACCGCGCGGTCGTCCCGTACACCTTCCGCAGCCCGTGGTGGTACCTCGACGGCGGGAACGGCGTCAAGGCCAAGGGGAAATGGAACCCATCGACCAGCATCAGCGTCACGCGGCCGTCAAAGACTCGCGTCAGATTCGCCGGCAGGAGGTGGCCCGTGTCGTACGACGACGAGTCGAACATGGAGCAGACGGCGACGTTCTCATGCACGCTTGAGACGCTTGAGGAGGCGGATGCGTTCTCCGCGATCATGTCGAATGGAGGGCGCGCGTACTACAGGGGCGGCTCTGGCGACTCGTACCATGCGGACGTCGATCTGTCCCTTGAGCCGAATGTCGATAACGCGCCGTGGTGGGGCACCGCCACCGTGTCGCTCGTGAGGATAGACGGTGATGACCTGTGATATGGGATGGAAACCGCAACCACCGCATCGTGTACCGCGCCGTCTCCTGGCCCGGCTTCGAGGAGGGGATGGAGTACCGCATGTTCACGGAGGGCGGGTCCCTCGACCTGTCGTCATCGACGTCGCTCAAGGCGTCGGGCACCATCCCGTTTGCAGGAGCCTTCCCGCCGTTCGGCCAGATGGTGAGGGTCATCTACAGCATCTCGGGCATCGAGATCCCGATGGCGACGCTGTTCATGGATGTGTCGGAGCCCGTGTACGGCGCAGGGTCGGTCACGGGCAGCGCGGTCCTCACGAGCGTGCTGTCCGTGCTAGCGGAGAGGAAGTTCGGCCAGAACCACACGGTGAGGGCGGGGAGCCAGGCGGTGTCGGCCGCCGTCTCCCTCGCCGAAGACTGCGGCCTCATCGTCAACAACCCGGACCCGTCCGCGTACACGCTGACCGAGGACCATGTGTTCAAACCGTCGGACAGCTACCTCACCGCCGTCGATTGGCTGCTCGAAGCGGCGGGCTATATGCCGTGCTTCCCCGACGCATACGGCGTTGTGCAGATGGTTCCGAGGATCGACCCGTCCGCATGCACGCCAGCTTGGACATTCTCCGACGGGGAGCGTTCGATCATGCTGCCCGAGGTCAGGCGCAGGAAGGCGGACGCAGTGCCGAACATGGCGAAGGTCTGGTTCTCCAACGACAAGGAATCCCTGTGGTCGTCGTGCGAGAACGCCGACCCGTCTTCCCCGGATTCGACCGCGACCAGGAAGAGGGAGGTCACGGCCACGAAGGACGTCAGCGAGCTTGAGGGCGATACGCAAAGCAAGAGGATAGCGGAGATGAAGCGCATGGCGAAGGAGCTCCTCATCGACGGGATGTCGCCGACGGAGACCGTGGAGTTCACGCACGCATGGGTGCCCGTGTTCCCCAACGATGCGGTCGCCGTCAGATACGAGAGGCATTCACTCGCATGGCAGGGAGGTATCGAGAGCATGAACATCCAGCTTTCCGGGGCGGTGCTGTGCACCACCACGGCCACGAAGGCCGTGCCCGTATCCGCGAAGCTGACGGTGAAGGGAGGTGCGCTGTGAGCGTCTCATTGGGCGAGTTCAGCGCGGCGTTCGGGATGGGCGCGGAGCCGTCTTGCGACCGCCATGTGTGGGGGAGCGTGAGATCCGTGAACCCCGACGGGAGCTACCAGGTCAGGCTCAACGCATCGAGCATGGACACGCGTTGCGCGTGCGCGTGCTCCGCATGCGAGGGCGACAGGGTGCTCGTGTGCATCATGGCGGACGGCAGGGCCGCAGCCGTGGCGAGGGTCGGCGGGGGAGGCTTCATCCACGCGACGGGTTCGAGCGGCATCTGGCGCTTCACGAAGTGGAGCGACGGACACGCCATCGCCTACACCCGCGCGACGTTCAACAGCGGCGCATGGACGCAGTGGAACGACAGATCCTGGTATGCGGCCAAGGGCTGGCAGGCGTCGTACCCGTTCGAGTTCGCCACGATCCCCTACGAATCGGTGGAGATGACCGCTGCTGGCCTCGCGGTCATGGGGTACCAGGCGAATTCCACGGAGAACGTCAGCAAGTCCAAGACCAACATCTACACGCCAATGCGCGAGGGCAGCGCCTCGGCATGCAAGGTCATGGTCCGATGCCTGCTGTTCGGGAGGTGGAAATGAGGATCATCAACGAATCGACCCTGGTCGAGATCAAGGAGCCCGATCTGACATGCGGAGAGCTGCGTGAGTGCTGGTGGGCACCGCCCGAGGCCTACGAGGCGGCTGCGAAGGCGGGGCTCGATGCGCTCCCAGACGATGCCTATGAGCATGTCCTGATGTACCACGTGTGGACGCCGTCCGAAGAGGCGGCGCATGCGGCTGCGCAGAAGCACGTCGATGAATTGACGCGGCTCAAGCTGGCCGTGGCCGAGCTTGGCGCGATGGTGGCAGGGGGTGCTGTCTGATGGCGGAGTTGTATGCCGACCTGGTAAGGCGCGGCCTTTGGGAATTGGAGCAGGTGCCCGCGATATGGCGGGATGCCGTCGCATCAATCCTGCGGAAGGAGGTGATGTGATGGACGATTTTCTTTCGGCGATGGGGCAGTCCCTGGCGCACGCGGGACCCGAGTACGTTACCGCGCTCGGGCTTGTGGCGATAGGCGCGTGGGTGGTCTCCAAGGCCCTTCCGCTCTACGCAGGCCATCAGGACAAGCGCCTCGGGCTCGAAGAGCAGCGCGAACGGCGCAAGGCCGCCGAAGAGCGCAGCCGAGAGCAGCGAGACCGCGAACGCTCTGAGATGGAAGGCCGCTGGCTCACGCAGTACGAGCACGCGACCCAGGTGCAGGAGCAGACCAACGCGGTCATGGAGGGCGTGAGGGCGCAGATGGACACGCTCAACACGACGTTGCAGGACTCCAAGAAACGCAGTTCGGAGATGGCGCGGGAGGTCAAGGAAATCCACAACGCGGTTATCAAATAGGAAGGAAGAAACATGAACAACGCAATCGAGAACAGCTTCACGTACCACGCGCCGGATGAAATGCAGGTCGAGAAGTACCAGAGCATCCGCCAAAAAGCGAAGGAGTTCGCATACCTCATCGACGAGGCATGCCCGGACAGCCGCGAGAAGTCGCTGGCCATGACGAAGCTCGAAGAAGTGGTGATGTGGGCGAACGCCTCAATCGCTCGAAACTAAGGAGGAACAAATGGACATCGGATACATCACGGAATACATCAGCCCCGTCGCCCTGGTCGTGTGCCTGGCGGCTGGCTACATCATCAAGCACCTCGTGCCGGGCGACGCGGTGAACCGCTTCATCCCGTGCATCGTGGCGGTCTTGGGCGTGGCTATCGTCGTATGGGGCGAGTTCGCCATCAGCCCCGACATCCTGGCGGCTGGCCTGATAAGCGGCCTCGCATCGACTGGCCTCTATGAGGCCTTCGAAGGCATCATCGGGGGCGACAATGCCTAGGGTGTTCCTGTCCGCAGGCCACGGCGGCAGCGACCCGGGCGCGGTTGCGAACGGGCTCCGGGAGAAGGACGGCAACCTGCAGACCATGCTCGCGTGCCGCGACGTGCTCAAGGCGCACGGAATCGATGTGGTGTGCAGCCGCACGACGGATGCAGACGATTCTGTCATCGAAGAGGTCAACGAGGCCAACGCAAGCGGCGCAGACCTCGCGGTTTCGTTCCACGAGAACGCAGGCGGGGGCGACGGCTGGGAATCGTACAGCTACGGCGGCGATGCGAACGGCATGAGGCTCGCCGAGCTCGCAGAGAAATACGTCGTCGCGATGGGGCAGAACAGCCGCGGTTGCAAGGACGGCTCGCATCTGTGGTTCGTGCGGGCAACCAACATGACCGCCGTGCTGTTCGAGACGTTTTTCGTGGACAGCGCAGACCACGAAATCGGCGACACGGTTGCCGAGCAACGGGCGTTCGGCGTGGCGCACGCCCGCGCGATTTTGGACTACTACGGGATCAAGTACAATGGAGAGGAAGACGATATGCAGCTCAACGATAAGATCACGAACGGGAAGGTGATGGACGGCACCACCTATGCGACGGTCGGAAATTGCATCTACTGGGCTGAGCAGAACGCGGAGAAGGCCTATAAGAACACGGTGGAGCTCAAGACGCAGATTGCCGCCCTTTCGGCCGCCGTGGAGGCTCTGGCGCAGTCGCAGGGCGCAGACCCCGATGCGGTTGCAAAGGCCGTGGCCGATGCCGTGGCGAAGAAGCTGGAGAGCATCAGCCTTGATGTGAATGTGGCGTAAGCACCCGCGATGCGTTAAAATCATTTGTACCGGATTTGTACCACCCAGGCATCTCCCCATGGTGTCACGGGCTTATGAACTGGGGATATGCGTCTGTGATGTTCGTAAAAAACTATCCGCATCGGATGTTTCGAACATCGGAGCGCACCGAGAAGTGCGCTTTTTTTCTGCC
>CALBGP010000023.1 GCA_937892845.1 uncultured Eggerthellaceae bacterium | reverse complement strand
ATATCCATACTCGGTTGAATAATTGAGCAGACACACATTTTGTCCGCTAACCCCGCTTTACCCCGTGCCACTCGTGCCTCTTTTGTGCTTTATCGCTATACCGTGATAAAGCATCATGCCGAACCTGCGTACAATGGTGGGAACCGTCGTCTGAGGGCTGCAGGCTCTTGCGCGGCGTGCGTGCCGATGTGAAGCGATTCGAGAGAAATTGAGAAGGAGGTCGTCGACATGGCAAGGGTGTGCAACTTTTCTGCTGGGCCGGCGGTGCTGCCGGAGGAAGTGCTCAGGCAGGCTGCTGATGAGATGCTCGATTACAGGGGCTGCGGCATGTCCGTCATGGAGATGAGCCACCGATCTAAGCCATTCGCCTCCATCATAGAGACCGCCGAGTCCGATATACGCGATCTGATGGGAATCCCCGACAATTACCGTGTGCTGTTCTTGCAGGGCGGGGCTTCCACGCAATTCGCCATGATCCCCATGAACCTGATGCTTGGCGGCGTGGCCGATTACGTGGTCAGCGGCTCGTGGTCGAAGAAGGCGTGGAAGGAAGCGAAGCTGTTCGGCGACGCCCGCGTCATTGCCAACAGCGAAGACGTGAATTTCTCTGCGGTGCCCGATGTGGAGGGGCTGCAGGTTTCGCCTGACGCTGACTACGTCTACATTTGCCAGAACGAGACCATCACGGGCACGCGATTCCGCAAACTGCCTGATACAGCGGGAAAACCCTTGGTGGCAGACGTATCTTCGTGTTTTTTGTCCGAGCCGGTGAACGTGGCCGACTACGGGATCATCTACGGTGGCGTTCAGAAGAATGTGGGGCCTGCGGGCGTGACCATTGTCATCATCCGCGAAGACCTGATCAAAGAAGAGGTCCTTCCGGCAACTCCCACCATGCTGCGCTACAAGACTCATGCGGATGCGAAATCCCTGTACAACACTCCGCCGTGCTATGGCATCTACATGTGCGGCAAGGTTTTCGCGTGGCTTAAGGGCCTTGGTGGACTGGATGCCATGAAGGCTCGCAACGAGGAGAAGGCGGCGCTGCTTTACGACTTCCTCGATGCCAGCGACCTGTTCAAGGGCACCGCACGCAAAGAGGACCGCTCCATCATGAACGTGCCGTTTGTCACGGGCGATGCCGATCTTGATGCGAAGTTCGTGGCTGAAGCGAAGGCTGCGGGCCTGGAGAATCTCAAAGGGCATCGCAGCGTAGGCGGAATGCGCGCAAGCATCTACAACGCCATGCCGCTGGAGGGTGTTGCCGCTTTGGTTGACTTCATGAGGAAATTCGAACTGGAGAACGCAGCGAAGTAGCTGCGCAGAAGCGGGCGGCCGGGTGCCGCCCGTTCGTTTTGGAAGACGATGATTGCCTGCGCCGCACGGCGGTGGGCGGAAGGTGTGAACTCCATGGCTTACAAGATTCATTGCCTCAACAACATTTCGGAAAAAGGCCTGGTTCTGTTCGGCGAGGGATACGAGCTCACCGAAGATGTCATGCAGGCCGACGCCATCCTGGTTCGCAGTGCGGACATGCATGGGATGGAGCTGCCTGAAGGGCTGAAAGCGGTCGCTCGCGCAGGAGCCGGCGTGAACAATATTCCGCTCGATGAGCTGGCGGCTCGCGGCGTGCCGGTTTTCAACACGCCCGGAGCAAATGCAAACGCCGTCAAGGAGCTTGTACTGTGCGGCATGCTGCTTGCCGCCCGCGACGTGGTTGGCGGCATAGGCTGGTGCCGCAGCAACGCGGATGACCCCCAGGTGGCGAAAGCCGCTGAAAAGGCGAAGAAGCAGTTCGCGGGCGGAGAGATATTCGGAAAGACGCTGGGCGTCATCGGCTTGGGTGCCATCGGACGGTTGGTCGTGGGCGCAGCGGAGGCGCTGGGCATGCAGGTTATCGGCTATGACCCCTTCGTCAAACCTGAAAACGCCGCGGCAATTTCGCCCACCATGCGCTTCACGGCTGAGCTGTCTGACGTGTTCGCGGCATCCGATTACATGACCATTCACGTTCCTGCAACAGCAAGCACCAAGGGCATGATCGATGCCGCGGCAATTTCCCAGATGAAAGATGGCGCAGTGTTCCTCAACTTCTCACGTGACACCTTGGTGGATGATGCCGCTATGGCCCAGGCTCTGGAATCCGGCAAGATTGCACGCTATGTGACCGACTTCGCCAACCCGGCCGTGATGGCCATGGAGCGAGCCATTGTTCTGCCGCATCTGGGCGCCTCGACCGCCGAAGCCGAGGACAACTGCGCTATCATGGCCGTGCAAGAAATCAAGGATTACCTCGAGACCGGGAAGAAGACGCATTGTGTTAATTAGGCCCTTCGCTGCAATTCGCCCGAATACCAAGGTGGCCGCCCAGGTGGCCGCCTTGCCTTATGACGTGTACGGTCGCGCTGAAGCGCGGGAGGCGGTTGCCGGGCGTCCGCTTTCGTTTCTCAACATCGACCGTCCCGAAACGGCGTTTCCGCCTGATGCGGACATGTATGCCGAAGAGGTGTACGCGCACGCGCGCCGTGCGTTCGATGAGCGCATTGTCGATGGAACCTTCGTGCAGGATGAGACTCCGTGCTTCTATCTGTACGAACTGACCATGGACGGCCGTACGCAGACCGGGTTCGCGGCGTGCTGTTCCATCGATGATTACGAGTCTGGCGTCATCAAGAAGCACGAGAACACCCTGGCCGCCAAGGAGGCCGACCGCATCCGCCACATCGATGCGCTGGATGCGCAGACCGGGCCCATCTTTCTGGCATACCGCGGCCGTCCTGAGATCAACATCCTAGTTGATACCATGCGGACCACCACTCCGCTGTACGCCTTCACTTCCGAGGACGGCGTGACGCATCGCGTGTGGCGCATGGCCGAGCCCATGTTGCTGGAGCGTTTCGCCGATGAGTTCTCGCAGGTGGAATGCGCCTATATAGCCGATGGCCACCATCGCGCGGCATCTGCCGTGAAGGTGGGGCAGGCTCGTCGTGCCGAAAATCCCGGATACGACGGAACCGAGGAGTTCAACTTCTTCATGTCCGTGCTGTTCCCGGCCGAACAGCTTGAGATTCTGCCCTATAACCGCATCGTGCGCGATCTGGGCGGATTGACGGCGGAGCAGTTCTTGGCTGCGCTGGACGAAAGCTTCGAGATCCTCCATTCGCAGGCGGGCCCGCTTGAGCCCATAGACAAAGGTGCCGTGGGCATGTATCTGGATGGCCGTTGGTACGGGTTGGGCGCCCGCGAAGATGTGCTCAGCGATGATCCGGTGGCAGGGTTGGATGTTTCCATCCTGCAGGACCGCGTGCTCGGCCCCATCCTGGGAATCGCCGACCCGCGTACCGATTCTCGCATCGAGTTCGTCGGCGGGATCCGCGGTGCATCGGAGCTTCAGAGCCGCGTGGATGCGTATTCGGCAGACGCCGGCGAAGAGGGTCCGGCGGTTGCCTTCGCCATGTTCCCGACGGAGATCGGCGAACTTCTGGCCGTAGCTGACGCGGGGCTTCTGATGCCGCCGAAATCAACCTGGTTCGAACCGAAGCTGCGCAGCGGCCTGTTCGCCCACCGAATCGTGTAGTTGTGTGCGGCCTGGCGCCGCCGTGTTACCACCTGCCGGGCGCATCCCGGCAGAAGAGGAGTGCTCGATGATTGAAAAGTCCGATTTGCCCCTGTACCGTGATTTCGAAGCGGTGAACTCGATTGACCCTGACTATTACCGCAAGCACGACGTCAAGCGCGGTTTGCGCAATGCGGACGGTACCGGCGTGGTGGCCGGGGTGACCAACATCTCGAACGTGCACGGCTACATCGTGTTCGATGGGGACAAGGTGCCCGATCAGGGCCGGCTCACATACCGTGGGTACAACCTCTACGATCTGGTTGACAGCGTAGCCGCCGATGACCGTTTCGGCTTCGAAGAGGTGGCCTATCTGCTGCTTGCAGGTGACCTGCCTACGGCTGAGCAGTTCCGCACGTTTCGCAGCCTGGTGGATTCGGCCCGCGACCTGCCCGATGGTTTCACGGCGAACTACATCATGAAGCCTCCCACGCGCGACATCATGAACTGCCTGTCGCGCAGCGTGCTGCAGCTGTATGCATTCGACCCTGCCGCAGAAGACCGCTCTCCCGAGCATGAGATCGATACTGCGATATCGCTGATTTCGCGCCTGCCGCGCATCATGGTGCTTGCCTACCATGTCATGCGCGACAAGTTCTATGGCGACAGCATGTTCATCCACCATTACATCGAGGGTCAGTCCACGGCTGAAACCATTCTGTCCATGCTGCGCCCGGACCGCTCGTTCACGGATGCCGAGGCGAAGATGCTTGACATCATGCTCATGCTGCATGCCGAACATGGCGGCGGCAACAACTCAACCTTCACGTGCCGCACGCTGACCAGCTCCGACACCGATCCGTACTCTGCGTATGCCGGTGCCATAGGCAGTTTGAAGGGCGCGCGTCACGGCGGTGCGAACATGAAGACGCTGCGCATGACCGCCGACATCAAGGAGCACGTGGTAGACATCACCGACGAAGGCCAGGTGGCTGACTACCTGCGTCGCATCGTGGATAAGGAGGCCTATGACCGTACGGGCCTTGTGTACGGAATGGGCCATGCGGTCTACACGCTGTCCGATCCCCGTGCCGTCATCCTGAAGAAGTATGCCCGTCAGCTGGTGGCGGGAACGGAGGCGGAAGCCGATTTTCGCCTGCTGGAGATCATCGAGGATGTGACCCCGCAGCTGCTTGCCGCGAAGGGCAAGAGCAAGGACATCTGCGCGAACGTGGATCTGTACAGCGGCTGCGTCTATCGCACGCTGGGCATTCCGGATGAGATGTTGACGCCGCTGTTCGCCTGCGCCCGCATGACGGGATGGGCTGCGCATCGTTTCGAGGAGATAGTTTCCGGCAAGCGCATCATCCGTCCCGCCTACAAGAAGACCGGCGGCGTGCGCGACTTCGTGCCCATGGCACAGCGCGATCCTCAGCAGCTGGGTGCGGATTGCATGCAGGCGGATGCGCATGAAGCCATTGAGGCGCTGCCCACCCCCGTCTTCGGACATGAATTCGGCGACTAGGCTGCAGTGCCGTTCGCGTGCGCGCGATGGGAAAGATTTCAAACGCGGCCGCTTGTTGCGGCCGCGTGCGTATATGAAAGCAGGTTTGCATGCTGCCCATGAATTCCTCCCTTGATGCCATCGAGCCCTCGGGCATTCGCAGGTTCAACGCTTTGGCGAAGGCGACACCCGGATGCCTGCTCCTGACTTTGGGAGAGCCGGAATTCGCCACTCCTGCCGAAGTGAGCGCGTGTGTGCCGACGGCGCTGGCTGAAGGCAGGACGCATTACCCCGCCAACAACGGTGAGCCGTATCTGCTCCAGGCCATTTCGTCGTATATGGCGGAGCAGGGGTTGGATTATGCGCCAGACGAAGTGATAGCAACCGTCGGTGCCACCGAAGCGCTTTTCGCCACGCTGTTCGCTCTGCTTGAGCCGGGCGACGAGGTGATTATTCCCGTGCCGGCGTTCGGGCTTTACGAGGCCATCGTGCGCATGTGCCGAGGAGTGCCTGTGATGCTGGATACGTGCGCAACCGGGTTCGAGTTCGATCGTGCGCAGCTTGATGCCGTGGTGTCGCCGCGGACGAAGGCCATCGTGCTCACTTCGCCCAACAACCCCACAGGATGCGTGTACGGAAAGCGCGCGCTTTCGGCTGTGGCCGACGTGGCTTGCGCCAACGGCATGTTCGTGATCTGCGACGATGTGTACAACCGTCTGGTGTATGCGGACGCACCCGTGGTGTCAGCTGAAGGCGGCGAGGCCCAGGTGTGCGCATCGCCGTATCCGCGGTTCGCGGTGGAGCACGCCTGTCTGCGAGACCGGATCATCGTGGTGGACAGCTTCTCGAAGCCGTGGGCCATGACCGGTTGGAGGCTGGGGTGGCTTGCCGCTGCACGTCCTGTGAAGGAGCAGATCCAGAAGGTGCATCAGTACATGGTATCGTCGGTGCCGAATTTCTTGCAGTCGGCGGCGGTTTGCGCCTTGCTGACAAGCCCGGATGCCATGGTGGAAACCTATCGCACGCGCCGCGACCTGGTTGTCTCGCGTTTGCGCGCCATGGGGTTCGATGTAGAGAAGCCGCAGGGCGCGTTCTACGTATTCCCGTCCATCTCCCGTTTCGGCATGGGATCTGAGGAGTTCTGCGAACGCTTGATTCGCGAAGCCGGTGTGGGCTTGGTTCCCGGGACGTGCTTCGGCACCGAAGGTTTCGTCCGTCTTTCGTACTGCGTTTCGGACGAAGTGCTCGAAGAGGCGCTGACCCGCATTGGGCGGTGGGTTGAAGCGCTGTAGCCGCCGGTTAGCGTTTTTTGTCAGGCATGCCGTCTTTACGGACGGAATCAACAAGCTCCATCAGTTCGGTTCGCGAATGGACATCGAGTTTCGTATAGATGTTTCGGGAATGCCCGCGCACAGTGTTCCAGGAGATCACCAGCTTTTCGGCAATCGCCTGCGCATTGTAGCCCATGGCAAGAAAGCGAAAAACATCGATCTCTCGAATGGAGAGGCCGTATTGGCCAGCGCATTTCATGATGGCCTCATTGAAAGAGCATTTTACGCGAGCCTCTTCAGGACGTTTGCTCGGGGCTGTCGAATCAGGTGTTTGCATGGGATGTTCGTCTGTTGAAGGCAGATCGTGCTCTTGATCGTTAAGCGGTCGACTGTTTTTAACGTCTTGGCGATTGAGAGGCTTTTGGTTCATATCGTTGATCAATACGGGTCCGAACAGATCGGCGAATTCGATGGCATCTTCATTCGCAGGGGAGAAAAGTTCGTCAAGCTCTTTTTCTGAGAAGAGAACGAATGCGCAGAACAAGATGATGATTGCGCAGATGAGGGATGCTGTAAGGGCAAGTTGCTGATCGATACCGGAGGGGAGGAAAAGCATGGGTATGAGATCCCCGAACCCCGTGCCGATTGCTTGGGCCCCGGCGCCGATGCCGAATACGAGTATTGACGATATGTTTCTTTGGCAGACGATAAGGCTCAAGATAACCCAATGAAGCATGCGGAATAGCAGCATGGCGATTCCCGAAAGAGTGCCCCATCCGGGGATCAGGTCGTGTACCAAGGAGCCCATGGAGATGATGACAATCGATAAAGCAACGATTGTGACGTAGATTTTTCCCAAATGGAATCGATTTGCGTCGAAGGCCAAGGCGGACCAAATGAGCAACAGGGCGGCGCCGATGCGTACAAGGTTGATTATGCGTCCGTCGGAGGCATTTCCGGTAATTCCAGACCAAAGCGACGAGCTCATCGAGACGATGAATGAAAACACAAACACGATGGCGACAAAGCGCCAGAACGAAGAAGGCAACGTATGGATGCTATCGGAATATACGGCGTCACGCTTTAACCATTGCTCATCGGTTTGCGGTTTCATGGTTGTAAGGCCGGCGACGCATAGGGGCAGGATGCATAGGCCAAGCCAGACCAATATGTCGTTATTCGAGTTGAAAAGAGCGTACCCTCCCATGCCGATAACGACGAAGAAGGTAAACGCAGCCAAAACATGACACCACCCCAGATACATGATGCAAGTACGGCCGGGAAGACGGCCGTAGAGTTCTGCGGCTTTCAGGAAAAGCGCTGCAGACCCTGCACCGCGAAGCAGATATGCAATCGCAAGAACGGGATAGGATTTGTCGGGAGACAGTCCGATGTCGACGCATAATAGCGTCATTGCTCCGGACAGGCTTGTTACGATACCGCATATCCAGATAAACCGGGCCTTGCTCAGTGCTTTTTTAGCGGGCCCGATGAATAGTGCGGCCATCGTCAAGACGATTCCGTTGCAGCAAGTCGAAAGGCTTCTCACTGATGGTAATCCCGGAGCCTGAGAGCCGGAGAGGCTGATGACGGATTCGAGTGACAATTGGGACCATGCCAAAATCAACCCGAAGGCAAGAAACGGAGCAATGGGAATCATTTCCAGCAACTGTCGCGAAAATGCCTCACGGCCAGTGTTCTGTTTGCGTGAGACGCGAGATGCGTCCCCATCGTTGCTCACTTTTTGCCCCCTGTCATCTTGGTTCCTCTCGGCTGATTGGCGCATCGTTGACGCAGAGACGGTCAATGGAGCATTTCGTGCCTGCTGCGAGAGTTGCTAGATGTGGATTATTGCATATTGCCCCAGCGGGCTTCGCTTGCGATCAATGATTGGGTGTTTGATGGATTACTGAAAGCGTTTCCTGGAAAAGGAGGTGTCCATATGCGAGGAGACCTCGCGTGATGCTGAGCACCCCTCGATAGAATCGTGTCGATATAAGCTTCAGGGCTATTTCGGCAAAATCTTCATACCAGGGAAGAATCGCGTTGTCGATGAATGAAGTGCATACGTTAAGGCTTTCGGCAGCAGATTCTGTTTCCCCTGATGATATGAGTTCGGCTGTTCGATTTGCCATTATGCTGAGAAATTCGAGCATGAGGGCAAGATGGTCATCCGGATAGTCGAATCCTTCCGCTCTTGTGAGACCGTGCGCCCTGTAGAGTTCGTACGCTTTATGATATGAATCCTGATACATCAGACCTTCATCGGAGGTGAATACCGAGGCGCAGGGTACGGCGTATTTTCCCTGCCAAGTTGACATTCCCCCCATGCTGGCAGTGTAGTCTACGGCGAGATCTTGCCTCGTACCCGAATTTCGCTTTGCAAGATATCGAGAAATGTCGTTTGCCCCGGATTTGAAATCATCATTGATTGATCCGATGGACGCCCAATCAAGTTCTGATAAACCCTCAATCTGAGTTTCAGTGATGGGTTTGAAGATAAGCGCGGATGCGAGGTCCGCGAAGCTCGCAAAGCCCTTAAGTGCGTCTACTGCGGATCGAATGTCGGTCTGATCTGCTGGATTCATGGCGTTCCTTCCTTTTCCGCTCTCTGTCATTACTGGTAGGCTTTGCTGGCTTCAGCAAGGCAATCTGAGCCGATTTCGCTCAGCCGCCATCCATCGTTCCATACGATTGCCCCTGCTTGTTCCAGGTCATCGACTAAGACGCTTGGCTGCATAAGCTGCATATGGCCATCGATGAAAGTTTCAAGTTCACGACGTCCTCTCAGCAGGTTTTGAATGTCGCTGTAAGAACGTTTGTCGCATCCGATGTATCCCAAAAGTTCGATATAGATTTTCTTATAGGAAGGCTTTGCGCTCAGTAGCTGTTCCATGCGCAACGAGGGTGCATGTTGATTCAGGTACAGCAGTCCCTCTTCTGTGGTCTGGTATGTCGTATATGCGACAAGGTCATCAACTTCGTCTTCGGTCAGTCCCTCTTTATCGGATTCAGAAATTTGATCACCTTCATAAGTCCGTTCAATGAAGGTCAATCCATGGTGGTTGACGAGAATGCGTGCAATCGACAAAACGCTGTGGCGACAGGTTTCGTATTCGGGGAAAGCGGAGACGTCTTTTTCAAGAGATTCAAGATCGGTTTCCTCTCGGCATAGCTCAAGCATTTTGTACATGATTTCCCGCAAGAGGGGATGCCTTCTTGCGGCCCGGTTCAAATCTTCATAGCGGCTATCGAAAGAAGCGGCGGGGTCCGTCGGTGAATTCGTGCAGATGTCTGTGTCGGCGGCCTCCATGAAGCTGTTGATTTCTTCGGCTTGGGATTCCTCCCCGAGATGACCCTTCTCGTATTCACGGATGGGGTTGATGTCGTAAGTGCTCATGGCAATCCTCCCTGTGCGTGGCTGCTATGGGGATCAGGGTAGTCTGCGCGGAGCGGTGGGGATAGACGCAAAGCAGCGTGTATGAGGATCGCTCGCGTTCAAAACAACCCAAAATGGGTTGTTTTTCACGTCATTTGCCTAACTGTACGAAGGCGTTCCCTACAGGGTGGACGTTTTGGGCGCCGTTGGGAGTGGATATCATCGACTGCGAGATGTGGCGGTTTCCTTGGCTCACAGGAGGAAGAGGAACTGGCATGTCGCCTTGTGGTTGAGGTTGATTGGAAGGGGAGAGAGAATGGCGGAAACGCATGTAACGCGACGCAGTTTCGTGCAAGGCGCTGCATTGGCCGGCGCTTCCTTAGCGGGCTTGTCCATGATGGGCAGTCTCAGCGCCTGTGCTCCAAAGCAAGCGGCAACAGGAGATGGTGCGGAGCACAGCAATAAATTCCCGAAAGTCGAATATGACAAGGTGATGAAAACCTGCTGTCACGGATGTATCGCCCATTGTCCCGCCCTTGCTTATATTAAGAACGGGGTTGTTGTGAAGTTGATGGGCGACCCAGATGCCCCAGAGAGCAAGGGGGCGATTTGCGTCAAAGGCCTGAATCAGCTTCAGACCATGTATAGCCCTCGTCGTATCCTTCATCCGATACGGCGTGCCGGCGAGAGGGGCGAAAATAAGTGGGAAATTATCTCGTGGGAAGAGGCCATCGATGATGCGGCGACCCATATTGTAGATACCATCAATAAGTATGGCCCCTATGCCGTGTTCGGATCGACTGGCGGAGGCGGCGCCTATTCGTCCAATCAGATCAAGACGGCATGCGTTTCCCTTGGAACGCCGAACGTGTTTGAGCCTGGTGCGGCGCAATGCTTGATGCCGCGCATTTGCGCAACGGTTTTCATGTATGGCAACAATCAGTCGCAATCGGTGGCCGATGCCATGTCCTTGGAGTGGTTCAAACAGACGGACAATGCAACCGAGGTATGTGTTCACTGGGGTGCTCAGCCTTCGGTGTCTCAGACGGCAATGTCTGGTCGCGGCATGGCTGATCTTCGAGCCCGCGGCGTAAAAACGATCGTTATCGATCCCAACTTCAGCCCTGACGCCTCAAAGGCCGATGTATGGCTGCCCGTAAGGCCTGGAACCGATACGGCTCTGATACTCGGTTGGTTCCGTTATATTCTGGAGAACAAGCTCTACAATGAGCGCTTCACCAAGTATTGGACGAATCTGCCGTTCTTGATCGATCCTGATACGAAGCTTCCCGTTGAGGCCGTTGATTTCTTCGAGGGTTACGAATGTCCTACTCCCGAGGGAACTCCCGCCTACGTGTGCTTTGACCTGAAGACCAACTCCTTGCAGCCGTTCGAGTTTTCGATGCCTGAAGATTCCAAGGTTGACCCCGAGGTTATCTGGCAAGGCGAATATGGTGGAAAGCAATATAAAACAGCTGGTCAGATATATTGGGAAGAGGCAGAGCCGTGGACTTTGGAGAAGACTGCGGAGACTTGCTGGCTGCGTGCTGAAAAAATCGAGGAAGCGATCCGACTTTACACTCACGCCGATGATGGCGGATGCGTTGATCATGTTGCTGGCATCAACCATGGCGTGGCGACCGACCAGCAACCCAATTCTTCCGAGGTTTCCATCGGTTGCCTTGGTTTGGACATGATCATGGGTTACGTGAACCGTCCCGGTGCCTCAATCACCTCGAAGGGTGCAGCTTCGGTTCCCAAGACGCGTGCGGTTCAGAATGCACCTCAGGCCATGCTGAAATACGGATGCTGCTACTGCCCAGGTGAGCCTCTTTCCGTCGCCGAGGCACGTGTTGCGAAGGCAAAGGAGGAGCAGCCTGAGAATTTTGCACTGATGAGTCAGCTGTATCTGGATGGGTTGGGCACTACTGAGCACAAGGGGCTTCATACGTGGTGGATGGCTCACATCCCGTCTATTCTTCAGGCCATCAAGACGGGTAAGCCTTACAAGCCGCGTCTGTGGTGGGATGTTTCCGGAAATAAGCTTGCCATGCTTGCAGACGCGAAATCGTGGTATGACGCTTTCGACCAGATCGATTACTGCATTTGCCAGTACCCGCATTTGACTTCGTTCCATGTGGAATGTGCGGACCTGGTATTCCCCATGAGGGAATGGCTTGAAGAGCCTCTGGGCGCAATGCCCATGGGCGACCAGCGACAGCTCAATACCTTCTGGCTGCAGAACGAATGCACCCATATCGGCGAGACCGCTTCGCATTCGTTGCCGACCGCAAAGGTCCTTGCTGCCTGCCGTGAGAAATTCGGAGGAAAGCTTCCCGGTATAGATGATGGGTATGTCGGTGCACCTTCCGAGCAATTCATCAAGGATAAACTGGCAGAGTACTTTGAAGCGGAGAGCTGGGATGACCTTCAGGAGAACCAAGACAAGTACATTCCGAAGGTTACCCCTGAAGATGTTTACTATCAGTACAACCAGCACGAGACCATTGTTGATGACGGATTGCCTGCGGGCTTTGGAACGGAATCCCACAAGTGCGAAGTATATGCGCAGTTGTATCTCAAGCTTGCTCGAACCGGCTTCCCGTATGCCTGGCCTGTTGAACAGGAGGCTTGCGAAGATTACAGCCCCATTTGCACGTATTTCGAACCTGCGGAAAGCCCGCTTGAGGAGGATACGGAGTATCCCCTGGTCCTGACATCCGGCCGTGTTCCGTATTTCCATCATGGAACAATGCGCCACAGCGCATTTGCCCGCGAACTGTTCCCGACTGCCGAGATACGCATCAACCCCGCAACGGCTGCGGAGCTGGGAATCGAGCATATGGATTGGGTCAAGGTTTCAAGTCGAAGGGGTTCTGTCAGTGCTCGCGCGTATCTGACCGAGGGCGTAAATCCGCGTGTAGTGTGGATGGAACGCTTCTGGAATCCCGAATGCTTCGACGCATCGCAATCCAGCATCACAGGCGGATGGCAGGAATGCAACGTGAACATTCTCACCAAGGCCACGGCTCCCTTCAATGCGGCCATTGGATCCTATACGAATCGAGGATTCACCGTGAAGGTTGAAAAAGGAGAACGTCCCGAAAGAATCTGGGTGGAAGCTGAAGAATTCGAGCCGTTCATGCCCACGCTTATGAATGAGCCGGTAACTGAGGATGTGAAATAATGAGATACGCACTTGTTGTTGACCTTGACCGTTGCACTGGCTGCGATACCTGCGTGACGGCCTGCAAGTACGAAAATGATCTGCCGCTCGGTGTGCGCAATGTCCGCGTTCCCCTTATTGGCCCTACGGGAACTTTCCCGGATATTGAGCAGTATTGGCTCCCCATGCAATGCCAGCAGTGCGAAGAGCCTGCATGCATCGATGTCTGTCCGACCTCGGCTTCGTATCGCGACGAGGAGACTGGAATAGTTTTGGTCGATTACGAGCTCTGCATAGGGTGCGAATCATGCAGGCAGGCATGCCCTTATGACGTGAGGACGATCAATCCCAAGACGGGCGTTGTGAATAAATGCACTCTTTGCTATCAGTACCACGATGACCCCGACTGGAAACCTGTGTGTGTTGCTGATTGCTGCACCGGAGCTCGAATGTTCGGCGATATCGACGATCCCGAATCGGATGTTTCGAAAGCAATTGCAGCTGCAGGGGAGAACGCCCATCACTTGGACGATCCTGCAGGTGTAAAGCCAAGCACTGTCTATATCCTATCGCCGAAAACGGCCGCTTGGCAGGGCGTGAGCGAAGGCGTGACTAGGATCTAAGCAGCTATACGCGTTATCCGAAGTGCATAGCAGCCGATCTGCGTGCAGCCCTCCCTCGGCGCGCAGATCGGCTTGCGGCGCATTGTCCAGGCTCAAATCAACGATGTTCGCGAACGGTAGGAGCGCAGCATGATATTCCTCATTGTGCTTGCTATTACGGCGCCGGTCTGTATTGCGTTACGCAAACCCCTTCACAGGGCGCCGGTTGCGTTTTATGTCATTGCGGTTATTCTCGATCTTCTGTACATCTACCAAGTGTTCGCTGGTAGCTCTGTGTTGCCGCGTGTCATATGGACTCCCATGTACATTTTGATGCAGAAGTGCACCTTGTCTTTGGCTCTGTTCTTTGTTGTGATGGGCATTGGAGCGTTTCCCCACGCGAGCTTTGTCGGCAGGCATTTGCGACCGGTGCGAGCGCAGCTTTCAATCTTGGCATGGATATTGTCCCTTGGGCACATGTGCGTATATTTCGCGTCGTACATTCCTCGAATAAGCGCAGGCTTTGCAAACAATAGCCTTGTGCTGACATCCCTCGGCGTCGCTTTGCTCCTCTTCATTTTGTTGCTGGTGTTGGGGATAACCTCTTTTGAGGTGGTCAAACGGCATATGACCGGGAGCACATGGGCGTCGGTGCAACGTCTCTCGTATGTCTTTTTCGCTCTGGTATTCGTCCATCTAATGTTGATGCTGGCTCCTGCGGCACTGAAGGGCGGGTCGGCCGCGCAGGCAAGTGCGCTCGTGTACATTGCTCTGTTCGTTGCGTATGCGGGCGCAAGAATGGTGCGTGCGCGCATTGATTCAGGAAAAACGGAGAGGCGCCGGTCGAGGGGTAATTGCTTTTTCAGTGGCGACGAAGGCCGATAGCATCGTTTTCTGTTCGGGCCTTGTTGCTGGCTGCGATTCCGTATGCGCTTCGGTCATGCCAACCCGATGAGCTGCTTGTAGGCCTGAAGACCGTTGAGCAGCACCGATTCATCGAAGTTGAAGGTGTCGGCATGCAGCGGGATGCCGGTTCCCGTGCCGAGCAGCATGAAGAGCCCGGGCAGATGCTGCTGGTAGAAGGCGAAGTCCTCGGCGATCAGCAGCGGCTCGGGCAGCTTTTCAAGCGCATCGTCCAGAATGCGCTTCGCTTCGTCGAAGAGATCTGCGTCATTGATGACGGGCGGATACCCTTCGGCGAAGTGGAGGTCGAATGTGCATCCGCAGGATTCGCACGCATCCTGGGCGCACTGGAAGACGCCGTGCTTCGCCTTCTCGAACATGGAGTCCGAAAACACGCGCAGGCTCCCCTCCACGACGCTGTGCGCGCTGATGGCGTTGCGCACCGTGCCGCTTTCCATCCGGCCGAACTTGAGAAGGCACGGCTCTTCGGCACCAAGTTGCGCCATCAGCCCATCGACGGCGCAGGTAAACCTGGCGGCGGCAAGCAGCGCATCGTGGCCCTGCTCATGTTTGGCTATGTGGCTGCCCGTCCCGTTGATCGTGAGCGTGGTCTCGCTGGCACGGGCCAGAAGCGCGCCGGGGCGGCTTGCTATTGCGCCGGCAGGAATATCCGGCCAGAGATGAAAGCCGAAGATGCGGGTGGTGTTGAACTGCCCGAACACCCCGGATTCGCACACGGTTTTTGCGCCGCCGGTGGTCTCTTCGGCGGGTTGGAAGACGAAAAGGACGTTGCGCGGCAGGGACTGCCCATGCTTTGCGGCTTGGTCGACGCACGCTGCCAAGGCAAGTGCCATGGCCATGTGCCCGTCATGTCCGCACGCGTGCATGCGTCCGGAATGGCATGAGGCGAAATCAGCTCCCGTGCGTTCGGTCACGGGCAGCGCGTCCATGTCGGCGCGCACGGCAACGGTCTCTTCGGCGCCGAAATCGAAGAACGCGCATATGGTGCTTGGGCAGGGTTTGATCACGCGGCCCGTCAGCTTGCGCAGAGCATCTTCCACGTAGGCGGTGGTCTTCGGGAGGTCGAACCCCAGTTCAGGGATGCGATGCAGTTCGCGACGGAACCGTACGAGCATGGCGAGTTCGGCTTGTTGAGTGGACATGGGCGCTCCGTGTCTGTCGTGGGATTCGCCCGGCGGCTTGCCGGCAGTTACGCAGGATACCACGCGCGGTGCGGGTCAAGGTGCGCCTGCCCGGTATTTCCACGCATGCGCAGATGCGCCTAAAATGCATGTCTGGAACGAAGTATGCGATTTTTTGCCCAACCGCCCTCGCGACCGTTGCGTGATATGCATGATGGTGGTACGGTGTCACAACTTGATAGAGGTGCGGGAGAGAAAAGCTTTCGGGAAGCCGGCGGGTGATGATCCGAAGCGAGGCGATTCCGCCGAATCCGGGCGTCGGGCACGGCAACCGGGTGGGCCTGTGGGGAATACCTGCGGGACTGTCTGCAGGAACTGCAGGTGCGCTATCTACTGAGAACATGACGGATGCGGTCGTTTCGGCCCGTTCGATTCGGAAGCCAGTGGGCCGCGTCCTGCTGGCTTTTTTGTTTCGAGGGAGCATGTCGCCTGGCGAATCGGTTTGCCCAGCGCTTCTGCGCTACGGCATGCTCTCGGCCGCAGGAAGGATGATGCCGCGATGGAAAAACTGCCATTCGTGACGAAAGACCAGATCGAAGCCATAGTGGCACAATACCCCACGCCGTTTCACCTGTACGACGAGGCGGGAATCAGGCGCAATATGGAAGCCGTGCGCGATGCTTTCGCCTGGAACTCCGGCTTCCGTGAGTACTTCGCGGTGAAGGCGAATCCCAATCCTGCGCTCATTTCCATTCTGCGTGAATACGGTTGCGGCCTGGATTGCTCCAGTGCGACCGAGCTCATGATCGCCGATGCCCTCGGTGCGCGCGGCAACGACATCATGCTGTCGGCCAATGACGTGCCAGCGGAGGATTTCCGGATGGCACGCGACCTGGGTGCCATCGTGAACTTCGACGACATCACGCATATTCCGTTCTATCGTGAGGTTGCCGGCCCCATCCCCAAGACCGTGAGCTGCCGTTTCAATCCCGGCGGCCTGTTTCAGCTGGCCAATGGCATCATGGACAATCCAGGTGACTCGAAGTACGGCATGACCGAGCCCCAGCTGTTCGAAGCTTTTCGCATGCTGAAGGCGGAGGGCGCCGAAAACTTCGGCATCCATGCATTCCTGGCCAGCAATACGGTCACGAACGAATACTATCCTGCGCTGGCGCGCATCCTGTTCGACCTGGCAGTGCGCTTGGAACGTGAAACCGGTGCGCACGTGGGCTTCGTCAACCTGTCCGGCGGCGTAGGGATTCCCTATCATCCTGACCAGCGGGCCAACGATATCGCAGCCATCGGTGCCGGGGTTCGTGAGGCTTACGAGGAGGTCCTGGTGCCGGCGGGCATGGGCGACGTGTCCATCTTCTGCGAGATGGGGCGCTTCATGATGGGCCCGTATGGGTGCCTGGTCACGCGAGCCATCCATGAGAAGCGCATCTACAAACACTACATCGGCGTGGATGCGAATGCGTGCAATCTTATTCGCCCGGCAATGTACGGCGCGTATCATCACATCACGGTCATGGGGCAGGAAGGCGGTCCCGATAAGAGCCGCGCCGCCTGCACCGAAACCTATGACATCACAGGGAATCTGTGCGAGAACAACGATAAATTCGCCGTGGACCGCAAGCTTCCGCCCATCGAACGCGGTGACATCCTGGTCATGCACGACACGGGAGCCCACGGGCATTCCATGGGATACAACTACAACGGGCGCCTGCGTTCGGCGGAGGTGCTGCTGCGCGAAGATGGGTCCGCGTCGCTCATCCGACGCGCGGAAACGCCTGCTGATTACTTCGCGACGCTTGACGTGCTACCCGACATCCATGCGTCCCTCATGCGTTTTGCGGGCGAAGGTGCCGCGGCGGCCGGCTCTGAAGCAACTCTTGAATCGAAGGAGGACTGACATGGATATCCGCAATCTGACAGGTTCAGTGGTGGCTCTGGTCACGCCGTTTTCCGCTGACGGCTCCGTTGACTTCGATAGTTTGGGGCGGCTCATCGATTTCCATCTGGCGAACAAGACCGATGCCATCTTGGTTTTGGGCACAACCGGCGAATCGGCGACCATGACCCATGAGGAAGACGACGAAGTGTGCCGCTTCACCGTGGAGCGCGTGGCCGGCCGTGTGCCGGTGATTGCCGGCAGCGGTTCCAACAGCACGCAGACCATGGTGGAGAAAAGCCTCAGCTTCCAGGCGCTGGGCGTGGACGGTCTGCTGCTCATCTCGCCGTATTACAACAAAGCCAACGAGGAGGGGATGTACCTGCATTTCGCTGCCGTGGCCGATGCGGTGGACATCCCGTGCATCCTCTACAACGTGCCCGGTCGCACCGGGTGCTCCATTCCGGAATCCGTGGTGGCGCGGCTGGCGAAGCATCCCAACATCATGGGAATCAAGGAGGCGTCCGGCAATATCGGGTATGCAGCGCGCGTGGCCCGTCTGCTCTCAGATGACTTCGTCATGTTCTGCGGCAACGACGATATGGTGGTGCCGTATATGGCACTTGGGGCACGCGGCGTGATTTCCGTCTGGGCGAATGTGATGCCTGAGCAGGTGCATGAAATGTGCGCTGCGTTTGAGGACGGTCGCATCGATGAGGCCCGCGCCATCCAGTTGGCGGGACTCGATGTGGTGGCGGGCCTGTTCGCGGAAGTGAACCCCATCCCTGTGAAGGCCGCGCTTGAGATGATGGGCATGGGCGAGGCGCACTACCGGCTGCCGCTGTGCCCGATGGGCGATGCTGCCCGCGAGAAACTGGCTGCGGCCATGAAGGAGGCTGGTTTGCTATGACGCTGAGGATTGCGATAGTGGGAATGGGCCGCATGGGAACGATAATCGACGAGATGGTTTCCGCGGACCCTGCAATGGAAGTTGTTGCGCGCGTGGATGCCGACGCCGAGTCGCTGGGCCAGGATGCTCCGTCGGCTGACGTGGTGATCGACTTCTCCCATGAATCCATGCTGGATGCCGTGGCGGCGTACGTGCGGCGCACTGGGGCGGCGCTGGTGAGCGGCACCACCGGCTATTCGGCGGCTCAGATGGAGCAGCTTGCTGAACTGGGAAAACATGCTGCCGTTCTCTATAGTGCGAATTATTCGCTGGGCGTTGCGGTGCTGCGCCGGCTTGCTGCGCAGGCTGCCGAAGCGCTGGCGGATTTCGACATCGAAATCATCGAGACCCACCATAACCAGAAGGCCGATGCCCCCAGCGGCACGGCGAAATTGCTGCTCGATGCAGTGAATCCGGACGGCGCTTTGATTCCGACCTATGGCCGCGAGGGCATGTGCGGCAAGCGAGATCCGCGCGAGATAGGCGTGCATGCGGTTCGCGGCGGTACGGTCGCCGGCGTGCATACTGTGTCGTTTTTCGGCGAAGATGAAGAGGTGTCGTTGACGCATCGCGCGACAAGCAGGCGCATTTTCGCCGCAGGGGCGGTTGCTGCCGCCCGTAAGATGGTCGGCCGGGCTCCCGGCTTCTACGCCTTCGACGACGTGATGTTCTCCTGATCCGCCCATTGCCGGGCGCATGCGGAAGGCATACGCTCGGCAGTCCTGGGTTCGTGCGGAACTCGCACTCCGTCTTCCGCATGCGCCCGCCTGACCGCTTCGCCTATCTTCTCTCGAAAGGAAAATCCATGAACGCTGAAGAGATCATCAACTACATAGCAACCTCCGATAAGAAAACGCCGGTCAAACTGTACGTGCGTGAAAAACCCGGTTGCAAGATCGACTACGCAGCTGACGCCGCCAAGTCGGAGGTCAAGGTGTTCGGCGGCCGCAAGGGAAAGATCGTCTTTGGCGATTGGGCCGATCTTGCGCCCGTGCTTGAAGCCAATGCGGATGCCATCGACTATTACGAGGTGGAAAACGACTGCCGGAATTCGGCTGTGCCGTTGCTGGATAAAAAAACCGTCAACGCGCGTATCGAGCCCGGCGCCATCATCCGCGACATGGTTGAGATCGGCGATAATGCCGTGATCATGATGGGTGCCGTGATCAACATCGGTGCCGTCATCGGAGAGGGCACCATGATCGACATGGGTTGCGTGTTGGGCGGCCGTGCCATCGTGGGCCGCAATTGCCACATCGGAGCGGGGACGGTTCTGGCGGGTGTGGTGGAGCCCGCAAGCGCAACGCCTGTCACCGTGGAAGACGATGTCATGATCGGTGCGAATGCGGTTGTTCTGGAAGGGGTCCACGTCGGCCGCGGTGCGGTTGTGGCGGCCGGCGCTGTAGTGGTGGAAGACGTGCCCGACAATGCCGTTGTGGCCGGTGTTCCTGCTAGAATCATCAAGATGAAAGACGAGAAGACCTCAAGCAAGACCGGTTTGGTCGAAGCGTTGCGCAGCCTGTAGGCGACGCAATTCGGATTGCCCGTCTGGGCTTCGCGAAGGGAGGCCGCCATGCATGCTGTCGAAGCTGCCGGAAACCGTCGGGTCGCATCGGGTGCCGCAGCACCCTTCGCTGCGGCCTTCGCCTTGGTCGCAGCCCTGCTGCTTGCGGCTTCGGCGCCCGCGTCCGCTTTCGCCAAAGACTACGGCATGGGTCCTGTCAGCATTGATGCCATCTGGAGTGAAAGCGGAAATCTGTACGTGACCGAATACCGCACGTTCGACTTCGATGGCGGATTCACGTGCGTGTGGTGGGACTTCGATTCCTTCGGACAGCATGCGCAGTTGCAGGTCAGCGGCGTGTCCGTATCCGATGCCGACGGCTCCACGGTTTTGCATGAGGCGCCCTTCGAGTCCGAATGGCGCTCCGAGGGAGGGCCGGGTGGTTATGCCTGGTCGTTCGACGAGGTCAACGATGCCGTCTACGTGTTCTTTCCCGAAACTTCCGGTACCATGCAGGTTTCCCTTCGCTATACCGTCATGGATCTGTGCAACGGCTACGAGGATGTTGCCGAACTGTATTGGCAGTTTTTGGGGCCGGCCTGGGCGGCGGATTCGTGCAATGTGTCGCTGACCGTGCACCCGCCGGCGCCTGATGGGGCGCAGATCGTGCCAGGTGAAACCGTGCGTGCGTGGGGGCACGGGCCGCTGTCGGGCAGTGTAGAGATAGCGGAAGACGGCACTGTGACAGCCCGTCTTCCGCGCGTTCCATCAGGCGAATTTGCGGAGATTCGCATGACCGCGCCTGTGACCTGGTTTGATGTCAGTGCGCTCCCTGAAACCTGGGAATACGAGCGTGTTCCCTACATCGTCGAGGAAGAGGAGCAGTTCGCTGCCGAGGCCAATGCGCAGCGCACGCGCGGGCTGATCCTTGTCGGATGCTTCGTTGCGGTGTGCTTGGCGGCCATCGGTTTCACAGTGATGCTCTATGTGCGCTACGGCCGCGAGTACAAGCCTTCTTTCGCTGATGAGTACTGGCGCGATGTGCCCGATCCTGCATTCCATCCCCTCGAGGTGGAATTCAACGAGCGCTGGGGCGCTGTCGGCAGCGGTGCTTTCACCACCGAGCTCATGCATTTAACCGCCGAGGGCTACGTTTATCTGGGAAGCGGATCGTATCCCGCACCCGCTCCAGACGGTAGCATGCACATGGTTCAGGACTACTATCTGGCCAAGCTCCCTGCTGCCGATCAGGCAGTCAACTCCATCGACCGCAAGGCCATCTCGCTGCTGTTCGACAGTGTCGGCGGCGGTGCGCAATCCATCTGGTTTTCGGATATCCAGCGCTTTGCGGAAAGGGAACCGCTCAAGGCGGAGTGGCTCTTCAAGGCTTGGTTCGATCACGTAGAGATTCAGGGTCGCAAGCGCCATTTCTTCGAGGAGTCGGGCAAGCGAGCCAAGGCCATTGCCGCATTCATGCTTGTATTGGTCGCCATGGCCGGCGTCATGTTGGCGATAGGGGTTTCCGGCTGGTTCTGGCTGGGAGTTGTCGCGTTGATGGCTACCAACATCGTGCTGGTGCCGAGTCTCGATAAGCGCACCCGCCGTGCGGCGGAACTGCACGCGAAGTCTCAAGCTTTGAAGAAATGGCTGGAGGATTTCACGCTGCTCGAGGAGCGTCCGCCGACGGACGTGAAGGTTTGGGGTCGCTTCATGGTGTACGCTTCCGCGTTCGGCATTGCCGAACAGGTTGCCGAGCAGCTGCGCACGGTACTGCCGGATTTGGAAGATGAGGCAACGGGTGCTGCGGCCTGCGGTTGGGGCACGTGGTTCTCTACCGGCGGGACGAACATGACTCCGGGTGCCGGTTCCGGTGCGGTTTCGGCCTTCGACTCCCTCTCGAATGCAGTTGCATCGTCGTTTACTTCGGCAAGCAGCGGAAGCGGGGGCGGTGGCGGCTTCTCCGGCGGCGGAGGAGGCGGAGGAGGCGGAGGCGGCGGAGGCGGCGGCGCGCGCTAAGCCTGCGATGCTGTCTGGAGTGGGCACGCCGCCCTTTTGCGCTAACATACTGCTTCGCAAATTAGACGGTGAAAGGAAATATCATGCAGAAGTTTGTAGCTGAAGATAGTTTTTGGGAGTTGTTCCCCGATGCGGCGCTGGGAATCGTGGTCGCACGTGGGATGAAGTCGACCGATGAGGTTTCTCCTGAGTCGGCCGAGGCCATCCGCCGCTTGCTGGCAGATGCCAACGAGCAGGCCAATAAGCACTTGACCAGCAACACCATCAGCGAAAACGAAGCTGCGCGCGTCTGGCGCGAGGCCTATAAGAAGTTCAAGTCGAAGAAGGGTGCACGCTGCTCGGTTGAAAACCTGCTCAAGCGCGTTTTGAAGAGCAATCCGGTGGGCAGCATCACACCGTCCGTCGACATCTACAACGCCATTTCGCTCAAGTACGCCCTGCCCGTCGGCGGCGAGGACATTGCGGCATTCGTGGGCGATCTGCGTTTGGGCATCACCGAGGGCGGCGATGCATTCCGCGCGTTGGGTGAAGATGCCGACGACCCCACGTTGCCGGGAGAGCTGTGCTATCGCGATGACGCAGGTGCGGTGTGCCGTTGCTGGAATTGGCGCGATGGCGTGCGAACTGCGCTTACGGACGAATCGCGTGACGGCTTCCTGATCATCGAGTGCGTGGACCCCGCGCGTAAAGATGACCTCGCTGCGGCGGTTGATGAGTTCGCCGGCTTGATGGCCGAACACCTCGGCGCCGAAATAGCCGTGAAGCAGATTGTGACCCGCGAAACCCCCGAGCTGGTCATTGCGGAGTAGCGCTCCGAAGAAACGAGCCCTTAGGCGCCGGTCGTTGCATCATTGCGCGGCCGGCGCTTTTCGTTTGCGCTGAGTGGTACCGGATGTCTCAACTTCCCATTTCGTGCAAGCGCCGATATTCGCGCCGCCTCGCGCAGGGCTCAGTCGTCCACGCGTTCGAAGCGCCAACGCTGTTCGACATCGGGGTATTTGGCATGGTCCACTTCGCCGGCAAACATCTCCAGTGGGCGCGCCCATAGGCCGCCTTCGCCGTAAAGTGCCTGGTAGATGACGAGCAGTTGGCTCCATTTGATCGCATCGCCCCCATTGCGGGATGATTCAGCAGGCTCGCTCTGAGGGGTCGAACCCGCTGCGGATTCCTGCGATGTCGTTATCCGTCGGCATGGGTTCGTCGAGCGAGAGCGCTTGTCGAGGTATGCAAACAACCTTTCCGGGCCTCCGACCGAAAATGCGTCCCTGCATGGGTATCTCGACCAGGCGCTTTGGTCGATTTTCCTATGTCGATCTCGGAAGATGATCGACTTGTCATCATGTGTTGTCCTGCAACCCCTCCATGCATCTTGTTACTCAGTTACCATCTGGGCTTTCATGTGAATTGGGCTTCAGACCTTGTCCTCAGTGGCCCGATATTCATCGTGGTCTGCGCTCCCTGGTTTCAAGCCGCAAGCACATCAAGCTCTTCTGTACCAGACCCAGGAAACCATCTGATGTTCTCCTGGGGAATGACGAGCTTATGGTATATGCCGTTGTGAGGGCAACGACAAGTCGACTTACTGCCCCAGCCATAAAATTACGCATTTGAGGGTAAGAATATAAGAGCAAGCCGCAATCGCACGGGGTTCTGGCTGCTTCGATGCCTCCGCTGTTGAATCTTCGTGTCAACATCTCTGTATTTGCGTGTCTAGGAAAATATCATGTTTGTCTGTCGTGTCCATAGTGTGCTATGATGCGTCTGGGTTAATTGATCTAGCGAGGATGCGATGGACTTTACCGAGGCAATTGAATGTCTGAACGAGGCCGAACAATCCCTACGTCGTCAGATTGGCGCGAGTGCCGGTGGGGATTACGACTCTATGTTCCGCTGTCTGGAAATAGCTCAGAAGATTCGTGATATTGCCTCTGAGCTGTCTGCTCCGAAAGACGTAAAAATCAAGGCAGCTGAGTCGAATGTAGCCCTGGCGTCTATGGACTCCGACAGGACCGAATTCCCCGTATATTTCGTGTATGAGGAAAAGCTCTGGAAGGTCGCGCCCCGTAGTGATGAGTCTGGCAAGTGCTACAAGAAGTCACTGCCATTTTCTGACGCAAAGTCCGTTTGCTCTGTCATACGCAAACTTCTGGACAGCGCAGACGTGTTCACTGTGTCTGCAGTGGAGAAGGCTCTTAGTGGTATGCCTGTCTACAAGATTCAGATTACCGTCATGGCACTGATGAAGGCAGGGTGCTTCGTAGCTGCTGGTCGTGGCAGGTATGGTGTGGCACCGGGGGCGTCTCGCGTCGAGAGAAGATGGGTTGACCTGCTCAAGGCCCAGCAGGCACGGCCTGAGCTGTTGAATTAGTTGATTGAGAATGAAGGGAGGTGATGCCCATGCTTGAAGACAAAAAAATTGATCGCTAGGACGGGAATCCAAGCGATCAATGGGCTGGTGTGTCCTACACACCGCGAGACAAGCTAAGTATGACATGCCAGCCCCAAAATATGTGAAAAAACTGTAAATCTCCATATTGAGAGGCATGGTGATGACCATGGTCGAGCTTTTGCTTGCCGAGCGACGAAATTCTGTTGCTGGCACTTTCGCAGGCGGTATTCATCTGGCAATCAAAATCCAGGTGCCCCGATGAAGCGCCGACGCAAAATCACTCTTCCGAACGGCGATACGGCCTACGAGCTGATCGACCTTCGAAAGAAATGCTGCCTGAACTACCTGAAGTACACCAACGAGACTCACTCCTGCGGTATCCACGGCCTGCCCGAGCTGGTCTCGAACACTGATGTCTATCCTGACTACATTGCTCTTTACGGACAACCGAGTCTTTATCACCACACGTCGCTAACAGCGGTGGGATTCTGGCAATACGACAATGTCTTTGACGGAATTCACGGCCTGTACAGTGCCATTTACTATGGTGATGAGGAGCTTCTTGAACAGTATAGACAGCGATTCGAGGGTGTCCGCATTTTCTTTACCCCCGACTACTCCCAGTTCGGTGACGTTGATGACCTTGAGGAGCACTATCGACTCAAGAAGGCCCGTATCGTGGGTCTGTGGTTTGCCAAAGAGCTTGGAGCTGTTGTCATCCCTTTCATCACGATGCCAACCGCCGACAGTGTCGGTTTTGCGCTTGATGGCCTTGAGAAATGCAGCGTTGTCGCCTTCAGCACAAAAGGCTGCGTAGACGATGATGTCGAACGGGATATGCTTAAGGAAATCGTAAAGCGTACTGTCGATATCTTGAGCCTCAAGGCAATTATCGTCTACGACGTATGCGGCGATATGGCCGCTGTCGAAGACATTTTTTCTTATGCAATTAGTGAGGGCATCGAAATTGTCGTCCCGCGCAATAGCCTCAAGGACAGAAACACCGCCAGGAAGGAGGAAATTCATGCGCAGAACCAATAGCGGCCTCGCGCACGGAACCAACGGATCCCCGCAGTCTACGATTGAGCAGGAATACCACGGAATCATTGCGAGCGAAAATGAATCTAGGCTCAAGCAAGATGTCGAATCCCAACGTGAAACGCCGCTAATCGACGAGATTCTAGTCAAGGAACTCGAAGAATCTGGCATCAAGTTCTCGCGCGAAAAGATGGTTTTTATCACCAAGGACAAAACCGGTCAGATTGTTTGGCTGGAAAGCGGTGGAGCATCCGCAGGACTTGAGCATATCCTCCACGGAAACGGGACGACCCCGGGTCATGCAGCCGATTTCGCCAAGGCGTTCGGTGTTTCCGAAAGCGAGGTGCCCGAGTATCTTCACCGCGCAATCACCAACGGAACCGTAGTCAGCGATACGATGAAGCCTATCGGGAGCAGAGTGGGATACTCGAGGCAGTATTACTACGAAGGCGGCTATTATGTGGTTGCTGGCATAGGCAGTAATGGGTTCATTGTATCGGCGTACCCGAAGCGCATGTAAGGAATGGAGGAGATATTGTGATTACTGTCCGACTTATGAATGAGTTTATGCACGGTCCTGTTTGGGTTTGTGAGCATGGAACTGGCATTGAAGTAGACGGCTATCCTTTGGTTCTGGAGGATCCTGTTGTTTCGAAGCTCAATGCCGATCTGGGAAATATGTTTGACTCGTATTACTTCTTCGATGATGACGAGTCCTTCGCCTTCGATAAGGAAAAGCAGCGCCAAGACAAGAATAAGACCCTTGATCTCCTTGCCAAGCTGAATAGGAGGCTTGCTGAAATCAATGACGGCACTTTTGAGGTAGAGGATCTGGAAACGCCTCATGTTCTTGCTTTGTAGGGCTTTTGGGGAGTCATTATGGCTCCCCATCTTGAACTGTTGCTCAGGCTGGCGGGCTGTGCCGTTTCGATTTTTTCATCCCACGAGAAATCGAGCGCTCGAAGCTCCTCATTTCTTGAAGTCTCAGTTCATGGATGGTTTTCTCTTTGGCGGATTGCTGCGGGCTTAGCCATCCACGCGTTCGAAGCGCCAACGTTGTTCGACATCGGGGTATTTGGCATGGTCCACTTCGCCGGCAAACATCTCCAGCGGGCGCGCCCATAGGCCGCCTTCGCCGTAAAGTGCCTGGTAGATGACGAGCGGCTCCTCGGTTTCGGAATGCTTGGCCAGACCTATGACCCGGTACATGTTGCCCTTGAAATGACGGTAGGTGCCCGGTTCTATGACACGGGAGAGCTGTCCTGTGGGCTGCTTTGCATCCATATCTGCTCCTTGCGAAAAAACGCCCGGCTATCCGAAGGGATGCCGGGCGTTGGGTATTTCGGCGGCCATGCGGCCTTCGTGCAATTGATTCTAGCGCAGTTCAACCCAGATGACGTCGCCTGCGGCGGGCTTCGGCGCATTCAGCCCGGATTCCAGCATGAACAGCGCGTTTGCGGAAAGCGTGGCGGGCGAACCCGGACGTCCTGCAACCGGCGTGCCGGTCAGTGAGCCGTCGGGCTGCATCTCCACGTTCATCATGCGAACGCTGAAGAACTGCGTGCCATCCACGGCTTCCGGCGGGCGCTCCTCGCCGGCGTACTTCTTGCCGGCGGTGTGGCCGGACATGGGTCCTGCGGCAGGGAAGGGCTCGGTCAGGCGGACGGGAATCTTGAAGGGTTCGGGCGAAAGTCCCAAAAACAGGTTCATCAACGGCAGCAGGTAGAACCCGAGGGTGAAAGAAGCCCCGAACGGCGGTCCGGAAATGCCCACGACGGGCGTTCCGTCCACGACGGCAGCAGAGCTGTGGTGCCCCGGTCCGTGATTGGTCTGGTGGCAGATGATGGTGCCTATCTCTTCCAGCTGCTCGACCGACCAGTCTTCGGATCCCTTGGATGATCCGGCGTTGAGCACCACGATGTCGGCGCAGGCGCACGCGCGCTTGACGGCTTCAACGATAAGCGCCGGATTGTCGGGCACGATGTCGAAGGGTAGGAATTCGCCGCCCCACGCCTCAACCTTGCCGCGGACTACCAGGCTGTTGGACTCGATGTTCTTTCCGGCGGGGACTACGGCCGATCCCGCGGGCACAAGTTCGTTGCCCGTGGGTATGAAAGCCACGCGCGGCTTGCGGCGCACGGCCACGCTGGTGATGTTGCCGCCCGCGATGCGGGCCGCCACGTCGGGCGTGACCAGGTCGCCTGCCTGTGCCAGCACGTCGCCCGGCTTCATGCGCGATCCCACGGCGGAGGTTCCTGCGAACTGGGCAGAAGGCGCCGCGTGCACTTCGACATGCTGCTCGTCTTCGGAAACGGTGACGTGCTCGATTACGATGGCGGTGTCGAAGCCTTCGGGCATGGCAACGCCGGTGTTGGCGAACTGCCAGTCGACGCCGCGCACCCAGGCGGAAGTGTCGGGCATGCCGTCGGCGAAGTCCGTCCAATGCACGGCGATGGAGTCCATGCGGCAGGTCAGGACGTTCGGCAAGGTGCAGGTGGCTACGGCGTCTTCGGCCAGTACGCGGCCGAAGGCTTCATCGATGCGCACCATCTCAGATTCGGAGGGGAAATCGCAGGCGGCCAGAAGGCCTGCCACGGTCTCTTCGCGCGAAATCTGGATGTGTTTGGAATGGTCTCTCATATCCGTCCTTTCGTAGGGGCACCGCAGCGAGGGGGGTCGCTGCGGTGCGCGTGCCGGCGGCGAGGAGGTGCCGCTACGATGTGATGGCTCAGTGACGCGGGCATTGCCTGTCAACCTAGGTGGGCCGGCGTGGTGTTCAAGTGGAGTCCGGTTAGCCGGCGTAGCTGTTTCCCAGAATCTCGCGGGCTTGCTCATCGGTCAATTCGGCATGGTAGAACATGCTGTAGAACTCCTTGGTGGTTTCAACCATGTCGATGTTGTAGGCCTCGGGATACAGCGTGTTGGCAATCCACTGGATTCCCAGGATGCGGTTGACCGCAGGCGGACGGTCGCACCAGGAGAACGGCACGTTAGGCATCGTGTACACCTTGCCATCCTTGACGGCGTCGATGGTGGACCAGTTGGAATCGGTGCGGATGATCTCATCGGCACCGCCGCGCACCTGGTCGTCCCATGCGATGATGACCTGCGGGTTCCAGGCAAGCACCTGTTCCAGGGAAACAGGGCTCATGCCCTTGCCCTTCTGGGCTTCGACGTCCTGGGCCACATTGTCGGCGCCGGCCAAGTCGAATGCCATGGAATGCGTGGATCCCTTGGGTTCGGTCTGCAGGCCTTCGGAGCCTTCCGCGTAGTAAAGGCGGATGCGCTGGTCTTCGGGAACGGTGGCAACGGCGCGCTTGACGTTCGCGATGGCGGTTTCGCAGTAGGATGCCAGCTTCTCGGCTTCAGCCTCTTTGCCCAGCAGGGTGCCGAGGGTGCGATAGGCTGCTGGGGTGGCGTCAAGCGAACCGTCGAGAACCACGACGGGGATGCCGGTCATGTTCTGCAGGTCGTCGGCGGAGGTGATGTCGTATTCGCTGGGCTTGCTGATGGTGACGGAGAAGATTACCTGCACGCCTTCGGCCATGATGGCTTCAGGGTTGAGCTCCTTGCCTCCGGAAAGCGTGCCCAGGTACGGGAGGTTGCCCGTGCCTTCGGGAAGGAAGGCCAGTTCAGCTTCGGAGAACTCCGTGGTGGTGCCGGCGGCCAGTTCGGGCGCCAGGGTGAAGCAGAAGATCTGGCCGGGAGCGCCGGTGTAATAGATTTTCTCCAGTGCGCCGACGCCGGGGATGGTGACCTGGCGGCCTGCGTCATCGGTGATGGTGCGATCGGCCATGGGGTCCACGGTCTCGGTTTGCGCGTCACCCTGATTTTCGGGCAGGCTGGTGGCGGGCTTGTCTCCGCCGGAGCACCCGGCGAACAGCGCAAGCGCCATTGCCAGGCCGGCCGTTGCAAGAACGGCGGCGAAACTGCGTTTCTTGTTGAACATCTCCAATCCCTTTCCTCCTTGTTCCCGCGTGTGCAAGTTCGGCGGGGCCTGGGTTCTGCGGCGCTGGGCAGTTTGCCCCTGTCGCTTCGGACCCGTAGCGAAAGGTTGCTTGCGCGGGGAATCCGTTGACGTATAATATCCCTCGTTTACGAATATTCTCATATGAGAATAAACGAATAATAGCATCGTGAACCGTGAACGCAAGGGGATTTATGGGGGGAAGGGTTTTTTGGAAGAGACCGCCGCGCTCGCAAATGGAAGCCGCCGGCGATGCCTCTCGGGTTGGCGCTCCAGGGACTTGCGACGGTCCCGAGGCAACAGCCGAATCGCTTGACCGAAAAGTCAAACCATGGATCAAAATCGCCATCGGTGTGGCGCTTCTGAGCATTGTGGTGCTCTCATTCGCGTTGGGTCGTTACCCCATTTCGCCCGTTGAATTGGTTTCAACGCTGGGAGCCCTCGCGAACAATGCGTTCGCGGATTTCGCCGGTAATTTCGGCATTGCCATCCCATATGTCGAAGTGAACCAGCAGATGGCCACGGCCCTCATGAATATCCGCCTGCCGCGCATCCTGGTTGTCATGCTGGTGGGCGCGGCGCTTGCCGTTGCCGGCGCCAGCTACCAGGGCATGTTCAAAAATCCCCTCGTGTCTCCCGACATCCTGGGCGCATCCGCCGGCGCCAGCTTCGGCGCGTGCCTGGCGCTGCTGTTCGACATGTCGAATTTGATGGTGCAGCTCTTCGCCTTCATAGGGGCCATGGTTGCCGTCGGCGGGGCGGTATGGATGAACAAGATGGTGAACAAATACGATGCGCTGCTGGGCCTTGTGCTTGGCGGCATGCTGGTGACCACGTTGTTCCAGTCGTTCACCTCGCTGGTCAAGTTCATGGCGGATGCCAACGACAAGCTGCCGGCCATCACGTTCTGGCTGATGGGAAGCTTCTCTCGAATAGACCAGGTGGACTTGGCCATGATCGTGCTCCCCATGCTTGCGGGATTCGCGCTGCTCATGCTTGAACGGTGGAAGCTCAACGTGCTTTCCTTCGGCGAGGAGGAGGCGCGCAGCTTGGGCGTGAACACGGCTCGCGTGCGGTTGATCGTCATCTTCGCCTCCACATTGATCGTGGCTTGCGCAGTGGCTGTTGCCGGCATCGTTGGCTGGGTCGGTCTGGTCATCCCGCATCTTGCGCGTTCCATCGTGGGACCCAACTACAAGGTGCTGCTCCCTACGTCCATGTTCATCGGCGCGGGATACCTGCTCGTAGTCGATGACCTGTGCCGCCTGATGGCCTCGACCGAGATTCCCATCGGCATCCTGACCGCCATCATCGGCGTGCCGTTCTTCATCTTCATCTTCCGTCACAACATCAAGGGGTGGTGAGGATGACCGAGCATCTGCTATCCGTCCATGACCTGCATTGCGGATACGGCCGCAAGGAGATCGTGCACGGCGTGTCGCTTTCCATGGAGGCGGGCGAATTCGCCTGCATCATCGGGGCGAACGGCTGCGGCAAGACCACGCTGCTGAAGAACGTCCTGTGCCTGGAGAAGCCCTTCGCAGGCGATGTTCGCATGCAGGGCCGCACGGTGGTTTCCATGAGCGAGCAGGAGCGCGCGAGGATCTTCGCCTACCTGCCCCAGGCGCACACGCCCCCGTTTCCTTTCACGGTGGGCGATGTGGTGCTTATGGGCCGCAGCCCCTATCTGGACCGATTCTCGCGCGTCAATCAGCGGGACCGCGAGATAGCCTGGGAGGCCATGTGCCTGCTGGGTATAGAGGATCTGGCGCCGCGCACGTACACCAAGCTTTCCGGCGGTCAGCGCCAGCTCATCCTGATCGCCCGTTGCCTGGCCCAGCAGCCCGACCTCATCATCATGGACGAGCCCACCGCAAGCCTTGACTTCGGCAACCAGCAGATCGTGCTCTCGCGCATGCGCGAGCTGACGAAGTCCGGCGTGAGCGTGCTCATGGTGACGCACGACCCGCATCATGCGTTCTTCTGCGCCGACCGCGTGTTCGTCATGCAGGATGGTCGCATGGTTGCAACCGGGGCGCCGCGTGACGTGATGACGCGCGAGCGGCTCGAGGATATCTACCGTACGCCGCTCGACGTGATCGATGTCGGGCTTCGCAACGGAGTCGACACAACCGTCTGCGTGCCGCTGTAGCCTTGCCGACCCCGCCCGTTTCGATCTCTCCATCCCTCCGCTTCGAAAGGATTCGCCATGCCTCATAATGCCGAAGAATACGATGCCATAGCCGAGCGCCTGTTCGCGCCCATCTATCCCGTGATTGCCCGAGCGATCGCCGAGCGCACCGGCAAGCGAACGGGCCGCGTGCTGGACGTGGGATGCGGTGGCGGGCATTTGGCCATCGCTGTGCTGCGCGAGGGGCGCTTCGACCACCTCACGCTGCTCGACGAGAATGCCGAAGCGCTGGAAATGGCCCGTGCCCGTGTTGAGTCCGGGCTTTCGGGCGAAGCGTGCGCGCCCGAAAGCCTGTCCGTATGCTGCAGCGATGTATGCGCTCCTGACCTGGCCGAACGCGCTGACGGGCCATTCGATCTGATTGTCTCACGCGGCAGCATGCCGTTCTGGGATGACCAGGAGACAGCGTTTGCGAATCTGTATGGCCTGCTTGCGCCCGGCGGCGTGGCCTACGTGGGCGGCGGCATGGGTTCGACCGCGCTGCGCAAGCAGATAGGCGCCCAGATGGCGAAAATCCGCGAGCGCAACGGAGGCGAGGGTCCGCAGATGTTCGACATGAGCAAGTCCAAGGCGCTGCCCACCGAGGATTACGTGGCGCTGTTCGGGCGCCTGGGTGCGAAATGCACCGTGATCGCCAACGAGGAAGAGGGCCGTTGGTTCATGTTCGAAAAGCTGGCGAGCCCCGAAGGCTCCGCCCGGTAATGGGGATGGTTCGTCGTCGATATCCTCGGGGGCCGGTCGGCGACGAGATCACGCGTCAATGGCGCTGCGGTCGTTTTTCAGCATGTGTTTCGCCCGCGCGAGCTTGATGAGCAGGTAGATGAAATATCCGAGGCCCGCGATGCTTCCCAGAAAGAGAACCGCGGTGATGAAGAACACCTCGATGATCATAAGGAGCAGGCAGCTTACAAGCCATCCCTCCAAAATGCGCGTGCGCAGATCCTTGAAGAACTTGTAGCCCAGCGGCAGAAAGAATCCGTAGAGGAAAAGCAGAGGGCAGGCAACAGCCAGGAAGGCCGCGATGGCGGCCCCGGCTTCAAGTTCCGTCGCTCCGTTGGCGAGGGCGTAATTGAAGTAGCCGCCATCTACCGTGGGGCTGAGCAGCAAAAATGCGATAAGGCCCGCAAGGACGGCGCCTATGACGGCGCCGATGATGAGGTTGGTTTTGAGCGTACGATTGGTTTCGTCGATTACGAGATAAGGGTTCATGTTTTTCCTTCAGTCGCTTCATTGCTCGCGAAACATGCGCGCATAGGCGCATCCGTCGGGCAGATGCCGGGCAAACAGGGCATGGCGCAGTGTGACGCGATTGCATCGGTCGCAGGCTTGGAAGCGTTGCTCATATACGGTGCAGCGGCGTGTTGCCGTATCCAGGAATTCGCACGGTTCAGCGTAGTCTATGACTACATCTCCGTCTTCGTCAACTTCGCGCATAAAGCAGCACCGTCCGCACTGGTCGCATAGATCGTCCCAGGTGGAACGGTACTTCAGGTAGCGGGCGGCAATGGTCCATGGTGGCAGCAAGGCGGCTCCTTACGGGAAGATTTTCGGGCCTGGTGGCCAGATACGGACGAAATGCATCGTGTAAATGGCCATGGTTTGCATGCATGATGACAGCATCTCACAAAACCCCAGGTCGCAAGTGCGACATTGTTCGGTTTGTCTGCGTAGTGCGGCCGTTGCGTACGTTTCAGGGCGAAATTGGCGCTTGGAGTCGTACATTTCGTTCGTATCTGGCCACGCAATGGGCGAAGCGTCCCGACGAGCTGCAGGCCGTTGATGATGTATCCAGCACAGTGCATAAAACAAGAGAAATATGCATGACGAAGTTCTGCAGCCGCGTTCGGGGCGGTTGCAGAACTGGGACGCCGGGGCTCCGGTCTAGTTTGCGGGGCGCATGACCGTGCACATCTGCAGGGCTTCGCCGAACAGCTTGCCTGAGCCCGCCTTCACGGCGAAACGCACCTTCTCGGGGTCGGCCACGACGCTGCCGGCCAGCATTTCAACGTCCCAGTCGAACAAAAACGGAGACATGACCACGGACGGGCCCACGAATACGGTGGTGCCGTTCTTGGTGAGTTCCAGCAAGCGCGGCGCGGTCTTGTTGATGATGGTTACGCCGGTGATGAACGTGTAATCGGAGCCGGGCAGCACGTATTCGCACGCGGGATCAGGTGTGTCCAGCGCACTGGTGCAGTTGCGCTCCAGTACCGTGAGCTGGGCGTATTCGCTGATTCGCTGCACATTGGGGAAGTGGCCGATCACCGTGACGCGTGCGCCTTCGTGCGCGCTGATGCGCGGGCGGTACATCTCGAACGCGTCGATCTTGCGTATGGTGCCATCGGGCATCTCGACTGGCTTGTCGTAGTTCGCGCCCAGCGGGTCCAGCAGTTCGGGTCGTGCGTACCAGGCGTTGAGGGCCGCCACGCCAAGGCTAGCTTCTTCGAAATTCCAGGATTTCGACAGCTCCGCCACATCCTTCAGGCGCAGCCCGCGCAGGTCGAAGTTATGCGTGCGCTTTCCGCCGCCTTTGCAGGTGAAGCTCACGCCCATGCCGCAGTCGGCTTCCATGTAGCTCCAGTGCGTGCCAAGGCAATAGTCGCGTACATATATGTCATCGGGCATCTTGCCGATCAGATGGTTGTAGAACTTCCAGGGTGTGTTGCGCCCGTGGGTCTCGGGCAGCGATATGGTGCGGTCGCCTGCGTTTTCAGCGGTGCGGATGCTTGCGGGACATGCCATGAAGGCCTCCGTTTCAGGGTATGTGCTGCCGGGTGGATGCGAAGGCGCGTTCCTGCCCATGCGCCTGGGGTGCATCTGCTCCATTATAGGTCGCTCCGCTGCATTTATCCTCAAATAAGGATGATTTTTATTCTCAAATTAGATAGTTGGAATCATCAAGCGGAGCAGGGTTTTATCGAGGCTGCTTGCCGGCTGAAAAATCCTGCTTGCATGCCTGCCTGTCTGCTTGATTTCTCGGGGATTGCGTCCGAAAGTGCTAGCATGTGCGAATCCGACTTGAAAGGAATCAGCGCATGTCAAACGACACTTCGAACAACGGCACCTCCGCAGGCGGCGCACCCGCAGCCGGCCCCTCCACGCAGCCGGCGCCCTCCGGACCGTCCGGAAAGGGGCCCCGGCGCAGGAGGCCCCTGCTGATCGCCCTGGCCGGGCTCGCACTGGCGGCGGTCGTCGCCGTCGCGGTCTGGGCGGCGCTCAGTGTGCCCGCGGGCCCGTCCGCCTCGTCGGCGGACACGGTGGTGCTCAAGGACAACGTGGTCATCTACGACGAATCCGACCCCGCCTTCGAGATCCTGGCCGTCGACGACGGGTCCGTCACGGTGAGCTCCGCCGACGCCCTGCCCGAGGGCAGCGTCCTGGCCGTTGGCGTGACAGAGGCCACCCCCTACGGCCTGCTGCGCACCGCGGGCGCGGCCGAACCCGTGGAGGGCGGCTTCCGCATCCCCACCACCCAGGCTGCGCTCACCGACGCCATCGAATCCTGCGACGTCCACTACACCGTGTCCATGACCGAAGCCGGCCAGTACGAGACGCGCGACGCCAAGACGGGCGAGACCGTCATGGTGGCCCCCGCCTGGGCCGGCGAGGAGCTGGACAATATCATCGACCATGACGGGAAGTGGTATAAAGTCCAGGCCGGCAACGAGGTCGATCTCAAGCTGCGCATAGACCAGGGCAAGGTGGCCATGCTCTTCGAGGACCATATCTACGGCAAGGTGGAGGTCGACTGGTCCAAGGAGGCGGAGATCGAGGCCACAAAGGACGGAGAGGATGAAATCGAGTTCTTCACCAAGAACCTCAAGCCCTTCACGGTGAATGTCGGCGGTTTCCCCTTGGTGTTCAGAAATGAGCTCTCAGGAACGTTCTCGGGTTCCGGTGGGGCTTCCGCCGACCTGCTCCGCGCAGGTCTCGTGGTGGATAAGACCTTCGGCTACAAGTACACCAGCGAGGACGGCTTTACCGGCATCCACACGGACGAGTCCCAGTCTCCCGGCATCGAGATCAAACCGAACGGCCCTGCGCTTTCCGCCAAGGGTGAGGCCGATGTCGAAGTGGCGATGACAAGCCTGCTCTACGATATCTGCGGCATTCGCGGGTCCGTGGCCGTGGAGACCGAATTCGCTACCAAGGTCGAGTTTGTTGAAGCATCGCCTGACGATGAGGCCGGGGTTTTCCAGATACCTGGCACCCAGCTTGGCGCGAAGGGCACGTTCGATGCGGAATCGAAGGTGCCGCTGAAGCTTGACCTGTACGCCCATCTGCCGTTCAACATCTTCGACGGGAAGAAAAACGAGATGGAGGGCAGCATCAACCTTTTCGACACCGATGACGCCATCACGCTCTTCGACATACACCTGCCCGAAAAGGCTGCAGGAGGCGAAGGGGTCGGCGGCGGAGGCGGCGGCACGTTGGGTGGCGATGACGCATCTGCCGAGACCTCGCGGGTGGTGGAGCTCAATCAGACTTACACCACCAAGTGGCAGGACGTGAACGCCATCACATTCCCGGCGTTCACATTCGCATATCCCGAGGGATGGACGGTGGTTGAGGAGAGCGTGGATCAAGGCATGGAAATGGTCGTGCTTGAGAACGCCGACGGTGCGCGCATCGTATTCAGCCATCTGCCTAGAAACCCCGGTGGTCTGGGCAGGTTTATGAGCAGGTGCGACATCGCCCCCGTTGCGTCCGCCTCATTCGTCCCTGAACCGATCCAGGCGACGGACTATTCCGGCCTAGGTGAATTCATGGTTGCCAAGGTCGTGTGTACGGGCTCCCTGTTCATGGATGAAGACGTTGACTATCAGCCCGTCGAGGATGCGCAGCCCATGTATGCGGTGCTTCCCGTGTCGTGGACAGGCACGGTTGAGGGCCTGAGGGGAACGCCCCATGTGCAGTTCGGCTTCGAGTACGGCGACCTCATCTCATTCTGGGGCAGTCCGTCTGAAAACGGGGATACGAAACGCGAAACTGCGGAAATCATAGCTACGCTGTCCTCGTTCCGCGTTGCATGATCTTGATTCGGCCATTCATCTCGGGGAATCGATGCTCTGCTTGCCGGTTCCCTGTGGTCGGCGGCGCGGCCTTGTGCCGCGCCGATTCATTTCACGCGGCTTTGTTGAATTCGAGGGTTAGCGGACAAAATGTGTGTCTGCTCAATTATTCAACCGAGTATGGATATGC
>CALBGP010000022.1 GCA_937892845.1 uncultured Eggerthellaceae bacterium | reverse complement strand
CATATCCATACTCGGTTGAATAATTGAGCAGACACACATTTTGTCCGCTAACCCACGAATGACGGCCTCCATTTTTGCGGAGGCCGTCATTCGTAGCGGGATATGCAAACATCACGCTGTAATTCTCACGACAACATACATCGCCGACTCGGGAAGACCTGAAATGTCATAGATGTATTCAAGGGCGCACGTACTCACGCGCCATTGATATGTCCCCGAATCAAGAGTCACCGTTCCTTCTTGATAGGTATTACCAACCTCATCAACTCCTGCTTCGCCAAGGACAACTCCTTCAGCGATTTCGCCATCAACCACCCACCCCTCATGGGCAAGTGCAGCATTGATGGCGGATTGGGCATCACCGGCAGTAAAATCAGCGTATTTAACGCGCAAATCGGTATAATCTCCTCGCATGCAGGTCAATCGCCAGCTGCCATTGAGGATCTTCGCAGCAGAGGCGGCATCCATCTTCGAGCCATCCGCCACCGCAATCGCAGCATCAGCCAATGAAACATCTCCAGGGAGCTTCCAAAGGTCAAGCCCATCTTCGGGGGTCTCCTCATTTACATCGAAAATGGTCAGCCCCTCATCGACGAAAGATTGCTTGATGGAGGCATCGTCAAGTCCGATTAGCGTTTCAATCTTGGGAAGTCCAAGGTCTACATCTCTGTCAAGGTACTCCTGAACGGCAGCCGCTTTTCTCTCTTCGCCATGCAAGACCGCATCGATGCTCTGCCAGGCGAAGTATCCACCTACGCCTGCGGCTACCACGACAGCGACTGCTATGGCAATGGCAACATTGCGGGGGACACGCTGGGGCCTAAGGAGAACGGAGGGGTCCATGACGGTCATATTGCCGCTCCGAACGCGCTTGACCGCATCCTCCTCATGTTCGAAATTGGGCAATTTGAAGTTCATGAGAATCCTGTCGTCAACGAAATGCAAACAAACGGATTATATCATTCTCGGATTAGGTGGATGTGTTAGCATATGCAACACTCATGAGGGAGTAGTTGGCGCTTATGTGCGCGGCACGTCAACATGCCCGGTTGATACCTGGCGTGCCTGAAATAACGAGACTCTGGGTACACGTCTGTTGTACCGGAGTCTTTTTTGTTGCTCCGGTCCATTTGAAAGGAAGGTCATGGATTTATCTATATTCCTCACCCCTGAAGCATGGATATCGCTTATCACGCTTATTTTCTTGGAGATTGTCCTCGGCGTCGATAACCTGGTATTCATTTCAATCACCACCAACCGTCTTCCTCCCGAAAAGCAGCACATCGGCCGAAAGCTCGGCCTTGCCGGTGCTCTCATCATGCGAATCATTTTCCTGTGCTTCGCGTCCTACCTTGTCCATATGACCAATCCCTTGTTCACCATCGACCTGGGCTTCTATAGCCATGGCTTCTCCATCAGAGACTTGGTCCTGCTCATAGGCGGCGGCTACTTGATCTACAAGGGCATTAGCGAAGTTCGCGATATGCTCCGTCTGACCGAAGTGAAAGCTGAACATTCTGATGAGCACAAGGCTCTTCATATGATTACGCTTCCGCAGGCCGTTGGCACCATCATGGTGATGGACCTGGTGTTCTCCATCGACTCCGTCATCACCGCTGTGGGTATGGCAGAGCACTTGATCATCATGATCATCGCAGTCATGCTGGCCGTTATCTTGATGATGATCTTCATCGATCCGATTTCCAACTTCATCAACGGTCACCCCGAAATGAAGATGCTTGCGCTCACCTTCATCGTTGCAATCGGAGCATTGCTGGTCATCGATTCTGCTGGGTTCCATACGGGCATCGAGCTGCTGCACATGCCTCTTGAGAAGCTTATGGTTTACTTCGCTATGGTGTTCAGCATCATCCTGGAGCTTATCCAGATGCGCTACAACAAGAATTACAACGCCTACATGGCTGAACTTGCTGCAGCTAAAGCGGCAGACCAGGAGAAATAAAGACATCCTATCACGCGAAATGCAACATACCGTGAAACACAAGAAGGTCCCATCCGGGACCTTCTTGCATAATGGCTTGCATGGTTGCACCGATTCTGCCGATTTTTGCGAGAGCTTGAATGGTTCCTCAGGTCAACTCAATGGCCAACGTACCATTCTTCTCAACGGGTATCAATCACCGGCGAATCCGTAGCGTTCCTTCAGCTCAGTGAGGTTCACCTTCAATCCATGCTGCGGGAACTGATCGACTTGGGTGTAATACACGGGGACTTTGATGCTCGCAAGTTGACCTTTGGCCCAAGAACGCAACGATTCTCTGTCCAATTCAGCACCATCACGCAAGCGCACCAAAGCCTTTCCAACCTCGCCGCGTCTGGAATCCGGGACGGCGATAACGCAGCATTCCTCAACATCCGGATGCGCACGGAGCACATTTTCGATTTCAATGGGGAAGATGTTCTCGCCGTTGGTGATGATCATATTCTTCCGGCGTCCGCGAAGATATACATACCCGAATTCGTCAACATGACCCATATCGCCCGAGCGAACCCATCCATCTTCGGTCATGACGGCTTTTGTAGCCTCGGGATTTCTCCAATAGCCCGAAAAGGTAATCGGACCCCGCCATAGCAATTCGCCGTCACACCCAATAGGAACCTCTGCACCATCTTCATCGACTATCTTGAGCTCATTGAAGCACATGACTTTACCCACCGTGGTGCTATGGGCGCGCACGTGGTCAAGGCTGGCATCCATGTCAGGATAGAAACAATTATTCGGTCCGGTTTCAGTCATCCCGTATCCATTGACCAGACGAACACCATGATCCCAATAGCGCTTCATGGTCGATTGACCGATAGGGCCGGCGCCGTTGGTAATCAACCGATATGATGTGAAGTCGGTTTCATCGAATGCTGGATGTTCAGCCATCCTCAAGAATATGGATTCAACAGCCAAGCCCGTAGTCGGATGCTCGGTATGGATAAGGTGCAGCAGCACACCTGGATCCAATGTGGGCGTCAAAATGATACGGCCTCCAGCAAGAAGCAAGGGGAGCGTGACGACATTCCATCCAACGGTATGGAAGAAAGGCAGGAATACCAATCCGACGTCACGCTGCGTAAAGCTCACCGTCAAGATTTCCGACATGGCGTTGAACAGAATTGCTCGATAGCTTATCATCGCGGATTTCGGCAATCCCGTGGTTCCGCCGGTATGCACCAACATCATCGTGTTTTCAATATCGAAATCAACGAAATTATCCAACGAGGCAAAATCCAAGGGATCAACATGCTGGGCCATGATTTCGTCGTATCGCTTTACGAAACAATCGACCCCACCATCAATGGACACAACCACCGGATCCATGCCCGCAGATTCGCAGACGGAATTCATCTTGGAACGATAAGACTCCGACACGATGACAACCTTAGGCTCTTCACGTTGAACCAATGGCACAATGTCATCTTGATGCAATCGGCCGTTATAGGTGGTAATAATCACACCCGTCATGCAACTCGCATAGAAGGCATCGATGAACGCAATGCAGTTCTCAGATACCAAAGCGATAACGTCTCCTACCGTGAGGCCAAGATCATCGGTTAGAAACCTTGCAAGCTTCAGTGCGCGTCGTCCAACATCGCAATACGTATAGCGCGTATCAGTGGACACATCGTATACAGCTTCCCTTCTCGGAGTGCGCTGAATACGGTGAAGAAAACCCTTTGCTGCATCGTTCATCACCATACCCCCTTTTCGGTGCTCAATCGAATGCTATGCGCCGGCAGCCCCGGAACAAGGCCGCCGGCAGTCATTCTTTATCTCCGCCGCATGCGGGCAGAGTCTTTAATTTGCGGCCTGCTTGATCAAAGCGCGTCCTGCGGTATGCACCATAATCTCTTCAGTGCCAGCCATGATGCGATATACGCGCTGGTCACGCCACAGGCGGGACACCACGCAGTCGTCGCAGTATCCGATACCGCCCATAATCTGCATGGCGTCATCGATAACCTGGAATGCAGCTTGTCCGGTATAGCGCTTCGCCAGCGAAGCATCGATATTGATGGGCTGGCCGTTTTCGTACTTCCACAGCGCCTTGTAGCACATGTTCTGCATGTTCTCGATCTTGATGGCCATGTCGGTGATCTTTTCCTGAATCAGCTGGAAAGAACCGATGGGCTTGCCGAACTGGATGCGCGTAGCAGCATGCTTTGGGGCATGATCGTAAGCGCACCGAGCCATACCGATGTTGTACACGCAGCTCAGCAGCCGCTCGACGTCATAATTCTTCATCAGCTGGATGAAACCCATGCCTTCGCGACCAACAAGGTCAGCGTCGGTAACCTCTACATCCTCCATGTACACCTCATAGGTGTGCATCATGTTGTTTCCGATTTTCGACAGCTTCGACATCTTTACGCCCGGAGAGTCCAGAGGCATCAGATACATGCTGAAGTCGCGCGTGGGATTCTCATTTTTGAAATCACGTGTTATGCACAACATATAGGGGCTGCAGTTGGCGCCCGTATTAAACGTTTTGCAACCGTTGATGAACTTCTTGCCGTCACGTTCTTTGACGGTTGTGGTGGCAGCATAGGAGTCAGAGCCGGCTTGAGGCTCGGAGAATCCCAAGGTAAACGGCTTGATGCCACGAAGTCCCAGGTCGCAGATCTTCTTCTGCTGGTCAGGCGTGCCGAAATGCAGGATATCGTCCACTTCCAGGGACTGGTTCACCCAGCACAGCGACGGCCAACCCAAAGCAATTGCTTCTTCAGCCACCAAAAAGCGGGTGATGTGGTCGCAAGGAACGCCGCCCATTTCCTCAGGGATGCCAAGAGCTGCGAACCCAGCCTCGACGGCATCGTCAACAGCCTTCTGGGGGAATTCGCCTTTTGCGTCGCACTCTTTGAAGTAATTGTCGTAATTTCCATGCGCCATGAGCTCACGGACGTTGTCGATGAGCAGACTTTGCTCGTCAGTGATACCGAAATCCATAGTAACCTCCTGAACCGAATGGTGAATACCGGCGGGATTCACCATCCCGCCGGTACATACGTCTTACTGACCAACCTCAGCGAGGATGCGTTCGAGCTCCTCAGGCGTCAGGTCTTCCTTCTTCTTCCATACCAGGGCCATAGCCTTCACCTTCAGGATCAGCGCGATGGAGCCGAACGTGATGCCGGTATACACGGCGGTGGTGATCAGCGTAGAAGCACCCCACGTCAGAGCCAAGGTAAAGATCGCATCAGGGTTGGAAGCCAGGATGGTGGAGGAGATCAGGAAGTACAGGAAACCGTAGTTATTGAAGAACGTGGGAACGATTTCCTTGAGAACGGAGAACACGAAGATGCAGATGAAGGTTCCGACGAACATCGCGGCCAGCTCACCGATCATGCCTGCAGTGGCATGGATGATCAACAAACTGATAACGCCGGTTGCAATGCCCACAAGACCGCTGCAAACGATATTCATGAAGTCGCGAATGGTATGCTCCTGTCCGATCATATACACCAGCAGGGGCACATACCCGGGCCATAGAACCAGCATGGGATTCTCTCCCGCAAGGCCCAACAGGACGGCAATGACGTTGCACAAAGGCAGTGCGATGCCGAGAATCGTAGCAAGAATGAGCAACTGTCCGAGCGTTCCTTCTTTTTTCTCTGTTTCGACCATGGCAATTCTCCTTGTGTCTAATTCGGGGTTTTCTCCCGAGCGAAATGGGCGGCGCCCAATGCGCCATTGAGCTGGGCGAGAGGCGATGTCATAATGGGTTGGCCAACACGTTCCTCAAGGCGGGCACGAAGCCCATCGTTCAATGCCACCCCTCCGGTCATTGCAACGGCGGGTTGCACCCCTGCACGCCTCATGAGGCCGTACGTGCGTTCCGCTACCGAGGCGTGTATGCCCGCAACCACATCTGGTATGGTTTCGCCACTCGCCAGCTTTGAAATGACCTCGGATTCGGCAAAAACCGTGCAAGTCGAAGAAATGGATGAGATTTTCTGCGCCTGCTTATCGTATTGGGCTAAGTCACCCACCTGGCATCCGAATACCGAGGCCATAACATCTAAGAATCTTCCGGTGCCTGCCGCGCATTTGTCATTCATAACGAAGTTCTCCAAACGGCCTGCACCGTCCACGCGCAGCACTTTTGCATCCTGGCCGCCTATATCGACAATGGTATGAGCTCCGGGGAAGAGCACGGCAGCGCCTCTTGCATGGCAGGACAGTTCGGACATCCGCAGATCGGCACCTTCGATGATGTTCCGTCCGTAACCCGTTGAGCACGATCGCTCGATGTCGTCTTTCGTTATCCCTGCCTTATCAAGCGCCGCCTGGATGGCCAGCATCGGGCCTTGGGTGCCTGCCCCGCTTCGCTCGAGTCCGAAACCTGCAATTTCGCCTTCACTATCGACGATGACGCATTTCGATGCCGTAGATCCCGCATCGATTCCCAGAAAATACCGTGCTCGCATGGAAATCCCCTACCTAGTCAAGAGCTCCGCAAAAGTTTCAAGCTGCGTGCGAGCCTGCTCATAGGCCTCAGTGCACTGGTCGATTTCAACCGACACGATAGGCACTCCAGCCTTCTTGCATTCGGCCTTCATGATGGGGAGGTCGTATTCCTCCGGATCGCAGAACTTGGCAGAGAGCGCTACGACGCCCTTGGCACCGGAGTCCTTCGCAAGAGCCGGCATGGTGCGGCAGTGATCCTTATGGGGATCGAAGAGGACAGAGTCATTTTTCAGGCCGCACCAACCGTCCGCCAGAGCTTCGATGGGGTCGCCGTCTTCAGGAACCACCATGGAGAATGCACGGGATTCCTTGGCGATATCGTCAGCAACGATGGCGAACTTGTTTGCATCCAAAATCTCGCTGATAGCAGGAATATCCTCATAGATGCCGGACAGGACAATGGGGATGTATCCGTCGAGGCTTTCAGGCAAAGCCGCCAGCTGCTCATTGAGTTCTTCCACCATGGGCAGATGGTCCTCTTTGGCCATGAAGTATCCAGCATTGATGACTGCCACTCGATCCGCCACAGAAACCTCGGCGGGGTGTGTGCCGGCCAGCTTGACGAACGTGCGCATGGCAGCGCGCCACTTGTTGTAGAGCTTGATCGCCGCGACAATGGCTTCATCCTCGATAATCACGCCCAGGCTCTCTTCGACCTTGCGCTTTACATCGGTATACGAATCAATGGCGAATTGACGTCCTGCGGGGATGAAGCGGTTCTGGGGCTGAGCGACATAGATCATGGGGATGCGATTGCCTACACCGGCGCTCCAGTTCTGGGAGAACGGGCGAAGATTGTCGCACAGGCCGGTGATCATCATGGCAGAGAGCTTGTCGAGCTTTCCCGTCAGGCCCATCTCAAGCGTCATCTGGCATATGGAGCAGTAGAACGGCGGGAAATATTTGGCCGCCTCCGCGACGGTGCCGACCATACCCCAGACACCTACGGGAACCCCGCCGCCGGCAACGACAAGCTCTTCGGGAATATGGTATGGACCAACACCGATGAGCTTTTTACCCTGCGCTATGTACTTATCTGCCTGGCTTGAAGGGTTTTGGGCAATCTCATTAAATGCCGCAAGCAGTTCCTTGACCTCTGCCATGGCTATTCTCCCTTCTTGTTGTTGTCCATAACCTCGATAAGCCCCTGCAGGCGAGTCTGATACTGGGCAGCAGCGAAATTGCGCGGATCAGACTGATCGCCATCGAACATAACCGCGGGAATATTGAGGTCGTGTTCGATGCGGCGGGCCATTTCGGGCATGAAGCCAGACCACATCTTGCAGGAACGATTGATATGGATCAGCGCGCCCTCGCACTTACCGTCGCGGCAGAGCTTCTTGCGGGCCTCGGTTGCACGCTCAAGATTCTGGCAATTCGGCACGTCGGACATTGCACGCATCAAGCCATCCATGTCGTCATAGACGCCCGCGAATGCCGGGCAGTAGATGCAGCCAGTCACATTGACACCCTGCATGATCAGCGGGCCGGCGGTAGCCTTCAGATACGGCCACACGGCAATACCTTCATAAAGAATGCGATGCTTTTCTTCCGGCTTGAAAGTCGATTTATGGAGCTTGACGAACGTCTTGCATTCATCAATCAGGTAATTGAACGCCGCCAGCGCCTCGGGCTTGGGACGAGCCGTCGTCGCCACCGCCATATGATTGAACAGGTCGAATCCGTTCATGGGGGAGGGGTCGTGCTGGACGTAGGAGGTTGCCTCCAACCATGCCTTCGATGAAGCAACGGAAGTCTTGCACACCTCATCGAATCGCTCAGGATCCCACTTTTTGCCGGTGATTTCCTCAAGCTGTTCAATGGCGTACTGGAATTGACCCTTCATGTAGTCGATGCGTTTTTGATCAACGGCATACTGGTCATTGAACGGGATGTCGATGAAGACGAAAGGAACATCCAGGTAATACGCCAAGTCCTCATACCAAGGCATCATGGTCTCGCAAATGCTGGTAGCACCCAAAACGAAGTCAGGAAGAGGCATGTCGCGCTCACCGTTAGGGCACTTCCCGGTATTGGCGTACGCAAGATTGATTCGAGCATACGCACAAAGATCATTGGAGAAGCCAAGTTCGCCTTCTGCGTATTCGATCAAAGGCATGCTTCCACCCTTTGCCGAAATGGCTGCCGCCTGGCTTTCAGGGTAGACCACGTGCAATCCGAAGGTTTCAGCGATCTCGGGAGGGAAGTTCGATGAGCACCACCCGATCTTTTCACCGCGTTCCTTCGCCTCAAAAGCGTCCTTGTACATCTTGTCGGCCAGTCCGGCCAACACCATGACGGCAGGGACATGCTTAGGGGGAGTTTTCTCGGAAGTGATTTCTTCTGCCATGATTACTCCATTTCTCAAGGAGGGGGCCCACGCATACATGAGCAAGAGCGGACCCCCGATTTCAATCAGGCCACAGCCGCATGGGGGTTGCAGCCGGGACCTCTACGCGATGCCGAATTCCGCAAAGACCTTCTCGTTGTCAGCACCGATCCAGCCGCCCTGCTGAGCAACGGGATCGTCGCAATCAGAGAAGCGCACAGGAGGCTGGCCCAGGGCGGTCTCATCGCCGCTGGCATAGGTGATGGGGGATACGAACCCATTGGCAAGGCCCTGGGGATTGGTGACGTTATCCTTGAAGTGTGCCAATTTCGTGCACACGATATCGACGGCACGCAGTTTCTCAACGATCTCATCGGCGTCATGCTGCGCGAATGCCTTTTCAAGCAGATGAACGGTCTGGCTGCAGATCTCGTAGCTGGTAACCCACTTGTTGCGGTTGCCGTAATCCGGATTGGACAGCAGCTCTTCGGAACCGAGTGCCTCACACAGCGGCTTCCAGTAGCGCTCGGGCTCATTGATGGTGATTCCGACCCACTCGCCGTCGCGGGTCTCGTAGGCAACGCCCGTCGGTGCGCTGAAGCCACGGTCAAGAGGATAGGGATATCCGAAATGCCCAAGCTGCGTCAGAACGCTGGTGAGCCACACGCCCGTGCCGTACAGAGAAGAGGTCACATGGGTTCCTTCGCCGGTCTTGGTACGGCGATACAGGGCGGCAGTGATTCCTTCGGCCAGAATGGAGCCGGCAGCAATATCGCCGAAGCCGTATGCGGAATTCGCAGGGTACGTGATGCCGTCCGTCGTAACCATCAGGTCGCGGGCGAAGCCGGTTTCCTGGAACATTGCAACCAGGTCGAACCCGGGAGCGTCTTTAAGAGCACCCTTTTCGCCGTAGCCGGACAGGGTAGCGACGATCAATTCGGGGTACTTCGCCTTCAAGGACTCGTAATCAAGGCCCATCTTCTCAAGCGCCTTGTTGCGAGTGTTGGTCAGGAACACGTCTGCCTTCGACAGCAGCTTATGAAGCTTTTCCATCTCGGAAGGCTCTTTGAGGTCGAGCATGACCATATCCTTGCCGCCGTTGATGATGTCGAACAGCGGGTTCTCATCGGGCTTGGTGGGCACATTGAATGCCATGCCGAAATAACGCTGGATATCACCGCGAGGAGGTTCGATTTTGATGACGCGAGCTCCCTGCGATGCAAGCACACGCCCGCAGCCAGGAACCGCGAAATACGAGCTCAACTCAACGACGGTCACGCCCTCCAAAGGTTTCATGATGATCCCTTTCTCTTGATGGTGCGACGCCCGAATCTTCGGAACGTCCTTACGGGACCAACTCTATAGAGATGTGCTTGCATGGGTAAAATGCAGAAAACTACTGATTTGGAATCGTTTTGGAATGCGGGGTATTCCATTTTGCACGTGTAGAATGACAGGGATGCAAAACATGTAAATCGCATTGAATTCGATAGCGGGATTGCCGTCGATCCGGGAAAGAGGAGCCATGCAGATAGAAACCCTCCGTGAATTCATCTCAGTGGTCAGACACGGAAGCATCACATCGGCGGCCAAAGCTCTCTATATGTCACAGCCTGCGCTCAGCAAGCACATCGCTGCACTTGAACGTGAGATCGGACAAAAGGTTTTCTTCGACACCACTCCGCTTATCACCACAGAAGCGGGTCGCATTGTCATGGAGTATGCCAGCAAGGTGGTAGCGCTGACGGAGACGACGGAATTGCAATTGTCCGCCATGAACGGACACGAACTTGAGCTTATCCGCCTTCAGAGCCTGACGTTCTTCGAGGCCCTCCACAATGAGGCCCAGTACTTCAAAGGTGAGATCAAGAAGCACTTCCCGGGGGTCACATTCGACGTTGTTCGCTGCAAGCCTTACCAGAACCCTCTCGAATCACTTGACGCGGGACATATCGACATCGGATTCCAGTTCAACATCACGGAAACCCCGTTTGAAGTTCCAGAGTTGCCAGATGAGTACAAAGGACGGTTCACAGCCATCCCGCTGTATGGCTACATGGGCGAATTAAGGCTTGGAGTGCGCAAGAATTCACCTATACTGGAAACGAAGGAGAATCTGACGCTGAAAGATTTTGCTGACGCCCAGTTTTTCGGCATGGCAACCAATCTTTACGATAGCCTCATCACCGACTTCAGGAGAATCTGCATCTCCGAAGGGTTCTCTCCCCAGATTCAATTCGTGACTACTGAAAGCAACCAGGATTTCTGGACCCGAAACTACGAAGACGGTGTCCTCCTCTTGGATTTGGTGGATTGCGAGAACTTCACAACCGCCGATGAGCATTTGGAAAACACGTATGAACCCATACGCCCATTCGCAGACGGCAAGAAACTCTACATCGTAATCACGCTCTATGCGCGCAACGAAACACATGGTCCCGCTCTTACAAGCTTCCTGGATAACGCGCTGAAGGTAACGCAGCAGCGGCGCGAAATCATGGTTCGCACGGGCAAGCCGATTTGGTACGGAGCGAAGCACCGTTCACGGGAACATTCGCAAGCTCCAGACGATGCCGAATGATGCGGTCATCGCAATACCGAGACATCTGTCAATGGCCTTTGCCGACTTTGCAGCTGAGGCCATTGACTAGGCTTGAGCGGAAAACGCCTTGAAACCCTCGTTGCTCACGATCATCCTGCACGCTGCAGGCAAGATGCGCGCAGTAAACGGCGTGGTGATTCCGGTTGTTTCGCCGTCGTACTGAATCTCCAAAGGAGGATCGGCCACCACATGGGCCTCACGGGCGTGATGTATTTCAAGTGCACTGCTTCGGTCAGGGAACTCACCATCACGGTCAAGAATCGCAGAGAACACCGCAGGTAAAAGGCCGATGGCGTTTTTGGTTTTCAGAACGACGATGCCCAAAAGTCCGTCACGCGGCTCATTATCATGGGTGATGGGAATGTCGAACTGAATTTTGGAAAAATTCGTGACAAGAATGCCGATTCCGTCCGTTTCGATAACGCGGTCATCATCAAGCTTGATGGTGAAGTGCGAATACTGCGGCTCAATATGCGCAATCGCAGCCGAAAGATAGGCCATGGGACCCCAGAAAAGCTTATGGGTGGCTGCTTCCTTCATGATGAGCGCATCGTATCCAGCTCCCGCCATGATGGCGAATCCGAAGTTGCGCTCATCAGTGATGATCTCACCTAGATCGAAGTCCAGCTGAAGGTTTTCCCGAACCATTTTTGCCAGAGCATGGGGCTCATTGGGGGAAAGGAGATTAAGAGAAAGCAGATTGGCCGTACCGGCGGGGAAGGGGAGCACCGGAATTCCCGTATCACGGAGATGGTAGGCAACCGTGGCAACCGTACCGTCACCGCCGGAGGCCACCACCGCATCGAAGTCAGCTGCATCCGAAAGCATGGGGGCAATCTGAGATGAGCCGTTTGTTGACCTGACGCAGACCTCATCCCCATCCAATGCGAATGAACGCATGAAGTCGTAGATCGAGCCCTCGCGATACCCGGATGCCAAATTATTGATAATAAGCAGTTTCATGGGGAGCACCTCTTTCTCAGTTAGAATGATAACCCATGAAGCAAATACGCCAACTCTCGATATAAGGAATTCAGTTGCTCATAACCAATGCCACACAGCTTGCGGCTTTCGTAAAGCGTGCACGAAGCTCTGATGTTCTTGCGGTGGATACCGAATTTCTCCGTGAGAAAACCTACTGGCCGCGCCTCTGTCTCATCCAGCTCGGAACAGATACCGAAGCCGTTGCCGTTGACCCATTCGCCGTGAAGGACCTTACCCCGCTCACGGAACTGTTTGCAGACGAAGGGATCGTCAAGATCTTTCATGCCGCAAGCCAAGACCTTGAGATCATCAACCACGAGCTGGGCATGCTCCCATCTCCGATTTTCGACACGCAGGCGGCAGCGGCGCTCTTGGGGCATACGCTGCACATCGGATACGCCGCGCTTGTGCAAGGGGAGTGCGACGTCAGGCTCAAGAAAGCCGATTCATACACGGACTGGTCTCGCAGGCCCCTATCTGATTCGCAGATAGAATACGCCCTCGATGATGTCATCTATCTTCCTAAGATCTATCGATCCATGCGTGAAAAGCTGGAGTCGAAAGGTCGAAGCACGTGGCTCGATAAGGAGTTTGCGGACCTCATAGAACCAAGCCGCTATGTCATTGACCCCTCCACACGCTATCTCAAGCTCAGACGGGTCAATCAGCTTTCACGCATCCAGCTTTCCGCAGCACGGGAAATTGCCGCATGGCGTGAAATGGAGGCAATGAGCCGCAATGTCCCTAGAAAATGGATCATCTCCGATGAGCAGATCGTTGAAGCATGCAAACGGGAGCCGGAATCACTCGATGAGCTATTCATGGTGCGCGGCGTAAGGGAATCGCTTTCAATGTCTGACGCCAGGTCTGTCCTCGACTGCATTCTCACCGGAATGTCGAAACCGGAAGAAGCTTTGCCTTCGCTTTACGCTCCTTCCCGACACGAGGTCAATGTTGACGCGCAGGTTGACCTGATAACATCCCTCTGCCGTCTCAGGGCTCGCGAAAACGACATAGCTTTCGCCGCACTCACGTCGCATGATGAGCTCGTTCGCATAGCGCGTGGGCACACGAAAGACTGCGAGCTGCTTACCGGATGGCGAAAGGCTCTGGTGGGAGATGAGGTCATGGAGCTAATTTCAGGGGAATTGTCCCTTTCCATTGAAGATGGGGTGCTGAAGGTTACGAAACAACCACGTGATTAAGAGGGCAACCTGGTCTTCCATTACAATTCACGACAGATTCCAATTCTCACATGCTTGCCGGAGCGCATTACCGGTAGAAAGGATTTCCCATGTTCTACACGGGCGATATGGGTCTCTACATTGCCGTTACCGTCCTCACGCTCGTTATTGCGGGCGCGGCGCAATGGTACGTGAGCCACCAGCTCAAGAAATACAGCCACGTGCCCTCGCAGCTCGGTATCAGCGGCGCACAGATGGCCCAACGTATGATCATAGACCGAAACCTCGGCCCCGTCGGTCTGCATCGTGGCGGACACGGCCAGAATCATTTTGACCCTAGAGACAACTCCGTAACCCTGGGTCCTGATGAGTACACCTACGGCTCCATCACCGCCATCGCAACCGCTGCCCACGAAGTCGGTCACGCGGAGCAGTATGCCACCGGGTACACGTTCATGAAGATCCGCAGCGCGCTGGTTCCCGTCGTGAACCTTGCCTCGAATGCATGGTTCATCATCCTCTTGCTCGGACTTTTCATGGGCTTGGCGGGCTTCGTCAAACTGGCCATCATCCTTTTCGCGGCCACCTTGCTCTTCCAGCTGGTCACCTTGCCCGTTGAATTCGACGCTTCCCGAAGGGGACTTGCGTACCTGCAGTCCACGGGCGTCAATGCGGCCGAACTCCAAGGTGCAACCTCCGTCCTCCGCGCGTGCGCGCTTACCTATGTCGCAGCCGCTTTGACCTCTTTGCTCCAGCTGGTCTACCTGATCATCTCCACGCGTTCAGAGAACTAGCTGAAGGTCAGAGTCCATGCAGCAATACGGCATTGAAGGATTCAGCTCGCCAGGAGCCAAGCAATCCACACAACAGGAACCGCTTTCGGTCACTTCGGCTTTGATGCTTGCGAAGTCCACGCTGGAAAACCTCACCATCTGCATTGCCGGCGAGGTCTCCGAAGTCAACGCAAAAGCTGGGTACAAAGCCGTTTACTTCACCGTCAAAGACGCGAAGTCTTCTTTGCCGTGCATGATGTGGAATAACAAATACCGCGCGAACGGCGTTGAAATTTCGCAAGGCGACAAAGTCGAGCTTAAAGGAAGGTTCAGCGTCTATCCTGCCACGGGAAAGATGAGCTTCGATGTTTCCAGCCTCACATTGCAAGGTGAGGGCGAACTCCGCAAACGGATAGCGAACCTTGCGCGCACCCTGCGCGCACAGGGCCTCATGGACGAGAACCGGAAAAAGGCCATTCCCGCCTATCCAGAGCGCATAGGCATCGTGACTTCTCCGCGCGGAGACGCCGTCCATGACGCCCTCCGCACCCTCAGACGCAGATATCCCATGGCAAGCGTTGCTATCGCGGGAATTCCCGTCGAAGGACCTGGCGCTGCCGAGGGCATATCCGATGCGTTGAGGTTCATGGACGCCCAGGGTTGCGACGTCATTCTGCTTGTGCGCGGCGGCGGTTCTCTGGAATCCCTCATGCCATTCAACGACGAAGGCCTGGCCCGCACAATCGCCGCATGCACGACGCCCATCATCACAGGCATCGGTCACGAACCGGATACCACCATCGCCGATCTGGTCGCCGACGTTCGCGCCTCAACACCTACAGGCGCCGCGCAGGCCGCGTGTCCCGAGTCATCCTCCCTTACCGCAGCCCTCGACCAACGAGGCGCGCGAATGAGCTTGCAGCTGTCCCGCAGGCTTGAATTGAGCAGATCGTATCTCGATCGTTTCGCAACACGGCCTTTGTTCACGGATACCGACGGACTATTCGCCAGTGAATCCATTGCGCTTGACACTTTGCATGCCAGATTGGAGCGCCTGCTCCCCGCTACCACCTCCAGCTATCTCCGAGCTATCGAAGAGCTTCAAGGACGACTCGTGCGTGCGATACCCGCAGGGCTCATGCGTGACAAGGCCCGGGTCGATGCGCTCGACAATCGCCTTGTCAATCTCAGCCGCTCTATACCGCAAACGTTCGAGAACATGCTGGCCCTGCGTGCAGGCAGGTTGCACGCGCTTTCGCCGCTATCTGTCTTGGCCAGAGGATACTCGATGGCCCGAGACGATAACGGACACGTTATCTCCCATGGTGCCGACGCCATCCCCGGTCACCCTATGCACGTAACCGTTTCCGATGCAATCATTCATTGCACAGTCGATTCCATTGATGAAAGGGGCGAAGATGCCTGAATCCACTCCCATTGAATCCATGTCTTTTCGCCAGGCCATGTCTGAGCTTGATTCCATCGTTGCATTGCTGGAAAGCAATTCTCTCGAGCTCGAAGAAAGCCTGAGCAATTACGAGCGAGGCATTGCCTTGCTGGCCGATTTGAAGAAACGGCTGAATTCCGCGCAGCAGAAAGTGGACGTATTGGTGGGCCAGCTTGAGTCATCCACCGATGATGCGACCACCGATACCACCCTTTCGTAATCCCGCGGGTTTGCGCGCACTAGAATAATATGCATATTGGCTCTTTGCGCTTTGAGAGGAGATTGCCGATGTCAGATTGTGTATTCTGCAAAATCGCATCTGGGGACATCCCAGCAACCATCGTCTACCAGGATGACTACGTCGTAGCATTCGATGACCTGTCCCCTCAAATGCCCGTCCATACGCTCATTGTTCCACGTGAGCACTATGCAAACATCGGTGACGGAATTCCCGAAGATCTTATGGGAAAGCTTTTCAGCACCGTCAAGACCGTTGCTGAAATCAAAGGCATCGCGCAATCAGGCTATCGTGTCATCGTCAATACCGGTGACGATGCATGTCAAACCGTGCATCACATCCACGTCCATGTGCTTGGGGGCGCGCCCATGAATTCAGGCTCGCCGGCGCTCTAGGAAGATAGCGGGGTTATCAGTGAAGGTTTTGGTGGTAAACGCCGGCTCATCATCGCTGAAGTATCAGCTTGTCGACGTATTCGAGAACAAGGTTATCGCGAAGGGCTTATGCGAAAGGGTAGGGAGCAAGGATTCCTACATCAAGCACGGCGCTGATAAAGAAGAACGCATCTTCGAGCAGTACATGGAAAACCATGAGGAAGCCCTGCGCATCGTTTTCGAAGCGCTCATCCACAGCGAACGTACGGGTATCACCTCGCTTGATCAGATCGATGCAATCGGCCATCGCGTGGTGCATGGCGGAAATTATTTCGATTCGTCCGCCTACATCGATGATGATGTTATCGCCAAGATTGAAGAGCTCTGCGCGCTCGCACCTCTGCATAACCCGCCTGCACTCAAATGCATCCGCGCCTGCCAGGCCATGATGCCCGGAAAGCCTCAGGTTGCAGTATTCGACACCGCGTTCTTCCAAACGCTACCAGCGGCAGCATATATGTACCCGCTGCCCTATGAGCTTTCCCAGAAGTACCATATCCGCAAATACGGCGCCCATGGCACATCGCACCGCTACATCGCATCTCGTTGCGCCGCTTTGCTCGAACGTCCCCTTGAAGACCTCAAGATCATCACGTGCCACTTGGGCAACGGTTGCTCGCTTGCAGCTGTCGACCACGGCATCGCCATGGATACCTCCATGGGCTTTACCCCGCTTGATGGCCTCATGATGGGAACACGCTGTGGATCCATCGATCCCGCCATTCTCCCATTTCTTGCCGAAAACGAAGGCTTCACCCCGGGTGAACTCAATGAGCTCATGAACAAACACTCCGGGCTCCTGGGAGTCTCGGGAATCAGCAATGACATGCGCGACATCCGAAAGGGCGCCGAAGAAGGCAACGAGCGCGCCGTTCTCGCTTACGAGATGTATGCCCACTCCATCAGGAAATACATCGGCCAGTACATCGTCGAGATGGCGGGCGTTGACGCCATCGTCATGACGGCAGGCGTGGGTGAGAACTGCGACCGCATGCGCCGCCTTGTTTTCGAAGGGCTTCAGCCTCTCGGCATCATCTTGGATCAGGAAAAGAACAAGACGCATTACCATGGCAGGGAGCGATTCATCTCTCGTGACGAATCGCCCGTTAAAATCGTCGTGATTCCCACCAACGAAGAGCTCATGATCGCCAAAGACACCTACGACATCATTTCGAATCGGTAGAAAACGCCTTCGGTTCAGCATTCAGGCAGATAAGCCCCCGGCAAACCGGGGGCTTTTTCGTGTCAGCTCTCTTCGAAACAGACAGCTTCGATGTTGCAGCAACCTCAGTTTTCCTGAGCCTGGACAGCGGTGATGGCCACAACCCCCACGATATCCTCTGCCGAGCAACCGCGAGACAGGTCGTTCATGGGTGCGCCGAGACCCTGCAGAATGGGGCCGTAGGCCTCCGCCTTCGCAAGACGCTGAACAAGCTTGTAACCGATGTTCGCTGCATCGAGGTCAGGGAAAATCAGAACATTCGCTTTGCCGGCAACAGGGGAGTCGGGCGCTTTGGAGGCCGCCACAGAGGGGACCAACGCGGCATCGGCCTGCAGTTCGCCATCGATAGCAATTTCCGGGGCCTTCTCACGGGCAACGGCCATTGCGTCTACAACCTTTGCGGTGTCATCATCCTTGACACTGCCATAGCTCGAATGGGACAGCATGGCCACCCTGGGTTCACGACCGAGAAGCTTGCGGAATGTACGGGCGGAAGACACCGCAATGTCTGCCAGTTCTTCAGCAGAAGGCTGGATGCAAACGGCGCAGTCACCGAACGCGAACGTTCCCTCATCGCCGTAAGCGCAATCGGGAACCTCCATGATGAACACTGAACTGACCAGCTTGGCTCCGGGTGCAGTCTTGATGATGCGCAGGGCGGGATGCAATACGTCCTTGGTTGCGTGGCAAGCGCCGCCAACCAAACCGTCTGCAATGCCGGCCTTGAGAAGCATGGTGCCGAAATACATGACATCATCCATGAGCGAGTCAGCTTCCTGCGGGGTCATGCCTTTGGATTTTCGCAGCTCATAGAGCATTCCTGCAAGCTCTTCGCGAAGCGGATCCTTCGCGTTGTCGATGATGCGGGCGCCCTCGAGAGCATAAGGGCTGGCCTTGATAGCATCAACGTCGCCCAGAATGATCAACGAAGCAATTCCCTGCTCGAGGATCTTTTCGGCAGCGGCCAGCGTTCGCTCATCGTTGCCTTCGGGCAATACGATGGTTTTTCGATCAGCCTGAGCTCGCTCAATCATGGTTTCAAGAAAAGTTGCCATGCGCATCCTCCTCGGATATGAAAATGTCATCGGAACTGGACTTCCCCTACTCATGAGGACGGAAAGCCCCATCCGTTTCGGCGATGATACCGCACTGCCGCAAGCACCCTCACGCTATAATTGAAAAGTTATCGATTATTCGGTAGTTCGCAACAAACACTCAGGGGAGACCTCTATGGCCTTGAATACAATCAGCTTGCAGGAAGCCGAAATGTCCCAATACGACACCGTTGTGGTCGGCGCAGGTTTTGCAGGGTCCGTCGTCGCACGACGTCTGGCCGACAATGGCGCACGGCGCATTCTCATTCTTGAAAAACGCAGAGCAATCGGCGGCAACATGTTTGACGAATACGATGAAGCCGGCATTCTCGTCCAGAGGTTCGGTCCGCACATCTTCCACACATCCGAAGAGCGAACATGGCGCTATCTGGAGAAGTTCTGCCAGTGGCACCCCTACGAGCACGAAGTCAAGGGGGCGTGGAACGGCACCTTTTTCCCAATACCCTTCAATCTCAATTCCCTTGACGTGGTTTTCGATGAGTCTACAGCCCAGCGATTGGCGCGCACGCTCATCGATACGTTCGGCGAAGGGTCGGAAGTCACTGTCACAAACCTCCGCACCTTTGTCGATGATGATTTGGCCCAAGTGGCCTCCTTCGTCCATGAAAACGTGTTCACCCAGTTCACCGAAAAGCAATGGGGTTTATCGGTTGACCAGCTTGATCCCGAGGTCATAGCGCGGGTCCCAATCCGAATCAGCCGCGATGATCGGGCTTTCACCGACACATTCCAGGGAGTGCCCGAAGGGGGATATTCAAAGCTTTTCGAGCGTCTGCTCGATCACCCCAACATCGACATAGTCTTGCAGGCGGATGCAACGAGCCTCTTCGATCTGCACTTCGACGAGCCGGGCATCGAAGCCCCCTGCAGCGGAATCAGCATCAAAGGCCAGCTCTTTCCCGGAGACATCATCTACACAGGGCCGCTTGACGAGCTCTTTGTAGCGCGTTTCGGACGCCTCCCGTATCGCAGCATTGACTTCGTCTACGAAACCCACACCGCGCAACACATGCTCCCATGCGCCACGGTTAATTTCATCGTGAGCGAAACCGCTACGCGCGTAAGCGAATTCAAACGCATCACGGGACAGAAATCAAACTGCACGACCTTGGTCAAGGAATATCCCTGCGCCTATACCGATGCAGAACGGCAGGTCCCTTGCTACGCCATCCTCACCGAATCCAGTCGTTCGCACCACGGAAGATACGTTGCTTTGGTTGCCCAGATGCCGAATTTCCATATATTGGGGCGACTTGCAGAGTTTAACTATTACAATATGGATACCATCGTAGCCAAAGCGCTCGATTTAGCCGACCGCATTTCCGACGGCCGAATTCGCACTTCAAACAACAGCAAAGGATGATTTCCGGATGAAGACCATCACATTCGCAGTGCCTTGCTATAACTCAGCAGCCTATATGGACCACTGCATCGAATCTCTCCTTGCCTGCGATCACGGCAAGGGTGATATCGAAATCCTTATCGTCAACGACGGTTCCACGAAGGACAACACCGCCGAAAAGGCAGATGCATGGGAAGCTCAATATCCAGGCACCATCCGCGCCCTTCACAAGGAGAACGGCGGCCATGGATCCGCCGTCAATATGGGTCTGGAAAATGCCAACGGACTGTACTTCAAAGTCGTAGATTCCGACGACTGGCTGGATGAATCCGCCATGGTCGAAGTGATGGCCTATCTCCGCCGTCAGACGGAGCTCGAGCACCCGACGGATCTCATCGTCGGCAACTACGTCTACGAGAAGGTGCATGAAGGCAGTCAAACCGTCATGCATTACCGTAACGTTTTCCCTGAACGCAAGGAAATTGGCTGGGATGAAATCGGCCACTTCGGGCAGTCGCAATATCTGCTCATGCATTCGGTCATCTACCGCACCGAGATGCTGCGCGACTGCGGCCTCAAGCTTCCCGAACACTGCTTCTATGTCGATAACATCTTCGTCTACGTGCCCTTGCCCCACGTTGAAACCATCTACTATCTCAATGTGGACATGTACCGGTATTTCATCGGCCGTGAAGACCAAAGCGTCAACGAACAGGTGATGTACTCCCGTCGCGATCAGCAACTTCGCGTTACGCGGACAATGATCGACGCGGTCAAGCTACCTGATGAGGCGCCTTCCAAAAAGCTTGCCAAGTACATGGAAAACTACCTTTCCATGATGATGTGCATCTGCTCCGTCTTCCTCCGACTCGAGTGCACGGAAGACAATGAGCGAAAACGAGAAGAGATTTGGAAGTACCTCGAAGATGCCGATGCAGATCTATACAAACGCATTCGCTACTCGCTCCTCAACATGGGCATGAATATTCCCACAGAAATGGGACGCCGCTTGGGTCTGTTCGGCTACCATGTTGCCCAGAAAATCTTCAAGTTCAACTAAGAAGCCGCTTTTACATGCGCCGGTTCTCAAGGACAACAGTCAGGGAGCCGGCGTTTGTCCGCTGGAGGTTGTCGCACTGGTAACAAAAGGTTGTCGACCGCCAGCACCGTGCATTCAACATCTAGACTTGCTGAATGCACGCAAGCCACCTCGTGAACAGAACATGATTTCAGAAAGGCCCCAAACCCATGATCCGCGTCATAACCGACTCAACCTCTTCAATACCTCCCGCACTGCGCGAAAAGCTCAACATCACTGTTTTCAGCCTTTTCGTCAATCATGACGGCAAAGAGTATCAAGAGCGCACCATGGATCTGGACGAGTTCTACGGACGCATTGATTCTATGGTTGACAATATCCCAACCTCCAGTCAGCCTGCTGTGTCTGAAGTGGAGAAGACCATCGAAGAAGCGGCCGTTGCAGGCGATGAAGTGCTGGGGGTTTTTCTCAGCTCCAAAATGTCCGGCACCTTCGAAAGCGTGGTTCGAGCGACACGGGGCGCAGTTGAACGCCATCCATCTTTTAAATTCGTCCTCATTGACAGCCTGACCAATTGCATGGAGCTTGGTTGGCCGGTTGTTTCTGTGGCTAAAAAAGCTGCAGAAGGCATGTCGCTTACCGATTGCGCAAACCATGTGTGCGAAAGGCTTCGAACCACTCGATTCATCTTCGCCCCGGAAACGCTCAAGTTCCTGGAAAAGGGCGGCCGCATAGGCAGGGCTTCTGCGCTCTTGGGCAACGCTTTGCATATTTCGCCCATCCTGACCGTTAAAGACGGCGTTGCGTCAACCTATGCTAAAGTCAGGACCCAGAAAAAAGCCATGGACAAAATGGTCTCCATCCTGAGACAGGATATCGAAGCGTACGGCATTCGCAACATTGCCGTTCATTACATTGGCTCAAAAACTCCTGCTGATGCGTGGGCCGAATCTGTAATCCGTCCCGAGTTCGGATCTGACATTCAGGTGATTCCCGCCAGTCCCGTAATCGGCGTTCATGTGGGCCCCGCCGTTGGCATTGCCTATGAGTGCGATCGCGCGATTTCCGACAAATTCACCTCAACCCAACCGGAGGTTGTTTCAGCGGGAATCGACGCCGGCCTCTTGAAGTTCGTCACAGCATAAGCATCCACTTCATTGAATTCCTCATGAACGCTTCCAACGGAGGCGTTCATTTGTAATCGGCAGGATTTTTCGCTGCGCTGCCTGTTGTCCTGCTGCCCAAAGAGATGTCACGGCCAAACATCAGCGAAGATTCACCGAACCTGTCTTTAACGGCATCTGTGGCCCGCGCAAGCTTTTCAGCCTTTCTCAAAGCAGCAAGATGCTGTTCCTCCGGTGGAAACAATGCCGGCAACAAACACTGCTGTGCATCTTCAATATCAGAAAACCCTGATACCGATACGCCGATCAAACGCACAGGTGAACCCTCATTCCAGACACCGCCCAACAACTCATGCAGTACGGGAATGAATTCTGCTTCATTTTCGACAGGGTGGGGCATTTTCTGCTGCGCAGACCTCGTAGTTCTATCAGCGAACTTTATCTTCAGAGCAACCGTGGTACCAGCTAGTTTCTTTTGACGAAGACGACGGCCTACCTTTGACGCCAACGAATCAATGATTGCAAGCAGCTCACTTCTGAGTCTTGCATCTTGAGCCAAAGTGACTTCATTGGAAACCGACTTCACCTCATCATCGGATACAACAGGGGAGTGGTCTTCACCTAAACAACGACGACGCATCGTTTCGCCATTTTTCCCAAACACAGACGTTAAAATGCCAGCATCAGCCGTTGCAACCTGCCCTAACGTCCTAATGCCATACCTCGCAAGCGATTCTTCCGCAGCTTTACCTATTCCAGACATGCGTCGGACAGGTAAAGACGCAAGAAAATCTCTCTCGTTTCCGGGCCAAACAGTTGTCAGACCACAAGGTTTATCAAGATCAGAAGCAATTTTGGCCACGGTTTTACTTGTTCCCACGCCTATAGAGCAGGTGATACCCAGTTCAGACACTCGCCTCTGGATTCTGTCCGCCACAAAGACGGGATGCTCGTGATTCACATTCGTGGGAGACACATCCAGAAATGCCTCATCAATCGAGATCTGCTGGATATAAGGACTCTCGGCAAGCAGAATGGACATGACTTGCCTGGATACCTCCTTGTATCTGGCAAACCGACCTGGTGTCCATATGGCATGCGGACAGAGAGAAGCGGCCATGGACGATGGCATGGCGCTCTTGATGCCGTATTTTCGCGCCTCATACGATGCCGTAGACACAACGCCATGCTTACAGGGATCTCCGCCGACAACAACGGGCTTGCCGCGCCAAGCAGGATGGTCAAGCTGTTCAACAGAGGCGAAAAACGCATCTAGATCCACAAGGAGAATGGCGGGGCCGTTCCATGGAGCGAGAATCTCAGAGGAACTTTCTGCGAAATCCATGAGCAACTCCTAATGGGACACGACATTCACTGTTGACAAACAGGCCCAATCATACCGCTTAAATCCTGACGCCAAGGCGTGGTAACTGATTGTCAACATGGACGTCATCGGAATCAGTAATTCATGAGCCTATACGGTATCATGGACGAACAAGGTGCACCTGTTGTGAACAGGTATACGCCATACTTAAGTAAGGCTCTTCACAATACGAACGTCTGTTTGTATTATAGCAGGGGAGAGCACGAGAGGGGAACAGATGTCGCAGAAAACCTGTCATGTATTTGCAATCGTCTCACTTATCAGCGCAGGTGTGAGTCTTCTGCTTTTCGGAGCAATGCTTGATGTTGTCGGATTGATTTTCGGCATCCTGGCGTTTACCAATATCAAGAAGATCCAACAGTCTGGCAATGGTGGCCCTGCAGCTCTGAATACTTTGAAGCTTGCCAAAATGGGCATCGTGCTCTGCATAGTTGCCGGCTTAGCAAACGTTTTGACTGCAGCGTTCCTGATGCCGCAGATGCTTGCAGGAACCAACGTTGCTGGTCCTACATTCTAGTCTCTAGAATGATTCCGGTTATAAGCCCGCTGACACAAGCGGGCTTTTTCTATCTATGTCGAAGATGAGGGTTCTCTCCCGATAATCTTGTTTTATTTCGTAAGGCTAATAATATATCTTATGTAAAGTTGTGAATCCGAATGCCAGGCACTTCCACCCAACCTTGCACGCGAGATACCTCCCGGTCCATAAAGCGCATGTGATGCGATCAGGTAACGGCCTTCGATTTTATCATCAACAGGATTCCGTCCCTCAACAACCATCTGAGTTGCGGTATGGCGGGAAAATCTCATACATATATGCGTGCTGGTTTGATATATTGCCGCAAACCTCACGTATCTTGAAAGGCCAGCCAATATGCCTCGTCCTCATGGATTCGCGTAAATCCACACCCGCAACCCCTTTGGACATTCTTGCGGACAATGCGATGCATTTTGGCCATCTTGCACCCCCACGATTGCACCTATTGAGCGACGAACGGGGCAATTCGAAGCCCGTATCTGGAAGATCACCCTTTAGACCTGCAGAAACGGAATGATTCAATTCGCGTGGTGAAATTCACGGGGGCATCTTCGCAGCGGCAAAACAAAACTAACCTCGCAAAGCTCGCCTTTTTGTCCAATTGGGGGCTGTTCCTATAGTTTTGTCAATCGACTTCTTCGAGTGCCCCCTTGAAAAAGCAATGATGTCGCAGGACCCATGGGTCCTGCGTTTTTCTATGCAGAAACGGCTTGCTGGGCCGAGTACGGGACCCTGTCCCCCACGATCGCGTAGATCACCTTCGGTCTCTTTCCGGCGACGGCCTTCAGGGCCTCCCCGTGGCACATGCCGCGATCCCTTCAGCTGCGGCGGTAATCGCCGAACCGGCCTTTGCTGCGGCTGAGCGGGTTGTAGGGGCAGAAGGCCGTCCTCGGGCGCGCGCCGCTCAGGCGGGCGAGCACGGGGTCGGCGAAGCGTTCGCCTATGAGCTTGGCCTGGGCGGTCAGCCCCTCCTCGTCGTCTGCTGTCAGCAGCGCGGCGTACTTGGGGTCGACGCGGTGCTTCTCGGCCACCTTGCGCACCAGTTCGGCGTGCTGCTCGGCCGCCTCGCGTGCTGCGAGCTTGCGCTCGGCCGCCTCCGCGCGCTCCGTGGCCTTCGCGAGGTCGCGCTCCGCCTTGTCGGCGCGTTTGGCGCGTGCCTCCCATTTGCGTGCCTCGGCCTTCCAGTCGGTGCCCTGCGGCTCCGCTGCGTTCTGCTCGGCTCCTGTCGGTTCTGGTTCCGGCGCGGCCCCTTCGGCTGCGGGGGTCTCCATTCCCTCCATGCTTCGCTCCTTTCGTTTCGTGCCCATGCGGGCGTCGGTGCGGGCGCCCATGCGGGCTCGGCTCCGCGCGCGTACTCCGTGCGCGGGCATGAAAAAAGCCCCGTGCGGGGCTTAGGTTTCGCGGCTTCATGCCGCCGTATATGAATACAGCCCCGCTAGGGGCCGGATTCCGAAATGCCATAGAGTCGATTGTTTCCCCTATTGGAGTATCCCAACAAGCGCCTCAAGAGAAGACAAATACAGCAATCAATTTTTCAGGGGTGGCTCTACCGGCTGAATATGGTCTTCGCAGATTCGATTTCAAGCTCGTCTTCGGTCGGTGGCAGTCCTGACACGTTATGCGGGATCGAATGCATATTTGCAAATCTGACGGCACCTGAGCCTTTAGAAACCACGGTGAACGGATTGCCAGGAACTGCAAGGTATTTCACGTTGTTTCCGCCGCCTTCTCCCGCGCTCGCAAATCGCCGTCCGAGCATGAAAAAATAATTCTCCTCGCTCTCCAAGGCGGTAACTAGCGCCCAGTCGTCATCGTGCTTTAGCCACGGAAACGCCATCGAAAGAGCTTCGTCGAAAGAAACCACGCCGTTACCTCCTTGATTCACAGCATTCGCCAATCATATCCGACGGCTCAAGATGGTCGATTCTCGCAACCACCGTCATGCCCTCAACAGCCTCTTCGAACGCAAGCGAATAGTCAACGCTGTTCGACTGCGGGCATATGTATTGTATGCGTCCGTTGATGTTTTCGGCAACGAACACATGAGCGCCGCCTTTGTTCCATGCGACATACACCTCAGCCCTCGCTCCATCGCCCCATTCCCCCATGAGCCTGTCTATCTCCGTTTTTCCAGTGCCTGGGCATGCGATCCATTGGGCGCCCTTGAAAATGGTATACCAGGATTCAGCAGCCCGATCGTTCTTGGACGGCTCGAGTCCTGATGCGTCAAGTTCGCGTGGTTTCGCGACAACGTCGAACCCTCGTCGCCTCATCTCGTAAGCAGGGACACATCTTTGACAGTTGATCTGCCATTGTAGACCCTCGCTAAAGTGCGGATTCGTCGCTCTGAGGTCATCCTCCATGGAATGTTCTCCGATGATTCTCGGAAAGCGCCCGTCGTTGCCGCCCTCCTTCGGATGCTTCTCCCGGTACAGCTCGCGGCGGCGGGCGTTGATGGCCTCGTTTATCTCAGGGTGCTTCTCGGGATGGCTGTACACGTCGTAGCAGTAATCGACCTTCTCGTCGTAGCCCTCGATGCCGCCGCCCCAATCGGGGACTATCTTGCAGTCGCAGTTCGGGTGGAAATGCCTCACGGCGCCAGCCGTGAGCTCGCTCTCGTAAACGGCGCCGCAGCTGGCGAGCATGATGCAGAACCGGCACGTCTCCGCGCCCTGCGGCACGCGGGCGTACCTCGGCCTCAGCCTGTCACGGCACCTACCGATACAATTTGGGTGTACGACGATGGAAAGATTGAGACCGGAAGAGAACAGGGGGATTATGATGGAACATGGAAAACCCTCTATCCGAAAGGATGGCGCAATGACAACTAAGGCCAGAATAAGGCCAGAAGGCGCCTATGCCGTCTTTCATGTCCAGGACCCGGATAAGCAGGCCATTCTGCGGTTCTTTCGCGCGACATCTTACGATATCGCCGCCGCCGGATACCTCGAAGACGAGATGGCCGGAGAAGAGACAGACATACCCGAATGCGCCACCGTCAAAGACGGATTCTCATGGAGCAACAAGGACGCCTACCACTTCGAGAAATACGACATCGAACTCACCCCGGCATTCAGGGATTACGCAATCGCCCATGCGCCTTCGGCCTGATCCTCATGGACGACTTCAAGGCCATGTACCGCATCCTCAAGGCCGGCGAGACGGTTCGCTTCCACACGACCGCCGAGCTCGCGATGGCGCTGGGCCGGGCCAACCGCGAGCATGCACTGGAGGCATGCATGCGGGATATCTCGAAAAACGACCTCATCATCCTGGATGAATTTCGGGTATGTTCCGCTCGACATCGAGAGCGCGCAGCTGCTGTTCCAGGTGATTTCCGACTGCCACGAGAAGCGCAGCCTGGTGATAACCACGAACATCGAGTTCTCAAAATGGGGAACGGTGCTCGGCGACGACAAGATGGCCGGTGAACTTGATCGACCGCACAGTGAATCACGGGCGCTTGATCAAGTTCACCGGCGCGAGCCTCCGCATGGAAACTTCGCTCATGCTGGGAAAAGCCAAAAGCTAGCAAACGCGGCATGCTTGCCAAAGTGTCCAATTCGGTCATGCCACGGTGTTCAGTTTAGCCTTGACAGAAACAGCGTCGACGAGTTCCTGGCCAGCCCGAAGGGCAGGCGCATGATGGCGGATTCGAGCGCATCGAAGACGGCAGCGAGGAAGGTGCTTTCCGAAGAGCTGAGGGAGCATGGCATCAGACCCGCCTCCTTCAGGAGCCTGCCGGGAAACGAGCAGGATGCGCTGGCGGCGATGGCGGGCATCGCGCTGCAGAGCACGCGCGGCGACATCGAGGAGGCGCGCGCGAGATCCGGCAAGGTCACGACCGCAGAAGCAAAGGTCGTAGGAGGCAGCGGGAAACTGCGCGTATGGCTCGGCGAGAAGAGGCGGGCAAGCCTTGCTTCCTGCGTCGAAGAGGCCATGCTGTCGGGAGACCGGACCAGGATGAACGCGGCGGCCATCTTCGCCCGCTCGGTGGCCACGAGGGCGATGTTCAAGCGCTGGGAAAAGCGCAAGCAGGATGACAAGGGCAAGCTCCTCGTTCCAGAATTCAATCCCGCCGAGAAAGCCGTCATCATCCCTCTCCGCAAGGACATCGCGGACAAGGTCGCCGCACACGAGGTGCTGCACCTGGAGGATTACCTAGGGACGGTCGTCCATGGCAAAGGCGGCAAATTCACAACGGGGCCGAACCGGATCAGCTCCTCGGTGTTCTCATCACAGGGAAAGAGCATCCTTCATTCACTTGAACGTGACCTCGAGTCCCTCAAAAAACGGGCGCGATGCAGGGGAGAATATTGAGCAGTTTGTTTTGGCCGTCGCATTGGGTGGTGGACTGGATTCATCATACGAGAGCATTTCCTTCCTGTCAGACTTCCTGAACACCGCAACCCGCGGAAAACAGAGTCTCGGATACGGCCATTTCGGAAGCGACGCCAACGGCAAGAATAATTGGGGTACGATCGGCAACGTCTGCGCCGAATGGCTCGCCAACTACAGTGGAAGCGCAGTTGGCAATCCCGTAGAATACGAAGCGATAAAAGAGCTGTTTCCCGAAACGGCAACGATACTTGATGAACCGCTGGAGGCCATGAGCGATGACGACAAAAGAGCAGAATGAACTTTTCATCGAACTCTTCCGCCTGTACCGAGAACGATTCGGTGAGGGCATCTGCGTCCCGATCTACGCCGACGACTTCAATGGGGAGGATTTCATCGAAGAGATGCAATACAGCTTGGAGACAGGAATCCCGTTCGATCAGAACAGCCCACGCTGGCGATGGGGTGAGGTTGCCCCTCTTCCGGAAGGATCCCTGTACTGACCCCGTACAAGACGCCGCAGCAAACCGAACAACCGACCCGCCCAAGCCCCGACCCGCGCGGGGCTTTTGCATGTTCCCGCCCCCCTGCGACACCCCAGGTAACCTGCAACCGCTCGGGCAAGCGAGAAAAGCCCCCTACACCGCGCGGGGAAGGCGCAAACAAACCTAGTACAGGAGAGGAACATGGGAGAAGACGGGAAGCGGGCGCAGGCCGATGAGAAGGGCGCGGCCCCCAAGGACGACCCCGAACCCGAGGGCGGCTCGGAAGGCGCACCCGGCGCCGAACCCGAACCCGAGGGCGGCGGCGAGCCGAGGGACGGCCACGGGCAGCCAGGCATCAACCGCGAGAAGTACCGCCGCGACATCGACGCACGGGACAAGAAGATCGCGGAGCTGAAGTCCGAATGCCCGTTCCCCTTCGAGACGAAGCAGACCGGCTTCACGGGCCTCAAGCCCGAGGGAGGGACCGGCAAGGACGACGAGGAGCTGGTCGACCGCATCCTCGGCAAATTCAAGTAAGGAGCAGACATGCCCAACGATTTCTCCAAGAAGGTGTCCCTGTACACCAAGAAGCTCGACATCCTGGCCGCCAAGGCCTCCTGCACCGCCAACCTGGACGGCCGCGTCATTGGCGGCGTCCAGCGGCTTCGCGGTGGCCGACTCTCGCGCGCACGAGCGGCTCCACATCGCCGACTGGGTAGCTCCCCGTGGCCGGTTTGTCGCCGTTCTCATCGGCCGTGAGCGCGAATATGCTGCCGAAGTAGGCCTCCCAGCGGTCGCCGTCGAGCACATCGCCCACCGCTGCCACTCAAGCGGTTCGTCGAAATAAGCGGCTACGAGCGCGCATGCGTCGGATCCGTCGGTGCATTCGTATTCGGGGAGGTTCGCGGCGAATGTAGGGTGCCGGTTGCTCTCCATGCCGCGCGCCTCCTTCCGGGCATGAAAAAGCCCCCCGTTCAGAGAGGCTTAAAGGCTGCAGTGATTATCTGTCACTCAGTTATGTATTTCACGTAGTCGCATGTGAGAAGTTCGTCATAGCGCTCCATAAACGATTTGCCGTCAAGCTCAGGAGCGTTAAGGAGCTCTTCAAGTGATGGATAGCGGGCTGAAAGCTGCTTTATGCCGACGCCCGTGCGCATGCCCAGAGCGTTAATGAAGAAGAATTCGCGGCGCTCAAGTTTTCTGTCGAACTTCTGGTCGATCATGTAGTCTCGGCCGTTGTAGGTGAACAGCTTTTCATCGTATTCCTGCATGATCGCAGTTACGAAGTCTTCTTTTTCGAAAGTGCCGTAATGCTTGACAAGCCTTCCCATCATCCTGCACCTCCCTTTGATTGCACGTATCGCCTAACAGAGTAAGCCGTATTGCGCTCGTTCCTGCTCGCTTTTCTGGAATCGCTGCGTATCAGCTTACCCTTATCATCGTAACTGATGTCATGGGCGTGTATGTCCATCCCTTTATGATCTTGATAGTCTACCTGTTTGTATGCCTTGCCATCCGAGCCGATGTACGAAAGAGAATGGAGCTCACCCGTCTCCTTATTCGCTGTTGCGTAAACACGCCCGGGGGTCATCGACTCAACGGGGGCCTTCATCGCCTTGCCCTCCCTTTGGGCCACTATCTTGATTCTTCCGAGAGAGGCCATCACCGACGCGTATTCGTCTCCGTAAACGTTTGCTTTGCCGTTGAGCTTGTAGAAGCCGCTCGATACGCCGCGCCCGCCCATTAGCCCATGCCCCCTCCCAAACCATCTGTCGACGTCCCTGTTGAGCCGCCTTTGGACGTTCTCGTAGGTTGAAAAGGTGATGTAGCGCTCCGGCTTACCTGCATTCTGCTTCATGCGTTTGCGCGTTTCGAGCGTGTCTTTCCAGATGTTTCTTATCTCTGAATCGCTGAACCCATCTGACCTGTATCGTGCGTACGTCGATTCAGTCATGCCTCTTGGTTTGCCCGAGGCTGCCTTGGTGACTTTTCTCGCGGGAGCGTCGCTTGCTGCAGCACGGGTGCGCACCGCACTTTTCGTGCCATCCTCGGCCTGCTTCATCGCGTCGCGATTTCCGACTCCAGATGCGCGAGGGGCACGGCTCCCATCGTACATTTCCGCAAGGTATTTATCGGTGGCACCGCCAGCACGCAGACGGTTCACGCGATTGTCGCCAACTGTCATCCTGCATCGTTCAGCGCCAACGGCGTGAGCACGCATTCGTAGCCGCGCAGGTGCTCCACGTACTTGGCTGGGTCGTTCCATACGCGCTCGAACCGGTAATCGTCCTTGAAGAAGGTCCGGGGTCGGCACGGAGAAGTTCATCGAGAGGCTCTGCGCGTGGCCCGAGTACTGCAATGAGGAAGAATCAGGGAATCGCTGGGCTTGATGAGCCCGCGGCAGTACAGGGAGTCGCTGGGCCTAGCGGCCCAGCGACGAGGCGGCCCCTCCGTTCTCAAGGATTTCCGCCGCACCCCTTGTGGTCAAAATACGCGCGCATGCAAGGTTGGATAAACATCACGCGCAGATTGGCATGAAGCTTTGAGCAACCAACCGAATGCTAAGACCTAAAGTAGAACCTGAGACAGAATGTCGGATGCTGAACCATCAGGCGTCCATTCCCCATCAACCTTGGTGAACGTGATGGTAACAGGGCCGCATTGCTTCAGCTCAGTATCCTGGATGCTCTGCATGATGAGCTCGCCAAGCCTTTGGTTCAGCTCCTCTTCAGACTCAATCGTCAGAATCTCGTCGCCAGAAGCAAGCTCATCAGCCTTCGCCGAGAAAACTGCGGTGAAGTCAGTCATGGTACGAGAAGTCATGGTGATCTGGGCCTCAGCCGTGTCCCCATTAACGGTTACGGAGTCAATCGAGTAATCAAAGCCTTTGAAATACTCGGTTACGAACTGCTCATTGGAGATGCCGAACTCCATGAATGCATCTTCGCCGGCACCTTCAGTGAACGCAGCCACAGACTCATCCGAGATGTTCTTGATGGTATCAAGCTCCGAAGTAAGCTGATCGCGAATGACCTGCTCATCGGACGGACCCCCCCGCATCCGAACAAGGCCAACCCGGAAAATGCGAGCACCAAGCTCAGAACGGAAACCGCAAGGACTTTCTTCAATCCCATAGTAAACCCCTTTCCTGTGTCGTCCATCCCCGTGGACTGGCCCTATGGTTGCATCTCGAATATCCCGTGTCAACATGGCGAATAGCCAAATAGCTTGATTCGTTAGGTTTCGGCTCTATTTAGCGACTGACGGACAAACAGGCGTATCGATGACCGACATATGGAATATACTGAAAACCCAAAACAGAATTTCGCAACGCTCACGCAACGCATTATGAAACCCATCGGGATCCATGCACAGGAGGCACCACCATGGCCCTTGAAGATATTACGCAGGCAGACGAAGGGCCAAAAGAAGCGATGCCGCCCGACTCCCCATCAACCACTTTCGCCATTGATGAACCCACACTCCGCGATTACCTGGAAAGGTGCCAGCAAGATTTCGACACGGTGCCATTCAATCCAGTAGACAGCCTGGTGCTTTCATCTCTATCGTACCTCAATTATGATAGCTACCCCTACGAATCGGTCTACACATCCCAATCGATAAGCATCATCGACGTACTTCGTTTCGGGGACTTCAACGAATTGACCCGCGGGTCATGGATGGAGAGCACAGAGGGCGTCGAGGACATGCTCGTTGCTTTGGCGCGTTGTCGCAGGTACAAAGACCTCAAGATCTGCTTTTTCAGCAATGAGCACGTTGACAACATTGAAAAGCAATTCAGCGCAGTCACGTTTCTCTTAGATGACAGGAATGCCTACATTGCCTTCAGGGGCACGGACGGCACCCTCAACGGATGGAAAGAAGACTTCAATCTGAGCTTCAAGACCGTCATACCGTCCCAGACAACGGCGCTGCTGTATCTATCGGGCGTTCTCTCAGCCTTGCCTGCAGACCTCAACATCTATGTCGGAGGGCACTCGAAAGGCGGAAACCTGGCCGAATACGCGGTACTCACCATTGACGAAACAGGATTCGATCGTATCAGCGAAGTCTTCAATCACGACGGACCGAGCTTTCTGCAAGACCCTTCACCGAGAATAGATACGCCGGCATTCCAGAACAAGCTTCACAAGACGGTACCTGAAAGCTCCGTTTTCGGCCTCATTCTTGAGAAGCGCGACGATTTCCATGTGGTCCAGTCAACGGCCTCTTTGATTTTCCAGCACAACCCGCTTTCATGGATAGTCTCCGGTCACGATTTCCTCTACCAGGAAAAACTCAACCGGAGCGCTCAGCTATTCGATCAGACACTGGACCTATGGCTCGAAAGCTGCACACCCCAGCAGCGCGAGCAGTTCATCGATACCGTTTTCAATCTTCTTACCGTCAACGAGGCGAAAAGCTGGAGCGATTTCCAAGACGGCTTGGTGGGAAATATCGCCGCGATGGTCTATAACGGTGTTAAACTCGACCATGAAACGAAAGAGATCATCTTGCACACGTTCGCCAACTTGCGCGAAAGCGCAAATGAAACCGTGCGAAAGCAGATGATCAAATTCATTCCCTGGCTTGCCGATTCGGTTGTCAAGCAGGAACACACCGCTGAATGAATGCAATAGCTACGACGCAATGAGGCAAGATACGTCATCGCGTCTGGAAAAGGACTGCCCATGCATGCCCCTGGAAAACAAAACTCGGTATCCACGCCGAAGCATCCTGCTTCGCCTAAAGAATACCAGCCGCTCACTCCTTCGCTCATCTGGCAGGAAATCGCGCCGCATACCTGGCCGGCTGCGATTCTTCCCGTGCTGCTCAGCGTTGCCCTTTCCACCCTTCTCCCCCACCAGGCCCTTCCAGGGTTCCTTGCTCCTTCGTACTTGAACACGCCCGATAACATCTGCGTCGTATCAACCTTTGTTCTGCTCCTCATTTGCATTCTCATGCAATCTTCAGTCAACGTGTTCAATGACTACTTCGATTACATCAAGGGCGTCGACACCATCGAAAACTCGTCGGATGATGTCACCGATGCCGTCCTTGTCTACAACAACGTCAACCCCAAATCCGTCCTGGCCTTGGCCTCCGGCCTGCTTGCAGCCGCCTTCATCGCCGGCATGTACATCGTTGCAATCGCTGGCTGGATCCCCCTTGCTATAGGGATTATCGGGGCAATGATCGTAGCCTTGTACTCAGGCGGCAAAACGCCTATCTCGTACTACCCCATCGGCGAAGCCGTCAGCGGTCTGGTTATGGGAGGGCTTATCACACTCGCATGCACCTACGTGCTCACAGGCAGCCTCGACTTCGCCGTTCTACTATGGAGCGTCCCCATCATGACAGGAATCGGGCTCATCATGATGACGAACAACACCTGCGATATCGAAAAGGACCGCGAAGCCGGGCGCAAGACGCTGCCTTCCCTGCTCGGTCGGGAAACAGCACGACGCACCTATCATGTCGCCATTGGACTGTGGCTTGCCATTGCGGCCATATGCCTGATTGCCGTTCCAAGCATCTACACGTTGGTGGACTTCGAACTGATGAAACCATCCCTTATAGCATCCGGAACCGACATCTCCGTAGCCTCTGCTGCTGCAGCCGACGCGGCATTCAAAGCGGCAACGAATGCAGCTGCAGTGATTCCCTTCATGCTGCTGGTGGCATACCCGCAAATCAAAGCGCTCTGGAAAAATCCCCTGATTGCCGAAACACGCGATGCGGCAATGCCCCAATGCCTCACACTCAACATCACGCTGGGATTGTTCTACATTGCAGGACTTTTGCTAGCGGTCTAGGTATCAAAAACCCGGTCGAATCCAGACTCAAAGAGCAATATCGGCCATCGCTTACTGCTTTACATGGATTGATTCCAGGCAAAGCGTACGCGGATCGAACTCAGAGAGAAGCTGTTCAAGAGTCACTGAAGCATCGGTGGGCCTAAGCCCCGTCATCAAACAAAGATGCCCCAGGAACTTCTCAGGTGATTTGAATCGCTCGCGCAAGATTCCCATATCAAGATCCGCGTCACGCTTTGCGAGGCGCTTCCCTTCGGAATTGCGCAACAACGGTACATGGGCATACACGACGGATGGAAGCCCTAAGGCTTTGCCCAAAGAGCGTTGCGTGGCCGCGCTGTCAATGAGGTCCATACCGCGACAAACCTCATTGACCCCCTGGAACGCATCGTCCACGACAACAGCAAGCTGATAGGCGAAAACCCCATCCGCTCGACGAACAACGCAATCACCGCAATCGTCTGCAAGCGAAAACGAGACCTCACCTTGAAACCGATCGACGAAAGAAACCGTCTCATCGCCGACAGCAAAACGCCATGACGGTTTTTTCCGTGATGAAAGCTCCGTGCGCGTCAAGGGGTCGAGATTCCGGCAGGTGCCTGGATAGACAATATGGTCGCCGGCATGAGGCGCCGCCGCGGCATGCCAATCCGAACGAGAGCAGAAGCAGGGGTATATACGGCCCTGATCGCGCAAGCGGTGAAACGCCTCTTCATACGCCTCGGTACGACTACTCTGATAGACGGGTGTTCCCTCCCAATGCAATCCCAACCAATCAAGGTCGGACATGCAGAGGTCTGCATAATGCTGCGTTGTGCGCTCAGGATCAAGGTCCTCTATGCGAAGCACGACACAGCCGCCTTGCTGATGGGCTGAAAGCCAAGCAATCAGGAACGTGAACACATTGCCCAGGTGCATCCTGCCAGACGGAGATGGAGCGAATCTGCCGACAAGCCCATCGCAATCAGAGGCTATGGTGGAAAAGGAATCACTCACAAGCGACCATGGCCTTGCGGCCCGCGTCGAAAGCAGCGAGATTAGCCTGAAGGAAGCGCTCGGGGACTCGAGAGGAAATGACCTCTTTCCAAACTTCGACATCATAAGGAAGATGAACGGAAAGCGCGCCGAGCAGCACCACATTGACCGCCTTGACGGTCCCTGCCTGCTTAGCCAAAAGCTCCGCAGGAAGCACAGCTGCGCCGCAATCACGCAGCCTGGTACGCGCATTGCGAGGCATGGAAGCGGCACCCGTCAGAACAGGAAGAGGCTTGATGGATTCATCGTTGACGATGGCGTGCCCGTCGCTTTTGAGCAGCGGAAGCCCACGCAACGCCTCCGTGGTCTCAAACGCCAGCAGGTAATCCGCAGAGCCCGCATCAGCGACCATCGAGGAAACATGCTTCCCGATACGCACAACGGTGGTAACCGCCCCTCCGCGCTGCGCCATGCCATGAATCTCGGAAAGCTTGACGTCATCACCCGAAGCCGCTGCGCAACGAGCAAGAAGGTCGGCCGCAAGCAGTGCGCCTTGACCGCCGACGCCGCACAAGACTATGGTTTTGGTATCAGCCATGATCAAGCCTCCTGAGCGATGCAGCCGAATCCGCAGATCTGAGCACATTGAGAGCACCCGACGCACAGCGAGGGATCAATGGAAGCCTTGAGGGACTCGGAGTCTTTCGAAATTGCCGGGCATCCCAGAAGCGAGCACACGCCGCAGCCACGGCAGTCGTCTTTGATGAAATACCTCTTGCGAACAGGGCGTTCAAGCAAGACACAGGGTGAACGGAAGATAACCACGCTCAGAGAAGGTTCCTTGACAGCCGCAGTAAGCGCTCGGCGAACCTCCTGAAGGTTTTGGGGATCAGCCTGCTCAATATGGTTCACCCCCAAAGCTTCGATGAGCTTAGGCAGATCGACCTCACGGCTAGGACGGTTCTGAAGCGTCACACCGTTGCAGGGGTTGCCCTGCCTGCCCGTCATAGCGGTGGTGCGGTTGTCCAATATGCAGACCGTACCCGCACCTTGGTTATAGACCGTATTGAGCAGCGACGTGATGCCGGAATGGGCGAATGTGGAATCCCCGATAACGGCCACGACGGGCGCATGCTTGCGATCAGCCAGGCCAAGTTCAAAACCATGGGCCATGGAAATGGATGCGCCCATGTCGATGCATGTATCCATAGCGGAAAGCGGAGCCAACGCTCCCAAGGTATAGCAGCCGATATCCCCTGTGACGATGGCGCGCATCCTCGAAAGCTCGCGGAACACGAGCCTGTGCGGGCACCCGGGGCACAAAGCAGGCGGCCTGCCAGGGAGATCAGCTTCGGGTTCCCTGCGATCGGGAAGGACTTTGCCGAAAGCTGCACGTATCAAACCCGGCGACAGCTCTCCTGCGGCGGGCAGCGGAACCTGAGTGTCGGAAACTTCGATTCCCAAGGCCTTGACCTGGGTTGACAAGAAGTCAGAAGTCTCCTCGATAACATAAAGGGCATCCACGGAACGCGCGAATTGCGCAATCTGCGCCGCAGGCAAAGGCCAGGTAATGCCCAGCTTCAGAATATCAGCCTCAGGAAGCGCCTCGTGCACGTGCTGGAACACCGCACCAGCACACACAACGCCCACCTTCGGAGAGTTGGCGCTGGCCTTGACCGCAGGAACAATCTTGTTGTAGGGACATTCTTCCACATAGGAGCGGATGGCATCGAGACGGCCATCGAGGACGAGACGTCGCTGCTTGGCAAAAGCAGGTATCATGACCCACTTCGCCTGGTCCTTCCGGTAGGGTGCGGGATCGCATGAAATGCGGTCACTGGTTTCAACAGGACACTTCGTATGCGAGACGCGTACGGTGGAGCGTATGAAGACAGGGGTGTCGAAGCGCTCCGAGAAGTCGAATGCATCGCGCGTGAAAGCAAGCGCTTCACTGCTATCAGACGGCTCGAAAACGGGAATGCGGGCGCCTAGGGCATGAAAACGCGTATCCTGTTCGTTTTGTGAGGAATGCATCCCCGGATCATCCGCCGCAAGGATGACGAAACCGCCGCCCACTCCGGAATACGCAGCCGTATACAAAGGATCGGCAGCAACATTGACGCCTACGTGCTTCATCGTGGCAAGCACACGAGCACCGGCCGCACTTGCCCCCAGGCCGACTTCGACAGCCACCTTCTCATTGGGGCACCATTCGGCATAGACATCGTCAAAACGCGCGAACGCCTCCATGGCCTCTGTCGACGGAGTGCCCGGATACGCCACACCGATGGTTGCTCCGGCTTCCCATGCGCCACGGGCTATGGCCTCATTTCCCGAAAGAAGTTCCATCGCTTTTCCACCTTACATAACTGTTTGAGTACGGAACATCAAGCAGAACGAACCGATCTGGATGATGTCCCCATCTTTAAGAACCGCATCGCGGACATTTGCGTTATTGACCCATACGCCGTTGTACGAATCGTTGTCATGGATTGTGTAGCCTGAGGCGTCGTAGGTGATGAACGCATGATTGCGAGAAACGGTCATGTCGTTGAGGAAGATTTCGCATTGGGGGCTGCGGCCGACTTCCACCTTCCGTCCGGCAAGATGGAATTGCTTTCCAACCTGTTCGCCCCTCACCACATCCAGGGAGGCATCGGCCAGCAATGCGCGCGGGGCGGTATTGCCAGCTGCTTCAAGATTGATAGGAGCAAACGATTGCGTCCTATCGGGCAGCTTGAACCCGCAGCTGGGACATGATGCCGAATCCTGAGGAATGGGAAGGCCGCATACGGGGCAGATCTTGCTCATAGCTTGTATCCTTTCAGCCGATGCTAAGCGGTTTTATCAAGCAGAATGGGGGTCTCATTGTAGATGACCTCATCAGCCACGGACGCATCCCCCGAGAACCCGCGGAACAGACGGTCCCACCAGATTCCCACCCCTTCGAAAAAAGTAGGGGCGGCTACGTCTTCGGCAGCAACCAAATCGATGGTATCCAGCACCTGATTGCGCTGCAGGAACGTGATGGTACCCACAACATCACCAGCATGGACATCGCCGTGGATTTCATCATACTCGATGCTTTGGGAGATATTGCCAGACAGGTCGAAAACGGTAGCGGCGGCGCCAGATTCAGCCAGCACCACAGGCACACTGCGATCGATCCAATCGGAATGCGGAAACTGGGCAATCAAAGGCACATCCTGTGCAGATCCGCCGGCATACGAGGTGATGGATTGAGTTGAATTCTCAAAAGGATATGCGACCAGATGCTCATAGGCCCAATCCATGAGGTTGACTGTGTCCTGGAAGCGCTGTTCACTGGACGGGGAATTCATCACAACCGAATAGAACGTGCCCTCGTCGCGAACAACCGCACCCGCAAAACAGTACCCGGCTTCTTCGGTGGTACCGGTCTTCACGCCGCAGATGCCATCGTAGACCCCGACAAGCTCATCGGTTGAGACCAGCGCAATATCCCTCACGGACCCATCCGCCGATGTGACGGAGATTTCAGCATCTCCCCCGCCGACGATGGAACGGAACTGTTCATTATCCATGGCGCAGCGGACAATGACGCCCATATCAGCTGCAGTAGAATGAAAATCACCGGCAAAGTGCTCATGGTCCAAACCATGCGGATTCTCGAAAACGGTATCCCTGCACCCCAATTCGGCAGCTTTGCGGTTCATGGCCTCCACGAACACAGCTTCAGGGTCATCAGATTGGGGATCCATTTTCGCCCCGACGGTTTTCGCGATTGCAATTGCCGCATCATTGCCAGACGGAACAAGCAAAGCGTACAAAGCGGTCTTCATGTCCATCGAATCGCCCTCAAGAAGCGACGCAGAAGCCTCGCCGACGGTAGCCGCTTCATAGTCAACGACCACAGTATCCGTAAGTTCGGAGTTCTCAAGGGCAACGATGGCGGTCATAATCTTGGTCATGGACGCGATTTTAGCGGGTTCAGTCGCTCCTCGCTCAAAGAAAACCTTACCGTCCTTGTCGATGAGAAGAGCATACTCGGCGTCCACGGACGGGCACTGCGATGCCTGGAGACCACGTGATTCGACATTCTGCCCCAGGATGACATCCGTTTTGCGCACATCCGCCCAAGCAGGGTCGAATGCCAACGATGCGGACAGACCAGCAGCGCATACGAATGCGGCCACTACGAAGAAGACGGCGCGGAGTCGCGCCGTCAAACCGACTTTACGCGGGGAATCAATCAAGGCTATAGACTTCCTTCGCTTCAACGATATCGAAACCTGCTTGTGACAGTGTAGCTTCAATTTCGCCGTTTTCCACCTTCAGCACGTCTATCGCCACGTCATCTCCCATGGAAAAACAATAGCCGTATTCAATGTTGACATGCTCCGCATCCAAGAATTCAAGAAGCTCGGCGAGTCCGCCCTGCCTATTGGGAACACGAACCGCAAGAACTTCGGTGATGGCCGCGCGATATCCAGCCTCCCGCAGCACCTGGACTGCGCGACGAGGAGTGTCGCAGAATACGCGCACGATTCCGAAATCGCTGGTATCGGCGACGAAAAGGTCATGCATGTTGATGCCGGCATCAGCCAGCTCCCTTGCCATGCGCGCCAGACGGCCTTTATCGTTTTCAAGGAACACGCTCAACTGCTCGATCATGCTTAACCCCTTTCCCTCAAATCGATGATGCGCTTCGACTTGCCTTCGCTGCGCTCGATGGTCTTAGGTTCAACGATCTTGATTTCAACCGACACTTGAAGGTTGCTCTTGAGCTCCGCCGAAAGCCTCTTCTTGATGTCTTCGAGCTTGCGAACCTCATCGAAGGGGAAATCGGGGGCCGTCTCAACAAGCAGCTGCACGTGATCCAGAACACCTTTGGTAGTCAGAACAATCTGGTAGTGGGGTGCGATCTCCGGGAATCCGGTGATAACCTGCTCAATCTGAGAGGGGAACACGTTCACACCGCGGATGATGAGCATGTCATCGCTTCGTCCGATGATGCGATCGATTTTACGATGGGTCCTACCGCATTCGCACGGTTCAGTGATGATGCGCGTGATATCGCGCGTGCGATATCTGACCAAAGGACAGCATTCCCTGGTCAGGGTAGTGATGACCAGTTCACCATATTCGCCATCCGCAACAGGTTCCAAGGTGTCGGGATCGACGATCTCCGCGTAGAAATGGTCCTCGGCCAGATGGAGTCCGTGAGAGGCCGAACACTCCATAGCAACGCCAGGGCCCATCACTTCCGAAAGACCGTAAACGTCGCAGTATTGGATGCCGAGCTTCTCCCTGATCTGCTGGCGAACATTTTCCGAAGCGGCTTCTGCGCCGAAAATACCGGCCGACAGGTTGAATTGCGTAGCCGGGGCATAACCCATCTCGATTGCGGTATCGGCCAAAAGAAGCGCATATGAAGGCGTGCACGCGAGGATGTCGGTCTTCATATCATGCATCATCTGAATCTGTCGCTTCGTATTGCCCGAACTGATGGGAATGACCGTACAGCCCATTGCCTCGCCACCTCCGTGGCCACCAAGACCACCGGAAAACAAGCCGTAGCCATAGGACACCTGAATGGTGGAATCAGCGTCTCCGCCAACCATGGCAATGCCGCGCGCGAAACATTCACCCCAATGCTTGAGATCGTTGGCAGTATGGCCCACAACGGTCGCCTGACCCGTTGTGCCCGAGGACGCATGGATACGGGCCACATCTTTGGTAGGAACCGCAAACAGCCCGAAAGGATAGTTGTCACGCATGTCCTGCTTCACAATGAACGGGAAACGCTTGAGATCTTCAAAGGATTCCAAATCTTCAGGCGTCACACCGGCCTTCTCAAAGGATTCGCGGTAGAAAGGAACGTTGTCGTACGCACGTTTGACCGTCTGCTTCATACGGTAAAGCTGCAGCACGCGCAACTGGTCACGCGGCATGCATTCGATATCCTCCTGGAAATACATAGCGCCTCCTTCGCCGGCACGAACAAAGCCGGATCCTGCCATAGGAAACGCTTCAAGCACAATGAATCAGATTGTCCCGAAGCGGTTCTTGCAATTATGCCCGAAGAAAGCACTCCATTCAACTAAAGTGATTGAATCAATTCAATTATTCGAAATGATGAATCAGGAAGCCTCAGATGCCGCCGATGATGCGTCTTGACCTGAATCATTCGTCTTGGACTGCGAATCCTTCTTTTCGGCCTCAGCCTTGCGCTTCTCCATCAAAGTCTTGAACTCATCTTGAGTCATGACTTTGGCCTCCCCGTCGCCTTTGATGGTAACGATGCGATTGACCGGATCGTAGGTGGAAGAGAAGACATCGGTCCTGTAAAGCGAACCATCCGATGCATACACTTTGCGGGTGACAGAAATGCTGCTGCCGTCCTTGCCTTTTTTGGATTCGTTGACTTCCGTATCGGAAAGCTCAGGGTCGTATTTGACTTTCACCTTGAAGTCTTCGCCCTTGGACCACTCCCCTGTTTCAGATTCCACCGAATAGCCCGGATCGACGCCCCATAGCTCGATGGTGACCGTGGTATCCGTGCAATATGCGCGAACGAGGACATCCGAATCGCTATCGTTGCTCCAGACCAGATCAAGATAAGACCATGCGATGGCGGCATCTCGGCCATCAGGATAACTGGACATGTACAAGCTATGGTTATGCCGCACAGGGACAGGGAATCCGGATTCGTAAACGGCATTGAAAACCGTGGTGGCTACCTGGCAAACGCCGCCGCCGAAATCATCGACAAGCTCGCCATCGACAATCTGGCTTGCGGCCTGGTAGCCGGCAGCCTCGGAAATCTCACCGGAGGTATCCAGCATGGACCAATCGGAATGCGCCTTGGCCACAGACCCATCAAGATAGTCGGCCATGAGATGGATGTTGTGGTTTCGAGTCGGGTAATCATCCGTATATTCAGTGGTAAACGACGAAATCTTCGACACAACACCCAGCTCGACGGCCTGATCAAACGTCATGGACGCAGGTACGTCCGACGCAGGGACCGAGATAGAGGGAGCCTGAGTAGGAAGATCCTGCCAGCCAAACAACGTCGTCGTCAATTGTTCAAGAGCCGAATCGAGCAAAGGAATCTGCCCTTGGGCGCTGGCATGCACGACGACATCGTCGCCCTGAGGCTCAAAGACCACCGAGCAATCAACGGATCCGACAGCTTCTAGAACATGCGACTTAAGCTGCGCACGGGCAACGGAGGAATCTATGACGGGTTCAAGGATCCACTCGCCATCCGAATGAACGATATCAGTGGCTATCCAAGCACCGCATTCCGCAGGAGAAGCATGCCAAACCTGATCGCCGTACATGAAATCCACGCCATAGGAAATGGAAGCGTTCACGTGGTCTGCAGCCTGCTGAGCAGCATTCAAATCAATGCGCATGTTCGTAAATTCGACATTAGCAACAAAAGTCGACTCGGATGCGCCGGGATCAAGCAGGGCATCGCTGATGGCATCCGCCAGGACAGTACGGTCAACCATCATCCCGTCATGACCCTCGATGGCATAAGCAACACCATCCTGCACGGAGATAGATGAATCCACCAGCGGATCGCCGGCATACGAATCGATCTTACCCGCAAGCCGCTCAAGCAGATCATCATCGAAATCCACTTTAAGAGCTATGTCCTTGCCGTTTGCAAGCGCAGAAAAGCGACCGGGAATCCCACCGTCTTTACGTCCGACCTCATACGCAGCCTGCGCAGCAGCGGCAGGATCGAAATGCGCACCCAACGAATGCGCATCGATGCGCCAGGCGCTGCTTGAACCCGTAGTCTCCTCGTCGATCTGAAGTTCCGAGAAAACATCCTCCCCGGCAGCAGCCCTGTCGGCCGTATCCTGGTCGGCGAAGACGGTCACCACATTGCCGTCGAAAGCGGCACCATGGCGCTGTTTAAGAGCCTGAACGGCCTCGTCAGGAGTCATCCCGGAAACATCCATACCGGCAACCGATACCCCTGGATAGATTTTTCCCGCATTGAACGCCAGATCAACGCCCATCAAAACCGCCACAGCCAGCAAAGCGGAGCCTACGGCAATGAGCGCTTTGCGAGGTGTTCGAGCGGAACGACTCCCGGAAGAGCCGGACGAAGCGGACCGGACATGCGAAGCCTGACGTGATGTTGGGCGCTGAACCGTTCGCGGTCTCCCTGCAGCTTCACAAGCAGGAGCAGATGGCGATGCCGCCCGACCCCGCGAAGAGCCCGTCCGTTCGCGAGAGGAGGTCCTGCCTTGATATGCAGAATCCGCACTTCGTTGACGAAGCACGGATGTTTCAATGGTTTTGGGTGTTGAGGGAATTCTGCGGCCTGACGGCCTAGGCTGACGCTGCGCCATGCATCACTCGCTTTCAGCAGCTTTCAACTGGGCAGCACGCATTCCTTTCCAACCGCGCGCAGCGTAGATTGCGGTGGTGATCAGCGCCAGAACAAGGCCGGCATAGACAAACCAAATACCCCAAGAAACAGGGTCGCCATTGAAGCCGGGCAACCACCACAGGTCGCAGACACCCAGACCAGAGACCATAGGGAAGTTCAGAAGCAATCCCGCGAACCCGACAAAGAGAAAAGTAGTAGCAACCTTTCCAGCATAGACGACAGGCACTCGCACCTTATAGCGGAACAAGATGAAACCACCGGCGGAAAGGAGGAACAGATCTCGAATCACGACTACAAGGATAATCCAAAGCGGCAGGCGGCCCACGCAAAGCAGGGCCACCACACCGGAAATCATCAGTATCCTGTCAACGGCGGGATCGAGGAGCTGCCCAAGCCTGGATACCGAATTGGTCCTACGGGCAATCTGCCCATCGATCCAATCCGTGCCAGCCGCGAGCGCAAACAACACGGTGGCAAGAAGATCGTAGCCATTGAACAGCAGCACCAAGAATGCAGGTACCAGGCAAAGCCGAATGAATGAAATGACATTCGGTATTGTGAAAATCTTATTGCTGACCTGCTCCTGCGTCTGCTGCATCCTGTTTCGCTGCCTCCCGTGCCGCTTTTGCCTCCAATGCGGCCTTGATTTTAGCAGCTTTCGCCGCCTCCTTAGCCGCAAGCGCTTCTTTTTCATCGTCCTGTAACTCTGGCGCATGCAAAATGTAAGACGACTGGACAGAAGCAGGCGAAGCATATTGGGGCAACATGATCAAGGAATGCTTTGGGCATTCACGCACGCATGTTCCGCATTGAACGCAGCGGAAGTAATCGATCGACCAGGTCCTATCGGCCTTATTGACAGAAATGGCACCGCAGGGACAACGCTTTTCGCAAATGGAGCAAAGGATGCAGGAAGACATGTCATTGTCCACCCTGCCTTTAAGACCTTTGGGCTGAAAACGCGTCTGAGCGGGGTACATGACGGTCTCAGGCTTGCTGACCAGCGAACGCAGCGTCATCTTTCCCAATTTGAAATTACCCATTGCGCTACCTTTCACAACAGCTGATGCAAGGATCGATGGTCAGAACCACCATGGGCACATCGGCCAGATCGCAACCCTCAAGCGCTTTGACCATGCCGGCAAGATTCTGACTGGTAGGGGTTCTCATGCGCATGCGGTCAAGATTCTTGGACCCGTTTCCGCGGGCGTAGTAATAGCATTCGCCACGAGGCTGCTCGAGAACACTGCAGGATTGCGAACCTGCAGCGGGAACGAGCTTCGTCTTGGAACCGATGCCGTCATGGGGAATCTTGGCAACGAGCTCCTTGATGATGGCGATGGACTGGTTGACCTCCTGGACGCGAACCTTCACACGGGCATAGCAGTCACCTTCCGTTGCGGTGATGGGCTCGAAGCCATCGAGCAGGCCGTAGCCTCCGATGCGCAGATTACGGACATCATCAGCCACATTGGAAGCCCTGACGAAGGGACCGACCATGCACAGATCGCGTGCTTCCTGCTCGGTGATAACACCCACGCCTACAAGGCGGCTCTTGACAGAGGAATCCATGAGGAATGTACGGGAGATCTCCCGATAATCAGACTCGATGCTATCAAGCTTTTCGACAATGGCATGCAGCATGGAATCATCGATGTCGCGGTTCATGCCGCCGACATTGACAGCCGAAAGGATGACACGACCGCCCGTCGTTGCCTCGAAAATATCAAGAACACGTTCACGGATGCGCCAGCAATGCATGAACAGGCTCTCGAATCCGAAGGCATCTGCGGCAAGGCCGAGCCAAAGCAGATGGGAATGGATTCGCGACAGCTCATGCAAGATCACACGAAGCGCTTGGGCGCGTTGGGGAACCTCTATCCCTATGAGGCCTTCGACCGTTTCGGCATATCCCAGGCTATGACCGAAGCTGCAGATGCCGCAAATACGTTCTGCAACATAAATGAATTGATGAATGTCACGGGTTTCGACCAGTTTCTCAAGACCGCGATGAATGAAACCGATCTGCGGAATCACCTCGAGAACCTTTTCATCTTCAACCACGAGATCAAGATGAAGAGGCTCTGGAAGCACAGGGTGTTGAGGGCCGAAGGGAATGACGGTTGCCTTACCCATGGCTACTCACCGCCTTTCTGGGACGCATCGGATGCGGCCGCCTGCGCAGCCTTGGCAGCATCCTTCGCAGCTTTAGCCGCCTTTGCCGCAGCGATTTTCGCCACCTTCTCACGAGCGGCCTTTTGCTCAGGCGAAATCACGGTCATGGGCGTATCCATAGCCACGGCATAGAAATTGCCGGCGAAATCAATGGCGATATCCGTCACATTGACGCCGAACAGATCGTGAGCCTCGTTCTCGAACGGAAATGCGCTGAGGTAGTACCCCGTAACCGAAGGCACGGATTGGGTTTTCGTGTCGACGCCTTTGATGGTGAAATTCTCCATCGCTTCGCCCTTGTTGAAGGTGTAGATCAAATCGATGCCTTGATCCGTATTCACGCAAAGAGTCTGCACGAAGCGATATCCATCAGCGTGCTTGCGGGCAGTGAGGTCAATGAGCTCATCGAGAGCTATCTCCTCAAAGAATTGCATGAGAGCCATGGCAATCACGCTCCTTTCTTTTTGGCGGCCAGTGCCTTGGACTTCTCTTCAAGGATGCCTATGGCTTGGACCACGCCGTCGATGATGGCTTCAGGGCGAACGGCGCATCCGGGAACGTAGACATCGACGGGAATGGCTTTGTCGACACCGCCGATGATGTTGTAGCAATCATGGAAGATTCCAGCGGAGCAAGCGCAGATGCCGCACGCGACAACAGCTTTTGGCTCAACCATCTGATCGTAGATCTCCTTGACAACACCGATATTCTGCTCATTCACAGAGCCCGTTACCAGAAAGATATCGGCGTGCTTGGGGTTACCGGTGTTGATGATGCCGAAACGCTCGACATCGTAGAGCGGCGTAAGCGCGGCCAGAACCTCGATGTCGCAGCCATTGCAACTGCTGCCATCGTAGTGAATGACCCACGGAGATTTTGAAACACAGCTCATATGCTCCTCCTACAAGACAATCATGGCGACGAGGACGGCGATATTGACGGTGCCGAGCACCAGCGCGACTATCCAGGACCACTTCAAGCACTTCTGCCATTTGACACGTGCAAAGTTGTTATCGATCCAAATTTCGAGGAAGTACACAAGGGCAACCACCACGAGGGCCAGCGGAATGCTCCACCACTCTCCGAACACGAAGAACATGCCGACCCATGCCAAGAACAAGACGCTTTCAGCCCAATGCATGACTTCGACCATGGCCAAGGTGCGGCCGCTCATCTCAGTGGTGATGCCCTTGACAAGCTCCTGATGCGCATGATGCGAATACGAAAGATCAAACGGAGATTTGCGAAGCTTGATGGTCAACACGAAAAGCAAGCCGAGGAAAACGGGAATCAGACCGACGATGATGGGCTTATCCATGAACATGACACCCGCCACATCGAACGTGCCGATGGCCAGATAGAAGCCGACGGCCATGAACAAGATCATGGGTTCGTAAGCCATCACCTGAAGCGTTTCGCGGTCAGCGCCAACTTCAGCGTAAGGCGAACGGGTTGAATAGGCCGCCAAGATGAAGAACAGAGCAGACAGCGTGATCATGAAAACGCACAGGAGCAAATTGCCGCCGGCGAAGAAGATGCCTCCGCCGAGTATGGTGAACAGCAGCGCTCCCCCGACATACACACCTTCAACGTTATTCACGCCAACGTTATCCTTGGCAATGAGCTTTCGGACATCGTAATAAGGCTGCAGCAACGGAGGACCGACGCGACCCTGCATGCGCGCGCTGATCTTTCTGTCAAGGCCAGCAAGCAGACACCCGAGCACAGGGCCCAAGATGGCGAATGCAAGCGTACCCAGGAGCAGCCCCAATGGTCCGGTAGACAACGTCACCTGAGGCGCATACATGATAAGCGAAGAAGCGCTGGTCAGCATGGCGGGCGAAAGAACAGCCGATGCACCCAGTACGACAATCATAACCGCGAGGCAGACCGCAGAACCGATGCCGGTCAGCTTCTTCTCACCGAAAATGCCATCGAGATACCAGTTGCGCGCGGTGGCCTGCATAGGCGCACCAAGAGAGCTCTTGAAGGTACGCTGATCAGCATCGACGGTCACACCTGCCATGTATACGCCGACGAGCTTTTTACGTGTGGTTCCGAGAACGCCCATTAAAAGAATCACCACGAAGACCGCAACCGTACCCATGATGAGCATATCATCAGCCGTTATGGCCCCGGAAATCATGCCGAAGACAGAAAGCAGGTACGGCGAAACCATGGCAGAGGAGATGAACGGCATGCCAACCAAGCAGACGACAAGCATCAAAGCCATGATGATGATGCCGGCCCATTCGCTGCGATGAACCGTGGTTTCAATGTCAGGCTCATGCGCGGCAATTCCTGAAAGCTTACCCATCCATTTGGCCCAGAACATGAACGTAGCAGCAGAGCCGAATGCCAAAAGGACGATCAAGGCGACGTTACCCGTTTCAGCGAAAGACACCAACGTAGCCCACTTGGCGACGAGCATGCCGAAAGGAGCGATAAACATGCCCATGATACCCAGCATCATGAATCTGGCAAGACGGGGCATGCGGTTGAACAGGGCATCCATGTCTTCGATATCGCGGCTGCCGATATGATGCTCCGCCGTACCGACACACAGGAACAGAAGGCTTTTCGCTACGGCATGGAAGATGATCAGGAAGATGGCAGCCCAAACAGCCTCAGGGGTACCAACACCTGCACAGGCAACGATCAAGCCCAGATTGGCAACAGTGGAATACGCGAGGACGCGCTTGGCATTGCTCTGCGAGATAGCCATGAAAGAGCACAGGGCAAACGTGATACCGCCCACCATGATGACCATGAAGGAAGCCGCAGGCAGCATCAAGAACATGGGAGAAAGCTTGACCAGCAAGAATACGCCGGCTTTGACCATTGTGGAGGAATGGAGCAACGCGCTGGTGGGCGTGGGCGCCACCATGGCGCCGAGAAGCCAGGTGTGGAAGGGCATCTGGGCGGCCTTCGTGATACCGGCGAACGCGAAAAGCGCGACAGGAAGAGCGACAAGGCCCACGACCTCGGAGCCCAAGGCCAAAAATTCGCTGAAGATGAGTGGCAGCCCTTTGAGGCCGAGATAGAGCAAAGCCGCCTGGAATGCGATGCCGCCCAGCATGTTCATGACAATCTGGCGAAACGCGTTGTTGATGGCCTCTTCGGTCTTGGTGAACCCGATGAGCAAAAACGAGCAGAGCGTGGTGACTTCCCAAGCGGTGTACACCCAGACCAAGTTGTCCATGACAACGATGTTGTACATCGCGGAAAGGAAAGCGAACATGATGGCGAAAAACCAAGGACGACGATCCTTGCCCGACTCATGCTCCTGGAAATCCTTCATATACCCAAGCGCATAAACGCAGATACCGGTGCCCACAATGCCGATGATGAGCACCATGATGACGGTAAGGGTATCGACACGCATCTGAGAAGAATACGCCATGGAATGGCCCACAGCGAATTCGAACCAGACCAAACCCGCAAGCTGAATAACGGCAAGAGCAAGGGCGAGCATGCGCTTATACCGAAGAGCATAAGCGATGATGAAGCCCATCACTACAAGGTCGATGATGAGATTGATGCCGCTGAGCACAGGACCGAATTGGTCGGGCAGCGACATAACCGTAGCTTGCGGACCGAGAAAGCGGACCGCGAACAGGATGGAAAGCACCGCAATGGCGGCGGCGGAAACAATCGCCACGACATCGCGAATACCGTCCTTGCGCACAACCAAGAGCACCAATGCAGCTAGGCTGGGCACGGAGATGAGGGCAAGTATGAGCTCCATCGCTCACTCCTTCGTCGATCGGGCCCCGCAGTGCTGAACGGCACCAATCGAATTTCACTCGAGTCAGCGGATATGGGGACGACGGAAGCGAATCCGCAAATCCTGATAGCCGTTGCGATCGGAGTTCGAAATACGTCGAACGCATTCAGGGCATGATAAACAAAAGCGGCGAGTCAATTCGCCTATCTGCAGTTTAGCAAAGCGGTAAATGTCACTGATTTTGTTTCTTTTGCAGTGCCATTGCATTCGGTAAGTGGGTTTCGCCTTCCACTCAGCACTTAACCGCAACCGCTCCCCTGCTCCCGCATCCAAGGATGATCACACGCATCATTTCACACACCTCATGACACCAGACCCAACGACCTGGTTTGAATTTGTCGAAAAATCTTCTCGATTACACTTGCATTTTCTGAATACACGTGTAATATATCTCCTTGCGTTAAGACGCAACGGGTTGTGGCGCAGTTTGGTAGCGCACTTGACTGGGGGTCAAGGGGTCGCAGGTTCAAATCCTGTCAACCCGACCAGCTAAATCAGCGGGTCAGAGAAATCTGACCCGCTTTTTTTCTTTTTTGCACACATTGCGGCTTAGGGCTTAGCGGACAAAATGTGTGTCCCGTTTCGGGCGCTGGCGCAGGTCAGCGCC
>CALBGP010000021.1 GCA_937892845.1 uncultured Eggerthellaceae bacterium | reverse complement strand
GTTTGGGTAAAGAAAAAGCCCGGCGAACCGGGCTGTGCTCACGTATGGAGCGGGTGACGGGAATCGAACCCGCGTTATCAGCTTGGAAGGCTGAAGTTCTACCATTGAACCACACCCGCATGGTCGGGACGACAGGATTCGAACCTGCGACATCTTGCTCCCAAAGCAAGCGCGCTACCAAACTGCGCCACGTCCCGTTTTCTTGCTCCAGCAGCAGCTTTTGATTATAGCAAAAACTCATTGCCGAATGCTGAAAAAAATGCAAACAATCAAAATTCATCTGGTGCCCCTGGCGGGATTCGAACCCACAACCATCGGATTAGAAGTCCGGTGCTCTATCCATTGAGCCACAGGGGCACAAGTGCGTTTGACATTATAGCTGAACATCGTCGGATTTGGTCCTGCGTCTGTCAAACGGCGTCCTCGCGATGCAATGCGACTTCGGTCGGCTGCTACATCGTGCGGTTTTCACTTATTTCCCTTGTTCAAGCTGGGCCTTGAGGTTGCGCAATGCGTTGCCTCGGTGGCTGATGGAGTTCTTTTCAGCTTGGCTTACCTCGGCAAGCGACTTGGTGAAGCCGAATTGCTCCGGCAGGAACATGGGATCGTAGCCGAATCCGCCTTCGCCCGTGAGTCCGTGGGCTATGCGGCCCTCGATGGTTCCGCGGGCCGAGGTCACGGTGCCGTCCTCGTCAACGAAGGACAGCGCGCACACGAACCGTGCGCTGCGCTTCTCATCCTCAACGCCTTCAAGCTCAGCCAAAACCTTTGCGTTGTTGGCGTCATCGTCTCCGTGGGTTCCGGCATAGCGGGCCGAGTAAACGCCCGGTTTGCCGGAGAGCGCATCAACCTCAAGTCCTGAATCATCAGCCAGGGCTGCAAGGCCCGAGGCACGATGGGCGGCCATGGCTTTGATCAGGGAGTTTCCAGCGAAGGTATCGGCATCTTCCTCGGGTTCCGGATATGCGGGAATGTCCGCCAGGGTGAGGAATTCCCATCCTTCGAAATCGAGTGCGGTCTTGATCTCTTCCACCTTGTGGGCGTTGTTCGTCGCAATGACCACTTTCTTCATGCAGATCCTCCTATTCGCGGAATGAATGCCGGTCTGTTATCGGTTGCTGACGGGGCCGTCGGTTTCGAGCGCTGCCTTTTGCAGCTCCAGGAGCTCTTCAATGCCTTCGGCCGCCATGTCGAGCATCTCTGCGAGCTGCGTGCGGGAGAAGGTTGATTGCTCGCCGGTGCCTTGGAGCTCTACGAACTCTCCCTTCGCGTTCATGACTACGTTCATGTCAACCTCTGCGCGCGAATCCTCGCGGTAATCCAAGTCGAGCATCAATCGACCGGAGACTTTACCGACGCTTACAGCCGCAACTTGTCCGAAAAGGGGGTTGTGCTTGATCTTTCCTGCCTTGCGCCACATCTCGAAGGCCTCGTAGGCGGCAACCCATGCGCCGGTGATGGCTGCGGTGCGGGTGCCCCCATCGGCCTGGATTACGTCGCAGTCGATGGTCAAAGTCACTTCGCCGCCCATTGCGCTCATGTCGCAGACGTTGCGGAGACTGCGACCGATCAGCCGCTCGATCTCCTGGCTGCGCCCCTTCCTGCCGTTGGTCTCACGCGGAGTGCGTTTGGCTGTTGAGGCGGGGAGCATTGCGTATTCGGCCGTTACCCAGCCCAGTCCGCTGCCTTTGCGCCATCCGCCCACCTTCTCTTCGATTGTGGCGCAGCACAGGACGTGGGTGTCGCCGAATTTGACCAAGGCGGAGCCGGCGGCGTTTTTCATGACCCCCCGCTCGATGGATACGGGTCTGATCTGGCGGTCTTTGCGGTTGTCTATGCGTGTGGCGAACACGGCGGCTTCCTTTCGTTGGTCTGTGCGGGCGTCGGGTGGTTGAGTTGGGGCCTGCTGCGGGCGCAGCGGCGAACAAGCCGTCCGTCAGGGCAGCTGGATGTGCTGGGGGAGGGGCAGCGGCTTGCCGAAAACACGTGAGCCGAAGGATTGAAATTCCCCGAGCTGTTCCGAAGACGTGAAGAATCGATGGTCCGCGTGGTTTCCGGGGGCGGCAAGCTGTCCGCGCATGCCAAGCGTCGCGGCAACCTCCTTCGCCAGCTCTTCAGCGGACGAAACAAGCCGGACGTTGCGTCCCACCACGCCTCCGATCAGCGCTTTGAGCATGGGGAAGTGCGTGCAGCCCAGAACGAGGGTGTCTATCTCGCATCGTCGCAGAGGGTCAAGGTAGTCTTGGGCGATTTCTTGGAACGCAGGCCTGATGTAGACTTTCGAAACCTGGCTTGTCAGATCTTCGATTGGGCCTTTGGACATGCGCAGACCCTGTTCGACAATCTCGACGAAGCGGGGGGTTGCCGTTGAGAAGACGGTGATGCCTGCATCGATGTTGCGGATCGCACGGGAGTAGACTCCGGATTCAACGGTTGCCTTGGTTGCTATGACGCCTACTTTGCGGTTGTGCGTCACGCGGGCGGCGGCACGGGCGCCCGGCTCAACGGCGCCGAGCACCGGCACATCGAAAGCACGTTGCGCGTGTTGAAGTCCGGCCGCCGTTGCCGTGTTGCAGGCTATGACCAGCATCTTCACGCCGTTGTTTCGAACAAGCCATGAGCAGATCTGCTGGACGAAGCCGTCTACCTCATCCAAAGGGCGCTGACCGTAGGGGCAGCGGGCTGTGTCTCCGAAATAGTAGATGGTTTCATTGGGCAGCAGCTTGGCGATTTCCCGCGCAACCGTGAGACCGCCGTAGCCCGAATCGAAGATTCCGATGGGGGCGTTGTCGCATGATGCGACATTGGCAATGGGGTGGTTGCGGTTGGGCGCGGTATGTTCGCTGGATTTTTTCATGGGCTCAAGTATAATGTGTATTCCTCCATACGGAGCAAGGGAGCTTGAAAAATGCATAGCACATGGTGGACAGTCCTTCGCGATGCAAATTCGGGGGCGACTGGTTTCGACATGGCAGTTTCGAACTGAGGAGCAGGTCGTGGTCTCCTCGCCACGTTAAACAGGGGTACCGTCAAGTTAATTGGCAACAAGAACTACGCTCTCGCTGCTTAATTAGTCAGCGACGCCAAATCCGGGGTTTCCCCGACCGGAGGCGGCGCCATTGAGGGGAACGCTCGCACGGTACGTAGGCGGTATGCCCGTGCGCTAAGATGGAACCGGCATGGTGAAGACTCGCCCGTCTGCGGGCAGGTCGATCCGAGATGATACGCAGACTAAGCTTGTAGTGCCTTGGGGGGAAGCTGGTATGGACCGGAGTTCGATTCTCCGCGCCTCCACCACGGACACCGGCGCCTGGCTTGCGGGAAAACCGCAGGTCAGGCGCCTTTTTTATGCCGCAAAACTGTTTGCGGAGAATATATGGATTGGTGGATGGTGGGCCGTAGCGCTTGGTGTGTGAAGTTGTGGTTATCGAAATGATACGGAACGCGGGATTTTTCATGGTCCGGTAATTAAAGAGGTCCACATGGTGGATTACCCGTTGTGCGAAGTTCGGTCGCATGGGCTCAAGATCGAAATGACGCATCCGAACATAGACGACTCGTATGTGCTCATCTCCGTGTATGGGTCAGACGGCGAAGCCGACAAGATGAAAACTGTTTTCATTGATGTCGCGCGTGCCTGTGATTCTGGTCTAACCGAGGACGAGATATCAAGTGCCTTTGATGCCAATTGTGGGGCTGAATCGCGCATTTCGCTCGGTGTTCTTCGATATGTTGTGTTTAGCGCTCCGACTGATGCTGGGGATGCTTGGCGTATCGATGTTGCTACCGAGGTTTTTTTGAGGGATGGTTTTCGCGTTTCTATTTGTATGTTGCCAGCATTATTTTAGTCTTTGGTTTTGCATCAAATTGTTGCTGCTGCGAAAAAAGGGGGTTTACTCAAGCTGGGCCTTAGAAAAATTCTCAACTTTGTTCTTGCATCAACGTGAAGTGTTCCGTATAATACCGCCTTGCGCATCGACATGGTGGGTGTGGCCTAGTTGGCTAAGGCGCCAGATTGTGGCTCTGGAGATCGTGGGTTCGAGTCCCATCATCCACCCCAGATGCGAAAGTTTTTTAAAATAGGCTCTTGCCAAGATGTTAATCATCCTGTACAATAGCCAAGCGCTTTCGCACTTTAACATATTTTTCTTTCGGATCGTTAGCTTAGTTGGTAGAGCAGGGGACTCTTAATCCCAAGGTCCGGGGTTCGAGTCCCCGACGATCCACCACGAACTTTCAAGCCCTGCTTTGCGGGGCTTTTTTCTTGTCCGGTTTCCGTCTTGTGGCAATGTATCGTTTTTCAACAGGTGGGAAGAATTCGCTATATAATTGCGTTCCTGCTATTCGGTCCGAGCGAGAGGACGTCGATGACTACTCTGGGCAATGCTCTGTTCATAGTCAATCCCGCTGCGCAAAACGGCAACGGCGCGCGCGGTGCTGCTCGCGTGCGCTACGCGATGCGCGAATACCCTCAGTTGGCTGATTCGGTTGAGGTTGTGAGTACCGAGGAGCCGCGTCAGGCTGCCGATCTTGCCCAGCGCGCCGCAGGATTTGATACCGTGGTTGCGTTGGGAGGGGATGGCGTCATCCATGAGACCGTCTGCGGCCTCATGAGAATCCCCGATGCCGATCGTCCGGCTTTGGCCGTGATACCTTGCGGCAACGGAAATGATTACGCCCGCACTCTTGGCATGGCGTTTGATTTCGATTCCTCGTTTCCGCAGCTCGCGAATGCGCGGACGCAGCTTTTCGACGTCGGCTTCTGCAATGGCGAACCTTTCGTCGAGACCCTGTCTTTCGGCTTGGACGCGGCCATTGCGCTGGGCACCCATGAGCGTAGGCAGAAGACGGGCAGGGCCGGAACTGCTTTGTTTCTCGAAGAGGGCATCAACCAGCTGGGATTTCATCGCGATATCCATCCCTACACCATGGTTCTCGACGACAGGGAGCCTTTGACCGGCTCCATGCATCTGCTGGCAATCCAGATAGGCAGGACATATGGCGGTGGATTCGCCGTGTGCCCGTCCGCAAACCCCCATGACGGACTCTTCGATATCTGCGTGGCCCATGCCCCCATCGGAATGCTGCGTGCCGCAAAGATCTTCTTGAAGGCGAAAGACGGCAACCATCTGGGGTATACTCGCGAGCTGTCCTTCGCGCGGGCATCGGCTGTGCGCCTGTCCTTCGAGAGGGAGCTGCCCGTTCAAATCGACGGGGAGCGTGTCGAAGGGACTGAATTCGAGATATCCATCTGCAGGCAGGCGCTGCGCGTATTCGCTGCCGCACCGCAGGCCCAGGATGGGGGAAGGTAGCGGATGGAGCCGTTTCAGTTCGTACTCCTGCTGTTCGCGGTGGTTCTGGCATCCGCCGTGGTCAATAAGGTTTTCAGCGGAATAGCCGCACCTCTTATCCAGATTCTCTTCGGTGGCCTCATTGCGGTTTTCTCCACAACGGCCATCAATGCCACGATCGATCCCGAGCTGTTCTTGGTCCTGTTCATCGCCCCGCTTCTTTACCAGGAGGCTCGTGAAGTTGACAAGGTTGCCCTCTGGAACAACCGTATGCTGGTGGTGTCGCTTGCCGTGGGATTGGTGCTTGTCACCTTGCTGGTCGTCGGCTTCTCCGTCAACGCCCTTGAGCCCAGCATTCCCCTTGCCGCCGCGTTCGCGCTGGGCGCTGCTTTGGGCCCGACCGATGCCGTTGCCGTGGCCTCGCTTTCCACGCGCGCCAGTTTGACGAAAAGCCAGCAGATTCTGCTGTCGGGGGAGTCTCTCATCAATGACGCGTCGGGCGTCGTTTCGTTCCAGTTCGCCATCGCCGCCGTTGTGACCGGATCGTTTTCTCTGGTCGATGCCTCCATCTCCTTCGTTGTGAGCTTCTTCGGCGGAATCCTCATGGGCCTCTTGCTCATCCTGATGATCATGTGGGTCGTTGACCGCATCCGGGCGGTGGGTCTTGAAAGCACAACCTTCCACGTGCTCTTCGAGCTCATGACGCCCTTCCTCATCTTCCTCATTGCGGAATCCGTGCATGTGTCGGGCATTCTCGCCGTGGTTGCGGCCGGTCTGCTCCAGCCCTTCCTGGAGCGTGAGCTCAGCCCTGAATTCGCCCGCATGAAGATTGTTTCTTCCAGCGTTTGGCAGGTGTTCTCATTCGCCCTCAACGGCATCATCTTCGTGATGCTGGGCATGCAGCTTCCGCAGGCCATGAACCGCACCTGGCAGGATTCAGCTATCAACAACACTGAGATCATCGGCATCGTGCTGCTCGTCACGTTCATCAGCATCGCCGTCCGCACGGTGTGGTTTCTGGGCATCAGCTTCCTCCGTCGGCGCAGGCAGGCGAAGGAAGAGCAGGCTACAAGCGGAGGGACGCCTGAACAGAAGGCGGCGGTCATCCGAAGCGTGAAGCCCATCACCAAAGACGCTTTCGTGGAGGCATGTGCGCTCTCCATTGCAGGACCGAAGGGAGCAGTCACGCTTTCCATCGTGTTCACGCTTCCGTTCTCCCTGCCCACAGGCGAGCTGTTTCCTCAGCGAGACCTCATCATCTTTTTGGCTTCCGGTGTCATTCTGTGCACGCTGCTGCTGGCCAATTTCGTGCTTCCCCTGCTTTTGCCCAGGGCGAAACCGGAAACCATTTGCGATACCGATGCGCGCCTTGATGTTCTGCGCGCCGTGATTGAGGAGCTCACCGGGCGCCAGACCAGGGAGAACCGCGCTGCAATGCAGCAGGTTCTCAAGCAGTACGATGCGCGTGTTTCCCGGATCAAGCACGAGGCGGACATCGATGCATCGCTTGATGCCGAGCTTCGCCTGGATGCGCTGCATTGGCAGCAGGATTATGTCATGGACCAAATCGACAGGGACCTGGTTTCGCCTATGGCAGGGTATGCGTATCTGCGCCATCTATCCAGGGCCGAATCTCTGCTGCTGCACCAAAGCCCCCTGCGCGGATTCCTTGCCAGCATGCTTCGGCGCGTCGATCTGATCTGGCGCTACGTGAAGCGCATCCTTGAGACGCACACGCCCATTTCCATTGACGATGACAATGCCGAGCTTCATGAGCTGCAGGTCAGGAGCATCGAGTGCGTGGTTTCCCATCTTGAGGATATGCTCTTGGAAGGTGAGTGCAGCACCGAAGACGTCAATGCGCTCATCATCGAGCTGCGAAGCACGCTTCGCCGTTTGCGCGTCGACTCCCTTTCGGTGTCAAGCGCCACGCGCATGGAACTCATGGTGGCTGAAATCAAGCGGGAAGGCCTCAGGCTTGAGCTGGAACACATCCAGCAGATGTTCGAAACGGGGCGCATCAACAGGGCAACCGCCAAGCACATGCGCGAAAATGTGTACCTGATGCAGATCGATCTCGAAGACCGTATCTGAGTGTTCGGGAGGCTGCGAACGCTGCCATATTGGCCAGATTGCATGGAGGATTGGGCAAAGCTTACGCCTGCACTGTTTCGTTTGCTCTCTTTTTGTTATCATACGACCTTGCGTTTCGCGGTGTGCGGACGCCTGTGCGTATTTGCGGGCGTGGCGGAATTGGCAGACGCGCCAGATTTAGGTTCTGGTGGGTAACCCCCGTGAAGGTTCAAGTCCTTTCGCCCGCACCATGCCGCCCAAAGCAACGCGCTTCGCCGTCAAGTGATGGTGAATGCCTACGGTAATCTGTTTGTCGCAAGGCAGACTGTATAGTTAACCAGATGGAGGATACAGGTGAAAACGAACGTTGAGGTTCTCGAGTCCGGAGCAACCGAACTCACGGTGACCGTCGAGGCCGCAGAAGTCGATGCTCGCATCAAGAAAACGTACCAGGAATTCAGCCGCAAGTACCGTTTCCCGGGCTTCCGCGCAGGCCATGTGCCCCGTCCCGTCATCGACAACACGCTCGGCAAGGATGCGGTTGCTTCCTCTGTCACCGATGACATCATCAATGAGACTTACCCTCTCGCCATCGACGAGAACGACCTGTGCCTGATCGGTGCTCCCAAGTTCGGTGAGATCGCCGGCTTGGTCCAGGCAGGCAAGGACTTCGTGTTCACCGTTGAGCTGACCGTCAAGCCCGCTTTCGAGCTGACCGACTATGCTCCCGTGAAGGTCGAAGTTCCCAAGAAGGAAGCCACCGATGAGGAAATCGATGAGCAGATCAAGGGTCTGACCGAGTACTACTACGACTTCAAGGACGCTGCAGCGAATGCCAAGATCGCTGAAGGCGGCTTCGCTGAGATCGCGCTGCATGCCAAGGATTCCGCCGGCGAGCCTCTGGCTGCCTTCGATTCCGACGGCCGTCTCTACGAACTGGGCCAGGGCCTGTTCCCCGAAGCCTTCGACAAGGAACTCGTGGGCATGAAGAAGGGCGCAACCAAGACCATTGAGCTGGATGTCAAGGAGAACCCCTGCATGCTGTTCGGCGGTCTTGCCGAGAAGACCTCTACCGTCACTTTCGAAGTCGAGGTGAAGGTGGTCAAGAAGAAGGTCTACCCCGAAATCACCGACGAATGGGTCAAGGAGACCCTGCACTTCGAGGATGTCGCGGACCTGCGCGCCAAGGTTGCCCAGTCCGTCGAAGCCCAGAAGGGCCAGATGATTCCCCGCATCCTGGAGAACAACGTACTCTTCGAGCTGCAGAAGCGTCTTGACGGCGAAGCTCCCGAATCCATGGTCGAAGAATCTGAGCGCGATCTGCTCCAGACCTTCTTCACCCAGCTTCAGAACCAGGGAGCCACGCTGGACGCCTACCTTGCCGCCAACGGCATCACCGCCGATCAGTTCAAGGATGACGTCAAGAAGCAGGCTGCTGACGTGGTCAAGCAGAACCTTGCCCTGGACGCCTATGCTCGCCATGCAGGCATTGCCGTGACCGATGAGGAAGTGGCCAACGAATTCGCCACCTCCGGCGCCGCGGATCCCGATGCGCTGTTCGCCGAGTGGAAGGCCGAAGGTCGCCTGCACATTGTCCGCGAGGGCATCATGCGCGGTAAGGCCCTTGAGGCCGTCATCGCCGAGGCCGAAGTGACCGAGGTCGACAAGCTGTCCGCTCCTGAGGAGGAGACCGCTAAGAAGCCGGCCAAGAAGGCCGCAGCCAAGAAGTCCACGGCCAAGAAGGCTGCAAAGAAGGACGAAGCCGAAGGTGCTGAGGCTGAAGAGAAGCCGGCCAAGAAAGCCGCCGCTAAGAAGTCTACGGCTAAGAAGGCTTCCGAGAAGAAGGATGAGGAGTAAATCCCCCTTCGGCATGCCGGGGTATGCATCCGACGCATCACGGTGCGTTGATGGCATATGACAATGCAAGGCTTATCAACGGTGGCTCGTCTCCGCGCGCGGGGGCGGGCCATGCGTTCGTAAACGGAAAGGGACGAATATGGACATCAAAAACGGATACACCATCCCTTACGTCATCGAGCAGTCGCCGCGCGGCGAACGCTCTTATGACATTTTCTCGCGCTTGCTCAATGACCGCGTGGTCTTTTTGGGCAGCGCAATCGACGACGATGTCGCCAATGTCGTGATCGCGCAGCTGCTCCATCTTGAAAGCGCCGACCCCGATAAGGACATCTCCCTCTACATCAATTCGCCTGGAGGAAGCGTTTCCGCAGGTCTGGCAATCTATGACACCATGCAGTTCATCAAGTGCGATGTGTCCACCATCTGCCTCGGCATGGGGGCCTCCATGGCTTCTGTCCTCACTGCTGCCGGCACTCCCGGCAAGCGCATGATTCTGCCGAATGCGCAGATCATGATCCATCAGCCCCTGGGCGGCTCCGGCGAGCGCACGCAGCAGACCGATTTCGCCATCCTCGCTGAAGAGATGCGCAAGACGCGCGATCGTCTTGAGGGCATTCTGGCCAAGCATACCGGCCAGCCCATCGAGAAGATCCACGCTGACTCCGAGCGCGACAATTGGATGACCGCCGAAGAGGCTTTGGCTTACGGTCTTGTGGACCAGGTGGTTACGTCCCGTTCCGCCATCAAGGGAGCGTAAATGGCATCGGGAAACGACTCTATGAATGATTCCAGGCAGGCACGCTGCGTCTTCTGCGGCAAGACCGCAGAAGAAGTCGGCGGCATGATCAAAGGCCCCGATGGCATCTGCATCTGCGATGAGTGCGTGACCGTGTGCGCCGACGTGCTTTCCCAGGGTGGACTCAGCGGGTCCGCTTCGTCCCGCGGTGCGCATGCGGCGTCCCGTGATGGGGCTGCGGCCGCGTTCGACGCCGACGAAAACGACGTGCCCACCGCCGAAGAAGTCCTTGACTCCCTTCCCACGCCCCACGAGCTCTACGACAGGCTCAGCGAGCATGTGGTGGGGCAGGATGCCGCCAAGCGTGCGCTTGCCGTTGCGGTGTACAACCACTACAAGCGCATCAGCCTGGGCCAAGACGCCGTCGAAGGCGACGTGGAGCTGGCGAAGAGCAACATCATGCTTCTCGGTCCCACCGGTTCCGGCAAGACGCTTCTTGCCCAGACGTTGGCCCGCACCCTCCAGGTGCCTTTCGCCATCGCAGACGCCACGACGCTTACCGAGGCCGGCTATGTGGGCGAAGACGTTGAGAACATCCTGTTGAAGCTCATCACCGCTGCTGATTTCGACATCGACCGTGCGCAGATCGGCATTATCTACATCGACGAGATCGACAAGATCGCGCGTAAAGCCGAAAACCTGTCTATCACCAGGGATGTTTCGGGCGAAGGCGTTCAGCAGGCCTTGCTCAAGATCGTCGAAGGCACCGAAGCCGCTGTTCCGCCCCAGGGCGGCCGCAAGCATCCTCAGCAGGAGCTCATCCATATCGACACCACCAACATCCTCTTCATCCTGGGCGGTGCTTTCGTGGGTCTGGCAGATATCATCGGGCAGCGCGTCGGTAAATCGGGCATCGGCTTCAATACTGATTTGCCCGAGAGCAAAAAGCATGCGGAGGCAGAGCTGCTTGCCAAGGTCCTTCCCGAGGATCTGAACAAGTTCGGCATGATCCCCGAGTTCGTCGGACGTATTCCGGTCATCTGCTCTCTTGAGGAGCTTACCGAAGATGACCTTGTCCGCATCCTGACCGAGCCTAAGAACGCCCTGGTCAAGCAGTATGCACGCATGTTTGATTTCGAGGATTCGGAGCTGGTGTTCACCGACGACGCGCTGCGCGCCATCGCCCATGAGGCCGTTGAGCACGGAACCGGTGCGCGCGGCCTGCGCTCCATCTGCGAGCGAATCCTTCAGGACGTCATGTTCGATCTGCCTGAAACCGAAGGTCCCAGCACGGTTACCATCACGGCCGAAGTGGTCCGCGGTGAAGTTGAGGCCCAGATTGTCGAGTCCGAAGAGGCGGGCGCACTGTAGGCGCCCGTCCCGATCTGATTGGAATAGAGGAGCATGGAAGAGCTTTCCAAGACATACGACGCCGCTGCGGTTGAGCCGCGCATGCTGAACAAGTGGCTTGCGGGCGATTACTACCGCCGCAGCAAAGGGGTGGGGGACTGCACCGTCACCATTCCTCCTCCGAACGTGACCGGCGTGCTCCATATGGGCCACGCCATGGATGACACCATCCAAGACACCATCATCCGCTTCAACCGCATGCGCGGCGTGTCGACCCGCTGGATTCTGGGTACCGACCACGCCGGCATCGCCACCCAGACCAAGGTCGATAAGAAGCTCAAGGACGAAGGTGTCTCCCGCCTTGAGATCGGCCGTGATGCTTTCGTCGACGCATGCTGGGATTGGACCCATGAGTACGGTGGGCGCATCGTGGAGCAGATCAAGCGCATGGGCTGCTCCGTTGACTTCTCCGACCCCCAGTTCACCATGGATCCCGAGTATGCCAAGGCCGTCCGCAAGGCGTTCGTCGACTGGTATCACGACGGTTTGATCTACCGCGGCAAGCGCATTGTGAACTGGTGCCCTGTCTGTGGTACGGCAATCGCTGATGACGAGGCCGAATACAAGGCGGAAAAGGGCAAGCTGTGGCACCTTCGCTATCCTTTGACCGAGCCTGTTGACGGGTGCGATTACATCGTCGTTGCAACCACTCGCCCCGAGACCATGCTGGGCGATACCGGCGTTGCCGTTTCGCCGAAGGACCACGACAAGGACAAGTTTGTCGGCAAGACCGTCAAGCTGCCCATCATGGACCGCGAGATTCCCATCTTCAGCGATTTCTATGTCGATGCAGGCTTCGGTTCCGGCTTCGTGAAGGTGACGCCCGCCCATGACCCCAACGATTTCGCCATGGGTGAGCGCCACGGTCTTGAGAAGATCAACATCTTCGATGAAACCGCCCATGTGGTGGAAGGCTATGGCGAATTTTCCGGCATGAGCCGAGAGGAATGCCGCGAGGCTGTTGTCGCATGGTTCGAAGAGCATGGCCTGCTGGACCACATCGATGAGCATGATCACTCCGTCATGCATTGCTATCGCTGCGACACCTCGCTTGAGCCGTGGCTGTCTGAGCAGTGGTTCGTGGCGGTGGACCGCTTGAAGGGCCCTGCAACCGAGGCTGTCACGTCCGGTCAGGTGACGTTCCATCCTGCCCGTTGGACCCAGACGTATCTGACCTGGATGGAGAACCTCAAGGATTGGTGCATCTCCCGTCAGCTGTGGTGGGGCCATCGCATTCCCGTTTTCTACTGCGACGAATGCGGTTGGATGGACGCCTCCATGGAAGACGTTTGCGCATGCCCCAAGTGCGGTGGAGCCGTGCGCCAGGACGAAGACGTTTTGGACACATGGTTCTCCAGCCAGCTGTGGACTTTCGCCACGCAGGGTTGGCCCGAGCACCCTGAGAACATGGCCGGCCATCATCCCACTTCGGCGCTGGTCACCGCTCGTGACATCATCGCGCTTTGGGTTGCCCGCATGATCATGAGCTCGCTGTATTTCTGCAACGAGATCCCATTCAAAGACGTTGTCATCTACGCCACCATCTTGGCCAAAGACGGAAGCCGCATGTCCAAGAGCAAGGGCAACGGCGTGGACCCCATGGATCTCATCGACATGTACGGTGCAGACGCCATGCGTTTCAATCTGCTGTCCTTGGTCACCAACAACCAGGACGTGAAGTTCGATGCCGATATCGATGCGAAGACCGGCAAGCTCATCGGTTCGCCCCGCACTGAGCAGGCCCGTTCGTTCGTGACGAAGATCTGGAACGCAAGCCGCTTCGTTTTGGCGAATCTTGACGGCTACACGCCTGGCGCGCCTGCCGCCGCAACCCCCGCTGATGCTTGGATCCTCTCGCGTCTTGCCGATCTTGCGCGGCGCGTGACCGAGGGTATCTCCACCTATCAGTTCGGTGAGGTTTCCCGTGAGCTCAATTCGTTCTTCTGGAGCGAATTCTGCGACTGGTACATCGAGTTCTCCAAGGCTTCCCTGCGCGAAGGCGCAGACCCCCAGGCCCGTCTGCAGACCCAGCGCAACCTGGTCTTCGTCTTGGACTGCGCTTTGCGCCTGCTCCATCCGGCCATGCCCTTCGTGACCGAGGCCATTTGGGAGGTTCTGCCCAAGGAGGGTCTTGACGATGCCGATGCGCCCGCGCTCATGGTGGCGCCTTGGCCTGAGCCCGAGACGCTTGCGTGCTGGAAGGATGCCGAATCGGAGCACGCCATTGAGATTCTAAGCGGCGTTGTCTCCGCAGTCCGTGCGGTCCGCGCCCGTTACGGCATTTCGCCCAAGCAGGAGCTTGACGTTACCGTGAAGGCCGCTGCCGAGGACATTGCAGTTTTCGAGCAGCTTGATAGCCAGATGCGCACCCTTGCGCGCATCGGCTGCCTGACGGTTGCCGAAGACGCCGCGAAGCCCGCAGAAAGCACGGCTTCGGTTGTCGCCGGATGCGAGGTCCACTGCTGCCTTTCCGGCCTGATCGACTTCGATGCGGAACGCGCGCGCCTATCCAAGGAGTTGGCCAAGGTGTCCGCCGAAGCCGCGAAGCTTGACAAGAAGCTGTCCAACCCCGGATTCCTTGCCAAAGCGGCTCCCGAGATCATCGAGAAGGACCGCGCCAAGCATGCCGGTCTTGTGGAGCAGATGGCGCTTGTGTCTGCTCAGTTGGAGGAATTGGGCGAATAGGCTGTGAGCCTGTCCGCTTTGGCGGTTTGCCGCCCATGCCTGTGGTATGTTTTGCTACAATAACCCGAGCATGGGCGACTGTGCGAAGCTCGCAATGGTGCGGGCGACGAGATGTGAGGAAATGTCATGAGCGAGATTCTGTCTCAGCTGTGGACGCCTGAGCTGCAGATGGCCGTCACGGTGTTCATCGTGCTGCTTGTCCTTCTGTATGTTCTGTCTGTCATTTGGGTTGTGCGCGATGCATATCTGCGCGGCACCGTGTGGTATGTCTGGGCTGTTGTTGCTTTGATTCCCCTGGTCGGTGTGATCGCTTACACGCTGCTTCGCCCGCCGCTGCTGCAGATCGACCGTGATGAGCAGGAGCTTGAGATTGCTCTGAAGCAGCGTCAGCTGATGAATTACGGCGAGTGCTCCAATTGCGGTTATCCGGTTGATGCAGATTACGTGCTGTGCCCCAACTGCCATCAGCGTCTGAAGAATCAGTGCGCCAGCTGCGGACATGCCCTCGATCCGTCGTGGACCGTGTGCCCGTATTGCGCAACGCCTCTTGCCGGTGTGGCAGCACGCCGCTCCGGTCGAACTAACACCCGTCCGCGACCTGAATCCGCGGCAGGGGGCCAGATCGAACGCTGACGCTCAGCGAAGTCTGATGCGGCGTTCATATGCAAGGCATCCGCAAAGCCGCCTCCGGGCGGCTTTGTTCATGATTGCGAAATCCCGTTGCGCATGCATGCCGCAACGGAGTTAAGACGAATTGGTGCAGACGGTTTGTTGCCGTCCGGCATCGGAAAGGACAGGACATGCAGGTAATCATGCAGAACGGCGAACGTGCGGAGCTGGAGGATTCCAGTGCTGAAGCCCTTGAGGTGATCCGTCATTCCGCATCCCATGTGATGGCTGCGGCCATCACCCAGTTGTTCGGCCATGTTGAATTCGGTGTGGGTCCCGCCATTGAGAACGGGTTCTATTACGATATGCGCCTTGAGCATACGTTCACGCCGGAAGATTTCGAAGCCATTGAGGCGAAGATGGCCGAAATCATCAAATCCAACCTTCCCTTCGTGCGCAAGGAGATCACCCGCGAAGAAGCCCGCGAGCTTTTTGCGGACCAGCCCTTCAAGCTGGAGCTGATTGACGAGCTGCCCGAAGATGAGATGATCACCACCTTCTCAATCGGTGATTTCACTGACTTGTGCGCAGGTCCCCATGTCACCTACACCAAGAAGATCAAGGCCTTCAAGCTCATGAAGCTCGCAGGCGCCTACTGGCGCGGCGATGCCGAGCGCGAGCAGCTGCAGCGCATCTACGGCACGGCCTTCGCTTCCAAGCCCGAATTGGAGCAGTATCTGGTCAACCTTGAGGAAGCGGAGAAGCGCGACCACCGCAAGCTCGGCCGTGAACTTGGCATCTACATGATGGATTCCGCTGCCGGCGTGGGCTTGCCGCTCTATCTTCCCAAGGGTGCCCGTATCATCCGCCTTCTTCAGGAATGGCTGCGCAATGACCTGTACGAGCGCGGTTACGAAGAGGTCATCACCCCGCATATCTACAATGCCGATGTGTGGAAGACGTCCGGACACTACGACTTCTACCATGAGAACATGTACTTCTTCAACATCAATGAGGGCACTGATGAAGAGCCGCGCTACAGCGAATACGGCGTGAAGCCCATGAACTGCCCTGGTCACGTAATGCTCTATAAAAACGAGCTCCATTCCTATCGCGACCTGCCCCTGCGTTATTTCGAGTTCGGTACGGTCTACCGTCACGAGATGTCCGGCGTTGTCCACGGGCTTCTGCGTGCCCGCGGTTTCACCCAGGACGATGCCCATGTGTTCTGCACCCGCGATCAGGTTGTCGATGAGGTTGTCGCCATTCTGGACCTTGTGGACCACATCATGTCCACCTTCGGCTTCGAATACTCCGCGGAAATCTCCACGCGCCCCGAGAAGAGCATCGGCACCGATGACATGTGGGAGCATGCGACCAATGCCCTCAAGGAGGCCTGCGCTCGCCATGAGCTGGCCTATGAGATCAACGAAGGCGATGGCGCATTCTACGGTCCCAAGATTGACATCAAGGTCAAGGATGCCATCGGGCGCACCTGGCAGTGCTCTACGGTCCAGGTTGACTTCAACCTGCCTGAGCGCTTCAATCTCACCTACCGCACCGAGGACAATACCGAAGAGCAGCCTTGGATGCTCCATCGTGCCATCTTCGGCTCCATCGAGCGCTTCCTGGGCATCCTGATTGAACACTATGCCGGCAACCTTCCTCTGTGGCTTGCGCCCACTCAGGTGGCAGTGCTTCCCATGGCCGACCGTCACATGGACGCTGCGAAGGACCTGGTGGCCAAGCTCACCGCAGCGGGCGGCCGTGTGGAGATGTTCGCCCAGAATGAGCCCATGCGTGTCAAGGTTGCACGTGCTCAGGCCCAGAAGATCCCCTACATGGTGGTTCTGGGTGACAAGGAGATCGAGAACGGCACGCTTTCGGTCCGTGAGCGCACCGAGGGTGACCAGGGAAGCTGGGAACCTCAGAAACTCATCGACATGCTTGCAGAGGCCAAGCGCTACGTCGTTCGCTAGCCGGGTTCCAGTCAAGGCCGCATGCTCGAATCGGGTGTGCGGCCTTTTTTCGATAGCCGCAAGGAGGTGTCTGCGTGGCAGAAACAACATATTCCGCTCGCGCCATCATCCTGCGGCGGACACGCCTCAAGGAAACGGACCTCATCGTCACGGCGCTGGCCCAGGACGGACGTCAGATCAGGGCGGTGGCGAAAGGGGCAAGAAAACCATCCTCTCCGTTTTCCGCGCGTCTTGAGCTGTACACGGAGGCGGATCTGCTGCTTGCCAAGGGCAGGGGCGATCTGGACATAGTCAAGGAAGCGCGCATCTTCGCATGCCGTACAGACGGCGCTTCGCCGGAGTTCGCGTTGTGCGCAGCGCTTGCCGCTGAAACCGCAGAAAAGCTCACGCATTCCCAGGTAGCCTCACCGCGACTGTACCCGTTGACCTCTGCTGTGCTTGACAGGCTGTCTGCTGAATTCTCGGTTCCCGAGCCGGACGGCAATCGTCGCGGGGCTGCCTTGTGCGCTGCATACATGCTCAAGTCGTTCGCCTTCGCGGGTTTGCGTCCGTCTTTCGCCCAGTGCTCGGTTTGCGGTTGCCCGGTCGATTTCTCGGCATCGCGCACCATGGCGTTTTCGGTCATGGAGGGCGGAGCGGTGTGCCCGGATTGCCGAGCGGAAGCATCTTCGATGCATATGCTTTCGTCGGATATCGTCGCATGGGCGGCGTTCATGCTCTCGTCACCCTTCGACGTTGTTCTTGCGCGAGCGCCTGAACTTCATGTTTCCCGTTCTATCCTGCGCATCTGCCGTGATTGGATGCGTGTCCATGCGGGGGCGAACATCAGGACCCTTGGTTGCTTGCTTGATTCCGGATTGTTCTGATCGTTTACGTTGGCCCTTGATGCGGCGTGGGGCCATCTGCCGTGAGCAGCTATTCGGCCGCACGCGCTCCCGACATGTCCTCGGTTGCCGTGCTGGTGTCGCCTTCATTGAAGCGTTGCGCCATCCACCAGCGGATATGCCAGCTGTGGTTGCTGCAGACAAGCCACAGCAGTCCAGCCAGGGCATAGAGCAGAAGCAGCGCGGGCATGAGGATGCCCGAATCTTCCACGAACAGCATGATGATGGCTGTGATGAGCAGTGCTGTGTAGCCGCCCTTGAAGGCGCGGTTGTTCTGCCAGAATTCCGCATACGCGCCGGGCTTGCGCACACTCAGGGCAATCATGAACGCCAAGATGGCCACGAATGCCACGGTCAGGGCGGGGGAGAAGACAATGGTGTGCCACGAGAGCTCGAACACGTTGGCTATGACGTCGGGGATGACCATGTACCATTCGTCGCTTGCCAGGATGGCCGCGTAGGTGTTCAGGTGGGATTCGTCGTTGAATGCGGTGTCTAGCACCAGCGCGCCGAATGCCGCGATGGCAGCGGCCAGCGTGATGGCGGCAACCCTTTTCGCCGTGAGCTTCCAGCCGTTGAACATGGTCCAAGCTGCTATCGCACCCACGGAACCCCAGATGATGACGCCGAAGTTCGTTCCCCACCACGGAGCGCCTATGACCAGGCAGATGAAGACCGTGGCCACGGGGAACAGCCATGTTCTGAATGCCTTAGCGAAGCGTTCGGACTTCGCGGTGTTGAGAATGATGGCCGAAAGCATGATCCATGATCCGAACAGCAGGCTTGCGCCCTCGTTGCCCAAGCCGTAATAACGCACCGCCTCTATGGGGGCGTAGCTGAGATAGCCGGTTGCGGTCATGGGTCCGCCCAGAAGCTGGTCGGCCACAAGCGTGAGCACGGTGATGGACAGGATGAAGATCAGTGAGTAGGTCCAGCGGAACACCAGAGCGATGATGAACGAGAGGAATGAAAGCTCCATCACCATGAAGATGAAGTAGTCGAAGGTGATTTCGGCGGTGGTGAAAGATGGGAGCTGCAAGAACATGAGGTAGCTCGCCAACGGGATGGAAAGCGCGATTATCCATAGGATTCGCGTTGCCGGCAGCATATGTCTGAGGAATGCCGGTTTGATGCGGATATCCAGGAACAGCAGCACGATGCTGAACAGGAATGTGACGCCCATGACCACAAGCAGCACGGTGTAGAAGAACGGTTCGGTGTCTTTGATGGATACCGCAATGGAGTTGTCGCGCGCCATCTGGGTGGTACGGTCGATGGCCCCCATGAGGCCCGTGAAGGCGAAGATGGACAGGCTCCCTGGCTTGATCTGCGGAGATTCGAGGAGGCTGCAGATTGCTTCCGCTGCATTGCCGGAGGTGATAAGGCCGCTCCGCCGTACGGTCGTGGAGGTCAGAAGGCCGTTGTCGCCTGCGTCCACCATGATGAAGACGCCATATCCGGGCAGCTCGTAATCAGGGTTTTCGGCCAGAGCGGGCGAAGACGTGATTATGAGGGCGTCCATGTCGTCCATTCCTGCATAGATGGCCGCAACGGTCTCGTCGACCTGGGACATTTTGATGGCGTTGATGCGCGTGTAATGGAAGTTCGAGTACGTCTTCATCCCTGGGATATCCACCTTATCCTGGGTGATCACGTTCGCGCACGCGTTGTTTCCGGCAAGGTATTGCAGATTGGGGGTGTTGTCGTTGTCAATGGCGCTCCAGGTGAGGTTGGGAGCTACAACCAGGTACACGTCGGGCACGCCTTCGGTGTTGCTCATGTCGATGATTTCGCCCTGCTCTTCGTCGGCGGCGAAGGCTTCTGAGGCCATATTTGACGTGAAAGATGCAGCCAGCAACGCAGCCAAAGCGCAGAGGATGGCGAAGAGGAAGGCGCGCGCAGCTGTGCCGAGCAGGGTGGTATGGAATCGTTGAATCATGGGCGCGATTATAGCAATCAGAGCCGTGAAGGCAACGCGGGGCGCTCAAAGGCCACGCATAATACAGTTACGCGCGCATAGGAACTACGTGCGAACGGCGCGTGCAACCGCCCGGCGTGCGAGCATCTCCGACTCCGTGCCTGTTTCAGCCGTTTGCGGCACCGATGGGAAGCGGGGGTGCTGCAACGGTATAATCAGGGCCATGAAAACAGCGATTCTCTGCATAGGCAACAAATTGATGCTCGATGACGGGGTCGGTCCCGCGGTCTACGAGCGTCTCAAATCCGATTACCTCTTCGACGAAGACACCGTTCTTTTCGATGCGGGGTGCATGGGTATGGCCATGCTGCCCATCATCAGGGATTACGACTTCGTCCTGACCGTAGATGCGGTGGACGACACGGGCAGCGAACCCGGTACGGTTTTTCGCTTCGAGCCCGATGCCATCGCGGGCCACGGTGTGATGCAGTCCCTTCACGATCTTCGCCTCATAGACGTGCTCCAGGCTTCCGAATTGGTCGGTTATTCGGCTGAGGGCATCTGCTTCGGCATGCAGGTTGATAACATGAGCCCCTCATCGCTTGTCGTCGGTCTTACGCCGAAGGTGGAGGCTGCCTTGCCGCTGTTGGTTGAAAGCGTCGTTGCCGAACTTGTTCGCCGCGGGGTTGCGGTGTGCCGTGCCGATGGCTCGTGCGTGAGCGCTCCGGCCGGTGATACGCCGGGTGCATCCGCATCGCAGCCTACCGAGTAAGGGGTTTTCCATGGCTTCGTCTGCCAAGAAAGGTGCCGGTGCACCGACCATTCCCGATGCCCGCTTGAAAGAGGAGCGGAAGTTCCTTGAGGGTATTCCGCGCTTCAACATAGGGGCTTTCTTTCTGCCGCCCGTCTGGGGTCCCATCCATGGCTTCTGGGTCTCCATCATCTTCTACCCGCTCTGGCTTGTGGCGGATAACTGCTTCGTCGCGGCCGTTGCCACGCCTACGCCCCTGACGGTGTCTTTGGGTGTGGCCGTCTTCGTTGTGCTGGTGGCGCTGACCGTTGCGTTCTCCATCGTGTCGCAGCCGATCGCGTGGCATCGTGCAGCGCAGAAGGGCGTAACCAAGGAAGAGTATCTGCGCCGTCAGCGGATGTGGGCTGTCGTGTGTGTGATTTTGGGTTGCATCATGCTCGCTGCGGCAACCTATTACAACCTTGTCTTCAATCCCATCTGGACACGCTAAAACGGTCGGCTGCTTCGTCATTCCTCATGGTCCTGTCCTGCCTGAAGGCTCTCCGCTTTTACCGTTATGAGGCGAAAGTCGTCAGAATGGGCGAGATAGTCATCCATGAGGTCGGTGTTTTGCGTCATTGCGCCGTCGAATCGCGTGATAGCTCCCAGCCCGAATCCAACGGTGTCGAAATTTGAGACGGTGTAGGTGTTGAACCGATCCTTACGGCCGTTGCGTGCGAACATCAAGGGCGCGTATTCTTCCAGATCAGCTTTCTTGAAGACGGAGCGAATCATTTCAAGCTGAGTGTTTTTCTCAGCGGTGTCCGCTGCATCTTCGCCTTCGTATTCGATCAGTTCGATGTGGCTAGCATCTCCACGAACGCATGCAAGCGCAGAGCGTCTCAGCGGAGCATCGTCGTTTTTCAAGCCGTATGCCAGGACGAGGCCCAGTTTTTCGTTTGCGTATGAATGCAGGAAGCATTCGCAGACGATAGGGAAATCCCTGAGATTGTCTCTTTGGTTGACCTTTGGAAAGTCGAAGGAATCCAGTGACATCATTTCAAAATCGAAACGCGTGATTCCGGAGCGGAGGAAAAACGGCATCGAGGCACCTGAGATGTCGGAGATTGATGCCCTTATGGTGATTTCGACGTCATGTGAAACGTGGTAGCGGGCTTTTATCTGCTTGATGGTTTCGGAGACATCCGAGGCAGGGGCCATGGAGGCGAGTCCGCCATCAAGGCGAATCGCTTTCACCTCGCAATCGCTGAACTGATCGGCGTTCGCATCTATTTCACGTTGCAAAGCCTTCATGTATGCGTGCATGAGCTCGGTGTTTCTTCCCTGGACCATTGTTCGTTTGCACAGCGGGCAATGGTGGATGCAGAATGGGATGATGAGCTGTATTGCGATTGGCCTTAAAGTGCCTTCTTCTTTTGATTTGAGCTGTTCGAATGCGTGTGGCATGGAGCCTCCTGATGGTTGCCTCCGGACTGCCCTGTCGGATGTTTTCGCGCGGGCAGACCGCAAAGGGCGGAATCCGGTTCGGATGGCGCCCTTTGCGTGGTGGGAAAACTGGTTTTCGGCCTAAGCGTTCTTGATGTCTTCGACTATGCTTTCAGCTGCGCAGTATCCGCTGGTCAGAGCAGAAGCACAGCTATTGCCGGCAGTAGGGGTGGCGTACTGGATGCCATATCGCTGACCGCACGTGTTTCCTGCAGCGTAAAGTCCCTTGATGGGGGATTTTGCGCCAGTGAGAACCTGGTAGCGTCCATCGGTGCAGATTGCTGCGTGTTGGCAGAGTCCTCCCGAGGGGTTTCCGCCGGTTTTCGAGAAGCTGGCGAAGAAGGGGGCATCTTTGATCGGGAAAAGATTCTGCGGGTCGCAGCCCCAGTCGTCATCGTGGCCCTTGGCGCATAGCTCGTTATAGCGGGCGACCTCTGCCAGGAAATTCTCCTTGGCCTGGTCCTTGTAGCCGATAATATCTGCGAGCTCCTCGAGCGTATCGGCTGCATAAACAGGGCTGTATTCCTTACCGAATCGGGAGAAGGCTCGGACATTGAATCCGTCAGGGCCGGTGGTGTAATCGGCCATGTTCTGTCGCACCTCTTCAACCATGTAGTCCGATGACCGGTCCATGGTCTCGTGACCGAATCCCTGATAGCTCAGGTATGTTTCCCAGTTCGAGTCCGTCACATTTGCGAGGATCTGGTCTGCGGGAAGCATGTCCAGGTAACCGTTGGATCCATGCTTGATCAGGCTTTCATTCATGAAGCGCTTGCCGTCGTTTCCGAAGCAGGGCCATGTGCCGCCGAACGCGAAACCGGGAACGCCGTTGATTCCCGCTGCCTGTCCTGCACGAGGTCCGCCTTCCATGGTTCCGCCTGCCCACATGCACATGCGGATGCCCGAACCGTCGCGGCCCATGCCGCCGATGGTGGAAACGTCGGTACGGTCGTTGCCCATGGACCATGCGAGGTTTCGCATCTGGTCCGAAAGGTCCAGGCGCATGTCAGGATTTCCGCCGAAGTCGCCAGCGGCGACAAGCACTGCCTTCGCATTGATTTTATGGTAGGCACCGTCGATGTCCTTGAATATCGCACCCGTGACCGAACCGGATTCGTCCTGGCACAGTACAACGCCTTGATACCCCCATTTGATTGATCCACCCTGGGCTTCGAACGCGGAGTGGACCGAACGGATCACGAACGGCCACATGTTGATGTTCGTCTCAGCGTCGCGCCATTGGGTCATCGCCGGCCAGGACATCTGGCCGCAGCATTCGCCGGAGAAGTTTTCGTTGCCTTTGTAGTTTGAGGTTTTGGCGTACTTCTCAATATATTCGGCAGGAATGTACTCCATCAGGAAGTCCAGCATTTCACCGGAGCGGGTGGCGTAGTCACGGACGATCTTCTGGTGGGCATGGCCGCGGGAGAGGCGCATGTATTCGTTGAACACTTCCATGGTGTCAATTTCGGGAGTTCCCTTGTCCAGGAAGATCTTGGAGTTGTAACAGGCCATGTCGCAAGCGTACTCGTCGTACTCGTCGTATGTTTGCATTTCGGCCATGACTACTGAAGCGCCGAGAACCTGGGCATGCAGGGCTGCGGCGGTTCCGGCGTTGCCTGCTCCGATTACAAGCGCTTCGGCTTCTTCCTCGTCGGCTATCTCGTCGATGGTCGGTGCAGCTCCGAGCCATGCGGGAACATTGAGCATGAAATCGGCGGGATCGATGCCGAGCGGGTCGCATCCGCCGCCGGCCGACAGGACGCCATCGCCTTTGGAGGTGATGTATTCCTTCGGCGTTGTCGGTGCGACCCTGTCTGGGTTCTCTGCGCGGTTGAATGTTGAGAGCTCTTTCATGACGTCATAGGTTTTCGCTTCAGCCCCTTCAGACGACGGGGTGGATGACGCCGTGCTTCCGTTGGATTTCGGAGCGCATCCGAATGCTCCCAGCGCTGCGACGCCCATGGTCCCCACGGCCGCGCCTTTGAAGAAGTCACGACGTGTCCAGTTCGTGTTCGCCATCATTTCCTCCTTTTGATGTACGGGTTTTCGATGCAGGTGCGCCGCGGGAACTCTGCTGAATCCGGAGTTGCGCAGGGGAGGGGGAGCGGATGGGTTGAGCATTGTTCCGCGGTGCTTCCTTCGATCGTTCGGCTGCAAACGTTGAGCCGTTTCACGATGGTGGCCTTGCCGGCCCGGGATGGGTATCGCGGGAATCAGTGAACCGGACCGTAGGATGCGAATCATCCGAAACAGTGATACGTCACCAAAAACAGTGATGGTATAGTTTCGGATGATTGGGAGGGATGTTATGCGTGCAATGGATTCCAGGCGGCAGGCCTGGCTTGATGCCGATGCGGCGGTCTGCGCTGTTGGTGCCGCCTTGGCGTATGCGGCAATCAGATTGTTTCTGTCCGGCGGCCCGTCTGGTGCCCTTACTGCTCCAGGGTCTTTCGCTTTCGGCGTAAGCGTTTGCGCCTCAGTGCTGGTCTTCGGTGTTGCTTGCGCACTTGTCGTGGCTTTCACCCATATAGCCCCTGAAGCTCCCTTGGTTGACGATTCGCGCGTCGGGTCGTGGAACCGTTCAGGTTCAGTCCTGCTTGTAGGTGCCTGCATCTTTGCGGTGGCGCAGCCTTTGCTTGGCGTTGCTCCGTGGCTTGCGGCGGCTCTCGTTGGCGCGCTTGGTGGCTTTGGGGTGATGCTGGTCGTGATGAGCTGGGGAGTTCTTTTCGCTCGGGATGAGCCGCTTCATGCTCTCGCTGTTTCTGCGGTTGCGCTTGCTATCGGCCAAGTTGTTTATGCCTGCGTCTCTCTTTCCAGGGATTCCGGAATGCATTACACCTTTGTGATCGTACTCGGCGCTGTCGCTCATTTCCTTTTCGCAGCACGCTTTCTGAAGGTGACGTCGCCTGCTGATTCGGGAGCGGGCATCGACTACTCAACGGGCTTCGTCGGGGTTCGCTCTCAGGTGGTTGTTGCGGTCAAGATGCTATGGATGCCGCTCGTGGGCGCCGCTCTTATGGTTTTCATCTTCGGCCTCACTTGGGATCCGGTGGTTTCCGGTGAAAGCCGCTTTGATGTCCTTGAGCATCTCGGGATGTTGCGTTTGGTCGGCGAGTTGCTCGGAGCGGGAGTGGTGCTTGTCTTCTCGGTGTGCGGGGGAGGTGTTTCGCGGCTCCGTATGATGCATGGCACGTTGCTGCCTGCCGCGGTGGCGGTCATTCTCGCATTGCCCGTGATCGGGGTTGAAGAGAGCTCGGTTGCGTCGGCGATCTTTCAGATTCTCCAGTCAGCGGGTTTCGTCATCATCCAGTTATCCGTATGGTCTGCCATGACCGCGACGGCGTGCAGCGTGCGGCTCCATCCTGCTGTCGTGTATTCGGCTTCAATTTCCGTGTTCGGGCTGGCGGGGTTGCTGGGAATCGTGGCCATACATGTGGTTGGACTGGGAGGGAAGGACCTGTGCGTTGTTCTTCTGGCGGTGTACATGGCGCTCATCGCCGCCTCTTTCGCGCTCGAAACGCGTGTTGAGCAGACTGCCCGCATAGAGGACGAAGTGCGCCCCGAGGACTTCATCCGCCGCCGTTGCGAGGAGTTGCGCGAATCGTGCGGCATTTCTCCCCGTGAGGTGGAGGTGCTGTTCTATCTCGGGCGCGGGTACAGCCATGCCTACATCGCTCGAAAGCTGTTCCTTTCGGAGAACACCGTCCGTACCCATGTGCGGCATATCTATGCGAAGCTTGGCGTGGGCAATCGAGAGGAGCTGCTTGATCTGATCGACGGCGTTGATGAACGTGGCTGAATGGCGCAGGGCTGAGATGCGGTGGAGTCGTGAAAAAAACGAAGACCGCTTCTTTTTACTGGCTTTGCCGTCTTGGCGGGTGTATTATTCGGGATGTCCTTTAAGGCGGTACAGAGAGACCGGCAAGGCCATCGCGATCGCGCCGAATCGCAAACAGTCGGCGCATTCACGTGCCTTAGCCTGTCGGCAAGGCTTTTTTTATGCCATCCGGCGGGCAACCTGGGTCGGGTCTGTACGCACTCAAATGTAGGAGAGGAGTGTGTATGAAAGACACCTACAAGGTGAAATCCGTGGTGATGGACGCCGCGGAGATTGAGCGTTCGCTCACGCGCATCGCTCATCAGATCCTCGAGGCGAACCGCGGCGCAGACAACCTGGCGCTCGTGGGCATCGTCACCCGAGGTGACCTTCTGGCCAAGCGTTTGGCCGACAAGATCGAGGAGATCGAAGGGGCAAAGGTTCCTCTGGGCAGCCTCGATATCAGCTTCTATCGTGATGACTATCTCACCACCTTCGCCCCCGAAATCCATGAGACGCGCATCAATTTCCCGCTTGACGGCAAAGATGTCGTGCTGGTCGATGACGTCCTCTACACCGGACGCACCATCCGCGCTGCGCTTGATGCCATCATGGACCTGGGCCGTCCCAAGACCGTCCAGCTCGCCGTCCTGGTCGACCGCGGCCATCGCGAGCTTCCCATTCGCGCCGATTTCGTAGGCAAGAACGTCCCCTCGTCGCGTGAGGAGAACGTGCGCCTGTTCCTGGAGGAAGTGGACAGCACTTCCGCCGTTGAGATTCTTGAGATGAAGCCGGGCGAGCGCGCCGGTTCCGCACCCTTGGGAGGTGAATAAGGCGATGGCCTTCAACCATAAGCACCTTATCGATATCACGGAGTATTCCGATACCGACATCATGACCATCCTTGAGACCGCCAAGGCGTTCTCTGAAGTCAACCAGCGTGCGATCAAAAAGGTTCCCACGCTGAAGGGCAAGACCATCGTCAACATGTTCAACGAGCCCTCAACCCGTACTCGCAGCTCCTTCGAATTGGCTGAGAAGCGCCTTTCCGCCGACAGCCTGAACTTCGGCGGATCGTCTACGGCAACCGTGAAGGGTGAAAGCCTCATCGATACGGTGGCTACGCTGAACTCCTACAAGATCGACATGGTCATCGTCCGCGACAAGCATGCGGGCGCTCCCCACATCATCTCCCAGCACACCCCTGCGCACGTCATCGACGCAGGTGACGGCAAGCATCAGCATCCCACCCAGGCCCTGCTGGATCTCTACACCATCTGGCAGCACAAGCAGTCCTTCGACGGCTTGAAGGTGGGCATCGTCGGCGACATCGGACATTCCCGCGTGTGCGGCTCGCTGGTTCCCGCACTCAAGATCATGGGTGCCGAAGTGACCCTCATCGGCCCCGGCACGCTCATGCCCGCCCGTCCCGACATCATGGGCGCAGACCATGTGACTTCGGATCTGGACGCAGCCCTTTGCGACCTTGACGTTGTCTACATGCTGCGCATCCAGCGCGAACGCCTTGAGGGAGCTCCGTTCCCCAGCCTTCGCGAATACCACAACCTGTTCGGCCTCACCAAGAAGCGCGAGCAGTTCATGAAGCCGGATGCCATCATCTGCCATCCCGGCCCCATCAACCGCGGTGTCGAATTCGACAGCTACATGGCCGATCATCCGCAGCGTTCGGTCATCTTGGAACAGGTCTACGCCGGCATCTGCGTGCGTATGGCTGCAATGTATCTGCTTTTGGGAGGTGCCGATAATGGCCTTGATTCTTAAGAACGCCCACGTCGTCGATCCGTCTGTGGAGCTTGACGGTACGATCGACGTCCTGATTGAAGACGGCAAGATCGTCCGCGTTGCCGAGGACATCGAACTTGAAGGCGCCGAGGTGCGCGACCTGACCGGCAAAGTGCTGGTCCCCGGCCTGGTTGACATGCATGTCCATCTGCGTGAACCCGGCTTCGAGCATAAGGAAGACATCGCCAGCGGTACCCGCGCTGCAGCCAAGGGCGGCTTCACCGGCGTCTGCGCCATGCCCAACACCGATCCTGTCGCCGACAACGGCGTGGTTATCGGCTACGTGGCATCCCGCGCCGCTCAGGTGGGCAAGTGCCGCGTGTACCCTGCGGGCGCCATGAGCAAGGGCCTCAAGGGCGAAATCATCTCCGAGATGGGGGATATGGTTGCCCACGGTGCCGTTGCGTTCACCGATGATGGTCGCGGCATCCAGGATGCCGGCATGCTGCGCCGCGCCATGGATTACGGCAAGATGTTCGGCAAGGTTTTCATGAGCCACTGCCAGGACGAGGGCCTGGTGGGCGCCGGTCAGGTCAACGAAGGTGTCGTTTCCACGCGCCTTGGCCTTCTGGGATGGCCTGCCCAGGGCGAAGAGCTGCAGATCGCCCGCGATATCATGATCGCCGAGCTGACCGGCGCAGCGTTGCACATCCAGCACATCTCCACCGCTGCGGGCCTGGATATGGTCCGTGCCGCAAAGGAGAAGGGTCTGCCTGTGACCTGCGAAGTCACGCCGCACCACCTGTTCCTCACTGAGGATGACATTGATTCGACCTACAACACCTCGCTCAAGGTCAACCCGCCGCTGCGCACCTCTGAAGACGCTGCTGCTCTGATCGAGGGCGTCATCGACGGCTCCATCGACGCCATCGTCACCGACCATGCGCCCCATGCCGCATGGGAGAAGGCCCATGAATTCGAATACGCGCCCTTCGGCATGACCGGTCTTGAGACCAGCCTTGCCTTGGTCAACACCCACCTGGTCAAGACCGGCAAGATCGATTACGCCGCCATGGTCGACCTCATGTCCATCGGACCCCGCGAGATCCTGGGCCTGGAGCCCGTCAAGATCGCAGAGGGAAGCGTCGCAGACATCACCGTCTTCGATCCCGATGCGCAATGGACCGTGTCTGCGGACGAATTCGTCTCCAAGGCGCACAACTCCGGCTTCATCGGAGCCGAGCTGACCGGTCGCGCCACCGATGTGTTCGTGGGCGGCGTCGCTACGCTGCGTGGCGGCCAGATCGTCGAGTAGAGCGATACAATCAAACCCAGCGAATCCGGCGGAGCAATTCGCCGGATTCTTCCTATTCGCATCCAAGAGACAAGGTTTACAACATGTGTGAAAGCGCACACGCCAGAAACTTCGAAGAGTGCGCGCATGTGCTCGCCAATGAGTGCATCGGGCCGCGCCTGTACAAGATCACGCTGGCTGCACCGAACATGGCGTCGGCCGTTCGCCCCGGCCAGTTCGTCCATATGCTGATCCCCGGTTTCGCAAGCCATATCCTGCGCCGTCCCTTCTCGGTTTACAAGACGGTGCCCGAAATCGGTGCCATTGAAATCATCTACCAGGTCGTAGGGGAGGGCACCGAGTTCATGACCACGCTTTCCGGCGGGGTGAACTGCTCGATCATCGGCTCCATGGGGCATGGTTGGGAACCCGTTGACGGCAAACTGCTGCTGGTCGGCGGCGGCGTGGGCGCAGCGCCGTTGTTCTTGTTCGCTCGCGAGCTTGCGGATGCGAACCATCCCTTCGATGTGGTGCTGGGCGCCCAGACCGAAGCCATGCTGGTCACGCGTGCTGATTACGCCGAATTGCTGGGACGCGATCCCATCCTTGCAACCGACGACGGAACCGTGGGACACCACGGATTCTGCACCGAGCCCGTGCGCGTTGCGCTGGCCGAAGGCGGATATGCGGGCGTGTACTGCTGCGGCCCCGAGCCGCTGATGCGTGCCGCTGCAGGCTTGGCTGCCGATGCGGGCATGGAGTGTTGGGTATCCATGGAGAAGCGCATGGCTTGCGGCGTCGGTGCCTGCCTGTCGTGCGTTGTCGAGACCGTTGCGGGCAAGAAGCGCTCCTGTGTGGACGGCCCTGTCTTCAATTCGAAGGAGCTGGTGTGGTAATGGCCGTCAACATGCAAGTCAATCTGGGCGGACTCATCATGCCCACCCCCGTGACCGATGCCAGCGGCACGTTCGCCGCAGGACGCGAGTACGCTGACTTCTGCGATGTCACCCGCATGGGGGCCATCACCACCAAGGGAGTCTCTCTCAATGGATGGGAGGGCAATGACGCCCCCCGCATCGCCGAGACCCCCAGCGGCATGCTCAACTCCATCGGCCTGCAGAACCCCGGTGTGGCCCATCTGTGCGAAGTGGACCTTCCTTGGATCAAGGAGCAGGGCGTGCCTGCCATAGTCAATGTCTCCGGTCACAGCCTTGAGGAGTATGTCCAGGTCATCGAAGCCCTTGAGGCTGACGGCCAGGCGGATGCCTATGAGATCAACATCAGCTGCCCGAATGTCGATGCCGGCGGCCTGACCTTCGGTACCCATGTTCCCAGCGTGGAGGCTGTGGTGAGCGCCTGCAGGGCCGCGGCAACCAAGCCCATGATCGTCAAGCTTTCGCCCAATGTCACCGACATCACCGAGATAGCCCGCGCTGCCGAAGCGTCCGGCGCAGATGCCATCTCGCTGATCAACACGCTTCTGGGCATGGCCATCGATGCCCGCACCCGCAAGCCCAAGCTTGCGCGCGTGGTGGGCGGCTTGTCCGGCCCGTGCGTGAAGCCCGTTGCGCTTCGCATGGTCTGGCAGTGCCACAACGCCGTCAAGGTCCCCATCCTGGGAATGGGCGGCATCGAGACGGGTGAAGATGCCATCGAATTCATGCTGGCCGGTGCCACTGCCGTGGCCGTGGGAACGGCGAACTTCACCAACCCCCATGCGGTGGATGATGTCATCGACGGCATGGTCGCGTACTGCGAGGAGCAGGGCGTGGACGATATCAACGAGCTGATCGGAGGCCTTTCATGCTAGCTTTCAACGACATTCCCCGCGAGGATCGCATCATCGTTGCGCTTGACTGCGACCGTGCCGAGGCGCTTTCGCTCGCCAAGAAGCTCCAGGGCCATGCCAAGTGGATGAAGGTGGGCATGACGCTTTATTATGCCGAAGGCCCGCAGATCGTGGAGATCCTCAAGCTCTTGGGTTACAACGTGTTCTTGGACCTGAAGTTCCATGACATCCCGCATCAGGTGCAGGGCGCTGCGGCGTCCGCCGTTGCCGCAGGTGCCGATATGGTGACTATGCATGCAGTGGGCGGCGTGCCCATGATGGCGGCGGCCCAGAAGGCCGTCGATGAGTCCGGCACCGATGCCGCTACGCTGGCCATCACGGTTCTCACCAGCATGGATGATGCGACTCTTGCCAAGACCGGCGTTACGCGCCCCATGGCCGAACAGGTCCGCTGCCTTGCCGTGTGCGCGCAGGAGGCGGGTCTTTCCGGTGTGGTTGCATCTCCTCAGGAAGCTGACATGCTCCGTCGTCTGCTTGGCCCCGATGCGCTCATCGTGACGCCCGGCGTGCGTCCTGCCGGCTCCGACAAAGGCGACCAGAGCCGCGTTGCCACTCCCAAGGAGGCCTTCGACAACGGTGCATCGCACATCGTCATCGGCCGCCCCATCACCAAGGCCGCCGATCCGGTTGCCGCCTTCGACGCCATTGCAGCTGAACTGTAGGCGCCATCAGGCCTAAAGAGCAGACTTTGCGCAGAACGGGTTACGCCATTCTTTCGGCTGGCCCACTCTGCGGGCGAGTATGCTATTATCCCCTGTGTCATTGAGCATGGCAGAGAGAAGGAGAGAGAAAATGGCAATTCCCCAGTTGAGCGCAGAAGAGCGCCAGGCTGCCCTCGAGAAGGCGAAGGCCGCTCGAATCAAGCGCGCACAGGTTCGCGATGACCTGAAAAGCGGTGCGCTCACGCTGCAGGACGTTTTGGGCATGAAGGATGATCCGGTTGTGGGCCGCATGAAGGTCAGTACCCTGATTGAAACGCTTCCCGGATACGGCAAGGCGAAGGCTGAAAAGATCATGGCGGAACTCAAGATCGCGGAAAGCCGTCGTCTGAAGGGTCTCGGCGAGCGCCAGGAAACCGCTTTGTTGGAGCGCCTGGGTTAATCATGCGTCAAGGCAATCTGTTTATCGTATCGGGCCCCTCCGGTGCCGGCAAGGGAACCCTTGTCGGCCGAGTTATGGATCGCATTCCCGATGCCTGGCTTTCCATTTCGGTTACTACCAGGCAGCCCCGCGAAGGGGAAGTGGATGGCGTCCATTATTTCTTCGTCGATGATGAGCGTTTCGACGGTCTTGTTTCCGATGACGGTCTGCTTGAATGGGCGCAGGTGCATAGCGCCCGTTACGGCACGCCCCGTAAGACCGTCGAAGATCACATTGCCGCGGGTGGCCAGGTCATCCTTGAGATCGATGTCCAGGGCGCCTTCCAGGTGCGTGAGAAGGTTCCCGCTGCGCACCTTGTTTTCATCGAGCCTCCTTCACTTGAGGAGCTTGAGCGAAGGCTGCGGGGTAGGGGAACTGAAGACGAGGCATCCATCGTCAAAAGAATGGAGAATGCCCGTATAGAGCTTTCCCGCAAGATGGAGTATGATATACAGCTTGTGAATGACAACCTCGATGAATGCACCGAAGAGCTTGTTGCATTCATCGAGTCCAAAGCTGAAAAGAACGAGGATTGACACCTATGAGCATCATTGAACCCAAGATCGACGAACTGCTTGACGAAACCGATAACGATCGTTTCCTGCTGTGCGCCCTTGCTTCCAAGCGCGCGCATGACATCAACGATATGATGCGCGGTCAGCGCGATCGCGCCATCCAGCTGTCCAGCGCCGTTGAGATTGCCAAGGCTGCGGACAAGAAGGCTCTCTCCATGGCATTCGCTGAGATTGCCCGTGGCGAAGTCTCCTACGACCCGGCCACCATCAACGTCTCCCAGCACTAGGCTTAGGGGTCGCATGGCATTCCAACGTATCTGTCTCGTCCATTACCATGAGATAGGCTTGAAGGGGCACAATCGTGCCTCTTTTGAGTTGCGCCTGATGCATAATCTGGAAGCGCTGCTTGAGGGGCTTCCCGTGGAGCATATCAGCCGCATCTCCGGCCGCATTCTGGTTGTCTTGGATCGCGGTGCCACGCTTGAAGAGGCCCATGGGGCCACGCAGCGCATTGTCGGAGTTCCCGGCGTTGCCCGCGTGAGCTGCGGGTATCGTTGCGAGCGTGACATCGACCTCATGAATGAAGCGGCGTTTGCCGCCCTGAGCGATGTTGAGTCTTTTCAGACCTGGAAAGTTGTCGCCCGCCGCAACCATACGGACTTCCCCATCGACTCCATGGAAATCAATCAGCTCGTGGGCGCGTACCTGTGCGATCGCTTTCCCGATAAGCGCGTGCAGATGAAGCACCCGGATGTTGAGGTCCATGTGGAAGTGGTCCAGGGCACCTCGTATGTGTATGCCCTGAGCCTGCCCGGTATCGGCGGTTTGCCTGTGGGAACCGCGGGCAAGGTTGTCTGCCTCATGTCTTCCGGCATTGACTCGCCTGTGGCCATGTGGCGCATGGCCCGGCGCGGAGCCACGTGCGTGGGCGTGCATTTCTCAGGCCGTCCGCAGACGGCTTCCACGTCTGAATACCTGGTGGATGACATTGCCCACGTGCTTGAGCGCACGGGCTGCGTTGCCCGCGTGTATGTGGTGCCGTTCGGTGATTACCAGCGCGAAATCGCAGGCAAGGTTCCGCCGCGTTTGCGCATCATCATCTACCGCAGGCTCATGATGAAGATCGCCGAGCGCATTGCCCGTAAAGAAGGGGCGAAGGCCCTGGTCACGGGGGAGAGCTTGGGTCAGGTGGCATCGCAGACGCTGGATAATCTGGCGGTTACCAATGCCGCTGTGCGCATGCAGGTGCTGCGTCCGCTTATCGGCAGCGATAAGGTTGAGATCATCGCCGACGCCCAGAAGCTGGGCACGTTCGATATCTCCAATACGCCGGCGCCGGACTGCTGTACGCTGTTCATGCCGCGCAGTCCTGAGACGCACGCGAAGGTTCGCGACGTTGAGGAAGTTGAGGCGGGTCTGCCGTATGAGCAGTGGATTGATGAGATCATGGATGCGGTTGAGGTCCATGATTACCGCTGCCCCTCATCGCGCCGTCCCGGAAAACCTGCAGACGCCCAAGCGCACTGCGCGCCATCCGAAGGACGCCTTACTGAAATCGAATCGGAATAACCCGGATTTTCCGATTTTGTATCGTCAAGCTTGAAGAACCCGCTACGGCGGGTTTTCATTTTGGTCAATTTCTGCTCTTCTTTCGGTATTCAATCGTTGCTTTCGGGGCGGAGATGGAGTGCGTTTCGAATGGATCGATGCAGTGAATAGGTTGGGTAAATGAGTGGTTTCATTATGCCGGGCTGTTGCTCTGCGGTAAGAACGCCGAAGTAATTCGGCAAGGTTCGATTGCTATGATTCCTCATCCTGCGTAAAGGCCCGGATGCCGGGCGGTTCATGGGAGGGTGCCATGGCTTTTCAGGATGATGTCGGCAATCTGCTCGTACGGGCTCATTTGAGCGAAGTTCCCAAACCGGTCATCTTCGGCGCAGCGGCAATCTTGCTTGCGGCTGTAGTTCTTGTCGTCGCTCATTTCGCCGGCATCTTCGGTGAGCCGCTGGCGGTTGTCGAAGGTCCGGACGCTTTGCAGGCTGAGGAAGCTATGCAGGTTGACGGGCAAGGTGACGGCACGATTTCGGGTGCCGAGAACGGCGAAGCGGTTTGTGAACCGACGGTGGTTGTGGTCCATGTTGCCGGGGCGGTTGCCAATCCTGGGGTCTATCCCGTACCTGAAGGGTCGCGCGTGAAGTCGGCGGTGGATGCGGCCGGTGGGTTTGGGCCCGACGCTAGCATGGAGGCCGTGAATCTGGCGCGGGTTGTTGCCGATGGTGAGCAGATCTACATTCCCACGGTTGAGGAGGTGCAGTCCGGCTCGGTTTCCCCTGCGGCATCTGCGTCGGGTTCAGGGGGAGGGTCGGATCAGCCGTCCATGGTGAATATCAATACGGCCGATGCTGCGGGTTTGGATGCGTTGCCGGGAGTTGGCCCGGCAACGGCCCAGCGAATCGTCGATGACCGTACAGCGAATGGGCCGTTCTCGTCTCCGGAAGATATCATGCGCGTATCCGGCATCGGCGAGAAGAAATTCGAGCAGATGGCCCATATGATCACGGTGTGATCCCATGGGAGTCGACGTTAGGTTCGAGCCCGGTGCAACGGACGGTTCAATCAGCACGTGCGACGATGCTCCCGTCAGGCCTTCCGTCCCTGCGGCATTTGCAGCGGCGGTGCTTCTGTGGATAGGGCTTCTGGCTGCTTCTCCGTTGCTGGACACCTTGGATTCGCCGCTTGCTGCTCGCCTTGATGGAGTCGAGCTGCCTGAGTGCTCCGTGCATTTTCCCGAGGATGCGAAAATCGGGTCCTTCGGAGCATACGGAACCGTTTCCGTGCCGCGTCTGGATGGAGGCAGTGTGGAGTGTCAGGCTGTCTTCGATTGGCCTGGTTCCCAGATTCCGCCTTTAGCAGGGGAGACGTATCGTGCCCGGGTGTCGTTGTCTGCCTTCGAGGATGACGAGTCCTCTGATCGGATCAGGAGAGGGCATTTGCTGCGTGCTCGGCTGTATGCGCCTGTCCTTGAGCACCCCGGCGGGGTTTTGGATGCCATCTCCTCGTTTCGTCGGCAGGCCATCGGGTTGTTTGCTCATCGCGAATCGGAAGGAGCGGCGCTTGTGCGGGCTTTGGTGCTTGGGGATAGAAGCGCGCTATCCGAAGGCGAGCTTTACGAGTCCATGCAGATCATCGGCCTCGCCCATCTGGTTGCGGTGTCAGGTGCCCATCTTTCAATCGTGGCCGCCATGGCGGGTGCTCTTCTCAGGCGCCTGCGGATTCATCGTTATGTCGCGGTTGCGGCGGTGTGCGTGGGGATGTGCTCTTACGTCGTGCTCACTGGATGCAGCGTATCGGTGATCCGCGCAGCGGTGATGGCGTGCATTGGCCTGGCTTCCGTATTCGCCAGAAGGCGTTCATCGTCGCTTTCAGCTCTTTCGGTCTGTGTGTGCGTGATGCTTGCGATCCGCCCGGAAAACGCGTGGTCGCTGTCCTTTCAACTGTCCGTGCTGGCTACGTTCGGGGTGGTTGTGTTCACCTCGTTGGCCTCGTGCTGGTTGCGTCGCGTCCCTCGGTTCATTCCCCGGAGCGCACTTGACGCCCTTGCCATGACGTTCGCAGCGAATCTGACGGTGCTGCCGGTTTCGGCATGCGTGTTCGGCCGGGTGCCTGTCTTGGGCATGCTCGCCAATATTCCGGCCACGCTGTTTCTGGCGGTGTTTCTGCCTCCCGCCTGCGCGGCGGTTCTGTGCTTTGCGGCGGCGCCCGCGTATCTCTCCGAAGCGGCATGCGCCGTAGTGGATGCCCTGTGCGTCATCGCGCAGCCGTTCGCCCAGGCGTGCATTGCGGCATCCTCCCTTCCCGGTGCCTCCGCACCCGCTCCTGACTCTCCGGTGCTTTTCGCTCTTGCAAGCGCAGCTGTTGTTGCGGCGCTGTGGGCGAAGTGGCCTGTAGGGAGACGCCGTTTCGACAGGTCAGCACCCTTTATTCGCCGCTTGGGCGTGTCGATGCGGGGTCGCGGCGGAATGGCCGCAGGGGTGTGCGCCGTGGTTGCGATTGTCTGCATCATTGTCTTTGCGGGCGCTCGGTATCTTACGCCTGACAGGATAGTCATGCTGGATGTGGGGCAGGGGGACGCATTCCTCATTCAGAGCCGTGGCGAAAGCGTGCTGGTGGACACGGGGGAGCGTGATGCGGATCTGCTTCACGGCCTTGCCCGCTGCGGAGCGGTGGGTCTTGATGCTGTGGTTATCACGCACCACGATGCCGATCATTGCGGCGCCCTTGCGGCCCTGCGCGGTACGGTCCGCGTTTCCGGGGTCTATTCGTCTGCCGGCATTGCAAGCTGCCCCTGCGAGGGATGCTCTGCTTTGCGGCGGGAGGCCCAAATGGTTTGCGGTGGACCTCTTGCAGGTTTGAACTGTGGGGATTCGTTTCAGGTGGGTGCGTTCTCCGTGCGTGTGGTGTGGCCAGCGGAGCTTGAGGATGAGGGTGGAAACGCGGATAGCGTATGCCTTGTTGTGGAGCATGGGGCAGGGGATGAAGTGTATCGTGCGCTGCTTGTCGGCGATGCCGAATCGGAGCAGCTGGCAGAGATCATGGAGCGTGAAGGCCTTGAGGATGTGGACATCTACAAGGTCGGCCATCATGGCTCGAAGGCCGCCATCACGCCCGAGCAGGCGGCTGCGCTCAATCCTGCCGTGGCGCTGATCAGCGTTGGAGAGGGCAATGATTACGGCCATCCTGCGCCTTCGACGGTGGACGCGCTTGAAGCTGCGGGCGCGAAGGTCTTTCGTACCGATCTTGCAGGGATTGTTTGCTGTAACTTCCGCAATGGCAGGGTGGAGGTGGATACGATGCGTTAAACTTGGGGCATGGCAGCAGATATGACATTTCTTACCGCATACCTCATCAACGGCGAAGACGAGCTCAAGCGTGAAACCGCGCTCAAGCGTCTGCGCGAGCGCGCTGCGCAAATGGGCGATATCGACTTCAACTCGGATGTCTTCGATGGGGAGACCGCTGCAGGTGAAGATATCGTGGCCGCATGCAACACCATCCCGTTTGCAAGCGATGTCCGCATTGTCATCGTGCATAATGCGGATGCTTTGCACAAGGCGGACAGTGAGGCATTGGTTTCGTACATGGTTTCGCCATGCCCCACCACCGTGCTGACGCTGGTGGCGGCAAAGCTGGCCAAGAACACTCGTCTGTACAAAGCCGTCGCGGCCGTGGGACCGAAAGCGGTCATCGATTGCACGCCCATGAAGTCTTGGGAGCTGCCGCGTCGGGTGCGCGATATGGCACCCACGCATGGCATCACCATCACACAGTCTGCTGCTGATCTGTTGGTCCGGTTGGTGGGTGAAAACACCGTCCATCTTGACGCCGAGCTCAGAAAGCTCGCGTTGGCCCACACCTCCAAGCAGCCGGTCTCAGATGCGGAAGTGCGAGACCTCGTCGTGCGCAGCGCCGAACCGAAGCCCTGGGATTTTACGGATGCCTTCGCTTCGCGCGATTTGGCGAAATGCCTCAAACTGCGCTCTCAGCTCAAGTCCGTGTCGGCGTATTCTCTTCTGCCCAGGGTTGTGACGTCCCTGCGGGAGATGATCACGTTCCGTTCGTATTATTCCCGCGGCACCACGTCGACCAAGGCCATTGCGGCTCAGATGAAAGTGCCGGAATGGAAACTCAAGAACCATCCCGGATGGATGCGTGCTTGGACCTCGGCTCAGTTGCGTGAGGCCCTCTCGGGTGCCCGCGATTGTGAGCGGGCCATGAAATCGCGCTCTGATGCGGAGACCGTGTTCACCGACTGGATCATCTCCGTTCTGGCTCGCTGATTGCGCTCTAAGCGAAACGCCGATCCGCCGGCTTCCCGGCTGATCGGCGTTTTTCGTACGGTTCTTCGATGGATCGAGTGTTACAGCGTCTTCATTCCGTCAAGCACGGTTTCTTTGCCGGCGCCGTAGACGTGGCAGTTATCGCACGCATCGGCGATTCCTCCCAGCTGCTCGGGCGTGTAGTCAAGGCTGCCGCCGTGAATGGGATCGTAGGGGTTCCAGGGGCCCATGTCGGCGAACGATGCCATGTCGGATTCGCTGATGGGGGCGCCATCAAGGTAAGAGGTCAGCTCGGCGGCGTTGCCGTCAATCTTCGGGCCCACGCCGATGGTTCCGTTGACGGCGCTTTCCGCTGCCACGTATCCGAAGGTGATGGCGCGTCCGATGGATGTGCCGGGGATGTGGCGCGGGTAGTTTCCGGAGAAGAAGCTGCCGCTGGCATTGCCGCAGGCGAAGAGGCCGGCAATGGGTTCGTCGTTCATGTCCAAAACGCTGCAGTTCTCATCGATGCACAGGCCGCCCACCGTTGCCAGGATGTTGCTGTTGGTGGTGAAGGCGTACAGCTTGCCGCCTGTGAAGGGCATGGTGGTGGCAAGATCGCGGTCGAAGTCCTCGTCACGTTTCTTCTCGAAAAACGATGCGTAGCGTTCCAGCTCAGCCTTCAGGCCTTCGGGGTCGATTCCTGCGGCCTCTGCAAGCTCCTCGGGCGTCGAGCCTTCGAACAGCCAGCCCTTCTGCTTGTATTCGTCATAGGCTTCTTCCATGCCCATTGCCATGGCGTCATCGAAGATGTACCAGCAGTTCTTGCCGTAGGCGGGCTGGGCGTTCTGGGCGTTGGAGACCACCTGGAAGGGCGCGTCTTCGCGTACGAAGCGCTTTCCGCGGCCGTTGACCAGGATGCCGAAGTAAACAGCGTTCCATGTGCGGAAGTCCGCAAACGAATCGGGGGTGCCCCAGCGGAAGTTCATGACGGGCTGGGGGATGGGGTCCATCTGAGCGCCGATGGAAAGACCCATCATGTGGCCGTCACCCGTGGTTCCCCAGCCGGGATTCCACCAGCTGGAGTGAGCGTAATCTTCCGGTCGCGTCCATGCCTGCATCATTTCAGGATTGCAGTCGTAACCGCCGGTTGCAAGGATGACGCCCTTGGCGGCGTTGACTTTGAAGTATCCCTCTGCATCGCGGGCGATGACGCCGGTGACAGAGCCGTCGGAATCGGTGGTCAGCTGCACGGCAGGAGTGGAGAAGCGCAGGTCAACGTTGGAATAGGCGTTCTTTGCAACGTCCTGCATCTCAAGGCATACGTAGATGCCGGAAAGGCCCGAGCGAACCCCTGCATCGGGGGGAAGGGCGGGGGAGTCGTAGAAGCCAAGCTCGGTGTCGATGAGCGGGGTCATGGCGGGGAAGCCGCATGTCGAAGGATCCTGCTCAACCTTGGAGATCACGAAGCCGTTGGCGCCCTTATCCAGCATGGCCTGCCAGAAGTCCGTTGCTTCGCCGGAACGGTTGACGTAGGTTCGCGCAGCCTCGGGGCGCGTACGGTAGTAAGCGGAGCGATACAGCTCGTCGAGCAGCGCGGCCTTGTCCATTTCGGTGCCTTCCTGGCACTTTGCGCCCACGGCGCCGAAGCATTCGAAGCAGCCGCGGCCCTTCGTCATCTTCTCGAGGATGAGGGTGTTTGCTCCCATGTCCGCAGCCTTGAGGCCGGCCATGAGGCCGCCGACACCTGCGCCTACGACAACCACATCGAAGTTCTCTTCCCGCAGAATCTCATCTTCGCCGATTTCGCGGGATTCGAATGCGATCGGACCGCGGGGTCCGGGGCACGTCTCCTTGCGGGCGGGCATCAGATTCTGGCCGTCTGCGTAGATGTTGGTGTAGTCGGTGCCTGTGGTCTGTGCTCCAGATTCGCCGGCATCACCGCTGGTGGCCCCGTCGGTGCTTCCACCGGCCGGGCTGCAGGCTGCCATCATGGATGCCGCTCCCACTGCAGCTGCCGCGGTGAGGGCTCCCTTCATGAAATTCCTGCGGCTGAAAGACTGGCGTCCTTCTGTCTGTTCCGCCATATTTACTCCCTCCATAGGATGTCATTGGTAGTGTACAGCGTACACAGCGCGGAGTATACACTGTAAACATATTGTGTTCAAGTACGGGATTGGCGTCATTTGCGCGGTGTGCGGGAAGGTCTCTGCTATCATCCCAACTGTTTGGCATGCGTTTTTCAAAGGAGTGGCCCATGACTGCCGACAATGACGTCCGCGGGATGGACGGTGCAGCGGTTGTTGCGCTGAGCAGGGATGTCATCTTGGCTAAGGCGCTCGAGCTGGCTGATGCCGAAGGGATTGAGAATCTTTCGGTTCGCAAACTCGCATCATCGCTCAACCGTACGGCTATGGCGCTGTACCGGTATTTCGACTCCATGGATGACATCAAAGCCGGGGTTTTGGCGCTCGCGTTCACCGAGGTGGATGTTTCCGCCGTTCCCGGTGAGCGTTGGGACGACACATTGCGCCGGACCACGGAATCCATCAGGCAGATGTATCTGCGCCACCGCCGCTCCCATTTGTACCTCCTGGAAGGCGACGCTGCCGATCCGGGACTGCGCGATCATACCGAGCGCGTCCAGAAGCTGCATCTCGACCAGGGAATTCCCGGCGATATCCTCATGCGCACCTGGCGCATCGTGGATGCGTTTCTCTCGGGCTTCATCGTCAATGAGATTCGGGAAATGGAGCAGTCAGGCGTGCATCATTCGCCGGCTGATCAACCGGCATGGTTCGAGACCACCGACGGCGCATATTCAGAACAGGCGTTTCGCGACGGCATAGAGATCATCATCGCCGGTGTCCGGGGCATGGCGAAACCCGATCCTTGCGAGTGGTATACGCCTCGCTAGTTCTGCGGGCGAATGAATTCGGCGAAATTGCCTCTGGCGCTCTCCTGTTTCGTTTGGTAAACTATCCAACTGCGTGTTCAGCGATACGCGAGCGTCGTTCATCGACGCATCCGCAGACAAGGCTGCAAGGAGTTGTTCGCTGGATGACCGAAGGGTCGAAGATGGGAAAACCTGACCATCTTGCATGAATCGCATTCCTGCGGTGTTGCCGTGGGTTCTGTGATGCGGCGTTCGCCGCCCTTTCTTGTCATCAGCATTCTTGCCTGCCGTCTGGCCGCTGTTCCGCATGCATTCAATAGGTTTCAAACGAAACAATCGTTAGAGTATGTATGGAGGATCATCATGGCAAACATCAAGAGCCAGAAGAAGCGCATCATCACCGCCGAGAAGGCCCGCATGCGCAACCGCGCGGTCAAGTCTGAGCTGAAGACCGCTACCCGCCACGTCAAGGATGCTGTCGCTGCCGGCAATGGCGTCGAGGCCTATGTTGCCGCTCTGGCTGCCTGCCGTCTTATGGACAAGGCTGTCAGCAAGGGCGTCATCCACAAGAACCAGGCTGCCAACCGCAAGAGCGGCATCATGAAGCTTGCCAACACCGTGGTCACCGCTGAGGATATGGCCGCTGCCGAGCTGCCCGCGAAGAAGATGCCCGTTGCCAAGGGTGGTTCCAAGAAGGCTGCCAAGAAGGCTGAGAAGGCTGCTGCTTACGAGGCTGCCGCCAAGGAGAAGGCCGTCCGTCGCGAGGCTACCCTGAAGGCTGAGAAGGCCGCTCACGAGGCCAAGGCGAAGGCCGAGGCAGAGGCTGCCGCCGAGGATGCCGAATAGGCTTCCATCCCTGCAACAACTCGCGGATTCGTCCGCATAATCAAGGGGAGGGCTCTGGGAAACCGGAGCCCATTTTGCATTCCGGACTCTCTTGGCTCGCATCTTGATGCAACGGATGCGATTCATGGTAGAATCCAAGGTTGCAAATTCATGCCTTCAGCATTCAGACAAGAAAGCCGCCATGACCTACAATCCTGAACTCATCCGCAATTTCAGCATCATCGCGCATATCGACCACGGTAAATCAACGCTTTCGGACCGCATCCTTGAGCTTACGGGCACGGTGGCGAAGCGCGATATGACCGAGCAGCTGCTTGACAGCATGGACATCGAGCGCGAACGCGGCATCACCATCAAAAGCCAGGCGGTCCGCGTGGATTACACTGCCGAAGATGGGCAGACCTACCAGTTCAACCTCATTGACACACCGGGCCATGTGGACTTCACCTATGAGGTCAGCAGAAGCCTTGCCGCGTGTGAAGGCGCCGTGCTTGTGGTGGACGCCACGCAGGGTGTTGAGGCGCAGACGGTTGCGAACGCCATGATGGCCATGAATGCCGATCTGGAGATTATCCCGCTCATCAACAAGATCGATCTGCCGGCTGCAGAGCCGGAGCGTGTCAAGGGTGAGATTGAAGACGGCCTTGCCATTCTGGCCGACGATGCCATCTTGGCCAGCGGCAAAACGGGCGCAGGCGTTCATGACCTGCTTGAATCCGTTGTCTACAACATCCCTGCACCTGTCGGGGATGCCGCGGCTCCGTTGCGTGCGCTCATCTTCGACTCGTATTTCGACCCCTATCGCGGCGTGGTCGCCCTCATCCGCGTGGTTGACGGGTCGATCAAAAAGGGTGACCGCGTGCACATGATGGCCACGGATACCGATATGCTGGTGGAAGAAGTCGGTGCCCGCCGTCCTGCGGAAACACCCATGCCGTCTTTGTCTGTCGGAGAAGTAGGCTATCTGGTCACAGGCCTCAAAGACGTCTCGCAGGTCCGCGTAGGTGACACCATCACCGCGCAGGTTGGCGGCGCAGCAGAGCCCCTGCCCGGCTACCGCGATGTCAAGCCCATGGTCTATACGGGATTGTTCCCCATTGAAGGCGATCAGTACGAGCCCCTCAAAGAGGCGTTGGAGAAGCTTTCGCTCAATGACCCCGCGCTTATCTGGGAGCCTGAAACCAGCCACGCACTCGGCTTCGGCTTCCGCGTAGGTTTCCTGGGGCTTTTGCATATGGAGGTCATCAAGGAGCGCCTTGAGCGTGAGTTCAATTTGGACCTTATAGCCACGGCGCCTTCGGTGGAATACCATGTGTACCTCACCAATAAGACCATGATCAGCCTGCATTCCCCCCAGGATATGCCCGATTCTTCCGAAATCGACCATATCGAAGAGCCGTATCTGAAGGCCACCATCATGGTGCCGCCTGATTACGTGGGCGCCGTTATGGATCTCACCGTCGCGCATCGCGGTACATTCAAGACCATGAACTACATCTCCACCACCACGGTTGAGATGATTTGGGAGATTCCGTCCTCGGAGCTGATCCTTGACTACTTCGATCAGCTCAAAAGCCGGACCAAAGGCTATGCAAGCCTGGATTACGAATTCGACGGATACAAAACGGGTGCCCTGCAGAAGCTCGATATCCTTCTGTCCGGCAAGGCCATCGACGCCCTGTCGTTCATCGTGCACAAGGACAAGGCCTACGACCGCGGGCGCGTGCTCTGCGAGAAGCTCAAGGAGATCATCCCCCAGCAGATGTTCGAAGTGCCCATCCAGGCTGCCGTGGGCGGTCGCGTGCTGGCCCGTCAGACCGTCCGTGCGAAGCGCAAGGATGTTCTGGCGAAGTGCTACGGCGGCGACATCTCCCGTAAGCGTAAGCTGCTTGAAAAGCAGAAGGCCGGCAAGAAGCGCATGAAGGCCATCGGCAATGTCGAGGTGCCGCAGGAGGCCTTCATGGCCATCCTCAAGGTTGACGACTGATCCCGTTTGCCTTGCCTGTTGCCCGCTTAGTGCTCGATGATGTAGGCGTCGACTATCTCCCCGTAGAAAGCGGTGTGGGCATCGCGGTTCGAGCCGACGAACGAACCATCGACGTGCTGCGGATAGTAGCGGTTTTGCATGGCGGGTGGAAGAAGGGCGAAGTTCTGCTTCTCGGCGCAGATGATGCGGCACTCCAGCGTGAGCGGGAATTCGCGGATCGCAGGAACGGAAATGCGCTCGGCCTCGACGAGGGTGAGGCCGGCCTCCGCTATCTTGTCCATATCGCGTCCGGATTTCGACCCGCAGATGCCCATGATGCGTCTGTCCGGGATACCCATGGGCATGTTGACGGTGAATTCAGGGTTGACGGTCAGCAGACCGTGCGTGAACCTGTTCGCGCGAACGTATGCGGTGAACACCGGCTTGCCCCATTCGATGCCCAAGCTGCCCCAAGAGATGACCATGGAGTTCGTCTTTCCCTCGGCCTGAGAGGTCAGAAGCACGCCGTTTTGGACGGCGGACAGGATTTCGCCTGCGTTGCTCCAGATATCGATGCGTCGCTTCATGGTTGCTCCTTCGTTTTCGACGTTTGACGCATCTTAAGCTTGTTCGATGCACCAGGCAACAATCGCATCTCTGAGGAATCGCGCAGCTCCGGGACCCGCTGCGTTCTCGTAATACGCGGTGAACCTGGGGTCGGCGACATACCCTTCAGCAAGGCCTGCGTGGGCATCGTGCGAATACATCCCGTCTCCCCAGTGCATCTTGAGCCATCGGGCGTGCATTTCGCAAAGCTTCTTCGCCTCGTGACCCTCGGGGTCGCCATTCGCCATTGCTGCCTTAAGCTGTTCGCTTATGGCTTCTGCCAGCATCTGGGCGTCGTTGAAGGTGCCTTCGTCCATGTTTGCAATCTTCGCGTTTGCGGCATCCACGGCCTCGTCGCCGTAGCGGGCGCGGGCCTCCGCGCCGTATTCCCGTTCATTTCTTTCTATCATGGAGGCCTTGAGGCCTTCGAATCGTTGCTCGTCTGTCATGGTTGTCTTTCCTTCCAGGGAATCCATTGTTCGTATTGCGTTGTCGATGAGCGCATCCAGGGCATTTCTGCGTTCATGCAGTTCATCGAGGTGGCTTGCCAGTACGTTGCGGATGGTGCCGTGAGGTCCGTCCAGTGCAGCCTTGATGTCCGTCAGGCGAAGTCCGCATGCCTTCAGCAGGAGTATGTGCTGAAGCCGCTCGACATCCGCGCTGCGGTATTCGCGGTAGTTGTTCCCGCGGCGCGCAGGTGCGAGCAATCCCGCCTCTTCGTAGTAGTGCAGCGTCCGGATGCTGACTCCGGCAAGGTCAGCCAGCTGCTTGGCCGTGTAGGTGCGGCTGCCCATGGTATTCACTCCCATCCTCTTTCGTGATCACGTCTTGCATCCTAAACCATCACGTAACGTGAGGGTCAAGGGGAAATCCGCCGAATATTGCATTTTCGTAATGCCCATTCGCGTTGTCCGGGTTTTCGTTCTGCTTTACAGTGGGATGCTGGAAACATGAGTGATTGCGAAAGGGGTTCGGATGCGCATTCTGCTTGTCGAGGATGACCGGGGTATTGCCGAGGCGCTTTCGGCGCTGCTTGCTGCAGAGGGGTATGCGGTGAAATCCTGCGCGCGCCAGGATGAAGCGGTGGCGCTTCTGGCCGATGAGTCGTTCGATCTGGCGCTGCTCGATGTCACCTTGGCCCAGGGAAACGGGTTCGCCGTGTGCGCCGCCGCCAAAGATGCGGCGCCTGACATGCCGGTGATTTTTCTGACGGCATCAGATGACGAATACAGCACGGTTGCCGGACTTGATATGGGTGCAGTCGACTACATTGCCAAACCCTTTCGCGCCCGTGAGCTGCTGAGCCGTATCCGTGTTGCTTTGCGGCGCTCATCGGTTTCCGATCCGCGCATCAGGCTCGGCGATGTGGTTGTTGACCCGGCCGCCGCCAAGGTTGAGAAGCGCGGCTCGGAGGTTTTGCTCTCAGCTTTGGAGTACAAGCTGCTCTTGTACTTCGCTTCAAGCAAGGGAAGGCTTGTGACCAGGGAGAATCTGCGCGATGCTATCTGGGATAGCGCAGGGGAGTACATAAGCGACAACGCGTTGAACGTCTACATCAAGCGCTTGCGTGAGAAGATCGAAGATGATCCGGCCCAGCCGGTGCTCATCCAGACGGTGCGCGGGCTCGGCTACAAGGTGGGGGAGTGATATGGCGGCTTCCTTTGTCCAGCTGTCCCGCAACCGCGCATTCGCGCTGCAGCTTGCGGTGATGGTTGCCTGCATCGGCGTGCTCTCGTTTGCGGCTTTGAAGATATCCGGTGTTTCTTGCGCGCTGTGGTGCGCTTTGGGGGGCGGTTCGTGCCTTGCCATTTTCGCTTTCGTGTCCGTGCGCCGCTATAGGGAGGTGGCGCGGCTGGCCGAAGAGGTTGACGACGTTCTGCACAACGGCAGGACGGTGGAATTCTCCCAATACCGCGAGGGTGATATCGCCGTGCTGCGCAATGAGATCTCCAAGATGGTGGCCAAGCTGGTTCGGATCAGCTCTCAGCTTGAGGATGAGAAACGTTATCTGGCCGACGCGCTGGCTGACATCTCGCACCAGATCCGCACGCCGCTGACGGCCATGGGCTTGACGGTTGCCTCCATTGCGGCGGCTCCCGATGATGCGAGCCGCGCCCGGCTTGCGCGACAGGTGGAAACCATGGTGGATCGAGTTTCGTGGCTGGTGACCACCCTGCTCAAGATTGCCAAGATAGATGCCGGTGCCTTGAAGCTTGATTGCTCGCAGGTGCGCGTTGCCGACGTGGTTGCCCGGGCATGCGACCCGCTTGCCGCCTCCTTCGACGTGCACGTCGTTGCGCTTGAGACCGAGGTTGCTGACGAAGCGGTGTTTCTGGGCGACGGGTTATGGATGGCCGAGGCGCTGCAGAATATCGTGAAGAACTGCCTCGAGCACACACCCGAGGGCGGAATCGTGCGTGTCAGCGCCCGCGAGGATGCGATTGCGATGCGCATCGTGGTCACGGATACCGGACCGGGCATAGCGCCGGAGGATATCCCGCATCTGTTCGAGCGGTTCTATCGTGGAAGCCATGGCGGCGACCGCGATGGATCTGTCCAGGTCCAAGGCTTCGGCATAGGCCTCTCGCTTGCCCAGGCCATCGTTTCGGCGCAAGGGGGATCGTTGCGCGCGGGCAATGAGCCGCATGGCGGCGCACATTTCGAGGCGGTGTTTCCGAAGTTCGTGGTCTAGGATCTTTTCGGCTGCCGGGAATTACAGTCCTGTAAGACGGCGGTCATGGCGCGGCAATGCGCGTATTGGAAACTGTACCCATGGAATCACGAGAGAAAGGCGGATGGCATGGACATTTTGACCGTTGACCATCTTACGAAGATCTATGGGGAAGGGCCGAACGCGACGCGGGCGCTTGATGATGTGTCGTTTTCGGTGGCTGAGGGTGAATTCGTGGCTATCGTGGGCTCTTCGGGGTCAGGAAAATCTACGCTTCTGCATCTGATAGGCGGTGTGGACCGCCCCACATCGGGTGCAGTGTATCTCAATGGCGAAAGCGTCTATTCGCGCTCCGATGAGGAACTGGCGGTGTTTCGCCGCCGCGAGGTTGGCCTTGTCTATCAGTTCTACAACCTGGTTCCGGTGCTCAATGTGGTTGAGAATATGGCGCTGCCCGTGGCGCTTGACGGCCGCAAGGTCAACGAAGATCGCCTGCGGATGCTCATTGCAGCGCTTGGTCTCAAGGGGCGCGAGCATCATCTTCCCAATCAGCTGTCCGGCGGCCAGCAGCAGCGCGTGGCAATCGGGCGCGCGCTCATGAACGCCCCGGCAATCGTGCTTGCCGATGAGCCTACGGGCAATCTTGACACGCGCAACAGCGGCGAGATCATGGCTTTGCTACGCGATGCCAACAAGCAGACGGGCCAAACGCTCATGGCCATCACCCATGATGAATCCATCGCGTTGACGGCGGACCGCATCATCGCCATTGAGGATGGGCGCATCGTCTCCGATGAGAGGATTCGCCGATGAGCATCATGACGAAGTTCACGTGGCGCTCCTTGGCGGGAAACAAGGTCCGCACCGTGGTGACCATTGCGGGTATCGCTTTGGCGGCGGCCCTGCTTACCGCTGTGCTCACGTCCGTGGCAAGCCTCGGCGATTTCATGAAGCGCAACGAGCTGGCAACCTCGGGAAGCTGGACCGCCAGCGTCTGGTCCTGGGATGATGAGTCTGCCGAATCCATGGCGGCGGATTCGCGGATCGCACACACGGCCTCAATGCAGGACGTGGGCGTTGTGGAACTTTCTGCTGATCTTGCCCAGTATGCGGGATCCATGCTGTCGGTGGTAAACGTTGACGGGGATATCGAATCCATTTGCGCCGTGCGGGCTGCCGAAGGGCGTCTTCCCCAAGATCCGGGCGAGATCATGCTGCCCATGCAGTTCAAGGATTCGACTTCGTAATCTGATGGGCCGTGCGCCATCGGCTCCGAAGTGACATTCGATCTGTCCGTGAATGTTGTAGGCGGGCATGAGGTGTGTTCGGGCGGCTATTCGGGGCCGAAGGCGGAATTGTCTTCCGGCGTTGAAGATGGGTTTGCGCCCCTGCGTACCCAGACGTATACGGTAACGGGCTTCTACGAGCTTCCCAACTGGTCGCTGCGCACTTCTTATGGTCTTGCTGCCGTGACCACGGGCGACCCCGATGCTTCCGGCTCCACGCGGTTGTTCGCTGTGCTGGCCAATCCTGAATCCGAGGGTCAGATCCGTGACGTCATGGCATCGTATGCGGCTGAAGATACCGATGTTGTCCTGCATTACGGTCTGCTTCGTTACCAGGGCGTTTTCGACGACAGGCAGATTTGGGATTCCTTCGGCACCATGGCCGTCGTGCTTGCCGTCGTCATTGTCCTGGCGTGCGTATCGTTGATCTACAACGCGTTCGGCATCTCCGTCGCCCAACGCAAGAGGCAATTCGGCCTGCTTGCGTCCGTCGGCGCATCGAAGCGCCAGATACGCGCGTCGGTGTTCTTCGAGGCGGGCGTTATGGCTTTGGCCGGCATTCCGCTTGGCATTGTTGTGGGACTTGCGGGGACCGCTGCCGTGCTTTCGTGGCTTGCGCCTATGATAGAGCGCGTTCTGGCGTACGATGTTCCGTTCACCATGCACGTTGCACCTGCTGTAATTGTTGCCGTGGCTCTTTTGACCTTGCTGACTGTGGTTCTCAGCGCTTGGGTGCCTGCGGTGCGTGCGGGGCGGGCGACCGCCATGGAAGCCATCAGGGCAAGCCGCGACGTGCGCGCTGCGGACTCGCGCAACGAAGCCCGCCTCCAGGCCAAGCATGCGGGTCGCAGCGCTGATGTGTCGTTGTCCGGTTCGAAGGGGATCCTGGAGCCCAAAGGCTTGTCATTCTCCCGGCTGTTCGGTGTTCCCGGAGAGATTGCACGCTTGAATCGCAAGCGCGGACGAGGAAAAGGCAGTGCGGCATCGGCGTCGCTTGCCATTGCCGTGGTGCTTCTCATGACGGCGGGCTCGTTCAGCACGTACATGCGCATGACCACCGATATGATCGGCAGCGGAGCTATCGACTACGATATCGGCCTGTATTCCGGCGCTGGGGAGAATCTGAATCATGTCGCGAACGCATATGATGAGCTTTCGTCGCTTGGCGGTGTCACAGGCCGCGGATGGTTCGCGTCTTCGTCCTTCGTGTTCAGGGTCCCTGACTCCATGGCTTCCGATTCCATGGGTGACGTTGCGTTCTCCGAGGTGGCGGACCGTACGGATGGCGGGTATCTGTGCATGGGTGCGGTTACCGTGGTCGAAGACGCGGCTTTCGATGAGTATGCGTCCCAGTGCGGAGTTGATCCAGCCGTCTTTGAAGAGGGTCAGTTCAAGGGAATTGCCGTGCGTAATTCCGTCGAACGCGGAGGAGAGCGCTATCGGGTGGCGCAGCTGCTTGACGCGCCGGGAACCCTTGGTGCTGCATACGGAGGTGCTCAGGAAGGCTTTCTCACATTCACCTATGATTCTTCGGAATTGGTGGCGTTTGTGGAGCAAGGCAGCGAATCCGACCGCCCTGGCAGCGAATCTGCAGGTGACGGCGTTTCCATGATCCCCTTCAACGAGGTTTCCACGCTTGAGACCCAGCTTGAAGTAGTTGCGTTGGCGGATTCCGATGCGCCCATCATGGGAGGAACCGTTCCGTATGAGCTCACGGTCATTGTCCCCATGCGCGCTGTAGCGCATACGGCCTTGCTTGAATCTCCTGCGTTCTTCAGCACGCCCAGCTTCACGGCATGCTTCAATGCCGAAGACCACGCCCAGGCTGCAATCGATATCGCCGAGGCGGGCAAGCGGATCATGGGCGTTGAGGTTGGTGTGAGCGATTACAAGGCAACCGAGGATGACGGGCGCATCATGATGCTGATCGTCGATGTGTTCACCATGTTGTTCACGGGCATCCTTACGCTCATCGCCATTGCCAACGTGTTCAACACGCTGACGAACTCGCTGATTCTGCGGCGCCGAGAGTTCGCTGTGATGCGCTCGGTTGGCATGGGCAACGCGCAGTTCCGCAAGATGATCGCGTGCGAGTGCCTGGGGTATGGCGTGCGCGGTCTGGTTCCTGGACTCATCATCTCGGTCGGGGTTTCAGGATTGCTGTTCATATGTCGTTCGAGGGTCTTTCGTTCGTCTTGCCCTGGGGCCATATGGCTGTGGCGGCGGCGCTTGTCGGTGCGGCCATGGCGCTCAGCGTTGCATACGGCTTGCATCGCTGCCGCATGGACAGCGTGGTGGAAGCATTGCGCGAAGACGCGATCTAGACCGCTTGACCTGATGAGAAGAGGCGCTCGGCTCCAAGTTGGAAGGGCCGAGCGCCTCAGCGCGTTTGAGCGGCGGAGCGGACTTATATCAGCGTAGAAAGGATGTTGTAGCGCAGCGTATCGGATATGACCGCGTATCCGCCGAAGAAATTGTAGTCATTGATGGAGGGTGCGGCGTAGGTTTCAAGCGCGGGGAACTCAGAGGTTCCGTAGGCGGATTCGTACACGATGAGGGTTACGGCGCCGCGCTTCGCCTGAAGGATGCTTCCGCAAAGGGCGTCAGTGAAGGAAAGCGGTGCCCCCGAAGCGAATGCGATGTTGTTCCATGCCAGATAGCCTTCCTCAACGCACCAGCGTGCAATTGCAAAGGAGGTCTGGTAGAGCGAATCCCCTGCAACCCTCACGGAGTTGCCGAGCAGCTGCCTACCTTTCGACAACGCGTCGTCGGATACCACCGCAGTACCGCCCGCGAATACAATGCGACTAGCTTGGGAGGATGCCACGCGCGTCCAATCGGCATCGCACAGTGTGCCGGTGGCGTTGCACAGAAGGATGGGTGCGCCCTGGGATGCGGCAAGGGCTGAAAGCGAGAGCGAGTCATAGAAGGAACGGTTCGTTGCAGCAAGAACAAGGTCGCTGTTCCAGAGCCCCGCGTTTGCTCCCCAGTCATAGACTTCGCCCGCGGTATCTGTCGCGTGGGTTCCTGCGAGGCGGATGGGGGCGCAGCCCATGAGCGCTGCTACCGCTTGCTCTGTTTCGGATGACACGACGGCTTCACCGCCAATGATGAAGGCACGTGAGCAGCCCAGTTCCGTGATGGCCTTGCTGGTGACGTCGGGGATGGAATCCTTTTCAATCAGGAGGATGGGGGCATCGAGCGCGCCCGCCAGGCCTGAAGCTACCAGGCCGTCGGGCCACACCGATCCGCTCACCAGGATGACATCGGCGCATCCGTCGGGGTAAGCCTCGCGCGCCTGAAGCGCTGCCGTGTCGTATTTCGTCGCGGGACCCTGATCGGGCGGAACGGGATCAGGGAACATAAGCGACTCGGGTTCTGCGCTTTTGACCGAAGGGTTTTCGAGGGCTTTAGCTATTCCCCATGCGACGGACATGTCGTCTGAGAGAACCAGGCAATACCATGAGCCGTAATCCTCCTTTTGCCAGGATTTGGGAGAAAGCGATTCTATGACTGCCTGGGCTTCCTCATCTGACGTTCCCTCATGGAAGGATATCGACATCCTGCCGTATCCACGGTTCCAGCCTTCGATGTAGTCAACCTTTTGCCCGCCGATGGTTTGGCCGTAGAATCTGTTGAGCATGGAGCCGGACACGCCATCATGGCGCTTTACTGTTTCAACGGCTTCGGGCGCCGAAGGTGAATCCGGCCCCAATGTTACTAGGCAGAGATCGGCATAGCAGTCGTTGTCAGGGAAATACATGCCATCGACCCGTTCCACCGATTCCGCATTGATGCTGCGCAGGGCTTCCAGCTTCGCGCTTTCGTCTGCCGTTTCCTGGAGTTTGACGAAAATCGAATCTTCGACGTAAGAGTAGTTTTCCGCGGCCGCCGCCTTCGTCGGCGTTATGGATAAGAGCAGCATCACTGCAGCCAAAGCCGCCATCCATGCGATTGCGATTTTGAAAATTGCCGGTCTTGCTCTACTCATCTTCGTCTCCAATCGTCATACGGGACCAATGCTCGCTTGCTGCAAATAAAATGGCTCTGTTAGACCAGGATTAACATGCAAGTATAGCTTGTAGCGCAAGACCCTTAAAGCAGAAAAGGAAGCGTGCTTTGCGTGCTTCCTTTTCTGCGGGGCAAAAGCGACGCTGTTTCGACGATGGCCTCAACCAACAGCTAAGCCGCGAGTTGATTCTGCATGAGCTCCTTATAGCTATTGCATCTGCAAGCGCACTATCTTCTAGCCATACAAAGCTTCTCGCAGAGCTTTACCGTACACGCCTGGCTCCGGGAGCCTGACTCTGTTAAATGCCGCCTGGACCTGCTCAACCGTCGTGCATTCATCTCCAGTGACCATGAGTTTCGTGGGAACGCCTTTTGCATGCTCAGCGTTATCATCGTAGTCATATCGCAGAAAATGAAGGGCTCCTGGCTGCGGGGCGTATCCAAATGCCATATTTTTGGCACCGCCAAGCCTGTCAATAATTCTTGAATACACCGATTCGGGGGTCACGAACCACAAGCCAGAGCGGCACAGCGGCTCCCTTTGAAGCACCTGCCCCTTATAAACAAGCTGTGGGATAATTCGTTTTGAGACGTTTTCCCAGTTCAAACCAACGGTTGATTTCACTTCTCTCCTACCGTCAATCAAACCCGCGCGAGAAGCTCTATAGTTTCCAGTCGTATCAATAGTCTGAACCTCAATTGAAGTGAACTCCGCAAGCTCGCCGCGCTCGTCAAGCCGAGCCAATACCCAATCGGCAAAATAGTTCCCAACGCCGTTTCTTTTCGGCAGCCGCAGTTCTCCTCCCCATCTGTGTCCGAACACGGCAACGGCACCACCCTCGGAGCGAGCTTTTCCGACAGCAGCGCGACCTGAATACAGGCCAAGGTCAACGCCAAACGTTTTCCTAGACACGATTCGAAGGATCTCGTAATCATCGGCATAGAGACGGATTGGGCAGCAGATGATACGCTGATCAGACGATACTTGTTTAACAGCGCACACGCCGGAGCAAGAGCCGTCTCGCCCGAGCGTCTTGGTGCAGGTGTCGTGAAGGAACGGGCATAGATTTTTGGCGACCGCCTCAAGAGACGCATCGCTATCATCTGCGGCTCGATACCCAAAGAAATCAACGATTGTTCCGGCCATATCTACTCCCCCTCAAGAACCGCTCGCAAAGATCTTCCAACAGCACAGGCAAGCATCGGAGGCACGGCGTTACCGACCTCGGCGTACTGCTCGGCCTGAGAGCCAAGAAAGACGTAGTGATCGGGAAATGATTGGATACGCGCGGCCTCCCGAACGGTAAACGTCCTGTCCTGTTCGGGGTGGAAGAACGCGCCCCAGTGGGGATCGCACTTCGTGAGAACCGTGCTTCCGAGCTCATCCCATCTTGGGCGACCGTATCTCTTCGTATGATCGCTTCGCCTAGCTGACTTCATGCCCTTCGGCAAAAGATCGTATGGAATATCCGTCCAGTTGCCGCCTTGCTTGATATGACCAAGCCGTTCGAGGTTGATAGCCGAAAGACGTGGTGCTTCGTGATTCATCACGCCTGCGGACCCTATTCTCAAATTCGCTTGGTACTCGCATTGAGGTGCAACGGGATATTCCTTTACCGCTTCACCGCGTTCGCCGCTTTTAAGCGGTGGAAGGTCGCCTATCGCATCGCGTACCGTGGTGAACGGGGCCGATGTCTCTGGTGAAGGTTTCTTTACGATCGGTCTGCCGTCGAATGTGGTCGCGAAGTTTGCCCTCACCGGAGCATGCCTGACCGGCTCGGGCCATGCCGATTGAGGAATAATCGCCCCTCGTAGACCCATTATTATCGTACGCCACCTCATTTGTGGGACACCGTAGTAGGGAGCACCGAGGATATGAACATCGGCACCATACCCAAGGTCCGCAAGTGAATCGAGAATGGCGTGAAGCGTCTTTCCCTTCTCGAACGAAACCAAACCAGGAACGTTCTCGATAAGAACCGCACGAGGCTTGAACTCGTCAACGAATCTCAAGTATTCGCGAAACAAGTGATTACGCGGGTCGTCACTGGATCGAACAGGGGCGTTAATCGAAAACCCTTGACACGGAGGACCACCTGCAAGCAAATCAAGTTGGCCCACTTCAAGATCAAGACGCTCCCTGATCTCTTTCGGGTTCACCGTACGGATGTCGGCAACACACACCTCGGCGTTCGGATGGTTCTTAGCATATGTCTCGGCATATCTAGGCACTATCTCGGAGGCGAACAGAGAGTGGAACCCCGCCTGCTCGAGCCCTTCTGACAGGCCACCCGCACCAGCAAACAGATCTATACAAGTAAGTTTGTCGTTTTTAACGGTCACCAAAGCTCCTACCTAGTCACCTTAACCTCAAACGGCATGCCGCCCTCGCGAATCACCGCGCGGAGGAACATGTTCATCGCAGCAGACATAGAAAGACCGAGTTCATCGAGGATTGCGGACGCCTCTCTTTTGACCTCGGGCTCTATTCTTATAGTCGTTGCGGGTATGTTGGACGGCATGGCGGCTCCTATCTCTCGCGTATTTCACGGTGCTGTCATTTTAGCCGACTACGCCGCTAGCGAAACCCAATAGTCCATATACGGCGGCTGGACGTTGAACATACCGCTGGTTCGGGTTGCGCAAGAGCCGTTGGCGAGCTGACGGGCAACCGTAGCTTCGGCGGTGCGGGAATCGGTCGCCATGAAGGTGCGGCACCAGCGGAACCATTCCAGATAGGCCGAGAGGTGCTTGGTGGACACTCCCTTGAAATGGGCCATGAATGAGTCGAGGAGCGAGTGGACGGTATTGATTCGGTTGATCGTGCCCTTGGAATGGTCCTTGGAGTCGTACGACTCATGTTTCGCCACCTTGAGGTCTCGAAGCACATCGACGTAGACGGATGCCTTATCGGTCGCGACGGCTGCACCGGCACCGATGCGGTTGCTCAGGGCTGCCATAGCCCGCTTTCGAGAGACGATTCCACGTCCCGAAACTTCGAGGAAGGTGACGTTTGAATCGCTGATGCCGGTCATGACGCAGATCTGCTCGCGGGACAGGCCGCGCTTGTGGACCTGCTTGCCGCGACGGCGGGGCTTTCTCGGCAGCTTGAAGGAGCCTTTGGTGTGGTTGCCCTTGAACGATTCGGGGAAGTACGTCTCGTCGAGCTCGCATGCCTGCCCATGGCCGACATGGAACTCAGGGGAATATGCATTCAGGCACTCGATGAGCCTGTGACGCATGGTGTAGGCGGTCTTGAGGCAGACGCCGCAGCGCTCGGCGCATTCGCGCAGAGGGAGCATCAACACGAAGCACTCGGCATAGGCCATCCAGGTCTCGCGGGGGAGTTTGCTCGTGCCGAGCACACGGTTCGTGGCACCCGAGAACGTCCTGCCGCAGTCGCGGCAGAGGTAGCGCTGCTCACCGTTTCCGGACTTGCCCTTCTTCACGACGGCGACCGAGCCGCATCGGGGACAGCGCTCGATCTCGTAGCCGTCGCCCGCCGCATCGTCGAACATAGCTGCACGAAGAACCTCGCGCACCGATTCGATGGCGCGGCGGCGCTCGGTCTTGCTGAGTTTCGCCATATTTTTCTTGAGGGTGATAACCAGTTCTTCGGCTTTCATGATGCTCCAATGCCGTGGTTGCTGATTATATTATACCACGGTGGCATCACCTATATGTCAATACTGGTCTAACAGAGCCAATAAAATGCTGGAATAGCTGCCGGTGTTGTTTCGATCATGGATAACGGTTGCCAGGTGTTTCTGGGCAGAGTTGCGCTACGTGCCTTCGTATAGCATACGGATTCTGCTTTGGTCAAGGTGAGCAGTGGTTTGGGTCATCGGGGTCTATGCTTTGCGGCCTTGGTAAAAATGACGAGTGCGCAGGTCGCCTAATGTTGCCTCGACTCTATGAGATCGATTAATTCCTGTTTGGAATGAACCTCGGTTTTTGCGTAGATGTGCTTGATGTGCGTTTCGATTGTGCTTTTCGACAGGACCATTGCTTCGCGCATGTAGGGTACAGATCTTCCTCGCGCCAAATAACCGAGGACCTCGGATTCGCGATTCGACAGTTTGAACTCTTCGGTGATTTGCGTAATCGCATCTGGTTGCTGTGTCGCATTTGCTTTCTCGGATGCGTGCATTGTTGGTTGCGGCGTTTCGAAGCGTTTCTGAAGATGCAGGAACAGCGGTAGTATCACAACGCAAATGCATATAAGCAGTAGATAGATATGGGTCAAGTTTGCCTGCTGTGACGCCATCGTTGACCCTGATGCTCCGCCTATGAGGAAGCCTACCTGCGCGAATGCTCGAAACAAGCCGAATGCTTCGCTTGGCAGGCAGAATCGTTGCGAGGTGATGCGGGCGAAGATAGCGTAGAACAGTACGTCGGTGCACAATGACGCGGTACAGGTCAGAATTGCTGCTATGACGCGGTGCTCCGCCTCGCCCGCAATGCAGAGCGACAATGCGAAGACGATCAGGGGAATGACCCATTCGTAGAGCAACGAGAAATTCATTTTGCTAGTGTGCGATATGGCCACGAGGGAGATGCATGCGGCGATGGCGCCGCCGCACAGATAGAACGGCAGCTGATTATCCGAACCCGAGATGGGATTTGTGGGGGAGAGGCTGGCCATAACAAAACCCGCTGCAACGCTGCATACCATTGAGCAGAAGGCTAGCTTGACTAATGCGGGCAGGATGCTTCGAAAGGGCAAGGCTGGTTGGGGAAATGAGAAATCAGCCGGCTGCTCGCATCTGCCGAGTAAGAGCAGTATGCAGGATATTGCCGGAAGCGACGACGAGACGACCGAGCCAATGGCTGCGGGTAGCAAGAGCACTGCACCTCCAGCGCAGATGAATACGAGCAGTGAAGCCGGAATGCAAGACTCGGCGGCTTCTTGATCTATCTGACAGAATAATTCCCCCCAGGCAATCCATAGGACCGATGACGCCAGTCCGCCGATTGCGGCGGCTGTGAGACAGACGAACATCAGGTCGGAGAATGAAAACAAAAGGGTCGTAATGGACATGATCACCGAAGCCCCGAATGCAGAGGTAAAAGATATGGGGGTGCGCTTTTTTGGCCTCATAACAAGGACTATGAGCCCTAGGGCCGAGCATATGAGGGATGCGATAAGGGTTTCTGAAGCAATTGCTTGGTTTCCGGAGCACCAAGTGCAATACACCCATGCAATGAGCAGGCCTATTCCCAGATATCTGATATTGATCTTGCGTAAAGAGGCATCAAGCGATTGTATCAATCGGAACATTGGGTCTCCCAGGTCGTTTTACCGCTCAATTGTATGCAATCGATGAGTAGTGCAGCAAGTCACGTAAAAGACGTGATGCCTGTTATCTGGGGAAATGCAAATTCACGGTTTAACACGATATTCGAATCCATGAGCAACGGGCATCATCTTCAAGCGTTGCGATAGGGTAGCAACGGGATTCTCCCATCGTATCGTTAGGAAGTTGCAAAAAGGCGGAAGGGGTGTGCTTCGGTATGGAAATGAATCGAAGGAACTTTATTGCAGGATCTTTTGCGGCCGGCGCTATGGCCGCAATGGGCTTGGTAGGGTGTTCGCCCGCAAATTCAAGCAAAGCTGAACCGTCTGAGGATGCCGGTGCATCGATGAATGCTGAATCCCCGACGAATGGTGATTTTCCTGCATGGCTGGGCAATCCGCCTGCAATCACTGATACGGATTGCGTGGAAACCATCGATACGGAAGTTCTCGTTGTCGGCGCAGGATGTTCCGGTATTGTGGCGGCGAATTTTGCGGCGATGGAGGGTGCCAAAACGCTTCTGATAGAGAAGTATCCTATCGGTACGGGCGTGCGAGGGTCGGCCGTAGGTGCGGTCAACTCCGCTCGTCAGCAAGAGGTCGGTGCGTACATTGATCCAGTTGAGATATGTAACGATCTTGTCCACTACTCCCTGAATTACTCCTCCTACGATCTGCATCGTCTGTGGGCGGACAATTCCGCGGAAGCTGTTGGCTGGTACTGCGATTTGGTGGATGGCGTCGATCAATGCAAGATTGATGTCGAATGGAGGATGCCTGACCAGGAGACGCGGTATAAGTGCTGGCCGACTGGTCATGGCGCCATGCTGGACAACGGCAAGATGGGAAAGGATGAAGCAAGCGCTGAGGGTGTGACCTATCGTTTGCTCGAAGGTAATTTCCTTGCCCAGCAAGATGCGACGCTCATGTATGAAACAGGTTTGGAATGTTTGATCAAGGAGAATGATAGGGTAGTTGGCGCATATGCCTCCAAGGCAAGTGGCGAATATGTGCGCATTAACGCTTCCAAGGGCGTAATTGTCGCCACTGGCGGATATGCCAACAACGCCGATATGTACATGGCCCTGCAGGGGGAGATCGCCAAAAGCCTGTGCGGAGTTGTTCCTCATGCGAACTTCAATTCTCAGGGCACTGGAATCAAGGCGTGCATGTGGGTTGGCGCTGTTAAGGACGAGAATCCCACAACTATGATTTTCGATCGCGGTATCATGCGTCCCGATCAGCTTCCAGGTGATCCCTTCGCCATGGACTTCGGTTACTTCCATATGGCGACGCAGCCGTTCCTGAAGGTTGATATCGAAGGAGATCGAATCACCAATGAATCTTCTCCTTACGACTTTCTCGTTCACGCATTGTCCAAGAAGAGCTCTCAGCGTGCCTGGTTCGATATTTGGGATTCGAATTGGGCGGAGGATATAGATCGCTTCCAGACCATCGGATGCTCGACTCTCATCAAGCGCGAAGGAACCAATCAGATGGATCCAGAGGGAATTGAGGGCACCTCTGCCATTATCGAAAGCCTGATTGAAGAGGGTAAGATCATCAAGGCGGATACTTTGGAGGAGATTGCCGATGCGTTCGGTATCGACAAAGAGAACTTCTTGAAAACAGTGGAGCAGTACAACGCCCTCTACGACGCCCAGGAAGATATTCAGTTCGGCAAAGAGGCTTTCCGCCTTTCGGAGGTTCGCACTGCGCCATTCTATGCTTGCAAGCTTTCTGGCATGGCCCTGTGCACGCTTGATGGCATAAAGATCAATACGAAATTCCAGGCGCTCGATGCCGACAATAAGCCAATCGAGGGATTGTATGTGATTGGCAACGATTCCGGAAATTACTACAACGGTTCCTACCCGAACCTGTCCGCGGGTCTCAATGCCGGTCGTTGTGTGACGTTCGGCATGCTGTGCGGCCGAGAAGTGGCCAATCTCTAGCAATTGCCTGACCCCTCCCAAACGCCGCCCTGCATTCAGGGCGGCGTTTTTTTGATTGCGGTCGGGTTCGCACGATGATGAAATTCATCGAAAGCGCTGGCTGCAATCTGCCGGGTTGGGTTTTGTCGTGGTGGCAATTGATCGCCGAGTCGCGTCAGTTCTCGCCCTTTTCGGTATGGAAGAGCAGGTCGAAGGCGTAGCGCATGATGCTGGAGCGGCGGACAATGCCCACCAGGCGGCCTTCACCGTCAATCACGGGCAGCTTCTTGAACTTCTTTTTCGCCAGGATGTCAGCAACCCTGCCAATGCTCTGGTTCTCCGTGACGCAGAGCACCTTGCGTGCGGCAAGCTCCATGACGCTGCGGCTGCGAAGTGCGAGCACCTTCTGCTCGATGCTCTCGTCGTCGTAATAGAGCATGGTGGCGGCGCCGCCGGAGAAGATCGAGTGCGTCTTATGTTCGGCGATGGCGCGCATGATGTCGCCGTCGCTGATGAAGCCCACGACGCGCATGTCCTCGTCCACGACGGGCAGGCTGCTTACGCCAAGCTCAATGAGCTGCTTGGTGACGTTTTTGAGGGTGGCGTCGCTGCGGCACCAATAGGCGTCGCGTTCCATGATGGCGCCGACGGAAGTTGAATTCATGGGCATGGCTTAAGCCTCCTTGCTCTCAGCTGCGGCTTCCGCGGATGCGGTTTTCTTGGCGGAGCGAACTTTGACGATAGCGTACACCAGGGTTGCAGCGCCGACCAGCGCACAGATTCCGTAAGCCGCCTGAACGCCTGCGGCGGTGGATTCCACAAGTCCCGACCCCGCATTCGCGGATGTGACCATGGTCATGACCGTGACGATCAGTGCGGTGCTTATGGCGCCGCCCACCTGGCGCCCCGTATTGCTGATGGCATTGCCATGGGCGATCTTGTCGTTGGACAGAGCATTGATGCCCCATGTGTTGGCGGGCATGTTCGCCATGGTCTGGCCGGCTGCCATTGCCGTGCACAGCGCCGCGGCAACGAAGAGGGAGGTTCCCGCACCGATCTGCGTGAACCCGAACAGGGCCGCGCTCATGACAGCCAAGCCGCCCAGCACGATGCCGCGCGGGCCGAACTTGTCGAAGACGATGCCCGAAAGCGGGCTGATCAGGATTCCCACGGCTGCGGCGGGCATCATTACCATGCCGGTTTCGAAAGCGCTGGCGCCCAGGACGTTTTGCAGGAAGATAGGCAGCGTGACGTTGGTCACCGCGGCGGCGCAGTTAATCAGCGTGACGATGATCGCGGATGCGGCGAAGACGGGGGAGGATAGGGTGCTCAGATCCAGCAAGGGCTCCTCAAGCTTCTTCTGCCTGCGGACGAAGCATACCAGGCATGCGGCGCCGATGACGATGACGGCGATGACGATGGGGTTGGTCCATCCAAGTGAGGATGCGCTGGAGAATCCGTACAGAAGCCCGCCGAAGGCAACGGTGGAGAGCAGGACCGAAGGCATGTCGAGCTTGGGATTTTTGACCGTGCCCACATTGCCCAGCAGGAAGAAGCTGACCACCAGGACCAGAACGCCCAGGGGCGCGATGGACCAGAACATGGCGCGCCAGCCCATGGAATCGATGATCATGCCGGCCGCCACGGGGCCTGCTGCAGGGGCGACGGACATGACGATGCCGGCCATGCCCATGGCGGTGCCGCGTTTCTCGGGCGGGAAGACCAGCATGGGGACCACGGCTACAAGCGGCATCTGGACGCCAGCGCCTGCAGCCTGCAGGATACGGCCTGCGATGAGGATTTCGAAGCTGGGAGCCATGGCGCATACCACGGTGCCGGCGATGAAGACGCCCATGGAGGCGAAGAACAGGTTGCGTGTGGGGAACTTATCGATGAGGTATGCCGAAATGGGAACCATGATGCCGTTGATCAGCATGTAGATGCTTGTCACCCATTGTGCCGTGCCTGCGTTGACCTGGAAGGAATCCATGAGGCCGGGAAGCGCCGGAGCCAAAACGGTCTGATTGAGGATGGCCAGGAAGGCACCGGCGATGATGACGCCCACAACCAGGATGTCGTGGCGCTCCGTTTTGCGCAGGGATTTCGTCTGTGCGTTGTTCGCGGATGATTTCGTAGTGCGGGTAGAGCTCAAAAGAACGGTCCTTTCTCTTAGTTCGGTATAGGTTTCAGATAAGCGCGGCTGCGCCCTGGGTTTCGGCAGAATGAGTGCGCACGAAACTGCACCGCATGCGGCCAAGAGCGCGCAGGTTCAGACGCGCGTCCTTTCGGACGGCGCTGGAGTGTTGTCGCGCGGGTATTCGGTTGGAATTAGATGAGCATTGCCGAAAGGCTGGTGGCACCCTGATGATGACGCGTCGACTCGCTTGAGGCGAAGGCGTTGAGCAGGCGATTATGCCGGTAGATATGTGCCACGGAAGAAAACATGGCGGGTACCTTAACCCCTCAGCGCTTCGGCGGTCAACCTGGGCGCAGGGGACTCCACGGTCTTTTCACGGGGCGGGGCGTGCTGATTGCCCGGTCGGTCCCGATTCGTTGCGCAATTGTTCTAGCTGTTCTATAATAAATATAACAGGTTCATGTTAAGGCGAAAGTATGCTCAGCGGAAGGAGGACCTGTGATTCTGAGAATAGATCAGAATTCGTCTGATCCCATTTACGTGCAGATTCGTGCCCGGATCATAGAGGCCATTGCCGAAGGATCTTTGCAGCCGGGCGACGCGCTGCCCAGTGTGCGCAAGCTTGCCGCCGACTTAGGAATCAATCTGCATACCGTGAACAAGGCCTACGCTGTGCTGCGCGATGACGGCTATATCGTCATGTGCGGTCGAAGCGGGGCGTTCATTGCCGATCCCGCTGCTCTCCGTTCTGGCGCCGATGGGGCCGGACTGCTGCAGCTGGAGCAGTCGTTGCGCTCCTTGGCTCTTGAGGTCAAGGCCCGGGGCGGCTCGTTTGAGGATTTCGTCGGTTGCGTCTCTTGCGTTGCGCATGAGGTTTTCGATAGGGAGGGGAAGTGATGGGAAATTCCTTCTTCGTGTTCATGATGGGCGCCTTCGCCGTGATGGTTTTGTTCGCAGGGGGCCTAAGCGCAGCCATGCCGTGGCTCATGCGCCGACGCGAGTGCTTTGCGGTGACAATCCCGGAGACCGCGCAGCGTGACCCGCGCATCGTCGCGCTCAAGAAGCGCTATACCGCCATCATGGTCGTCATCACGGTGGTGGCGACGGTTTTCGTTGCGGCGGTGCCGTTGGCCATGGGCCCTGCCCGCGTTGACGCGAACCCTGGCGTGCTGACGGTCGTGGTACTGCTTGCCACGTTGGTTCCCGTCGTTTCGTCGTTCGCCCTCATGCTGCATTACCGCAAGAAGGTTGCCGCCCTCAAGCTGGCTGAGGGGTGGGTGTCGGATTCGGCGCAGACTGCTGCAGTGGTTTCTGCGACCGAATTCCCCCGGGCGGTCTCTTTGTGGTGGAATCTGCTCTATGTGCCCGTGATTGCCCTGACTGCGGGAATTGCGGTGATTGCCTATCCCCATATGCCGGATCTGATTCCCATGCATGCTGATTTTTCGGGCAATGTGACGGATTGGCAGGAGAAATCGCCGGGGCAAGCGGCATTCCCTGTTTTCATTCAGCTGTTCCTGGCGGCTACCTTCATGTTCAGCCACTGGATCATCGTGCGTTCGAAGGCCCCTGTCAATCCCGATAGGCCTGCGGCATCGGCGTATGCGTATGGGGCCTTCGCCCGCGCCCAGAGCATCTACCTGATTGCGTCGGGTTTGCTTCTCTCTGCGGTCCTGGGCATTGTCTTCGAGCTATCTTCGTTGGGAACCATCGAACTTGGCGTTGCGGGCGCAGCCGTGTTGATTGCCGTGATACCCATGTTGGTTGGGGCGGTGGCCATTTCTGCCGTGTACGGTCAGGCCGGCGCGCGCATGTTCGCACGCATGGCCGACAAGGATGGTTTGCCCATGGACGATGATGAGCATTGGAAGCTCGGCATCTTCTATTTCAACCGAGAAGATGCGTCGCTGTTTCTGCCGGAGCGCTTCGGCATCGGCTGGACGATGAATCTCGGGCGTCCTGCGGCATGGGTCCTCATCGTGGCCCTTGTGGCGCTGACCGCATTGTTCGTGGCGGGCGCTTTCGCGTTGGCGGGATGAGCGGTTTCGGACGTAGAAACGTTGAAGGCGGTCATACGACCGCCTTCTTTCATTTCGCGGGGATTCTCATTGCCCGCATCGCATTGAGAATGGCCAGCACGGCAACGCCGACGTCGGCGAATACGGCGAGCCACATGTTCGCTATGCCTACTGCTGCAAGCACCAGGACGGCGAACTTGACGGCGAGGGCGAACACGATGTTTTGCCGAACGATGCGCATGGTCTTGCGCGAGATTTTGACGGCGGTTGCCACATGGAGGGGATTGTCGTCCATGAGCACGATATCCGCCGCTTCGATGGCCGCATCAGACCCCATGGCCCCCATCGCAATGCCCACATCCGAGCGCGTGAGGACGGGCGCGTCATTGATTCCGTCGCCGACGAACGCCAGCGCTCCCGCATCTTTCGCAGGCTTTTCCATGAGCGATTCCACTGCTTCGACTTTGTCCTGCGGAAGCAGCTGCGCGCGCACTTCGTCAATTCCCAGCTGGGAGGCTATTGACTCGGCGACGTGCTGGAAGTCGCCCGTGAGCATGACGGTGCGGGAGACCCCCAGTCCGTGCAGTTGGGAGATGGCCTCTTTGGCTTGCGCCTTGGGTTGGTCGGCAAGCATGATGCGTCCCAGGTAACGGCCGTCGGCGGCAACGTGCAGGACCGTAGCGGCTGTGTCTTCGTCTATTTCGGGGACTTCGACACCCCCTTCCGCCATAAGCTTTGCGTTGCCCACACGGCAGCGGCGGCCATCCAGCACGGCGGTGATGCCGCGGCCGGCGGTTTCCTTCACGGAGCTGGCGCGCGAGGGATCAACTTGTCCGCGGTAGGCGGCGCACACGGATCGCGCTATGGGGTGGGAGGAGAACTGCTCCAGGTTTGCTGCGATATCCATGATTTCGGCCTGCGAAGCGCCCGGCTGGGGGGTGATGTCGGAGATGGTGAAGACGCCCTGCGTAAGCGTTCCCGTCTTGTCGAAGACAACCGTGTCTACGCGGGCAAGCGCCTCAAGGTAATTGCTGCCCTTGATGAGCACGCCTGCGCGCGATGCCCCGCCGATGCCGCCGAAAAACGACAGGGGGACGCTGATCACCAGTGCGCACGGGCAGGATACGACCAGGAAGATGAGGCCGCGCTCTATCCATTCGGGCCACGAGCCTGCGCCCAGCAAAGGCGGGATCACTGCCAGCGCCAGGGCTGCGCCGCACACGACGGGGGTGTAAAGGCGGGCGAAACGGGTGATGAAGCTTTCCGTCCGTGCTTTCCTGTCCGCTGCGTTTTCCACCAGGTCCAGGATGCGCGATACCGTGGAATCCTCGTAGGCTTTCGTCGTGCGTATGGCAAGCGCGCCCGTCAGATTTACGCAGCCGGAAACCACCTCGTCGCCTTCGGCGGCGCTGCGCGGGGCAGCTTCGCCCGTCAATGCAGAGGTGTCGATGCTGGATTCGCCGCCCACGATCACGCCGTCAAGCGGGATGCGCTCGCCGGGTTTGACGTAGACGATGCTGCCCGGGTCCACGTCGTAGGGGTCTACTTCGACGAATGCGCCGTCAATCTTGATGGTGGCATGGTCGGGCGCGATGTCCATGAGCTTTGCCACGGATGCGCGGGATTTGTCCACCGCGTAGTCCTGGAACAGCTCTCCCACCTGGTAGAACAGCATGACGGCGGCACCTTCGGCCATGTGGGGGTTGCCCTCGGGGAACAGCACCAGGGCGAATGCGCCAAGCGTTGCGACGCTCATGAGGAAGTTTTCGTCGAAGAAGCGGCCATGGGCTATGTTGCGCCCCGCTTTGGCTAAGACGTCATAGCCCGCGATCAGGTAGGGGATGAGATAGAGGGCGAACTCGGCATACAGTGCATACGATTCGCCGACCAGGTTTTCGACCGCGCCCGAAACGCACAGCGCCATGACGATGGCGAACGTGGCGAGTGCCGTGATTATGCGAGCAAGGCGCTTGTTCGCTTTGATTGCGGAAATGAGATTCATGCGCGCTGCCTTCCGCGAACGATGACGCAATCGGGCTCGTAGCCGGCACAGATCTTCTGCGCTTTCTCGACGATGGAATCGAAGGAGGCATCATCCGCCTCGATGGTGAGTCGTTGGGTCATGAATGCGATGCGTGCGGCGCTTACGCCTTCCAGCTTCGCAATGTCGGATTCCATCTTGGCGGCGCAGTTGGCGCAACCGAGGTTTTCGAGCTTGAATGAACGTTTCATGGTTGGATCCTTTCTTGGTTTCTATTCGCAGATATGGTTGAGTCCCTGGGCGATCATGGTGTGGACATGGTCGTCTGATAGGGAGTAGATGACGTTTTTCCCGTCGCGCTGGAAGCGGACCAGGCGTGCCTGCTTGAGGGTCCTGAGCTGATGGGAGACGGCGCTTTGCGATGCCCCCACAATCTCGGCGATGTCCGCGACGCAGCGGCTTTCCTCCATAAGCGAGTAGAGGATCTTGATGCGCGTGGTGTCTCCGAACACCTTGAACAGGTCGGCAAGCTCGTAGAGGAGCTCTTCTTCGGGCATCTCCGCAGTGCTGAGGGCCTCGTCGGGACAATCAGCGCAGGTTTCTTCGCAGACGCGCGTCCCAGGTGTTTCCGAGGTCTCTTCGGCAAGCGCAGCGCCGGCGGATTCGGTTGGCCGGAAATCCATGATGAACCTTTCGACATATGAACAACTGTTCAGAAGTATAAACCAAAACGGACGGGTGTCAAGGGTCCGAATCCGGCGGATTGCCATGGCTCAAACATGCCCACCTGGGCTTTTCGGTGCGGTTCCGTTTGTCAAGCGCAATGATTTCCGGACCTTCGCCATGTTTGCCCAGTTCGCCGCTCATAAGACGGAAGTTAACCGCAGGTAATATGTCCATAGAAACTCTACATACTAGAAATTGATGCACCAGTGGTAAATATCCACAATATGTAGTGCCTAACTTGGTGTACTATGTGCCAGGTCAATTATCGGGGGCTTGCTGCTCCCCTGTACGGATAGGGTTGTTCACATGAAGATCATCAAGAGAAGCGGAACGGAAGCCATCTTCGATATAGAGAAGATCATCAACGCCATCAAGGGTGCCAACAAGGAGGTTCCGGCACCTGAGCAGCTCACCGATTCTCAGATTCTGGATGCCGCGCGTCAGGTTGCCGAGCAGTGCGAGACGTGCGGGCATACCGTTTCGGTCGAAGAGGTCCAGGACATGGTGGAAGACCGCATCATGGCCGCCGGCTGCTTCTCTGTCGCACGCAAGTACATCATCTACCGCTACGTTCAAAGCCTCAAGCGCGTCGCCAACACCACAGACGATCAGATTCTGTCGCTTATCGAGTGCAACAACGAAGAGGTCAAGCAGGAGAATTCCAACAAGAACCCCACGGTCAATTCCGTTCAGCGCGATTACATGGCCGGTGAGGTCTCCAAGGACCTGACCATGCGCATGCTGCTTCCGCAAGATGTTGTCCAGGCGCATAAAGACGGCCTGATCCATTTCCATGATTCGGATTATTTCGCCCAGCACATGCACAACTGCGACTTGGTCAATCTTGAGGACATGCTCCAGAACGGCACCGTCATCTCCGGTACGCTGATCGAGACGCCTCATAGCTTCTCCACTGCCTGCAACATCGCCACCCAGATCATCGCGCAGGTTGCCAGCAACCAGTACGGCGGTCAATCCATCTCCCTTACGCATCTGGCGCCCTTCGTGGATGTGAGCCGCAAGAAGATCCGCGGCGATGTCCTCACCGAACTCAACGGCATCGGGGTCGAGCCCGCCCCCGATCAGCTTGACGCCATCGTCGAGGAGCGTCTGCGCAACGAGATCCGTCGCGGCGTCCAAACCATCCAGTACCAGGTCGTTACCTTGCTGACCACCAACGGCCAGGCTCCCTTCGTCACCGTGTTCATGTACCTCAACGAGGCCCGCAGCGAGGCCGAGAAGCGCGATCTTGCCATGATCATCGAAGAGGTGCTGCGCCAGCGCCATCGTGGCGTCAAGAACGAAGAGGGCGTATGGATCACGCCTGCATTCCCCAAGTTGGTCTATGTCCTCGAGGAGGACAACATCGCCGAAGGCACGCCGTATTTCTACCTGACCAAGCTTGCCGCCAAGTGCACGGCGAAGCGCATGGTGCCCGATTACGTGTCCGAGAAGATCATGCTCCAGCTCAAGGTGGATAAAAACGGCGAAGGCCACTGCTATACCCCCATGGGTTGCCGGAGCTTCTTGACTCCGTACGTCAACGATCAGGGCCAGCCGCAGTACTACGGCCGCTTCAACCAGGGCGTCGTCACCATCAATCTGGTCGATGTCGCCTGCTCTTCGGAAGGTGACATGGATGCGTTCTGGCAGATCTTCGACGAACGCCTCGAGCTGTGCCACCGTGCCCTCATGTGTCGTCACAACCGCCTGAAGGGCACGCTGTCCGATGCAGCCCCCATCCTTTGGCAGTACGGTGCCCTTGCGCGTCTGAAGAAGGGCGAAGTCATCGACTCGCTCCTCTACGGGGGCTATTCCACCATCAGCCTGGGATATGCCGGTCTGTACGAGTGCTGCAAGTACATGACGGGCAAAAGCCACACCGATCCCGAGGCTACTCCCTTCGCCATGGCCGTCATGCAGCACATGAATGACAAGTGCGCAGAATGGAAAGCAGAGCACAACATCGATTTCTCTCTGTACGGCACGCCGCTTGAGTCCACCACCTACAAGTTCGCCAAGTGCCTCCAGCGCCGCTTCGGTGTCATCGAAGGCATTACGGACAAGGGCTACATCACCAACAGCTACCATGTCCACGTCTCCGAGGAGATCGATGCGTTCACCAAGCTGAAGTTCGAAAGCGCCTTCCAGCGTCTTTCCCCGGGCGGTGCCATCTCGTATGTCGAAGTTCCGGATATGCAGGACAACCTTGCGGCGGTCATCCGCGTCATCCAGTACATCTACGACAACATCATGTACGCGGAGCTCAATACGAAGAGCGATTATTGCCAGGTTTGCGGTTTCGATGGGGAGATTCGCATCATCGAAGATGACGGCAAGCTGGTTTGGGAATGCCCCCACTGCGGTAACCGCGACCAGGAGAAACTCAACGTCGCGCGCCGTACGTGCGGATACATCGGCACTCAGTTCTGGAACCAGGGCCGTACCGAGGAGATCCGCGACCGGGTCCTTCACCTTTAGTCTGGCGATCGCATGAATTTCGCGAATGTGAAATATTGCGACATCGCCAATGGCGAAGGGGTGCGAACCACATTGTTCGTGTCGGGCTGTCGAAGGGGTTGCAAGGGTTGCTTCAACCGGGAGGCGTGGGATTTCAACGCCGGCAAGCCTTTCGATGCCCGTGTTGCCGAAGAGATTTTCTCCAGTTTGGAGCCTGCCTACATCGATGGGCTGACGCTGCTCGGCGGCGAGCCCATGGAACCTGAGAACCAGCGCGGACTGGTCGATTTCGTCGAGGAGGCCAAGCGCCGCTTTCCCGAAAAGACCATATGGTGCTTCTCGGGCGATACGTTCGAGGAGATAGTTTCCGGACCCAAGCATACGGAGGTGACCGACAGGTTGCTTGCGTGCATCGACGTCCTGGTCGATGGGCCGTTTGTGGAAGGCCTCCATGATGTCACCTTGCGATTCAGGGGCTCCTCGAATCAGCGCATCATCGATGTTGCGGCATCGCTGCAAAGCGGTGTTCCCGTGCTTTGGCGAGATGATCCGCAGTTCGAAACCCATACGATGGAGTAGGGCGGATCGGCCTTCACGTCCGCTTGAATCCTTCGCAGTATGTCTATCCCATCTTCTTTACGAACAGATAGTACGTATGTTCGATTCCGTCTTGCATGGATTCGGTTTGCTGGTATAATGCAAACAAATGTTCGTGGTTGGAGGATTCCTAACTCATGAGAGGACAGCCTGGTTATCCGGGAGGCTACCATGGAATCCGCTAAACCGATGCATCCGCAAGATACAGCATTTGAGGAAAACGTGCTCCATTCGCCTGAGTTCGGGATGGTCGGCCTTGACAGGAAAATCGCGTATCTGCTTATGATGCGTGATGTGTGCGAGGAGCTTCTTCGCTATGACATTCTTGATTTGTTCTACATTCGCGAGCTGAGTGTTTCCGGTTCGGGGTTCAGGTGCGCGTATGGCTTCTCAGGCTCGCGCTTTGATGATCTGCCTGAACACAGGATGCGGCTTGCCCAGGTTCCCGATGAAGTGTTTGAGCTTATCGCATCCGATATGGCCATGATTGAATTCTATTCGCGACATCATGGCGGCTGCTAGCAATTGCCATGGTTTGCCATGCTCTATAATGGTCAGCCTCATGCTGCGCTGAACCCACGGGATATCAGCGTGTTCATGCCCGGTCGAACGGCTCATTCGATTCGGCGCATCATGTATTTGATTCGGAAGGTAGGTCGATGATGGCGTACGATCCTTATAAGGCGCTCTACATCCATTTGCCGTTTTGCAAGCATCGCTGCTCATATTGCGATTTCACGACACGTGCTGTTCCCAAGGACAGTCCTGAGATCGACGAATACGTTGAAGGTTTGACCAGGGAAATCCGTCAGGCTTCAAGAGACGGCAAGCTTTCCCAGATAGAAACCGTATACCTTGGCGGAGGCACGCCTTCCTACATTGGCAGCAAGCATCTGTCCAGCCTGCTCTACATGCTCGGCGTGTCCATGAATCTTTCACCCGCCGTTGAATGCTCCATGGAGGCGAATCCGGACAGCATCACCTTCGAGCTCATCAAAGATATCTACGCGTTGGGGGTTAACCGACTGTCCATAGGCGTCCAGAGTTTTGATGATGGCATGCTCAGGTTTCTTGACCGCGCGCATGATGCCCAGCAGGCGAAACGTGCCGTGGATATTGCCCATGAGCGCTTTGAGAACGTCTCAATCGATCTCATGTGCGGCATCCCCGGCCAAACTCCGGAGATGTTCCAGGAGAGCCTTTCGACAGCCATCGATTTGGGTGTCTCCCATATCAGCATCTATCCTCTCACCATAGAAGAGCATACTCCTCTATGCAACAAGGTCGATGCGGGAGAAGTGCCCGATGTCGTTCAGGATCATCAGGCATACCAGATGGCCATGGCCGAGCACATTCTGGAGCCGGCAGGCCTCATGCGCTATGAAGTTGCCAGCTATGCTTCGCAAGGCAATCAGTGTCGGCATAATATTGCATACTGGACAGGCATTCCTTATCTTGGCTTGGGGACTTCGGCTGTTACCATGACCCAGAATTCATCGCGCCGCATGAGGGTGCAAGATGGACACGTGGTCGACGACCTCAACAGAAGGCAGATGACCGCGGAAGACCTCATGATGAAGATGCGCATGACGCGTGGCGTCTCCGAAGACGAGCTTGCAAAGGCGGCGGTTCTTCTCCCTGACGCGCTTGATGTTTTCAGGTCGCTTGTAAGGGATAACCTTGTAAAACGTGAGGATGGCCGTTACAAACCCACATTTGGCGGGTGGTTGCTGGGCAATGAGCTCTATGGCCGCATTTACGAATTGGCTCCTTGATAGGGTGGGTGTTGTGCGATGAGCGACAGCATGAAAGAGATACTTGTCGATAACGGAGCGCCCGCCGTGCTTCTTGCTCCTATGGCGGGTGTGAACGATATAGCGTTCAGGTCGCTGTGCTTGGAGTGCGGCGCCTCCCTCACGTATACCGAGATGGTTTCCAGCAAAGCCCTCTCGTACGCCAACGAAAAGACGTGCCGCCTGCTTGACAGAGCTGACAATGAGCCCCGCGTGGCCGTGCAGCTGTTCGGTCACGAGCCTTTCGTGATGGCGAAGGAAGCGGAGTGGATTGAGTCTATCCTGGGCGATGCTTTGGCTTATATCGACATCAATATGGGATGCCCCGCGCGCAAGATTGTCAAAAAAGGCGACGGCTCAGCTCTCATGAAGACGCCCGAATTAGCTGCCGAGATAGTGTCTTCGGTGGTGCAGGCCGTCCATCGTCCTGTTACCTGCAAGTTCAGGAAGGGCTATGAAGCGGGTTCCGATCTTGCGGTTGACTTTGCAAAAAGGATGGAGGATGCCGGGGCAGCAGCAGTTGCCGTCCACGGTCGGACGGCCGCTCAATTTTACAGCGGATGCGCCGATTGGGATGTGATCCGCCGCGTCAAGGAAGCCGTCAAGGTTCCCGTCATCGGCAACGGGGACGTTTGTTCCGGTGCCGATGCGTGCGCTTTGGTTGATGCCACCGGGTGCGATGCCGTTATGGTTGGAAGGGGAGCGCAGGGAAACCCCTGGATCTTCGGGCAGGTTGCTGCGGCTTTGCAGGGACGACCCCTCCCTGATGCTCCGGGAATTGCAGATCGCATTGTCATGGCGCATCGGCATGCCGAAGCGCTTTCCGGCCGCATGGGTTCTACGATTGTCTATATGCGCAAGCATGCCATGTGGTATCTCCATGGGGTTCCAGGTGCCGCCGCTGCCCGCGGTAAGCTGAACGGATGCGTTACGCTGAAGGATTTCGATCGAGTGCTCATGGAGGTTTTAGAGCAAAACGGCATTGACGGAGATGCTGTCCTCGCTGCTTCCCATGATGATGGGGTGTTGCCGGTAACGAACTGATGACTTTTGCTGAAAGGTTAGCACTCTCGCCCTGAGCCTGCTAAAATCGTGCGCATGCTATCCGATAGAAGACAGAAAGTTCTCAAGGCCCTCATTGAGGAGTACGTTGCGTATGCCCATCCTGTGGGGTCTCGTACACTTGTTGACCGCTACGGATTGGGTGTTTCTTCCGCAACCATTCGCAATGAGCTCTCTGTTTTGGAGGAGGAGGGCTATCTTGCCTCCCCTCATACTTCGGCAGGCCGCATTCCCACAGATGCGGGATATCGTGCATTCGTGGACAGTCTGCTTGACGGAGGGCAGCTTGGCAATGGCCTTGATGATTCCGCATATGCGGAATTGAAGGAGGCCGCTTCGTGCGTTGATGACTGCATGGAGCGCACTTCGGTGGCGTTGGCGCGCCTTACGGACTGCCTTTCGGTGGTTTTGGCCCCTTCGCTGCTGAACATGGCGCTCAAGCAGGTTTCCCTGATTTCGCTTACTCCCACGCGTGTGCTTATCGTCATCGTCACGCAGGAGGGTCAGGTGTTCAACAGGTCTGTTGAATTCTACGATGAGGTGGGAACCGACGAGCTGGCAGCCATCCAGAATACCATGAATGCGATGTTTGCCGGTCATTCCGTGTCTGACGTGCGCATTTCCGCCGAACGGAGCGGGGCTGATGTGCTATCCTCTCCGCTCGCACGCGCTGTGATCGACGAGATGCTCATCTGTCTCAACGAAGCCAGTGCGGGCAAATCCCATAGGCTCGGTCTGTCATCTTTGCTCAAGAAACCTGAATTCAGCGAATCGAAAGCCGCATTGCCCGTTCTTCAGGTTCTTGAGGACGATACGGTGCTCATGCGGCTGTTCGATGATGGCTTGCAGCAGGACGATGGGCTTGCTGTAAGGATAGGGAGCGAAAATGCCCGTGAAGACCTCGCTGGGGTTTCGGTGGTTGCGGCTCAATACGGACCTGTCGGCGGCGAGGGGATCGTTGCGGTGATAGGTCCCACCAGGATGGATTATTCTCGGGTCATCAATGCGGTTCGGGCCGCCAAAGATGCCCTGCGCGATATCTGATGTAACATATTCGCCCCGCGTTTCGTCGGAGCGGTTTGAACAGGAAAGGATTTCGAAGGTCGATGGCTAAAGATCTCTATGCGGTACTCGGGGTTGCCAAGACGGCAACTGATGATGAAATCAAGAAAGCTTTCAGGCGCAAGGCCCGAGAGCTCCATCCTGATGTCAACAAAGCACCCGATGCAGAAGAGCGGTTCAAAGAGCTCAATGAAGCCTACGATGTCCTTTCCGATCCTGCGAAAAGGGCTCAGTACGATCGTTTCGGCACTATCCCAGGTGCTGCGGGAGCGCCGGGTGGCGCACCGTATGTCGACCTCGACGATCTGTTCGGCGCAGGGTTCGGCATGGGAGATCTCTTCTCGAGCTTCTTCGGCGGAGCTGCCGGCGGTCGTGCGACCATGCGTCGTGAAGGCCGCGACATGGGCGTCGGCCTCAGGCTCACGCTCGAAGAGGTGGCTGCGGGTGCGAAGAAGGAGATCGTCTATGATCGTCTTGCTCCCTGCGATGCGTGCGGCGGTACCGGCATGGGCGAAGGCGGGCGCGAGGTTGAATGCCCCGAGTGCCATGGCCGTGGCCGCGTTGTTCAAGTTCAGCATACGTTCCTGGGCGATATGCAGACTGCAACGACGTGCCAGAATTGCAGCGGCATCGGCAAAGTGATTGAGAATCCCTGCGAGGAGTGCGAAGGTCAGGGCCGTATTCCCGATAGGCAGCATGTCACGGTTGAGATCCCCGCGGGCATTCGTGAGGGCCAGCAGCTTCGTGTGAGCGGTTTCGGTGAGGCCGGCATGCACGGTGCGGCATCTGGAGACCTCATCGTCACGTGCCGCATCCAGCCGCATGAGTTCTTCGAGCGTGACGGCGATAATCTGCATGCACGCGCGAATATCTCTTTCATTCAGGCAATTCTCGGTGCCGAAATTGAAATCGATGGAATCTTCGAAGGCGAAAAGGTCAAGGTCCGCATCCCTGATGGCTGCCAAAACGACCAGGTCGTTCGCGTCAAGGGCATGGGCATGCCGCGCTTCGGCACCGATGCACGCGGGGATATGTTCGTCCATATCAACATTCTCATCCCCAAGAAGGTTACCAAGGCACAGCGTGAGCTGCTTGAGAAGGTAGCACGCGAGTTCGGCGAAGATGTTGCTGCTCCGCGTTCTCCTTTGCAGAAACTGCGCGATGCCTTCAACTGATGCTTCCGATGGATTTCTCTATAGTCAATCTAGGCTGCAAGGTCAATCGCGTTGAAAGCGATGACGTTGCAGCCCTGCTCATAGCTAAAGGATCGAAGCCCGTTGCCCTTGCCGATGCGCAGTTGATCGTGATCAATACATGCACGGTAACGGGAGAGGCGGAAAAGAAGACCCGCAAGGCCGTAAGGCATGCATTGAGAAGCAACGATTCAGCCACCGTAGTGGTGACCGGATGCGCTGTTGCCATAGATCCTACTGCATACGAGGAGATGTCTCCTCGCGTCCGCATTGTTCCGAAGGGCGATTTGATGAAGGCCGTATCTGCGGCAGGCTCTCCCGATTCGCTCCGTCTTGGCGGGAGCTTTCCGACACGGGTGGGCATAAAAGTCCAGGATGGGTGCAATAACGCCTGCACGTACTGCATTGTCCATGTTGCCCGCGGAAAAGCCTGGTCACGTCCTTCGTCAGAGGTTATCGAAGAGGCTTTGGCATATGGTGCTGCGGGCGTGAAGGAAATGGTCCTTACCGGCATTAACCTGGGTTCGTATCGCGAATCCGGTTCCGATGGATGCGCGAATCTGGCGGGTTTGCTTCGTCGTCTTCTTGCGGTTGTGCCAGATGCCAGGTTCCGCATTTCGTCTGTGGAGCCCCGCGACATCGACGATGATCTCATCGAGCTGCTTGCGAGTTCGGAGGGCCGTGTTTGCAGGCATCTCCATCTGCCTTTGCAGTCGGGGTCTTCGAAAGTCCTCAGGGAAATGGCAAGGCCCTACGATGCGTCGCGATATGCCGAATTGGTGGACCGCATCCGTTCGAAGGTGCCTTCGATAGCCATATCGACCGATATCATCGTCGGGTTCCCCGGTGAAACCGAGGAGGATTTCCGTCAGACGCTCGAGATGGTGCGCCAGTGCCGATTCGCCAAGGTTCACGTGTTCCGTTACTCCAAGCGGGAAAACACTCCTGCGGCCATGCGCGATGACCAGGTGGCTCCGGAGATTAAAGCGCGCCGCGCCAAGGAGCTTGAGCTTGTGGCCGCCCAGGTGCGTTCGGCTGAAAGAGCTGCGCGTGCTGGCATGCGCGAGTCGGTGCTCGTTGAAACGGACGGCGTTGCCACAACGGAGAGCTATTACGCCGTCGAGGCCCCATCCGGCGCCTCCCCGGGTATGCTTGTCGAATGCATCCTCGATTGACGTGCGATGCCTGGATTGTGATTCGATAGAATGGGTGCCATGAAACCGACCATGCAACATAGCGAAGCTTCCGCATCGCCCAAGAAAGCGAATACGCTGTTGGAGTCGTTCGGGTATGCGTGGCAGGGCATAGCCCGCGCCTCTCGCGAGCGTAATTTCAGGATACATTGCGTCGTTGCCGTTGCGGCGTTTGCCTTGTGCGCTCTTCTGCGTGTCGAACCATGGGGGTGGGCGGCGGTTGCCATTTCCATCGGATTGGTGCTTTCAAGCGAATGCATCAATACCGCCTTGGAATCCGTGGTCGATCTTGCTTCCCCGGAAATTCATCCTTTGGCGAAAACGGCCAAGGATTGTGCCGCGGGTTCGGTGCTGGTTCTTGCCATCATGGCCGTTGTGGTCGGGTGCATCGTCTACGGAACCGCGCTTTTCAACCTGCTCTGATGGAGGTCTCATGTCGTTGCATCATTTCTTCCTCGATGAACAGGTTCTTTCGGCTGAGCCCGGTCCGCTGATTCCCCTCAGGCTTGCCCCCGAGGATCTCAAGCATGCGCTTGTGCTTCGCTTGGAGCCGGGCGAGCACATCAGCGTTATCGATGCGGCGAAGGATTATTTCGAGTGTCGCATCGAGGAGCTTTCCCGCGAGGGAGCCGTTGTGAGCATCTGTCGCCACGTGGATGATTTCGCCGTTGACGAACCTCAGATAGTGCTTGTTCAAGGCATCGCCAAGGGAGAGAAGATGGATGATATCATCCGTCACGCCACCGAAGTGGGGGTGTCTGCGTTCATTCCCATGATGTGCGAGCGCAGCGTAGTGAAGCTTGATGCGAAGAAAGCTGCATCCCGCACCCAGCGTTGGCAGTCCATTGCGAAAAGTGCAGCCATGCAAAGCGGACGCCTGGTGGTTCCCGAGGTGACCGCCCCCATGACGGTCAAGGAGGCCGCTGAGGCGGTGAACGGCGCACATGCTGTGTTGGTCTTTTGGGAAGAGGCTGATGCAACGTGCCTGAGAGATATCATTGCGGAGGCCCGGGCGCGCTGGTTCGTCTCGGCTGCAGATTTCCGCGTTGCCGTTATCGTGGGTCCTGAAGGCGGCCTCAGTGCTCATGAGGTTGACGTGCTGTCCGCGAATCCGAATGCGCGGGTCGTCTCCCTTGGTCCGACCATCTTAAGAACGGAGACGGCCGGCGTTGTGGCGCCTGCCTTGGTTGTTTATGAGCTGGGAGGTTTGGGCAATGCCCGCTAGGGGCTGTTCCGGCCAACTCGAAGGAAATGGAAGTCCGGTTGAAATGAGGAGTGTGCGACGTTGAATATCGAAATCGACATCCGTCATGGCGGTGATATTGCGGAGGGCGTGGATATAGAAGGCATCGCCCGCTACGTTCTTGAGCAGGAGGGTCAGCCTGCAACCACCGAGGTTTCCATCGCCCTTGTAACCGACGAGGAAATTCATGAGCTCAATCGCGAATACCGCGGCATCGATCGCCCCACGGATGTTCTCTCGTTCGAGTGCGACGGTTTCGATGACGATTTCGATATGGGCGGTGCCTACGAAGATGCGGGCGTGCCGGACGACGAGCCGTTCCTCCTTGGGGACATCATCGTTGCAGCGGATGTTGCCCGCGCTCAGACCGCCCAGTTCGGCACGACGCCCGCGCAAGAGCTTTGCGTTCTTCTGGTCCATGGCTTGCTGCATCTGTGCGGATGGGACCATGTGAACAGCGACGAAGAGGCCGAGGCCATGGAAGCCCGTGAGCGTGAATTGCTTGAAGGTTTGGGCATGCCTGGCATCAGGTAAGCGTTTGATTCCGGCACCCGATAATGCAAAAGCCTGCTCTCCGTATGGAAGGCAGGCTTTTTTTCGAAGGTCGCTTGGCTACATGATCAGCAGGAACAGGTACGTGAAGGCATAGGCGAGCAAGCCGCAGCCGGGGAATGTGAGCACCCATGTGAGCACCATACGTCCGGCAAGCCCCCATTTGACCGCCCTGAGCCGTTTTTCCGCACCCACGCCCATGATGGCCGTCGTTTTGGTATGCGTAGTCGAGACGGGCAGGCCGGTGAATGTTGCAAGCCCGATGCAGAAGCATGCGGCGAGGCAGGCGGAGAATCCCTGGAATTGCTCCATTTCGACCATGTTCATGCCGACGGATTTGATGATCTTCTTGCCGCCGACGGCGGTGCCGAAGGCCATGGTCAAAGACACAAGCAGAACGAGCCACATGGGGAAGGTGACGTTGTCGACGGAGGAATTGCCCTCCATGGCCAGCATGATGCCGAGCATGCACAGCGAGAGGAACTTCTGCCCGTCCTGGGCGCCATGAAGGACTGCCACGCCCGCACCTGCGGCTATCTGGGCCCACTTGAAGCCGGTGTTCGCCTTTTGGCGATTCAGTCCCGCGCAGGTCTTTCTGATGATGCGCGTGAAAAGCCAGCCGGTGCCGAAACCCAATCCCGTGGAGATGACCAGGCCGTAGAGGACTTTCATCCATTCGGCTCCGTTCACGCCGGCGAAACCGCCCTGCAAGGCGATGGCTGCACCGGTGATGCCTGCGATCAACGAGTGACTCTGCGAGGTTGGCAGGCCGAACCACCAAGCCGCTACGCCCCATACGATGATGGCCACCATTGCAGCGGCAAGCGCCACCAGTGCGGCATGGGAATCACCGCCGAAGTCGACCATATGGAAGATGGTTTTCGCGACAGCCGCCGAGACCATTGTGATGGCAGCAAGTCCGATGAAGTTGCAGATGGCCGCCATGGCGATTGCCGCGTTGGGGCGCATTGCCCTGGTTCCAACGACGGTTGCGATGGCATTCGGGGCGTCTGTCGCTCCATTGACGATCGTCGCGCCGAGGGTGAGTACGACGATGAGGCCGAGGATGGGGTCTCCTGCAAGAGCGGAGAGGAAGGCGGCCAATCCGAAATCCATGGCTGAGGATATCCTTTCAAATAATGTATGTGCAATAAGCGTCAAAACCGCAGCATGTATTATATATGCGATGCGAACGTTAGGCGTTTAGCCCAATGTAAAGGAATTGCAAAATCTGCCAGCGATTGGTATTCTGATGCGACGCAGTAAGAAAGGTGTTGCATATCGGCAATGCCTTGATGTATACTCTGAAATCGCGCTTTTAAGCCGTGATTTGTTGTGTCAATCACTACTGGACATATAAGAAGGAATTGAAAATGGACATCATCCGCGCAATCGAGACCCAGCAGCTCAAGCAGGACATCCCCGCGTTCAACGTGGGTGATAACGTCAAGGTTCACTATCGCATCAAGGAAGGCAACCGCGAGCGTATCCAGGTTTTCCAGGGCGACGTCATCCGTCGTCATGGTGCTGGCAACCGCGAGACCTTCACCGTCCGCAAGATCAGCTTCTCCGTTGGTGTTGAGCGTACCTTCCCGGTTCACTCCCCCAAGATTGAGAAGATCGAAGTCGTCCGTCACGGCGATGTGCGCCGCGCAAAGCTCTACTACCTGCGCGACAAGGTGGGCAAGGCTGCGAAGATCAAGGAAAAGGCATTCTAAGCCAATCTGTATTTCTTGGGACCGCTTCGGCGGTCCTTTTATTTCTACGGGCAAGTTATCGGGAGTGCTCAATGGATTCGATAAGGCCGAAAACCATCAATCAGCTCAAAGCGGAGCTGGAGTCTGCTGACCGTGTCACATTCGATGCTCTGCAGCGTGCACTGTCTGCCGATGATCGCAAAGGGGTCAAGGCGCTTTTGGCGGCCGCGCAGAAACGCCTGGATGCGGCAGATGCGGAGGCTGCGCGCTTGGAATCTCTCTATGCGCTCCAGGCTCAGTATGAATGCGACGGGTATGCGGTCGGGCTTGATGAGGTAGGTCGCGGTCCGGTTGCCGGTCCTCTGACCATCGGCGCTGTCGTATTGCCGCGTGAGCCGAGAATCCAGGGCCTCAATGACTCCAAGCAGCTCTCGTCTGATGAGCGTGAGCGCATTGCCGCTGAGGTGAAGGAAGTTGCCATCGCCTGGCATATCGAACATATCCAGCCTCAGGACATTGATGAGTTGGGTATGTCCCACTGCCTCCATCTGGCTTTTTCCCGCGCCTTGGCCCATATTGATGAATCCATGGCGGCCAAGGGGCTGCCGTTGGTCTCCGTTCTTGTGGACGGCAATCCGCTCCGTATCGATTCAAGGGAGCGCAACATCATCAAAGGCGATGCCAAATGCGCCTGCATCGCCGCGGCATCGGTTATAGCAAAAGTGGAGCGGGACCGCATCATGTGCGATCTTGCTTCGCAATATCCTCTGTATGGGTTTGAGAAGTCCAAGGGCTATGCCAGCGCCGAACATATCCAGGCCATTCGCGCTTACGGGTTGACGCCTGTGCATCGCAGCTCATTTTGCCAAGGATTCTGCCAAGAGTCGCTGTTCTGACATGATCTTCCTCATGTCGTCCATTCTTGCGAATTCGGCCGTATCCGGGTCGTTTTGAGATTGCAATTCGAATGGGTTCTTGTTGTCTTCCCCCGTTTTTCGGTCATGGTTTCGATGATGTCCGGTGCGGATTCTCGTTGATGCGCGGCTTGAATTGGGCCGGATTTCGGTAAGAACGCCATCGTTTTGCGGCAAGGTCGGTTGTGTATCATCGCAGCTCCCGAGTTGATAGGAGGAGCTATGGAAGATGAAGTCAGATCCGGGAACTGTGAAAGCGAAGCGAAAGCCCATAACCTGGATATCGGCCTGCGTGGAGAAGTTGCCGCGGCAAAGCTGTTGGAGCGCCATGGCTACGAGATCGTCGACCGCAATTGGAGATGCAAGGCCGGCGAGGCCGATATCGTGGCAATCGACGAGGATGCGCTTGTGTTCGTTGAGGTTAAGACCAGGGTGGGAATCGAATCCGGGATGCCTGATGAAGCCATTACCCCACGTAAGAGGGATCGCTATGAGCGCATAGCCGCATGGTATCTTGCGGACCATGATTTTTCCGATATGCAGGTGAGGTTCGATACTGTTTCGGTCCTGGTCATCGCCGAAGACAGGGCGCTGGTCAAGCATGTCGTCAATGCGTTTGGAGCGGGTGACTGATGTGGGGTGCATCTGTTCTGTGCGAGCGGCTGCCATTTTGGGGGTTGAGGCCGTCCCGGTAAGCGTCGAAGTTTCCGTTTCGAATGGGTTGCCTTGCTTTTCAATTGTCGGCATGCCCGATGCTGCCGTAAGGGAATCGCAGGAACGGGTTCGTGCTGCGTTGAAAGCCTGCGGTTTTGTCATTCCTTCACAGCGTATCGTCGTCAACCTTGCGCCGGGGTCGATCAAAAAGACCGGTACGGGCTTCGACCTCCCTATCGCCGTCGCCCTTCTTGCGGCCACGGGACAGATAGCCCAATCGTATGTCGAAGGCTGGCTGTGGGTCGGTGAGCTATCGCTTGATGGGGCGGTTCGATCGACGCGCGGGCTGCTTTCCTATGAGCTTGCGGCGCGTTCTGCGGAGCTGAAGCTGGCGGTTGCCCCCGAAGCGGCTGACGCGGTCGATTTGGATGGCCTTGAACTATTCGCCATAAGCAGCATTCTCGATCTCAGGTCTGCCCAACTGCCGCGTTATTCACCGGTCAAACGTCAGGCCGATGACGCTGTCGTCGACTTCGCCTCCATTGCGGGGCATGCTCCGGCGAAGCGTGCCTTGCAGATTGCCGCCGCGGGCGGTCATGGCATCATCATGAACGGGCCTCCGGGGTCAGGGAAAACATTGCTTGCTTCAGCGCTTCCGTCCATTCTGCCTCCTTTGACCGAGGATGAGCGCTTAAGGTCTGCCTGCATTCATTCCGTGGCAGGGGAGAGCGTTGCCTCCGTTCTTTCGGGCGTGCGTCCGTTTCGCCATCCCCATCACTCGGCAACGGTGGCAGGTTTGATAGGGGGAGGCACTCCCATACGGCCGGGCGAGGTCTCACTGGCAAGCGGGGGAGTGCTGTTCCTTGATGAGCTGCCTGAGTTTTCTCCGCACGCGCTACAAGCGCTCAGACAGCCCATGGAGCAGGGGTACGTGACGATAACCAGGGCGAACGCCACGGTGTCAATGCCGGCGAAGTTCGTGTTGGTGGCTGCTGCCAATCCATGTCCCTGCGGATACTTCGGAGACCCAGTGAGGAGGTGCACGTGCACGACTGCGCAGATTTCCGCGTACAGAAACCGGATAGGTGGTCCTTTGATGGACAGGATAGACATGCACATCGACGTGTGGCGCATCGATGCGCGCGAGATGATGGCGGGGTCAGATGACGGGCTTTCGTCTGCGGTTCTGTCTGAGGGAGTGATGGCTGCCCGTGAGTTCAAGTCTTGGCGGAAGGCTGCGGATGGGAAGAATGCAGGTCGGGAAATGGCACGACGTGCGGGTAGGGCATCAGACGGTGGTTCTTTGGCCGAACTCGTTTCCGAATGCCGCTTATCCCGGAGCGCTCAATCCCTGATGGAGGAGATGGGTGCGGCGTATGCTCTCTCAGGACGTGGAATCTCAAAAGTCCTGGCTGTTGCGCGGACCATTGCCGATCTGTCGCAACGGGAGCGCGTGGACGACTCGTGCTTGCTTGAGGCTCTCGGGTACCGTGCCAGGCAGTCGTAGGTTTGCTATCCAGGGGGTGAGTCGTTCGTGAAACTGCAGGGACCGAGATCGGAGTTGGCTTTCGGCGTTCAGGGGTATCCCGATGCCTTCTGCACGCTTGCTCAGCCTCCATCCTGCCTGTATGTGGTGGGGGAAATCGATGCGCTCAGAGAGGGTTTGGCGGTGGTGGGGGCGCGTAACGCGACTCCTTATGGGAGATTCGCGGCGAAGCTCTTTTCGACCGCAGCAGCGCGGAGGGGGATCCCCATCATATCCGGTGGCGCTCGAGGATGCGATGCTGCAGCGCACAGGGCCGCAATAGAGGCGGGTGGTGTCACGGTGGCATTTCTAGGCGGTGGCTGCGATGAGCTGTACCCGAAAGAGAATGCCGGCCTGTTCCAGGATATCGTCAACGCCGGCGGAGCGGTTGTCTCCGAGCAACCGTGGGGTATGCCGCCGCGTCCCTATATGTTCCGCATGCGCAATAGGCTCATCGCGGGCTTGGCTCGGGCGACGCTCATCGTTGAGGCCGGATTGCCAAGCGGCACGTTTTCAACGGCTGATGAGGCGTTGGCGGCAAACAGGGAGGTCTTGGTGGTTCCCGGGTCAATCATGTCGGAGACATCAAGAGGGTCGAATCGGCTTCTGTTGGAGGGCGCTGTACCCGTCGTTGATGAGGAGAGCTTCGAAGGCCAGCTATCGGCTCTTTTCCCTCTTTCTGCCGCGGTGGGTGAGCAGTTGGAGTTGTCGGCGTGCGGGTATCCCGCCGCGAGCTGCAAGGCGTGCGTAGGAGGCATCGATGCCAGGGTTGCTGCTCTTGATGGCGATGAGAGGGAGTTAGCAGAGATGGTTCTGGCAAACCCCATGCGCCTTGAGCAGATAGCTGCGGAGTTTGCGGGAAGAAGGCAGGGTGATGGCGCGTCGTTGGGCTACGTTGTGGGCATGGTTGCAAGGCTTGAGGGGTCGGGCTTGATCACTCGCTACCCCGATGGCAGATTCGGTTCTGCGGAATAGGATGCGATGCCGCTACGGTATGGAGAATGCGCGTGAGCGGGGTTGGTGTCAGGCGGCTCGTGGTATCCTAGCCGACATGCGAAAAACAGTGAACATAATCGGCGCCGGTCTTGCCGGCAGTGAAGCCGCTCTCCAGTTGGCTGATAGGGGAGTTTCGGTCCGCCTGTACGAGATGCGCCCCGAGACCGCAACTCCCGTTCATGAAACGGCGGATTGCGCCGAATTGGTGTGCTCGAATTCGCTGAAGAGCCTGAAGCCCGAAAGCGCTGCCGGCATGCTCAAATCAGAGCTGTCCGCGCTTGGCTCGAGGCTCATCGACTTCGCGTTCGAGTCGAAGGTCGATGCCGGCGGCGCTCTGGCTGTCGACAGGACGTTGTTCTCGGGTGCCGTCACGGATGCCGTGCGCAACCATCCCCTCATCGACTACACGGTGGCCCAGGTCTGCGATCCGTCCGTTCTTCCTGCGGCTGATGCGTGTATCCTTGCTTCCGGACCCCTTACCTCCGACGGCTTGGCTGATTGGATCAAGCGGACTACCGGGAGCGGGAACATGGCGTTTTTCGACGCCGCCGCTCCGATTGTGATGGCCGACTCCCTTGATATGGAAGTCCTCTTCCGCCAGTCCCGATACGAGTCGGATGCGGTGGGGGATTACTTGAACGCCCCCTTCACACGCGAGCAATACGAGTCTTTCATCGGCGAGCTGGTGGCTGCGGAGCGTGTCATCGCGCGCGACTTTGAAACGCGCGACTTGTTCCAGGCGTGCCAGCCCATTGAAGAGATTGCAAGGAAGGGCGTCGATGCTCCTCGATTCGGCACCCTCAAACCGGTCGGACTGACTGACCCTGTGACGGGTAGGCGCCCGTGGGCGGCCCTGCAGCTTCGCGCCGAAAACGCCGAATGCACCGCATACAACCTTGTCGGTTTTCAGACGAATCTCACCTTCCCTGAGCAGCGAAGGGTTTTTCGTCTCATCCCCGGTCTGGAGCATGCTGAATTTGCCCGCTATGGCGTCATGCATCGCAACACATTCATTCAGGCGCCGGTGCTTTTGGATTCGGAGCTCCGCTTGAGAAATGTCGCAATCGACGATGGCCGGTGCCCGGTCTATGTTGCGGGCCAGCTGAGCGGTACGGAAGGGTATTGCGAAGCAATCGCCTCCGGGCTTGTGTGCGCCCTCAATGCTTTCGCCCGCTTGTCTGGCATCGATGTGAGGCCTTTGCCGCAGACGACGGCGTTCGGTGCGCTTCTTCGCTATGCCACCGATCCTCAGACGCGAGATTACCAGCCCATGCATGTCAACTTCGGCATCATGCCTCCTTTGGATGTGCATATCCGCAATAAGGGCCAGCGCTATGCGGCGTATGCGCAGCGTGGCGCGGATGCGCTTGCCGATTACGTCGCCTCCCTCCGGACGTGCGGGCTCGTTTCCTGTGCACCTTCCGAATTCTGAGGTCTGTGAGTTCCCATGCCCGATACCTTATCGGATCGCGGTCGGTCCCTGGAGACCCTGATCGACGGATTTGCCGGATCTTTATCCGCCGAACGCAATGCCTCGGCGCATACCATCAGAAGCTACTGCGCCGACTTAGGTGATTTTTCACGTTGGGCCAAGCGCGCCAACGTCAATCCGCTTACGCTCAGCCATCGCCAGCTCAGGCTGTACCTGTCGGAGCTCGATCGTGCCCGCTATAGCAGAAAAACCGTCAACCGGAGGCTTTCCTCCCTGCGCAGTTTCTATGCGTGGCTCAATGTTACGGGCGTGACCGACGTGAATCCCGCGGCCGCCATGCAGGGGCCGCGGTCGGGAAAGAGCCTGCCCCGCGTCATTCCGCCCTCCGATATGGCTGCCATTCTCGGTGTGCATGCCCAGGATGAAACGCCTGCAGGGTTGCGCAACCAGGCCATCCTCGAGTTTCTCTATGCGTGCGGTGCCCGTATTTCTGAAGCCTCAACCCTGCTTTCGTCCAATGTCGATTTCGCTTCGAAGAACGTGAAGGTGCTCGGTAAGGGCAGCAAAGAGCGTATTATCCCCATTCACGATGTTGCGCTCGACTCATTGCGGCGCTATGCATGGTTGGCGCGTCCTGAGCTTGCCGTGAAGGGAGAAGATGGCGCGCAAGGCCGCTTTTTCCTTTCGACCCGTGGCAACCCCATGGGGCCGGATGCCATGCGCAAGATGTTCAAGGCCGTTCTTCTTGAGGCGGGTGTCGATCCTGCCTATACGCCCCATGACATGCGGCATTCCTTCGCCACGGACCTATTGGAGGGAGGTGCGGATCTGCGCAGCGTTCAGGAGATGCTTGGGCATGCCAGCCTGTCCACCACGCAGATCTACACCCATCTTACCCCGGGCAGGCTCAAGGATGTCCACACTCGGGCCCATCCTCGCGGATGACACGGCATAGTTCTGTGCTACAATGCAAACAGCGAACACATGTACGGTATTCAGTTCATTCAGATATAAGGAGCTATCTTGGCAAGCGGTTCCATCGTAATCAAGGGCGCGCGCGAGCATAACCTCAACAATGTTGACGTGACCATTCCGCGAGACAAGCTGGTGGTCATCACGGGCCTTTCCGGTAGCGGCAAGAGCTCGCTGGCGTTCGATACCATCTACGCCGAAGGCCAGCGCCGTTACGTGGAAAGCCTCTCCGCCTATGCGCGCCAGTTCCTCGGTCAGATGAACAAGCCGGACCTTGATAGCATCGATGGCTTGTCGCCCGCCGTTGCCATCGACCAGAAGACAACCAGTAAAAATCCTCGTTCGACCGTAGGCACCGTCACGGAAATCTACGATTACCTGCGCCTTCTTTACGCACGCATCGGCATTCCCCATTGTCCTGAGTGCGGTCGCGAGATCAAGCAGCGCACTACCGACCAGGTCACAGATGAGATCCTCGCGCTCGGTGAAGGTAAAAGGGCGTTGATTCTTGCACCGGTGGCGATGGGACGCAAGGGTGAATTCAGCAAGCTTCTCGCCGATCTTCAGAAGGAGGGCTTTTCGCGCGTCCGCATTGATGGCGAGGTGCGCAAATTCGACGGTCAGCCCATCAAGCTTGATAAGAAGTTCAAGCACACCATCGAGGTGGTCATCGACCGCGTTGTGCTCAGGCAGGATGCGACAAGCCGCATAGCCGAAGCCGTGGAGCTTGCCACCAAGCTTGCCGAAGGCCGTGTGGTCGTCCATGTTGTCGATGATGAGGCCCCGGAGCAGGATGCGCAGAAGTCGACGCCGGGATTCACGGGAGTCTCCGCCGCCGATCATTTCTTCTCCTTGGCACTTGCCTGCCCAGAGCATGGTCACAGCATGGACGAGTTGCAGCCGCGTGATTTCAGCTTCAATGCGCCGTATGGCGCTTGCCCTGAATGCTCGGGTCTTGGAAGCCGTGAGGAGGTTGACCCTGGGCTTTTGGTGCCCGATCCGTCTCTGTCCCTCGATCAAGGTGCCATCGCGCCTTTTGCCACCGGCAATTATTATCCGCAAGTGTTGAGGGCGGTCTGCCAGCATATGGGTGCGGATCCGGCGGATGCATGGGAGGATTTGCCGAAGAAGGTGCGCGATGCGCTGCTTTTCGGCATAAAGGGCGAAAAGATCCGAGTTGACTATGTGACCGTCGATGGTCGGGAAACTTACTGGTATATCGACTGGGAGGGTGCGTGCGAGGCTGTGATGCATCGCTACAAGGAGTCTCAGTCCGACTCCCAGAGGGAGAAGTATGAGAAGTACTTCGCCACCATCCCTTGTCAGGCGTGCGGCGGCAAGCGTCTCCGCCCCGAAATTCTCGCAGTGACGGTTGCCGGGAAAAGCATCCATGATGTTTGCGAGATGAGTGCGCGGGATTCCTTTGATTTCTTCGAGCGCTTGGAGCTTTCTGAGCGAGAATCCGTTATCGGCGCGCCTATCGTCAAAGAAATCCGTGAGCGGCTTCGATTCCTTGTCGATGTGGGATTGGACTACCTGACTTTGGAGCGTGGCACTTCAAGTCTTTCCGGCGGAGAAGCCCAGCGCATTCGGTTGGCTACGCAAATCGGTGCCGGTCTCATGGGTGTTCTCTATATCCTGGACGAGCCTTCCATCGGGCTTCATCAGCGAGATAACGAGCGACTTATCGCCACGCTTGAGCGTTTGCGCGATCTGGGCAACACCGTCATTGTCGTAGAGCATGACGAAGATACCATCCGACATGCGGACTTCGTGATCGATATGGGGCCGGGAGCAGGCGAGCACGGCGGCAATGTCGTCGCTGCCGGGTCGCCTCAGCAGATCATGAAGGCGAAAGGAAGTTATACGGCGGATTACCTTGCAGGTCGCAGGACCATTCCCGTACCTGCTGAGAGGCGCAAGCCTGAGCGTGGCAGCATCGTTTTGTCCGGAGCGACCGAGAACAACCTGAAAAACGTCGACATCGAAATAGAAATCGGCACGTTCACCGTCGTGACGGGAGTTTCAGGCAGTGGCAAGAGCTCGCTTGTGACGGATACGCTTGCCCCTGCCCTTGCGAATCGCCTGAATCACGCCCATCAACGAACGGGATCCTATGGCAAGCTTACGGGCTATCAGGGTCTTGATAAGGTGATCAACATCGACCAGAGCCCCATCGGGCGTACACCTCGTTCGAACCCTGCAACGTATATCGGCCTGTGGGATGATATACGGGCGTTGTTCGCAAGTACGCAGGAATCGAAGGCACGAGGCTATGCTCCCGGTAGATTCAGCTTCAATGTCAGCGGTGGACGTTGCGAAGCCTGCAAGGGCGATGGGCAGATCAAGATAGAAATGCACTTCTTGCCCGATGTCTATGTTCCTTGCGATGTATGCGGAGGAAAACGTTACAACAGGGAGACGCTCCAGGTCACCTATCGCGGTAAGAACGTCTTCGAAGTCTTGGAGATGACGGTCGATGAGGCTTTGGAATTCTTCAAGAACATTCCCGGCCTGGCGCGAAAGCTTCAGACTCTGCATGATGTCGGATTGGGGTATATACGTCTAGGTCAGCCTGCCACCACGCTGTCCGGGGGCGAAGCTCAGCGCGTGAAGCTTGCCAGTGAGTTGCAGAAGCGCCAAACCGGGCGCACGTTCTATATTCTCGACGAACCCACTACGGGTCTGCATATGGAAGATGTGCGTCAGCTTCTCGAGGTATTGCAGCGTCTTGTGGACAAAGGGAACACGATGCTTGTCATCGAGCACAACCTTGATGTCATCAAATCGGCTGACAGAATCATCGACTTGGGTCCTGAAGGCGGGTTCAGAGGCGGTACCATCGTGGCGTGCGGTACCCCCGAAGAAGTTGCAACTGTTGAAGAAAGCCACACCGGTCGTTTCTTGCGTGATATTCTTTCGTGTTGATGATGGTGGAAGCTCCTCGGATGCTCTTGTCGTTCGGGTGGAATAGCCGGTGTACCGTTTATCGGTCTTGTCATAGAATGTGAGCCGTTGCGATAGTGCATGGTTGAGGGGGCATGTATGGTTGTTTCGGGTCGAGCCCGTACCGTCAGGGGTGTGTTGCTGGCGTTGCTCGGCGGAGTGGGATGGGGCTTTTCGGGCACGTGTGCCGAGTTCATGTTCGAGTCGTACTCGGTCGATCCTATTTGGCTGACCTCGATGCGCATGTTCTTGTCTGGCATCATCTTCATCTGCATTGCCTTGGTGATTGACAGGCAGCGCCTGATCGGCGCCGTCAAGGACCGCCAATCATTGACACGGTTGCTCCTGTACGGTCTATTCGGCATTGCGTTCTGCCAGATTACCTATCATATGGCCATCATGAACACTGATTCGGGAACTGCAACCGTTCTGGAGATGCTCGGCCTTGCCATCATCATGTTCTACAGTTGCCGTCTGAGCCATCGCCTTCCGCGTAAACGCGAAATCACCGGACTTGTTCTTGCGCTTGCCGGGGTGTTCTTGATAGCAACGCATGGCGACGTCACCTCGCTTGCCATGCCGGTGCCCGGACTTGTCTGGGGTTTGCTGTCCGCGATAGGCCTTGCCGCCTACAATCTCCTTCCTACCAGGATGATTGGAAAGTGGGGGAGCATGGTGACTATCGGCGTCGGCCTTCTCATCGGGGGGTTCGTCGTATGCTGCATTGAGCAGCCCTGGACTGCATTCCCCTCATTGACCATAGACGGCGGTTTCATCTTCGGGTCTCTGGGGCTTACGCTTGTTGGAACCGTTATGGCGGGGTGGGCTTATCTTCAGGCTATATCGGATATAGGCCCGGTCAAAGCGTCGCTCATCGCTGCCGTCGAACCGATTGCCGCTACGGTCTTTTCCGCAACATGGTTGCATACGGTGTTTCCATCGATTGACCTGGTCGGCTTCGCCCTCATCATCGCAATGGTGATCCTTGTCAGCTCCAAGTCGGATAAGGAAAGCGAAAGCGCTTCATGTTAGTTGCCGGAGCTCAAAGCCCTGGCAAGAATCAAGCGAGCGGTGCTTTCCGACGGAACCACTGTTTCAACTTGCTGCCATGCCGCCTCGAACCTGTCCTTGGCAAGAGCGATCAGCTCTGGTAGTTCGCGGATCACCACGATGGCGAATGCGTAACGGGAACGTGGTCCATCCTCCAGGAGTTTGACTGCGCTTGTCAGGCCTTCTCCCCGCAATAATTCCAATGGTCCCAGCTCGTCTATCACCAAGACACGCTTTTGGTTCCGCGATTCTTCGCCCATCGAAGATTCGCTACTGGATTGGGGTGCTTGCATGCCGTAGCGCATGATGTCGAAATGAGCGTTGACGGTCTGTACAGCTTCATCTTCGATATGCCAACGCATAGGGGTCTCGGCTGCTTTATAAGCTGGGTTGCGCTCTGCGCTGGAACAGGAAAGGTCGCTGCGCAATGCGAACCTTAAGGTTCGATGATCGGGGAGCAGCTCATTGGAGATCCCGAGTTTGACCCGCGATCCATCGGAAGTTTCTTTCCATATGCCGGGCGCAAGAACCCCCTCGCATACGACACCATGGTCTTCAAGGCATCCGACCATCGAGCCCAGCCAACGGGTTTTTCCTGTTTGGATTCTTCCGGTAAGAATGTAGAGCATGTTTTCCTTGAAGGTCGATGGAACGTTGTCGCTTGGGCTGTGCGTACGGAATGTGCGCATGGCCCAAGCGCTTCCCTTGTCGCCGCGTTCAGATGCATTCGATTCTGCGAATCCGCCTTACGGCCGTGATCATGCAGGCGAATGCGGTGAAGGCGGCGAGGGAGGCGATGCAGATTGCAGTTTGGGCTTCGTCGGATGTCTGGGCAAGGTCGGAGGGTTTGCCGTCGTCATGCGGAAGGACTCCTTCGTGCTGGGCTGTGAATTGCCAGGTCAGGATATGCGATGTATCGGCGGTGTCATTTCCCAGGTCAGGCGGAACGTGGACTTGGACGGTTCCGGTCTGCGATCCATTGCCATGGAAGCGGGCTAGCAGGACAGAGTCACCCATGCCATGGGCATCGCCAAGTGTCCCGGCTTGGGATGCGGTTTCATCGAAGGAAACGCTGAGGCCAACGGATTCAATGCCTTCGATCTCGCTGTCTTCGTACTGTGCGCTTGCGTAAATGGCCACGACTTCCTGCGAGTTGACCACCTCGATAGAAACAGTCTGCTCGACTGTATCGCCGGGCATGAGCCCTTTGAAATTCGCAAGCAGGTCACCGTCCGGCGCATTGCTGTAGGAAAATTCGCCTGTCGCTGCATCGTAGGTCACCGTTGGCGTTTGATCTGCGGCAAAAACGTTGGAGCTTGGCAGCGCGACGATGATGGAGACGGCGAGGCAGAGTGCGGCCAACAGAGTCAAAGCTGCGATAGGTGGTTTGGAGAAGGCCAAGTTTGAAGTACGTCTGATCATGCCGCACCTCCTTGTGCTGCGGAAGTACGCGTGGTCAAAACGGCGTCGCCTCCTGACTGGAATCCGGCGTGCGGACCCCAGGATTCATTGAAGGCTGTGTTGGGATCGGCTTGCACAGCTTGCGTGGAGATGTCTACCACCAGCACGCGTCCATCCGTGTAGCGGACGTTTTGCGTGCAGCTCACGATGAGCGGATCGGTTGAGGCTCCTGGGGCGACGGGGGATGACCAGTAATAGTGCCCGTCAGCACCGGAGAGCCAGGCGTTCGCCGTTCCCGGGGAACCGAATGAAGCCCAGATGATTTCGTAGTCGAAGTCAGCTGACGAGCCCTTTTCGACAGGCTCTTCCCAGAGGCGATTGCCTTGTGCATCCTGCCAGTAGACGTCCACATGGGCGCGGACATAGGCGTCGACAGCGAACGTATTCGAAGGGATGCTGACGGTGACGTTGTTCTTGCCCGTCGCAGGATCGAACTGTTCGTTGATCTCAACGTCTACGGCTCCTTTGGTGAACGGATTCAGGATCGATGACGTTCCCGAGTACCAAGCGAGGGTGAGTCCTGCAGTTGCAATGCAGGCCAAGACGGCAATGATGGCAATTGCGGCGATGGTTTTGCGATGCCTACGGGAAGGGGCGACGTTGGCAGCATGGTTGCCGTGCATCATGCACCACCTCCTTGAGCGGCGAATTCGTTTTTGACGTTGGCCGAAGCATCGAGCCACGAGGTCACAGCCAGGCTGTTCGTGCAGCTCACCTCAACAGGGGATCCGAAGACATCGAATTCGATGCTGGCGGAAGGGGTTTGAGCATCGGAATCTGTTGAGGGCCCCAACATGTATGAGTCGTAGCGCCAAGCCCATGATGCGTCTTCCGTGACTTTAAATCTGCCAACGGGAACATCGATTGCAACGCTGGCTGCATATGCGCCATCAGGAGATGGGATTGCCGGCAGGGTGACGGTCACGTCCCTCGTTGTCCCGCTCATGGTCTCTGTGACTTTGAAGCAGAACGGCATTCCTGCTGCATGGGGGTCTTCGGTGGTTTTGGTCAAGATGATGGACCCGTTGAGTTCAAAGACGGCATCACCTGCAGCGTCCGTTGCCTTCACCCAGGGCTCTCCCTGGATTGCGGCAGCATGGAGGCCTATGTTTCTATCAGGGACGGGACTGAGGGTCGGGGTGACGGAGCCATCCGCTGAAGGCGCATATGCTGCTTCGTCGACATGGATTGTCAGCGAAGAGTTCGGGTAGGCCTGCTTGAAGTATGCCTTGACGGGTACGTCGGAACGAGGATCAAGCGTCCAGTACAGTGCATCGGTGTTTTCGACATGCTGATCATCGAATGAGCTTACCTGTCTTGTGATGGGGTAGAGGTCCATATCACCGATGATTGGCTTGCGGCAGAAATCGTTCCAGGAAACCACGCTGCCATTCTTGTCAACCCATTGCCACATGTAGATGAGTTCGTGGAGTGCGGCGTCGGGCTGGTTGCCTTCTGCCTCAAGGGATTGGCTTATGGCCTGCCATGCTTCGATGTCCTCAAGGGCTTCCGCTGTCTGGCCTTGGTCATCGGTTTGCGTGGTGATGAAAGAGCGCCCCGAATCGTGATCCACGTACGCGGTGAAGATGAGATTGCCGTGTGTGTCGTGGTAGCGTACCTCGTGGATCTCTTGGAAAACAGCAGTATAGTGGCCAGGCTTCATCAGGCTCGTGGTGGGTAGCACATAGGTGTCAGCTTCAGAAACCAACGCGCCCTTGTCAGAATTTGAGGTGAAATCACGATACCAGCCGGTGAATTTATAGCCTGCCGGTGCTTTGGCGCTCAAGGCGAGAAGGCCTTCCGGCGTGCGCTGGAGGGAGCGCACTGTTTCAGCGTCCGTGCCGTTTTGTGCCAGGATGTCATCGATGTTCGAGTCAACGGTGACGTTCACCTTGCGGAATACAGGGAAAAGCTCCATGCATCGTTCGACAATCGTGGTAGGTTTGACAAGTTTAGGCTGCTGGTTAGCTTCCACGATAAGATAGGTTCCCGATTCGGGTCGCTGTTCGGTCCAACCTGCGAATACCACGCATGAGCCGGCCGCCGCATCGATGGGATCTAACTGGAAGGCCTGCTCAGGCGCTTTGCCTAAATTGTCTCCTTTGTTTCTGACGAATACGGCGACATCGGTTTCGCTTGTGTGGTAGGAGACCGCAAGCGGTTCGTAGTATGCGACGAACAGATATGATTCTCCCGGAAGCACGCTGTATTCGAAGACGTTTCCCGGGTCGGCGGCAACGGGGTTCAGCACCTCGACGGATCCATCCTGTCGTTCGACGGTAAACGAAGTCAGGCGGTAGGTCTCTTCGGTGCCTTGGCCTACTTTGGTGGTGATATCGGCTTCGAGACATACGGTGAAACCGGATTCATCCGCAACGGAGACGGCGTAGGCTGGGTCGATGGGAATGTTGATCCCGCTCCCTTCGGGTACGCCGGCGCGAGCTACATTCGTAGTTGTGGCGATGTCGAATTTCGCGTAAACGGGATAGATGTCCATGGCGTGCTCAACGCGCGTGTTTGGGGTGAGCAGGTAAGGGACCGCATTGGCGGCGCTTGTCGCAACGTAGCCTGCGGCACCAAGGGTGGGCGCCGCATCTACGAAAGCGTGGGACATTTCCGCAGAGGTGAGGCTTTGCGGGCACATCCATCCAAGGAACCCGTAATATGCTCCGTCCCGGTATATGAAGCGACCTGAAGCATCTCCGGTAACCGGGTCTGCCTGGCCGCCTTCAACCACAGGGTTGAGGTCGAAGGGGACCGATCCCAAGCCCACAGGCTCAATGCGATCGGACGGTGCAATGGTTTCGCGGCTTGTGAGTGCTGTTTCTGGAACCGTGGCTACACCTTCGGCGTTAAAGAGCATGGACTGATATTTACGCGTGGCCGTTGCATCGTTGGGGAAATCGTTAGGGCTGTAGAAGTGCTGCGAAAGATCGAGCGGCGAGTCGGGCGTGTAGATTTTGGCGCCTTCCATGTCGTAGAAGTTGATATCTGCGGAGGCTTTGAGGAAATAGACGTTCTGGTAGTTGTCATCGAACAGATGCGACGAATCGGTCCAATGGATTGAGCGGCCATTCCATTCTTTACGGAAGTCAGTGCTGTTCATGTGGGTGGTTCCGTCTCCGAAGTCAGGACGGTTGCCCACCTTCGTGGAGAACCTTACGATGCCCTTGTATCGGTATCCGCTTTGAGCGTCAAGGTCGATGTTGCCTCTGCCCAAGCCGTCTATCGATACGGCGTAGGTGTCGTATGAGCCGGGGAAGTCCGTGAAGGATACGACATCGTAGAAGCCTTCGTACTCAACGATCGCATCGATATCCATGGGCGACGTCACGAGGGCTTCGGTGTCGGCCAGCTCGGGAATGTCGGGGGAATCCTTGAGCGCGTCCAACTCATCGGAGCTCAAGGTGAAGTCATCAGCATAGGCGGGATATGCGGCGACGTTGACATGGTCGGTCCAATAATGGAAGCGTCCGCGTACGGACGGAGTGCCAAGGCTCGCCTTGATGTCTGATCCTTGCGCCAGGTACGGCATCCAGACCGTGGCGAACAGACCGTTGAGCTCAAGATTGTTTTGGGCGAAATATTCCTGATATCCGTATTCACCTTTGCCGGTGATGCCGGGTATGCGAAGCGGCAGCCAGGCGTCGATGCGGTATTCGAAGCGAGCGGTGTAGGTATGGGGCTTGGTGAGATCCACATCCGCAGGCAGCGTGTAAGAGGGTTCGGTGCTGACGCGCCATTCGTTGCCTTCCGAATCGGTCTCGTACCACCCTGTGAACCGGTAGCCGTAAGGGAGGCTTCCTTTGTCGGCGCCTTGCATTTGGATGGTGTAGGAGTCGCCATTGGCAACAGCGTTGGTTGTTGCGACACCGATTCGCTGCGTGAGGTCATCGACGTCGTCTTGCTCGTTGCCTTCGCAAACTGTGATGATGTTTGAGATGTAATCCAAGTAAACCGGATAGAGGTCCATGGGCTTGAGCACCGGATCCCCTGCGGTGTAGAAATTGCCGCCATTCACCAGTGCGGTCAGATCGCCGGCCGAGATGGCCGCCCAGCCGCCGCCGTCAGGACCTGCAACCGTGGTCCATCCGATGAATCTTGCGCTTTCGGTGACGCCGTTGGTGCGGTCGCTCTGCGGTTCGGCGGCATCGGGCAGTGTGTCTTCGAATTTGTACCAGTCGTCTTCGCCTGTTGCGTCCGGGGCACCCGCATGGTCGACGACGTTGCCGACCACATCGTGGTAGCGGACTTGGGCTTCCATGGCGGCGACGAACAGGTCGTTTCCGGCGAATTTGTCGTAATTGCCGGGCCCTGTGTTCTCGGCGACATACATGGGGGAGCTCGAGACCATTTTGGATTCGTCACGTACGATGGGGTCGAAGAACGAGTGGCTGGGATCCACGTCGTTTACCGAGACATTGGGTTCGCGGTACCAGCCCACGAAGCGGAAACCCTGATTGTTGGCGGTATCGGTGACGTCGGGAGTGGTTTCAGGGGATACCGGGTTGACTGCAGCGTTGAACTCCATGGCGGTATCTGCATAGACGAACCCTTGGACTGCGAATTCGAAGGCGTCCGAAGTCATTTGGGATGCGTTGGGCGAAAGGGTGTCGGAGGGTCCGATCTCCGCAGTTCCTGCACCTGGGAAATCGAAGGTGGCTTTGACTGAATCTCCATGCACGGGGATTCCGAGTTCGTTGTCCATGACCCATTTGTTCACATGGGGTTGACCTGCGAGCGCACGCGATGTCCTCACGGTGCCCCCTGCGAAATCGAAGCCCTCGGCTTCCCAGAAGCTGCGGTCGCGGTAGGTCTCTTCGTCTTGGGAGCCGAACGAAGCTCCGGCATATACCTTTTTGCCGGAGCGATCGTAGATGGCGGGAATATCCTTGTCCGTGTCGGGTTCTGCGCTGAAATGGGGAGCGTAGTAGGAATTCTTGATGACAGCTTGGGCGTCGTCGTCGCGTTCGACGATGCCGCCGAGGCGGATGTTGTATTGGATGATGGGGATGACAAGCAGCGCATTGTAGAGCTTCGAATGGAGGTTTCCGGCGTAATGGCATCGTTCGATGAGCGAATAATCATCCACGCGTGCCACAATGCCGCCGGTGTAACCGACGTTTCCTGCGCCAACGCTCACGTATGTTCCGCCATAGGTGTAGCAATCTGCGGTTGAGAAGCAATCTATCGCCTCGCTGCCATCGTAGAGCGAGCCTGCAATGCCGCCTGAGTAGATGGCCTGCCCGGATACGGCGCCGATTGCAATATCGTATTTGTTATGGACGCGGGTATATGTGTAGGTTGCGGTGCCATCCGCTTCTATGTTTCTGATGGGCGTGACGCGGCAATACTCGATGGTCGAGTTCTTCGCAATGCCTACGATGCTACCGAGGTAAAGGCCTTCTCCTCCTAGTCCGGAAACGGCTGCTGTGGAGTTGTTGACGACGGATCCGCCCTGTACTTCGACATTGTAGAACGTTGAATTCCAGGCTTCGCCGGCCACCATGCCGCCGGCAAGCCCTGCGTTGGTGACCAGGGAGACAGCATTGTTCGCAGGCGTTACCGATGAGGTGCAATTGGTCAGTTTGATGTTTTCGATACGTGTGTCTTCGGCGTATCCGACTACGACGCCTCCGCGGTAGTCGGCGCCCACATATGCATCGGTGAGATTGAGGTTCTTGATCACCGCGCCTTTCGTCCACGCAAACAATCCGGTATCGGGACTGGCCAGGATGGAACGATGGTAGTCAAGGCCCTTGATGGTATAGCCGTTGCCATCGAAGGTGCCTTTGAAGGGATTGTCCTTCGTGCCGAATGTGAGGGATCCTATCTGATCGACGATGGAATCGACATGAGAGTCGGTGAGGTCGAGCGTCTTGCCGTCCGGCCCGCCTACATCTTCACCGCTCAGGTCAAGGATGTAGGTGATTCCGGAGGTGTCAGACGTGCGAGAGGAAAGGGCTTCAGCTATGAGATCGTTGGTAGACCTGATGTAGATGGTCGTTTCGTCTTGCGCATGGGCAGATGTTGCGGGAGCGGCAAGCGATAGCGCTACGGCGCACAGCATGGCTGCAAAGACCGCGGCGATGATTTTGAGCAGGGGCGCTTGAGTGCGTTCGGTCATCGGCTTGCCTCCTCGGGCCAGCCTTCTGCGCTGAAGGCGGATTCACCGTTGTTCTTGGATTGGACCCCCTGTGCCGTTATGTCAAGATGCACCATTCCGTCCGAGGCAATATTTTGTGCTTCTCTCACGTCGAACTGTACGGCCGTTATCAATGCTCCTGTGGTCTGACCTGGCGACAAAGGTGAATCGAAGTAATACCAGCCGTCGCGTTCAACCCAGGAAGGGTCATCGAAAACATAGGATGCAAGGTGGTCAGCGGACACTTCGCCGCCCTGGGAATTCGCAGCTGTGATGGAGAGCTTGACGCGAATGAATGCCGGTTCGTCGCCGATGTTCTTCACGCGCACGATGCGGCTGGACGGGGCGGATTCAGACATGGTTTCCGTATCGGGGACGGCGATCTCCCGCCCATCGGCCGACAAGGTGGTCTCAAGCGTTTGGATGGTAACGGATCCGAATGTCATGATGTTGTTCGATTTGACCGTGTGAGCAGTGGAGGAGATGGTCTGCGCTGCCATGATGACGGCCAGAGCGCAAAGCGCGCAAACGGCCGCCACGGCTATGATGCGCCGTTTGAAGTCGATGTTGGACTGACCGACGGCCTTCTCGGCTTCCTCTTCCATGGTCAGACCCCCTTCCTCACTGTTTACCGGTTTCCGGCTCGCCTTGTTCCGCACCCCGCCAAACGTTGGTCTTGCGGGGTGCGGCATGCATTGGTTTGTTCGTTGCGGTTATGCGAGCTTCTCCAGGTCGTTGTTTGCCCAGTTCTTGGCAGCCGTAAGAGCGGTCTGTGCACTGAGTTCTTCGGAGGTGTTGCTCTTGGCGATAAGGAATGCGCTGACTTTCATCTGAGGCTTGGCTGCAATCTGCGCATCTGCGTCCGCGGAAACGGAAGAGAAGATCTCGCCGGTCCAGACGTCCAGTCCGCCAACGGAATCGGGCTGCAGCATTGCTGCTTCGGCACCCTGAGCCACGTACATGAACAAACCGCCCGTGTATTCGTCTTCAACGGCACCGGTGCCGGGGTTGTACTGCGTTGCCTCAACGGGTTTCCAGTTGGCGTTCAGCGTGAAATGAGTGCCATCGCCGAGTTTGTTGTCGACATACACGAAGACGTAAGCGGCGTCAGAGGTGGGAGCCAGGCCCACGTTGGGGTTCTTCGCAACGGCGGAGCCGGGGGCGATGTGGGAGTTGGGAATCCAGGCATCTTCGACGATGTTGCCGCTGACCTGACCCTTGTGCCCGCCTTCGGAGGGATCCTTGTTCTCGTCGATGGGGTCCTTCTTGCCGGGGTCGGTCGGGTCGGTGGTGGGCGGCTTGATGTTTCCTGTGGTGAATGTGTTGGTGATTTCGCTCTGCGATGAATACCATGCCATCACGCCCAGCACGCCTGCGAGCGCAAGGCATGCGACAAGGACGACCGCGAGAGCTGTCCGCTTTCTTCTGGTCTTCGTTTCCATCTTCGCTCCTTTACTCCTTCGCGCCGCGTACCTTGCGCGGCATCTTCTATTCGTCTCGGTCCGAAGTGGGCCGGGAAGGCCTGCATGTGCTTCAAGGGCGGGGTGGCGCCGCATGGCGGCCCCGAGACGCCTTCTCAGGTTTGTCCGAGAATAGTGACGCCGCAAGATTGAGGGCGATGAGGGCGAGAATGCAGGCGCCCAGGGTGAACAAGCCGGAAATGCCCGTGAGTAATTGGTTGAGATATCCGAGGTAGGGGACGCAGAACACAGGGGTTCCAAGAACGCTCTCGAAGGAGACGGGGAGTGCATCATGGACGATTTCGCCTGAGGAGTCCGTGTTGGCGATGCCTTGGGTGCGGAACTCGCGGGCATCATGGTCTATCTCGTACACCTCATGGGTGACAAGTGCTCCCGATTCAAGCTCGAAGGTGATGGAGTCGCCTTCGGTGATGGTGGCTGGGTCGACGTCTCGGACATAGATGAGCGAGCCGGTGGGGAATTGGGGCTCCATGCTGCCGCTGAGGACGGCGTATGGTGTCAGTCCGAAAACCTTGACCCCTGCGAATGCGATGAGCAGCAAGACCGCAAGAACGAGGACGGTGGTGGTGATTATGCTGCAAGCCTTTTTCAAGACGGCTCTCCTCATGCTGTCTTCTTCGTATCTGCTGCGTTTGCGGGCTTGCGTTCCGGGATGGAACGCAAGCCCGGGCATCCATTTATTATACACCTGCGGAGAACTATAGGATTGAGCATGAACGGGGGGTGCAGATCGTTTCATCGCTGGCGGCATAGAAAAGGCCCGTGCATTGCACGGGCCTTGGTTCGCGGTTCTGCCTATCCGGGCCAGGCTTACACGATTCCCTGGGCCATCATGGCGTCTGCGAGCTTCTTGAATCCGGCGATGTTTGCACCTACGACGTAGTTGCCTTCGCAGCCCACTTCGCGGGCCGCGTCATCGGCGGCATGGAAGATGTTCACCATGATTCCGCGCAGCTTCTCATCGACTTCCTCGAAGCTCCATGAAAGGCGTTCGGAATTCTGGCTCATCTCAAGGCCGCTCGTGGCAACGCCGCCGGCGTTGGAGGCTTTGCCGGGAACGAAAGCGACGCCGTTTGCCTGGAGGAATTCGGTGGCATCAAGTGTGGTGGGCATGTTCGCGCCTTCGGCGACAACGGTGCAGCCGTTGGCCGCGAGGGCTTTTGCGTCATCGATGAGCAGTTCGTTTTGGGTGGCGCAGGGCAGTGCGATATCGCAGGGGATGTTCCATACGCCGCGACCTTCATGGTAGACGGATCCTTCGACACGATCGGCATATTCGCTTATGCGGCCGCGTTCCACCTCTTTGATCTGCTTGACGATGTCGAGGTTGATGCCGGCGGGGTCGTGCACCCATCCCGTGGAGTCGCTCATCGTGACCACCGTGGCTCCCAGCTGCTGGGCCTTCTCGCATGCGTAGATGGCCACATTGCCCGCACCGGAGATGCACACGGTCTTGCCCTCAAAGGTTTCGCCGCGCTGCTTGAGAAGCTCTTCGACGAAGTAGACCAGGCCGTAGCCCGTGGCCTCGCGGCGGGCCAACGAGCCGCCGAAAGAGAGCCCCTTGCCGGTCAGCACGCCCGTGAACTCGTTGCGCAGGCGCTTGTACTGACCGAACATGTAGCCGATCTCGCGTCCGCCGACGCCGATGTCTCCGGCGGGGACGTCCGTGTTGGGGCCGATGTGACGCGAAAGCTCGGTCATGAAGCTCTGACAGAAGCGCATGATCTCAGCATCGGACTTGCCTTTGGGATCGAAGTCGCTGCCGCCTTTGCCGCCGCCCATGGGCAACGTGGTGAGGCTGTTCTTGAAGCACTGCTCAAAGCCCAGGAACTTGATGATGGAGAGGTTGACGGAGGGATGGAAGCGCAGACCGCCTTTGTAGGGACCCAGTGCGCTGTTGTATTCCACGCGGTATCCGCGATTGACGTGGACCGTGCCATCATCGCCGGTCCAGGGTACGCGGAACATGATGGTGCGTTCCGGCTCGACCATGCGCTCGAGAAGGCCGGCCTTCTCATATTCGGGATGAGCCGCGATTGCGGGCTCCAAGGAAGCGAGCACTTCGGTAACGGCCTGGATGAACTCAGGCTGATCGGGGTTTTTGGATTTAACATCATCGATTACGCGCTGGATGTACGACATGTAATCCTCCTCAGGTTTCTGTTCGGCAATGATGGCATGGTAGGAGCAAATTGTTTCCGACCGGTTACGGCATGCGCGACGGTTTTGCGACGTGCATCCGCGGGCGGGCGGACGGTCAGTTTTCCACCGTGAGCGGGACGAATGAGAAGGTCGTGCAGTCTACGAGCCCCCGGTTGGTGAGGCGAAGCTGCGGCAAGCAGGCGAGCGGGATCAGCGCCATGGTCATGAATGGGGAGGGGAGGGTGCATCCTATTTCCTCCCAGGCCTTTTCCACCGCATGGACCTTCTCGCTCATGCTCACGGCATCAAGCGAGTCCATCAAGCCGGCGATGGGCAGCTCCACCAGACCGAGCACCTGGCCGTCGGCGACGACCACCATGCCGCCTCCGCACTCGATGAGCGTGTTGGCCGCAAGCGCCATGTCCTCGTCGTTGGTGCCTACGACGAGCAGGTTATGGGCATCATGGGCGACCGTCGATGCCATGGCCCCGCGCTTGATGCCGAAGCCTTTCGTGAATCCGTACCCGAAAGTTCCCGTTTCGTGATGGCGCTCGAAGACGAAGGTCTTGAGGAGGTCTTCGTCCAAATCGCTTTCAAGCTTGCCGTCGACGATGGGCAGGTCTACATGGGACTCCACGGTTCCCACTTTGCCGCCGATGATCTCAATCGCACGGATGCGCGCTGTGCCCTCAGCGTCTTCGGGGGCGTTGATGGCGAAGGATGCGGGCGTGATTTCGCATCCCACATGCATGGAGTGCGTGACCCACGCGGGGAATTCGAAGGGTTCGAGGTCGAATGCGGCCTCGCCGTTCTCAGCCGCGATTTCACCGTCGATGATGGTGCGGGTGACCTTAAAGCGCTCGAGATCCTCGAGAAAGACCAGGTCAGCGCATTTGCCGGGCGCGATTGAACCCAGCTCGTGGTCCATCTGGAAGCATTGTGCGGTGTTGATGGTCACCATTTGAATTGCCTGGATTGGGTCGATTCCGTAGGAAACGGCAGTGCGAAGGATATGATCGAGGTGGCCGAATGCCACAAGGGTGTGCGGATGCGTGTCGTCGCTGATGAGCGTGGCGAAACGGGTGTCTATCTCGTGTTCGGTGATGGCGGGGGCCAGCGCAGGGAGGTCCTGCCAGGCGGACCCGTAGCGAATCTGCGCGTACATTCCGAGGCGCATCTTCGCCAAGACGTCTTCGGGACGCGTGGACTCGTGGCAGCAGCGAATGCCCGATGCGATGTAGGCGTTGAGTCCGCGATCGGCTTCGGGCATGGAGTAGTGGCCTGTTACGATTTTGCCCGCCTTGAGGGTTTCGGCCACTTCGCCATGGGCATGGTCGGTGCCGGCAAGAATGCCGGGGAAGTTCATCATCTCGCCCAGGCCCACGACGCTGTCCCATTCCATCGTTTCCGCGATGTCTTTAGCGAATACTGCCGAACCCGTATCTTCGAATCCGGGGACGGCGGGCACGCACGACGGGATGGTGATCATGGTCTTAAGCGGGGTGCGGCGTGCGTCTTCCTCCATCACCTTGACGCCTTCGAGCCCCAAAACGTTGCAGATCTCATGCGGATCCATGTAGATACCGACGGTTCCGTGCGGCACCACGGCACGGGCGTATTCGCCCACGCCCATCATGGAGGATTCGACGTGGATGTGGCCATCCAGGAAGCCCGGAGCCACAAAGGCGCCTTGTGCATCTATCACCGAAGTGCCCTCGCCGATGCAATGCTCTGCGTTGCCGATGTAGGCGAAGCGCCCGTCGGCGATGGCGATGTCAACGCCTTTTTGCACTTCTGCGGTGCAGACGTTGATGAGTTGCGCGTCTTTGATCACCATATCGGCCGGTCGCTCGCCCTGCGCTACGGCGGCAAGCGTCTTCGAGCATTCCCACAGCGGTTTCTTGCAGAACTTGTTGATCATGGTGCCTCCTTGGGATCGGAACCTCTTCTGCGAGCCCGTGTATTCTGCGGGTGCGCAGGCTTCGAGATGGTTGTGCTGGGTTGCATTATGCCACCGTCATGGACCCTTCGGCCTCTGCGTCTCCATGATGTCGGTATGCTTTATAATTCCGGCCATGGATACCGCATCTCACAGCATAGATACCGCCGCTTGCGAACAACGCATCGAATCGATCAAGCGCCAGCTGGCCAGCGTCCCGGCATTGCCGGGCGTCTATCTGTGGAAAGATGCCTCGGGGCAGGTCATCTATGTGGGCAAGGCGAAGCAGCTGCGCGCGCGTATGAAGCAATATGTCATGGGTCAGGATGAACGGGCGAAGATCCCCCTCATGCTCAGCCAGATAGCCTCCTTCGATTACGTGGTCGTCGATAACGAGCACGAATCTCTTGTGCTGGAAAAGAATCTCATCAAGCAGTACTCTCCGTTTTTCAATGCGGACTTCAAGGATGATAAAAGCTATCCGTTCATCGCGCTCACGAAAGGCGACGTTTTCCCCGTTATCAAGTACACGCGCGAGAAGCACGTTCCCGAAACGCGTTACTTCGGCCCTTACACCGATAGCCGGGCGGCTCGCGACATGGTGGATATCGCACGACGCGTCGTCCCCATATGCAGCGGAAAATGCGAGCAGTGGCGGCGCATGAAGCGCAAGCTGGATGCCGGCGATCTTTCGGCCTTTCTCTCCGAGCAGGGCAGCAAACCCTGCTTCGATGCCCATGTGGGTTTGGGTCCGGGAGCGTGCTGCGGGTGGATCACGCCGGAGGAATACGCCGAGAATGTGCGCCGCATAGAGCGGTTTTTGTCGGGGCATCATGGCGAATTCATCGAAGAGCTCAGATCGGAGATGATGCAAGCCGCCTTTGAGCTGGATTTCGAGCGCGCCGGGCGCATCAAGTCCCGCATCGAAACCATCGAGTCCCTTGATGACAGGCAGCATGCCGTGTCTTCGCGCAACCTCGATGCGGACGTGGTGGGAATTCACCGGGAGGAAACCATCGCCGGCGTTCATGTATTCCAGATCAGAGAAGGGCGCATCATCAACGGCAACGAATTCGTTTTGGACCGCGGCAACGATGTCCCCGATCAGGATCTGCTGCGAAGCTTCCTTCTGCGCTACTACGATGCAACCACTTCCATTCCCCGCGAGGTAATCGTTGAGGAGCTGCCCGAAGACGAGCAGGCCATGTCCGAGTGGTTGACCGGCAAGCTTGCAAGCAAGCATGGGGCCAAGGTGCGTTTCACGGCCCCTTCGCGCGGTGAGAAATACGAGCTGTTGGAAATGGCGCGCAAAAATGCGTCCCATACCCTCAACCGGTACAAAGTTCGCACGAACTATGAGGACAAACGCATCAACGAGGCGCTTCTGCAACTCGAAAGCGCGTTGGCACTCGATGCTCCTCCCATGCGCATCGAGTGCTTCGACATCTCCACCATCCATGGAAAGCATACCGTTGCGTCCATGGTGGTGTTCACAGGCGGCCGGCCTGATAAGAATCAGTACCGCCGCTTCAAGATCAAAACGCCGCTTGACGAGGCTAATGACTTTTTGAGCATGCAGGAGGTGCTCGGTAGGCGCTACGCGCCCGAGCGCATGGCCGATGAACGGTTCGGGTCCAAGCCCGACCTGCTCATTTTGGACGGCGGCAAACCTCAGCTGTCCGCGGCTTTGGCCAAGCTCGCCGAACTGGGCGTGGATGATATCCCCGTGTGCGGCCTTGCCAAGCGGGATGAGGAGCTTTTCGTCCCGTGGCAGGACAGCGGCCCGGTGGTGCTGCCCAGCGGATCGAGCTCTCTGTACCTTGTCAAGCACGTCCGCGATGAGAGCCATCGCTTCGCCATCACGTTCCACCGGGAGCTGCGCGGCAAGGCCATGACGAAATCCATCCTCGATGAGGTTGTGGGTCTGGGACCAGTCCGTAAGAAGGCCCTGCTTGCAGCCATGGGAGGCTTCAGGAAGTTGCGAAGCGCCGCTCTGGATGAAATAAAAGCGGCAGGGGTGGTTCCGGAAGATGTGGCCGAAGAGGTCTATGCGGTGCTGTCGCAGTATAATGAGGAGCGCCAAATGAGTGAGGAGCGTTTATGACCGATGCGGACAACCCCGAACTGGTTCTTATAACCGGCATGAGCGGTGCCGGGCGAACGGAGGCCATGCATGCGTTCGAGGATATGGGATATTACTGCATAGACAACCTGCCCGCTGGGCTCCTGCCTGATCTGATTTCCATGGCGAAATCGGCTGATGGCGCCACGCCGCATAAGCTGGCCGTTGTGTGCGACGCCCGCAACAAGGAGTTTTTCTTCGATCTTGTCTTCCAGCTCGATCAGCTCCGTGCCGAGGGAGTTGATTTCCGCATCATCTTCCTCGATGCGGATGATGGCAAGCTCGTTGCGCGCTACAAAGCCAGCAGGCGCATGCATCCGCTTTGCGGCGAGGGGATGACCATCGCCCAGGGCATCAAGGCCGAACGTGAGCTGCTTGCCCGCATCAAGGATGTTGCCTGGGATGTGATAGACACCACCGATATCATGCCCATGCAGCTGCGCTCAAGGCTCCATGATTCGTTTTCCGACCGCTCCGCCCGCGAAGGGCTTGCGGTGACGGTGTATTCCTTCGGTTTCAAGCATGGCTCGCCGCTGGATGCCGACATCGTCATAGATGTGCGTTTCCTGCCCAATCCGTATTACGACCCCGAGCTTCGTCCTCTGACCGGTCTCGATGCGCGCGTGCGTGACTTCGTGATTCTGCGTGATGAGACGGCGGAGTTTCTCAAGAACTGGAAGGCTCTTCTCGATGTCGTCATGCCCGGATATGTTTCGGAGGGAAAGCAGCAGCTTGCCATCGCCGTCGGGTGCACGGGCGGCCAGCATCGAAGCGTTGCGCTTGCCGAGGCCACGGGCGATTATCTCAAGAACAAAGGCTATCGCGTGAGCGTTGCCCACCGCGATCTCGCGCTTGCCGAATCGGTGGTTCGTGCGCTTTCCCCTGACGAGTCGGCGGCGGTGCGCTGATGACCGCCCCCTTCACCCACGATCCCGCTCAGACAGCCGCTTTCGCCCGGCTGTTCTCCAAAATAGAGAAGACCCCGCAGATATTCGGTGCCACCTCAGGTCAGCTCAAGGCTGTCGTCATCGGCGGAGGCACGGGGGCTCCGGTGTCCATCCGCACCTTGCTGAGCCTTGGGGCAAAGACATCCGCTGTTGTCGCTATGGCCGACGATGGCGGTTCCACCGGAATACTGCGCGAGGAGGCGGGCGTGCTTCCTCCCGGCGACATACGCAAGTGCCTGGCCGCCATGGCCGCAAACCCCGATGATCCTTTGACCAAGGCATTCAAGTACCGCTTCTCCTTCGCCCGAAACCACACACTGGGCAATCTCATGCTTTCGGCGCTCGAGGATGCGACGGGCTCGTTTCCCGAAGCCATCTCCATCTGCGGAAAGCTGCTCAATGCGCGCGGGGACGTATTTCCATCCACCTTGGAGAAGGTCAGGCTGAGCGGACGTACATGCGACGGTGCTTTGCTGGAGGGGCAGGCGACGGTTTGCAAGTCCAAAACCGCGCTTTCGCGCGTCTGGCTGGAATCCGATGGCCCCATCACCGCCTATGAGCCCGCTGTCAAGGCTATCGAAGAGGCGGACCTCATCGTCTTGGGGCCGGGGTCCCTGTTCACGAGCATCATCCCGAATCTGCTGGTGCCGGGTATCGTCGATGCCATCCGCGCTTCGAAGGGTGCAACGGTTTTCGTGTGCTCGCTGGCTGACATGCAAGGGGAGACTTGGGGGCTTTCGGCTCGGGAACATTACGAGGCACTTGCGAGCCACGGCATGGAGGGCTGCATTGACTTTATGCTCATCCACAGTCCCGATGCGCTCATCCCCGAAAGCCGCATGGATCGCATGGTGAGCGCCGTGCATGCGCACATGGCCGCGACGACGGAGTCTTCTCCCGCCCCATCGCCATGGGAGGAAAGGGGAATCCGCCGCGTGTATGTCGACTACAAAGACGTGGAGGCCATCCATTCTCGTGGGACCACCGTGCTCGTCCGGGACCTGGAGGACCCCGTTCAGCCGACGTGGCATGATCCGGAGGCTTTGCGTGCTGCATTCGGTACCGTGGTCAAGCTTTCTCTGTCCCGCCGGATAAGCCCGGAGTCCCACATTTCCATCCGTTGATTTCGACCTGTCAGGATTTCCGATGTCCTTTACTTCAGATGTCAAAGACGAGCTTGCCCGCGTCATGCCTGAATGCTCGCATTGCGATAAGGCCGTTCTTGCGGCGCTTGTGCGCATCGAGGGAACTCTGTTCTTGTCCGGAGGGCGTGGCTACCGTTTGGAGATTGCCACAGAAATCAGTTCGGTTGCACGTCTGATCATCAGATTGCTGCACACCATCTACAGCCTCAAGACGGAGCTGACCGTGCGGCGCAGCGTTCTCCATAAAACACCGAACTACCTGATCACCGTCCCTGCGCAGGCCGGCATCGAGGAAGCGCTCCACGATCTGGGGGTGCTTGGCGACCATGGTCTTGAGCTGGGCATCGAAAGCCATCTCGTGGAGAAGAACTGCTGTGCCGCCGCCTATCTGCGCGGTGCGTTTTTGGGAAGCGGTTTCATCTCAGAGCCCCGCGGCGACTTTCATTTCGAAATCACGATGGAAAGCGCCGAACAGGCAGACGACATCGTGCGCTTGCTTGCTGAGCGCGAAATCTCTGCCAGGATCCTTCGCAGGCGCAATTCCTATACGGTGTATCTGAAAAGCGGGGAGGCCATTTCGGAGTTTCTCGCTTTGACCGGTGCATACCAGTGCGCGCTGGCCATGGCGAACGAGAGGGTCCGCAAAAGCGTTCGCAACGATATCAATCGCCGTGTGAATGCCGAAGTGGCGAACCAAGCGAAAAGCGCCGAGGCCGCTATCGATCAGATAGTCAGCATTCGAAAGCTTGCCGAGAGCGGCAAGGTTGCGGAGCTTCCGGCGGGCTTGCAGGAGTTCGTCAAGCTGAGACTCCAAAACCCGGACGCCAGCCTCAAGGAGCTTGGCGAGCGCGCGAACCCGCCTCTTTCGAAGAGCGCCGTATACCATCGCGTACGCCGTCTCGAGGAGATCGCGCGCAATCTTTAGCGAATCGCAGCCGGGATTCAGTCTCCGTTGCCCTATTCGCGTGCCAGCTGCCGTAATTCCTTCAATTTTCAGTATGGCACTTTAGTGTGTTGGAGTATAATGCCCGAATCTTCACGGCTCTGCAGGGTATCGCGCGAGAACCCTTCGGGCCTTCGTAATGGAAACGGGAAAAGGATATCGTATGGCAAGCAACGACAACGACTACTCCCTGTCGCGTGTGCCGCAGGAAGCGAAGCGGCCGCTTTGGGAGATTCTCTTCATTCGAATCGGAGCCATCTGCTGCGTTTCTCAGCTGATGCTTGGCGCTGCTCTCGGATTCGGCATGACGTTTTGGGGGGCTTTCTGGGCCACCATGTTGGGTTCGGTCCTTTTGCAGGTGGTCAGCTGGGCCATCGGCACCGCTGCCGCTCGTGAGGGTCTGTCCACCAGTCTGCTGACCCGTTGGTGCGGTTTGGGCAAGATGGGCTCTGCTCTGTTCGGCGGCGTTGTGGCCATCTCCATGGTCGGTTGGTTCAGCGTTCAGAACTCCGTCTTCGGTGAAGGCATGTATGACATCACCGGCCTGTTCAACTATCCCATCTGGGCTGCCATCACCGGTATCAGCATCACGGTCCTGGTCGTGTTCGGCATCAAGGCCATCGCCAAGTTCGCCACGGTGTTCGTCCCGCTTTTCATCATCGTCGTCGTCTGGTCTTCCGTCATCGTCTTGGGCGATCACGGTTCCATCGATCTGTTCAATTCGTTCCCGGGTCCTGCTCTGGGCTTCGGCGCTGCGGTCACTTTGGTTGCCGGCGGCTTTATTGCCGGTGCCATCTGCACTCCCGACTATGCCCGCTTCCTCAACAACGGCAAGCAGGTGTTCTGGATGACCCTGATCGGCACGTTCCTGGGCGAGCTGGGCATGAACCTTCTGGCTGTCATCCTCGCTCATGCCACCGGCACCGACAATATCGTCGACATCATGCTTGCCACCTCCGGCATCATCGGCGTGTGCATCGTCGTCTTCTCCACCGTCAAGCTCAACGACATCAACCTGTATTCTTCCGGCCTGGGCGTTATGACCATGATCAATGCGTTCTTCAACGTCAAGGTCAGCCGTAACGTGGTCATCTGGACCCTCGGCATCATCGGAACCGTTCTGTCTATGGTCGGCATCATCAACTATTTCACGAACTTCCTTACTCTGCTCGGCGTGTTCGTTCCCCCTGTGGCCGGCATCGTCGTTGTGGACTACTTCCTGCTCAAGCGCAATCGCCCCGAACTTGAGGCAACGCGTGAAAGCGGGGAGCTGCCCAAGCGCGTTGAGAAGTGGAACCCGATCGCCCTTCTCTGCTGGCTCATTGGATTCCTCATCGGTGAGGTCACGAGCATCTACGGAATCGGCATTCCGGGTCTTCAGTCCCTCATCCTTTCCGGTCTTCTCTATTGGGCTGGCATGCGCATCTACGGCGCCATCAAGAAGGTCGACGTCGTCAAGTTTGCGGAAACCGATCAGGTTCTCTAGCCATTCTGAATCGGGTGCGCAGTTTGCACCCGCTTTGGAGCCGGGTCCCTAGGGCCCGGCTCTTTTTGGTTGGAGAGTGGAGTTCGACCGTGGACAGCTGCCTGCTTCCCCTTTGGTTTTTCGAGCAGGGTGTGGGCGGTATTGCAGTGAAGCCTTGAAGCCGCGACCATTGAACCTCCATATGAGTCTGCCTCGATTTGTCGAAGCAATGACCTATCAAGTACAATGAGCGTTTGAGAATCGAGGCGCCAGGTGCGCCGCTTTGCAAGACGGGTCTGCTTTGTGCGCTTTCCCGTCCATGTATCCGATCGGTTCACGTCAGTCGGCCGTAGCTGCGCCGTACTGCCGTGTTTTGACTACCTATCCGCCATCTGACAAAGGAGTGTTTTGGCTACAGAGAACAAACCGGCTGCCAATGTGCAGCAAGCCCCCAAGAAAGATAATCAGCGCGATGGTGCGTCCCAGCCGGGCAACCAGAATCGTTCGCGCAAGAAGAAGACCTACGCTCACAAGCATGTGTCCGTCGATCAGAAGCGTCCTCAGCTCACGCCCCAGGCCGAAGCTGTCGAGCAGCATTTCGGCAAACCGCGCACTCGCAATGCGAGACGTTCATCTGCTGAGACCGCGCGCAGTGCCGTGAAGCGGGACTCGGCTGCTAAACTTCAGGTCGTGCCTTTGGGCGGTCTGGACGGAATCGGCAAGAACATGACCGCGTTCGTATGCGGCGACGATATGCTCCTGGTCGATGCAGGACTCATGTTCCCGGATGATGACCATCCCGGCATCGATTTGATCCTGCCCGACTACACATTCGTCCTGGAGCATGAGGATAAGCTCCGTGGCATCATCATCACCCATGGTCATGAAGACCATACCGGTGCGCTTCCTTATCTCATGAAGGACCTTTCCCGCAAGGTTCCCATCTTCGGCACCAAGATGACCCTCGGTTTGATCGAGGGGAAGTTCAACGAGCATCGTGTCAAGGCGAAGCTCAATCAGATCAGCGCCGGTGATGAGATCAAGCTTGGTTGCTTCGTCATCGACTTCTTCGCCGTCAATCACAGCATTCCCGGCGCCGTCGGTTATTTCCTGCAGTCCCCTGCGGGCAATGTTTTGCACACGGGCGACTTCAAGCTCGATCAGACTCCCATAGATGGGGTCCATACCGATTTCGGTGCGTTGTCGCGTTTCGGCCGAATCGGCGTCGACCTCATGCTTTCCGACAGCACCAATGCCATGAATCCCAGCTTCACGCCCTCCGAGGCTGAGGTGGGAAAGAATCTGCGCCGCATCATCGAAAATGCCAAGGGCCGCGTGATCATCGCCAGCTTCGCCAGCCACATCCACAGGCTCCAGCAGATCGCCGATGCTGCGGTTGCAAACGGGCGCAAGGTGGTTGTCACCGGACGATCCATGGTTCAGAACACCGATATCGCCCGAAGGCTCGGCTATCTCAAGATCCAGGACACGGATCTCATCGATGCCTATGACCTTAAGGGAATCCCCGGCGACAAGGTTGTCATCATGTGCACCGGTAGCCAGGGAGAACCGCTTTCCGCCCTTGCCCGCATTGCCAACGGCGAGCATCGAACCATTGAGATTGAAGAGGGGGATACCGTCATCATCTCGGCCACCCCTGTCCCCGGCAACGAGAAGGCCGTTACGCGCGTGGTGAATTCGCTGGCCAAGATCGGCGCCGATGTTTGGGACAAGCGTCGTGCCATGGTCCATGTTTCAGGTCATGCCAGCGCTGAGGAGCTCAAGTTGGTCCTGTCCATCGTGCAGCCCAAGGCGTTCATGCCCGTTCATGGCGAAGCCATGCACCTGCGTGCTCATGCCCAGCTTGCCGAAGCTACGGGTGTCGACCGCCGCAACATCTTTATCTGCGATAACGGCGAATCTTTGGAGCTTTCCTGCAATGGCGTCCGCCGCGGGGAAATCATCGAGAACGGCATCGTCTTCGTCGATGGCCTGTCTGTCGGGGATACCTCCAAAGATATCCTCGATGAGCGCCAGTCGCTTTCCGAAAGCGGCGTTGCCCTCATTTCGGCCGCCATCGATCCGCGTTCGAAGAAGTTGCTCGGCTCGGTTCACGTCGAAATGCGCGGTATTACCGGCGGCGATGTCACGGAACTTCGCCGCGAAGCAACGGACGCCGTCCGTGTTGCGTTGCGCCGCGGTTTAGAGCGCGGTTCGAAGGGCAAAGACCTTGAGAAGATATGCCGGGACTCTCTTCGCTCCCTGCTTTGGGAGCGCATCAAGCAGCGTCCCATCGTCGTTGCGTCCTTGATCGAGGTTTAGCATCAGGAAGGGCTGGCGAATTGGATGATCCAGCCCTTGTTTAATCCGTCCAAACGAAGCTCAAATGCAGCAGAAGGAGTTATACGTGGCGCGGAAGAGCACTCAGTCCGCAAATACCGGAAAGACCCAGAAGAAAGATGAGCGTGTGCCGCTGAGGAACGCTTCGGGCAAAGGCGGCGCGGAGCGCGGTTCGGCCAAGGGAAACCGCAAAGCCGCTTCGCCCCAGCAGCCCGGCCCCGAGCTTTCCTCGCCTCGCATTTTCGACGAGCGCACCAAGAGGGATATCGTGGGCGTTGTCTTCGGCGTCGTCGCCGTTGCTTTGCTCATCATGGCTTTCACCGATCCTTCGGGAATCGTCTCTTCGGTGGTTTCGGATTTCTTGCATAACCTTTTGGGTGTTGGGCTCTATATCCTTCCGTTCCTGCTGATGGTGATAGGCGCCAGCTTCATCGTCAGAACGGACAAGCCCTTCGTTGCCCTGCGCATATGCGTGGGGTCTGCCATGGTGTTCATTGCCCTGCTCGGGTTTCTTTCCACTTTCATTTCCGGAGCGGATGCGGACCTCTCCCTTCTGTTCGAACCTGAGTCTCTGAGGTCGAGGGGAGGGTGGATAGGCAGCGGCATCGCCTGGGTGCTGATGGAGCTGTTCGACCTTCCGGTGACGTGCGTGCTTTTAGCGGGTCTTGCCGCGGGAGGCGCTGTTGTGATCGGCTTCTCCATCTCGGGAGCCATCGAGCGCACGCGTGAGAAAACCGAAGACCGTCGCCGCGAGCGTCAGGAGCGCCGCGAGGCTGAGGTTGACGCATTTTCGTCAGACGAAGCGTTCGGGACTGTTTCCGCCATGCCGCCCAAATCCCCTTCACCCCGTATCCGCCGCAATGTCATCCCCGATGTCCCGCGGGATCTTTCGCGTCCGCGCCGTGCTTCGTCGTCTCTGTCCACGCAGCTCATCGATGCCGCTGGCAACGTAAGGCTTTCAGCCGGTGAAGACGTTCAAAGCGGACCCGAGGCCTCTGATGTGGGGATGTACTGGCCTGATGAATACGCTTTCGATTCAAAGACCGCCGTCATTGGCGAAGAGCCTTCGGAGGCCGCGCCAGCCGCTTCCATCACGAGAAAACTCAACCGCCGCAAGGAGTCCGTGCAAGGTCAGGCGGACGGTGACTCCCGCGATCTTTCTGCTGAGCCCAAGGCGTCCAAGTCCAAGGCGAAGGGTCGCAAAACGGCGAAACCTTCAGGTGAGCCCGAAGTCCGCGACGGCTTCGCCCTGCCTCCTGTGGATTTCCTCAATCGCACGGTGCGCGAGAATGCCAACAGGGCCTCTGAGAAGGAGCTGCGCGAAACGGCCATGCTGCTGCAGGAGACCCTCACCGATTTCAATATCATGGCGAGTGTTGTGGGTTGGGTCGCCGGACCTACGGTCACGTTGTTCAAAGTGGATCTCCCAAGCGGCGTCAGGGTGAACAAGGTCACCGTTCTCACGGACGATATCGCCTTGGCGCTTGCTGCTCCGGGCGTGCGCATCTTCGCCCCCATCCCGGGAACGAATTACGTCGGCATCGAAGTTCCCAACAGGGTTCGAGAAAACGTCCTGCTCGGCGACATCATCACCGAAGCCCATGGCGCTCCTTTGGAGATGGCCATCGGCAAGGATGTCGAAGGGCATGCCATCATCACGGACCTGGCGAAGATGCCGCACCTTCTGATAGGCGGAACCACCGGTTCAGGTAAGTCCGTGGCCATCAACTCCATGATCATGTCCATTCTCATGCGGTCGACGCCCGATGAGGTTCGTTTCATCATGATCGACCCCAAACGCGTTGAATTCACGCCCTACAACGGCATTCCGCACCTTTACGTTCCCGTCGTCACCGAGAACAAGGAGGCTGCCAGCGCTCTTGCTTGGGGTGTGGCGGAAATGGAGCGACGTCTGAAAGTGCTTTCGAAGCATGCGGTCCGCAACATCAGCCAGTACAACGCTAAGGTCGCATCAGGTGAATTGGATTCCGAGGATGCCGATGAGCCCGCCAAGAAGATGCCCTACATCGTCATCGTCATCGACGAGCTTGCCGACCTGATGATGAATGTGGGGAAGGAAGTCGAGTTCTCCATCAGCCGCATTGCCCAGTTGGCCCGTGCCGCAGGCATCCACCTCATCGTTGCCACCCAACGTCCGTCCACTAATGTTGTTACGGGCCTGATTAAGGCGAACATCACGAACCGCATCGCCTTCAATGTTGCATCGGGTATCGATTCGCGCGTCATCTTGGATTCGCCCGGGGCGGAAAACCTCATCGGATTGGGGGATATGCTGTTCAGCAAGCCTGAGTACGCAAAGCCCCAGCGACTCCAGGGCTGCTATGTGTCCGAAGACGAGATCGAAGCCGTTGTCGAGTTCCTCAAGGAGCAGGGCGAACCCGAATATCATCAGGAGATTCTCAAGACGAACCTCATCACGCAGGGGGCTTCGGCGCCCGATGGCTCCGGCGGGACTTCGTCTGCGGACGATCCTCTGCTTTGGGAGGCCGCCGAAATCGTCGTATCAAGCGGGCTCGGCTCAACGTCGAATATCCAGCGCCGTTTGAGTGTCGGCTACTCAAGAGCGGGCCGTATAATGGATATGCTCGAAGAGAAGGGGATTGTCGGTCCCCCCAATGGAAGCAAGCCGCGAGAGGTTCTTGTCGCTGACGCCATGGAGCTTGAGACGCTCAAAGCGTTTGAGGCGCACGACGATGACACCTGTCCGTTTTAACGAAGGAATAGTGCCATGTATGATTCCATGCAGTTCGGAACGCTACTGAGGAGGGCCAGGGAAGATCGCCGCGAGGACCTTCTGACCGTTGCCCGCAAGGTGCGAATCCGCCCCGATATCCTCGAAGCAATCGAAGACTCGGATTTTGACCGCATGCCCCCCAGGGGATATGCACGTAACATGATCAATGCCTATGCCCGTTATCTGGGCTTGAACCCTACGGAGGTCGTCAAGCTTTACCTGAGTGCGCAGTACGAACATCAGCTTGCTTCCGACAGGGACCAGGCTGCTCCCTCGGGTTTCGATATGTCCGGAGGCGACAGAAGGAGCGTGGGGCCCCGGCGCAATGCACCATCGTCGGCGGATATCACGCGCGGACTCGAGCCCATCGGTTACGACAGCCGTCGCAGACCGGGCGCACCCCGCGATGTGCTTGATTCCCGCATCGACTCCGCATTGACCCAGCAGATGAATCCGGTTGGCAGACGCGATGACTCCGATTACGATGATCGCGGATTCCGAAAGTCGGATTCGACGAGGACCCGCAATCCCAACAGGTATGACGCCCCCGCACCTTCACGTTTCGGCGGTGGAAAGATTGCCATCGTGCTGGCCGTGGCGGTGCTTCTGGTTGTGGGCATTGCCATCGCCGTTGCCATGAACATGTCGAAGGCTCCTTCGCAGGACCAGGGCTCCCAGCAGCAGATGGCCATCACGGGTCTTCCCGGCAGCGAGAATGCTGCATCGGGGGATGCCCAGGCAAACGATCCTGCCCCTGAGCCCGAACCTGCGCCCGAACCTGAAGCCGTCGCTCCCACCAAGACGGTCATCGAGTATTCGGTTGCCGACGGTGAATCCGCCTATATCGAAGTGTCCTTGAATGGCAGCTATCTTTTTGCCGACTATGCCGAAGGTCCGACATCCCAGTCCTTCGATGTGACAGCCGATTCCGGCGACCTTGTCTTCGTGACCACGAATCCCGATGCCGTCACCCTCAAGCAGGATGGTGAGAATGTCGAGCTGACCGCTGATGATAACGGTATCGTCAATCTTACTTTCAAATTCCAAGACGTTCTGGACGCTTGGAATGCCGAGCATGAGGCCAGCTCTGCTTCTCAGGCCTCAGACGGCAAATCTGACGCTTCCCATTCTGCATCCTCGGCAGAATCGGGGAACTAGGATGGCGTCGTACCGCCGATTTCAATTTCAATGATCGCCATTGTCATTACTGATGAGAAAGGATTGCCGTATGGCCAAAGATTCCAGTTTCGATATCGTGTCCACCGTTGACCTTCAGGAGGTCGACAATGCTTATGGCCAGGCTAAAAAAGAGCTTGCCCAGCGCTATGACCTCAAGGACAGCGGCTCCGATATCTCATTCGACAAATCTTCGAAGAAGCTGACCGTCAGCGCCCCCAGCGATTTCGTCGCGAAGCAGGTCATCGATGTCGTGTCCAGCAAACTTGTCAAGCGCGGTATCGATCTCGCCGCCGTCAAATGGGGCAAGCCCATTGCCGCTGCGGGTCAGAGCGTTCGCGTCGTCGCGGATATCGTCGAAGGAATCGACAAGGAGACCGCTGGTGTCATCAACAAGGATATCAAGGCCCAGAAATTCAAGGTCAAGGTGACCATCGAGGGCGATAAGCTGCGCGTGAGCTCCCCGTCCAGGGATGCTCTGCAGGAAGTCATCGCCTTTTTGAAAGGCAAGGACTACGGACAGCCGCTTCAGTATGTCAACTACCGTTAGGATCAACCGTGGTCTCTGATAACAACCAGACAAACATGGACGATACCGCGCGGTCTGTGTTCTTCATCACGCTCGGTTGCGCGAAAAACGAAGTCGATACGGCTTCAATGAAACGTCGGGTCCTTGCTGCGGGGTATGCTTTGACCGAGGATGCCGAAGAAGCGGATGCCGTCGTCGTCAACACCTGCTCCTTCATTCAGGCGGCAACTGAGGAGAGCATCGACACCATCTTGGAAGTCTGCTCGCTTCCTAGTGTTGAGTGCGGGGATTCCAAACTGATTGTTGCCGGCTGCATGCCTGCGCGTTACGGTGACGACCTCGAACCCGAGTTCCCCGAGGCTCAGGCTTTCGTTGCGTGCAGCAGGGAAGATGACATCGCCCAGATTCTCGACGGGTTGTTCGAAGGGTCTTCCCATGGCGTCGAATCCGAAGGTTTCGATTCGTCTTATGGCTGCTGCAAGTCCTCTGACGAAGGCCTTCAGCTGGAGATGCCTGCCGCTTATGTCAAGATCAGCGATGGCTGCGATAGATTCTGCTCATTTTGCATGATCCCTTATATCCGCGGTCGTTATCACAGCTTTGAATTCGAAGACATCTGTCGCGAGGTGGCATCACGCATCGATGAGGGTGCTCGGGAAATCACCCTGATAGCGCAGGACACGGGTCGCTGGGGTGAGGATCTTGTTCCGCCCCAAACAACCGCCTCCCTCATTTCGCGGCTTGCAGAGCGCTTCCCCGATACGTGGTTCCGCATCATGTATCTGGAGCCGGAAGGCGTCACAGATGAGCTCCTGGAAGTCATTGCGTCTCATGCCAATGTGTGCAATTACCTTGATATACCCTTGCAGCATTGTTCCGGACGCATCATCAAGGCCATGAATCGCAAAGGCGATGCGGCCCAGTTCCAGGACATGGTGGACAGAATACGACGTCGTATTCCTGATATCACGTTGAGAACCACGCTGATTGCCGGTTTCCCCGGCGAAACTGATGAAGATGTCGAATCGCTTGAGGACTTTTTGGATGCCGTCCAATTCGACTACGCCGGTGTCTTCGCGTTCTCTCCTGAAGATGGTACGCGTGCTGCTCTGCTTTCAGACCAGGTGGATGAGGATACGCGCAACGAGCGAGCTCAGAGACTGCGAGATTTCTGCGATTCCGTGAGCTTCTCCCGTGTGGCTGAGCGCGAGGGTCAGGAGATGGATGTACTCGTTCTTGGGAGGGAAGAGGATGGGCAGCTTTTCGGGCGTGCCCAATGCCAGGCTCCTGAAGTGGATGGCGTAGTCTATCTGGAGTCGGGTGAACCTGGCGAAATCGTGCGTGTGCGCATCAGTGACACGCTGGCCTACGAGATGGAAGGTGAGATCGTTGGCTGAGGGCAGTCTGAAACCTGGGGATTCCGCTACGGTCGGTGCTGAAAAGATACTCACGCCGGCCAATATCGTGACGATGGTGAGGATCTGCCTCGTTCCGGTTTTCGTCGTCGCGCTTATCAGCCCTTGGCCCCAATGGTTGGGCGTTCCCGATCTCATTGATTGGAAGTCCTGGATTGCAGCAGGTATCTTCATCCTCATCTCCTGCACGGATTGGCTTGACGGCTATCTGGCGCGCAGCAGAAATGAGGTTACTGATTTCGGGAAATTCATGGACCCCATGGCCGATAAGATCCTCGTCATGGCCGCGCTTCTGGCCCTCATCGAGTTGGGAGCTCTCCCCAGCTGGGTTGTTCTCGTGATTCTCGCTCGCGAATTCATCGTGTCCGGTGTCCGCATGGTGGCCGCCAGCAAGGGAGAGGTCATCGCCGCTTCGTGGTACGGAAAGGCGAAAACCTTCACCCAGATCATTGCGATCGTGCTGTTCATCATCAAGGAGAACACTCTGATCGCCGACTTCTCCTCGAATCTTTACGTGGGCCTCTATGTCTTGAGCTGGCTGGTCATGATCGTTGCTTTGGTTCTTACCATCGTCTCCATGATGGATTACATTGCCAAAGCGCGCCATCTCATCGGTTTTCCCAAGAGGGACAAATCCTCGAAGGCTTCAGCTGAATCCTCGGTCGAGGTTTTCCAGGAGCCCGTTCGCGTCGATGCTGCCCTGGTGCTTGGCAAGGCGCGTGAAGCTGGTTTCAAGCTTGGTACCGCCGAAAGCTGCACCGGCGGCTTGATTGCGGCCGAGCTGACATCCGTTCCCGGTTCCAGCAGTGTGTTCTCCGGCTCCATTGTGAGTTACGCCAATGAAGTGAAGTGCTGCAATCTGGGAGTATCCGCCGATGACCTGGCTTGCTATGGGGCTGTCAGCGAACCGGTGGCCCGCCAGATGGCGATCGGAGCTGCGCAGACATTGGGTGTCGATGTCGCTGTGGCCGTTACCGGAATCGCGGGTCCCGACGGCGGTACGCCTGAAAAGCCTGTCGGTACCGTATGGATTGCGGTTTCTTCGCCGAGTGGGGTCTCTGCCCGTCTTCATTCGTTCAGCGGGTCGCGCGAGCAGGTGCGCAGGGCTACGGTCGATGCTGCCATCCTGATGCTCCATGGTGCCATCGAGGAATCTGTCGGCCTCTGATCGGATGAGCTCGTGCTCCTTGGTCCGTTCATGCCTTCATGGGTGGAAAGGGGACGCCATGCGTCTCCTTTCCGTTCTTTTGAGCTGGCGGCCGATTGGAATCACGTAAGATTGCAGGCAGAACGCGGTGAAGTTCGGTAAGGCGTTCTGTGGTTAAATGCATGTGTCAAGCGAAAGCTGAAATCGCGCGAAATCGCTTGACTGGGGAACATATGTTCGTAATAATTATTCCGCACAAAACATGAGTCTTCTGGCTCGCCTTAAGTTAGGAGCATCGATGGATCAAGATAAAGAAAAGCTGTTGAAAGCAACCACCGATCAGATTGAGCATCGCTTCGGCAAGGGCTCTATCATGAAACTCGGTGAGGACGGTCATGACCTTGAGGTCGGCGTGATTCCCACGGGCGCCCTGTCGCTTGATGCGGCGCTTGGCATCGGTGGCGTTCCTCGTGGACGAATCGTGGAGATCTACGGTCCTGAATCAAGCGGTAAGACAACGCTTGCATTGCAGATTCTTGCCGAGGCCCAGGCCGCTGGCGGTGTTGTGGCGTTCATCGATGCCGAACATGCACTCGATCCCGTGTATGCCGCTCGTCTCGGTGTTGATATCAACGAGGTTTTGATTTCTCAGCCGGATACCGGTGAGCAGGCTCTGGAAATCTGCGACCTTTTGGTCCGCTCCGGCGCCATTGACGCTGTTGTCATCGACTCCGTGGCCGCTCTTGTTCCCAAGGCTGAAATCGAAGGGGAAATCGGCGACTCGTCTGTGGGCCTTCAGGCGCGTTTGATGTCTCAGGCGCTCAGAAAGCTTGCTGGATCCCTGTCCAAGTCGAATACCACATGCATCTTCATCAACCAGCTTCGTGAGAAGATCGGTGTCATGTTCGGCAATCCTGAAACAACCACAGGCGGCCGTGCGCTCAAGTTCTTCTCCAGTGTTCGTATAGACATCCGACGCGTCGAAACGCTCAAGGATAAATCAAATGAGGCAATCGGAAACCGTGTGCGGGCGAAGGTTGTTAAAAACAAAGTGGCACCGCCGTTCCGTCAGGCTGAATTCGACCTCATGTACGGCACGGGTATCTCTCGTGAGGGCTGCATCGTCGATATGGCGGTGGAAGCCGGGGTGGCTAAGAAGAGCGGCGCGTGGTACACCTACGGCGATCAGCGACTTGGCCAGGGTCGTGAGGCTGCGAAGGAGACATTGCGCACCAACCCCGATCTTCGTGATGAGCTTGAGGGCAAGGTCAGGGATTTCTTCGGCATTCCGCTTCCTGCATCGCAGGCTGAATAGGATGGTATTGCAGGACCGAAATCCTGTAAGGGTCCCGGTCCTGCTGATTGATGTGTGCTGATGCCTCCAAAGGAGTTTGCGTGCCTTATATAGATGAGGAAATGATAGCGAGGCTGTCCTCCTGCGCGCAAAGGCGGCAGAAGGGCATTGCAGATGATGCCCGGGATGCTGCAACCGGGCTGCGCGATGCCCCATCGTGCCAAGAGCACGACGGGATTGAAGGTTTGCCGTCTAGGCCCAAGGTCGGAGCTTTTGAGCGGATTGCAAAGCTTGTTGGTGTACGCGAACGAAGCACGTCGGAGATGCGATCCCGTTTGCTTCGAGACGGCTATGAAGAATCTGAGACGGTCGCTGCAATCAAGCGTGCGGTCGAGTGCGGTCTGCTAGACGATATGCGTTTTGCCGATGCCCTCATTCGCACTCGCATTGCGCAGGGGAAAGGGCGCAGGGGAGTGGAAGAAGATCTCAAGCGTCAGGGCATCAGCGTTTCAATGGTCCCTGGTTGGCCTGATGAATATCTTGATTCTGACGGCACTGATGAGTTGGAGCGTGCAATTGCCGTTCTTCGCCGTCATCCTCCCAAGGCGAAAAATGTTCGGCAATCCGCATATCGGAAACTTATCTCCAAGGGATATGATTCTTCTATTGCATCGCAGGCTGTACGCGCATTTTGCTCGGCAGATGATAGGGGTTCTGAGTGCCTGTGATGAGCACTGTGTTTCTGTGTGCTCGAAACTATTTTTGACCCTTGCGGTGTTTCTCGCATGGCGTTGAACCAAGTCGTTGTAGAATAGAGATAGCTTGAGTGAACTGTACCTATCTTGGTGCATTAATATATACACAATCGAAGATATATTTCTGCGGGTAGCTCCGCGTTTGCTCATGCCAGGTGTTCAATCCCGGCATTTTTTATTTCCGGTCACCTTAAACGTACTCTTGAATCGTAAGAAAGGGGAAGCCGATGCCTGAATTTCTCTGGCTTATCATCGGCGCCGTTGCCGGCGTCGCGCTCGGTTTCATCATCACCCGCTTCATTGCAAACTCCCATGCTAAAAAGGCTCATGAAGAGGCGGAATCTGTCGTTGCGGACGCGCGTCGTCAGGCCGACACCCTCCGTCGCGAGGCCGTTGTGGAAGCCAAAGACGAAGTCTTCAAGATGAAGCAGGAAGCGCAGGCTGAAAGCAAAGAGCGCATGCGCGAGGTTCGCGCTGCGGAGAATCGCATCAACCAACGAGAGGAATCCCTGGATCGTCGCGTGGAATCGCTCGATGCCCGAGAGCACCAGCTTTCCTCCATGCAGGGACAGGTTGAGCGTCGCGAACGCGACCTCAAAGCCGCAATGCAGGAGGTCAATGTCCGTCTTGAGCATGTTGCCGGCATGACCCCCGAAGAAGCGAAGCGGGAGCTGTTGAGCACTCTCAAAGATGAAGTTACCCATGAAAGTGCTGCAATCATCAGGGAGGCGGAGGCTCGCACAAAGGCTGAAGCTGACAAGAAATCCCGTGAGATCCTATCGCTCGCCATCCAGCGTGTAGCGGCTGACCACACTGCCGAAACCACCGTCAAGACCATCCATATTCCCTCCGATGACCTCAAGGGCCGCATCATCGGACGAGAGGGCCGCAATATCCGTTCTTTCGAACAGCTTACCGGTGTCAATCTTCTCATCGATGACACTCCGGAATGCGTTACCATCTCATGCTTCGATCCCGTTCGTCGTGAAATCGGCCGCGTCACCATGGAGAACCTCATTGCCGATGGCCGTATCCATCCCGCTCGCATCGAGGAGATGTACGCCAAGGCCGAGAAGATGGTCAATCAGCAGGTTATCGATGCCGGCGAGCAGGCAACTTTCGATGTGGGCATTCATGACCTCCATCCCGAACTTGTCCGCACCCTCGGCCGTCTGCGCTTCCGCACCTCTTTCGGCCAGAATGTTTTGAACCATTCTCTTGAGGTGGCCTACCTCTGCGGCGTCATGGCATCCGAGCTTGGCCTTGACCCCGTTCCTGCAAAGCGTGCTGGTCTGCTGCACGACCTCGGTAAAGCCATCGATCATGAGATCGAAGGCCCCCATGCCGTCATCGGTGCAGACTTGGCTCGCCGTTTCGGGGAACGCCCTGAAATCGTCCACGCTATTGAGGCCCACCATGCCGATGTCGAACCCAATACCGTTCTCGACGTCCTCGTTCAGGCGGCTGATGCGGTTTCCGCTGCTCGTCCCGGCGCACGCAAGGAGAGCTTCGAGAGCTACGTCAAGCGTCTGGAGAAGTTCGAGGAGATTGCCAATGCCCACAAGGGTGTTGAGCGCACCTATGTCATGCAGGCTGGTCGCGAAGTCCGCGTCATGGTTCTTCCCGAGCAGGTTGATGAGGCAGCAACGGTTGTGCTTGCGCATGATATCGCCAAGCAGATCGAGGATGAGATGCAGTATCCCGGCCAAGTCAAGGTTGTCGTCATCCGCGAAAGCCGCTCCATCGACTACGCGAAATAACAAGCGCTCGCCGTGGAAACGCAGAATTCAACCGACAGCCTACTGGCCTTCGTCGATTCCGTTTCGAAGAACAGCCGTCTCCGGGTCGAAGATGACCTCGGGGACGGCTTTGTCCGTTTACGGGTTTCCGAAGCGGAGCGCAGGCAGGCTAAACAGGATATTCGATGCGTCGAAGACGCCGTCATAGAGCTTCTGAGGAATGCACGCGACGCCCATGCGCATAATCTGTTTCTTGCCTCTTCCCGTAGCGGCAATGTTCGAACCCTGACTCTGATCGATGATGGTGAAGGCGTTCCTGAATCTATGCGCGAATTGATCTTCGAGCCTCGAGTGACTTCCAAGCTTGATACCATGCGCATGGATGAATGGGGCGTGCATGGCCGAGGTATGGCTCTTTATTCAATCCAGCAAAATGCTGAATCTGCTTGCGTCTTCGCCTCTGTTCCGTCTGGGGGAACTTCCATTCAGGCCATTTTCAATTGCTCGCGCCTTTCTGAGCGAAGCGATCAAAGCACTGTTCCCTCCCTGGTCCAAGATCAAGACGGAACATGGACGCTCGGGTCCAGCCCTCATAACATTGTCAGGACGTGCGCCCAATTTGCCTTGTCTGAGGCTCATGCCAGCCGTGATGCGCTTGGGTGTCGCGTGCATCTTGGCAGCCCCGTTGAAATCGCTGCGTCTCTTTACGCGCATGGGCATCGCCTGATTGCTGATGGGGAAGTTGCATTGGATCAACTCGAACGTTGCCCCTTGTCGGTTCGTCTTGCCGCGAGTTGCGATGCTGCGGAGTTCGTTGATGCCGCAGCTCACCTTGGGCTTTCGCTTTCCCCGCGCAGTGCGTATAGAGTCATGCAGGGTCAGATTTCCGATGCGGGGGTTCTTCTCTCGAGGCTTCCGGTTGTTCGGCAGGTTTCTCGAAAACGCAAGGTTGACCTCTCGCGTGATTACCGTGGACTCAATATTCATCAGGATGATTTGGATGAATTCATCCATGGACTCCAGGCGGCATATTCGGAGCTTGCATCCCGGTACTATCTTGAGTCTGATGTCATTCCCGAGATTCGAGTCGCACATGATGCGCTGCATGTTTCATTCCCTATTCGTAAAGTGCTATGACGCTCACTTCATTGCGATGTACTGGGATAATAGGTAAAATGAAACAATTGTCTTATTGCTGCTTAAATATACTATTGAACGTACTTGGAAATGAAGCAAAGGAACCTCATGTCAATCGAATCTGAGCACGTATCCGGCATCGGATGCCTGAAGGTCTCTTCGAAGTCCTCGCCTGCATCGGTTGCAGGCGCTATTGCGGGTATGATCAAGGACGGTGTATGCGTCGAGATCCAGTCAGTCGGCGCCGGTGCCGTAAACCAGGCTGTAAAAGCCATTGCGATTTCGCGAGGTTTTCTGTCTCCCATCGGTATTGAGATTGTATGCGTCCCTTCTTTTGCCGATATCGTTATCGACGGTGAATATCGAACGGCCATACGCTTCAACGTTGAACCCCGTTACATGCGCGGGACAATAGCACAGGATGGTTCCAATCTATGATCAGCAACCCACTTGCAGGAGTAAGGTATTGCATCCATACCTTCGGATGCCAGATGAACAAGCATGATTCGGAACGAATCGCCGGCGCTCTTGAGGATCAGGGTGCCGTGGAGGTTTCCTCTATAGATGAATCTGAGATCATCGTATTCGTCACATGCTGTGTTCGTGAGGCTGCCGATGTGAGGCTCAAAGGGCAGGTCGCCTCTCTTAAAAACATTCCGCTGCCGAAGGATAGCGCGTTTTCGAAGCGCATCGTTTGCATCGGCGGCTGCATCGGCCAGCGCGACGGTGAGTCGTTGTTCGATGAATTTCCCCATGTCGATGTGGTTTTCGGTACTCAGAATACGCAGCGCTTCATTCCGCTGCTCATTTCCGCGGTTCAGGGCAATGCCCGAAATTGCGAAGTGGAGGAAGAGTCCGATTCCTTTTCCTCCGATATGCCTTCGAAGCGGGAATCTGCATGGTCTGCCTGGCTTCCCATCACGGTAGGGTGCAATAACTTCTGCACGTATTGCATCGTTCCGTATGTTCGCGGAAGGGAACGCAGTCGGCTTATCGAGGACGTGGAGGCGGAGGCGCGCCTGCTTGTGGCCGATGGTGTTAAGGAAATTACGTTGTTGGGGCAGAACGTGAATTCTTATGGGCGTGACCTGTACGGCGAACCTCGCTTCGCCGATGTTTTGCGCGCTGTCTCCCGTTCCGGCGTTGAACGCATTCGGTTCGCTACGTCTCATCCGAAGGACTTGACCGACGAGGTCATTGGATTATTCGGTGAGCTTGAAAATCTCATGCCCGCATTGCATCTTCCCGTTCAATCCGGGAGCGATGCTGTGCTCAAGGCTATGAACAGGCGCTACACCGCCGATCGCTATCTGTCCCTCATCGACAAGATGCGCGATGTCCGACCCGATGTAGCGCTGTCCACCGACATCATCGTCGGTTTCCCCGGCGAAACGGAAGAGGATTTCAGGGCTACGTATGATTTGGTCAAACAGGTAGGCTACTCTCAGGTCTTCACGTTCATCTACTCTCGCAGATCGGGTACTCCTGCCGCTAAAATGACTGATGCGACCCCGAAAAGCGTAATCCAACGCCGATTCGACGCTCTCGTTGACCTTGTTCAAGAAGGCGCGTTTGCTGCGAACCAGCAGTATGCCGGTACTATGCAAAAAGTTCTCTTTGAGGGAGTTTCCAAGCGTAACGAACAAATCCTTTCCGGTCGAACGGAGCATAACATCACCGTTCATGCACCCGTTCCTTCGGGCATGACCGCTGAATCGCTTCAGGGATCTATTCTCGATGTAGCTATTGATGAGGCGAAGACGTGGTATTTGAACGGAACGGTACTCGATGGTTGATGCATCCGGCCCGTTTCCAATGGAGCTCTCAAAACCTGTTGTATGCATTGTGGGCCCAACGGCTTCCGGTAAAACCGACGTGGCTCAACTTGTTGCGCAGCATTTTGGCGGCGAGGTTATCTCGGCAGACTCCATGCAGGTTTATCGCGGGATGGATATCGGGACCGGGAAGATTCCTGTTGAGGATCGCATCGTGACCCATCATGGATTTGACCTTGTCGATCCAGGTGAGCCGTATTCCGCAGCTTTATTCCAGTCGTATGCGCGCAACCTGTTCCATGTGCTTGATTCTCGGGGCTCGGCTTCGATATTGGCGGGCGGAACGGGACTGTATGTGAGGGCAGCAATCGATGACTATTCGTTTCCTTCGGGTGAGCAGCTTCCTGAGGATAATCCCGTTCGGGCTCATTATTCCGCTTTCGCCGAAGAGCACGGTGGCCAGGCTCTTTGGGACCTCCTCAATAAGCGCGATCCCGAGTCTGCGTCCCTGATTCATCCCAATAACGTCAAGAGGACCATCAGGGCTTTCGAGCTGCTTGAAATCGACAACACCACATACGCGAAACAGCATGCTGGTTTCGAGACCATGAGGCAATTCGTTCCCGCCGCAATCTTCCATCTCGACGTGGATCCCGTGATCCTTGCCTCGCGTATAGATCGGCGTGTCGAAGGGATGCTGGAGTCAGGTCTTATCGATGAGATCGCGTCGCTGATCAAACAAGGTTTTACGAATGCGCTCACAGCAAAAGAAGCGATTGGTTATAAAGAGTTCCTCCCGTACATCGCTGGAGGATGTCAGGATCGGTCTCTGCTAGAAGCGGCGAAAGACCAGGTGAAAACTGCAACTCGTCGGTATGCCAAGCGACAACGGACATGGTGGAGAAACGACGCTCGGGTGATTCATGTTTCCGCGGACAGTGGAGATGCCCATCGGATTGCCGATGCCGTCATTGGTCATCTGAAACAGGACGGGTTTGGAAGCGGTTCCTGTTAACCTTGCGGCTATAGCAGTGATTCAATCGGAGGTGTAGCAATGTCTTTCGCGGATATAGCTCAGGATAGTCTGACCGAAGGAAGCGAGAGAGCCATCCTCGTGGGCGTTGATCTCCGTAATGGGGGAGAGGGCGTTTCTTTGGAGTCATCTCTTGCTGAACTGGAGCGACTCGTCAATACGGCAGGTGCACAGGTGGTTGCCACCACATGGCAACGGCTCGATTCTCCGAACCCTCGTACGTTTATCGGAAGCGGCAAAGCTGAAGAAGTCGCATCCATGTGCCGATCATTCGCTGCGGATGTTGTCATCTTCGATGATGAGTTGACTCCATCTCAGCAAAGCAATCTGGAAAAGGCCATGCCCCGTGAAGTGAAGGTCATCGATCGCACCGCTTTGATCCTTGATATATTTGCGCTTCATGCCACCACAAAGGAAGGTAGGCTCCAGGTCCGCCTTGCTCAGAATCAATACTTGCTTCCCCGATTGAGGGGTATGTGGGCCCATCTTGCCTCAAATCGTATGGGAGGCGGTGTGGGATCGCGATTCGGCGAAGGTGAAAGCCAGTTGGAAGTGGACCGCCGCATGGTGCGCAGGCGTATAACATCTATCAAGCGTGAGCTTGAGCAGGTTTCCAAGATGCGTTCTTTGCAAAGGGAGTCCCGGTACGCTTCCTCCGTGTTCAAGGTTGCGGAGGCCGGCTACACCAATGCAGGGAAGTCGAGTTTGATTAACAGGCTCTGCGATGCCCAGGTGCTCAGCTATGACAAGTTGTTTGCAACCCTGGATTCCACAACGCGCAAGTTGTCGCTTCCAGGCGGTAGGGAAGTGACCTTAACTGATACGGTGGGTTTCATTCAGAAGCTGCCCACGAATCTCATCGAGGCATTTCGCAGCACTCTTGATGAGATTCGCGGTGCGGACTTGATTCTGCATGTCATTGATGTTTCCTCGGATGAGCGCATGAGGCAAATGCAATCCGTTGAGGAAACGCTTGAATCCATTGGAGCCCATCATGTTCCAAGGATCGACGTCTATAACAAGTGCGATTTGCTTGATGATGAAGAGCTGAGTTTTCTCAAAAGCAGGTATCCTCATGCCGTGTTCGTCTCTTCGGTGACAGGGATGGGTGTCGACGATCTGCTGAAAGCCATTGAGCGATCCGCGGCAGCAAGCGAGGAGCTTCTATCCGTATGCATTCCCTATTCTCGCGGGGATTTGGTTGCGCTTGCACATAGCAGCTGTACGCTAATGTTTGAGGAGTATGGTCAAGACGGTACGCACATGACCATACGCGTACCGTCACAGCACATTTCAACGTTTTCGAGTTTTAAATCATAGACGCCTGAACACAGCCACAACTTTTCCTGCGATCATTGCGTCTTCTACAATGATTGGTTCCATCGATGAATTCTCAGGTTGCAGCCTTATGTGATCTTTTTCCTTGAAGAATCGTTTGACTGTGGCTCCGTCGTCGACGACGGCAACCACGATGTCTCCGTTACGAGCGGTGTTCTGCTCTTGCACGACTACGTAATCTCCATCATTGATTCCTATTTCAATCATGGAATCACCGCGGACATTCAGGAGGAATGAGCTGGAATCTCCCACTATCGATACGGGAAGTGTGATGGTTTCGGTAATGTTCTGATCGGCTAGGATGGGAATTCCGGCGGCCACATCCCCGACTACAGGTAGGTTGACTACATTGGAAAATGCTCCATGTCCAGTTGATTGAACCGGCTCAGGCGCATTGGCATCCGGAGCTTTCTTCCTGTTGGGAAGCGTAATGCAGCGTGATTTCAAAGGATCGCGGTGGATGAGCCCCTTTTCTTCGAGCGTTTTAAGGTGCACATGCACGGTAGAAGGGGAGGAGAGGCCGAGACCTTGGCAGATGTCTCTGACCGTAGGGGCAATTCCGCATGAATCGATTGTTTCAACAATATAGTCGTAGACTGCTTGCTGCTTTCGTGTCAGTTTCGGCTCCATCGTGGGTTCATTTGATTCTGCCATCTCAGGCCCTTTCAGTCGAACAAATGTTTGAAAATATTATTGACAGGAACTTTTGTTCGATTTAGTATAAACCCGAACAAAGGTTCGTTGCAAGTACTGGAGGGCGAAAATGAGTGAAATGAGATGCGGAATCCTGATCGATGGTACTTCTGCCTTGGATATGTCGTCCATCGAAGTAGATCGTTCTTCGTGCTGCTCTGAATTCACCTATCTACCCACTTCGTCAGAGTTTCATTCGACCTCTGAGATGTCTGGTCCCAGGGAATGGTTGGCTTCTCGTGGAGCCATTGTCGTCGAGAGTCTTGGGGTCAGGGATGCGGTCTTTTGTCCAAAGCATTGCGACAGCGGTGATTGGCATGGTCGTATGCCGCTTTGGGCTAGCATTTGTTCTCTCTCTGCGCTGGCTATTTTCAGCTCGCTGGTTGTTCTGTTCTGAGCGTCATATTTTCCTTTTGGTCTCTTTCGGCGATGCTGCGTTCGCCATATTGGAGATG
>CALBGP010000020.1 GCA_937892845.1 uncultured Eggerthellaceae bacterium | reverse complement strand
TCCACGCCCTCGGGACGGCGCGGCTCCGCGCATACGGACGCTTCGCCTGCGCCGACGGGCTTTTATCCCTGCACCTGCACGGCTCGGCGTTCTGCCGAACCCTGGCCCGTGCGGGCTTCAGTGCGGCGGCTGTCCCATGCGGTGGCGCCGTCGCAGCCTTGCCGACCTGCGCGCCGTATCGCGCAGCTTCGGCGGTCGGACTCCGCGCAGCCTACGCGCGTGCGGCTCCGGCCATCAAGAGGGACCGCGTGCTCAAAACGTTGGCCAAGGTGACCACCTCCGTTCATAAGACGAAAGCCGTCATGGGCACGCGGCCATTGTAGGACACAACGCATTGTGATTGGAGGTGCATATGCTCAAGGACATGCGGAAAGGGCGCGGCCTCACGCTGGCCGAGCTCTCGGAGGCGGCGGGCATCCCCGTCAACACGCTCATCCATTGGGAGCGGGGCAACATCATGCGGGCGCATGTGGATGCCGTCAAAAGGGCGGCCGACGCGCTCGGCTGCACGGTCGATGACCTGATATCGGAAAAGGAAGGAGGTTCAGAGTGACGTTCGACGACATGGCGGACATGACGCCCGTGGGGCGCAAGCCGCTTTACAGCGTTCTCGACGCCGCGAAGGTGCTCGGATACTCGCCCTCGCTTTTCTATGAGGAGATAGAACGCGGCAGGCTCAAGGCCATGAAGCCGCAGGGGGCGCGGCGCGGGATAAAGATGCGGGCCGAATGGCTCGACGGATGGATGGATTCCAACACGAAAGGATAGGACATGCATATCGCAGAAGAGGCGCGCCGCGGTCTTGGCGGATACGGCGCGCGCAGAAACGGCGTCACACGGACGCAGAGACAGTTTAACACGGGATTCGGGACGATGACGGGCTCGGAGCTTGCGAAGGCCGCAGCGGGCGCCCTGGCCGTCCTGGCCATGCTCGCTGGCACGCTGGCGGCCATGGTGCTGCTGAACGGGGTGATGTGATGGGAACGGATGTGACGCGGCGCGACGTGGAGCGCCTGGCGGAGCTGGTCATCGAGCACGCAGACCTCAACGCGAGGATGTTCGGCGACGTGCCGCTCGAGGATATCGACGGAAACCGCTACTACCAGTGCGCGATGCGCAGCGCCGCCGAGATCCAGGCTTTGGCCGATGCGACGGGCTGCAAGGTGGAGGCGAAGCGCAGCAGGGACTGCACCGAGTACACGGTCCACGTGTTCAACGTGGAGTTCTTCCACTACGCGTACGATTGGAGGCGGTGACCGTGGGGATCCTTGTGATGGTGCTCGGAAAGAGCGGCGCGGGCAAGTCGACGAGCCTGCGAAACTTCGAGCCGGATGAGGTGGGCATCTTCAACGTGGCTGGCAAACCGCTCCCGTTCCGCAAGAGGCTCCCGAAGGCCGACAGGTGCGGATACGCCACGATCGCGAAATCCCTCAAGGCCAACAAGCTCCGTGCATACGTCATCGACGACAGCACCTATCTGATGCAGTTCGCCAACTTCGCACGCTCCAAGGAGACGGGATACGGCAAGTTCACGGAGATGGCCTATGACTTCGAGCAGATGCTTGAGGCGGCCATGGCCACCGACGATGACACGGTGGTGTACCTGCTCCACCATCCTGACACCGATGAGCGCGGCAACGTCAAGCCCAAGACCATCGGCCGCATGCTGGATGAGAAGCTCTGCGTAGAGGGGCTGTTCCCGATAGTCATCGGGTGCGAGGTGCAGGACGGCGAACACGTCTTCACGGTCGAAAACGACGGTTTCGGCGTCACCAAGGCGCCTATGGGCATGTTCGAGGCGCCCACCATGGACAACGACCTCAAGGCGGTCGATGCGGCCATCCGCGAATACTACGGCCTCGCGCCGCTTAAGGGGGCGGCAGATGGCAAGGCGGATGAATGAGGCCGAGCTGGAGCGCCTGCGCGGCGAGGTGCTGGCGCTCTGCGAGGGACGGAGCCGCGGGGTCTCTGGCGATGACTGCATGGCCGTACTCAACGCCGTTCTGGACGGCTGCGGCTGGGACGGCGATTGCGAGGGGTGCCCGATATTCGTATCGGCCAACGACCGCGATTGCGCGGGGCTGCTGGCCAAGCTGGCGGTGTCCGCCGATTGGACGGGCTTCGCGATGGCACCGGAGGGCATCGTGGCGCTCAGATACGTGGAGGGGGTGCGCCGTGTTCAGCAACCAGACTAGCCGCGTCTACTGCGACCTGGACGACCTCAAGGGCGCGGCGAAGCTCGCCGCTGAGGCAGCGTGGGCGACGTCGGACATCGAGGAATCGGCGTTCTACGCGGGGGCGGCCATGACGCTGCAGATTCTGGCCGATACCTCGCGAATCCAATATCCGAAGGATTTCATGGCGGTGCTCGATGCGCGCGGCCTGGACAAATACCAAACAGATACCAAGGAGGACTGAAAATGCAGGCTATCAAATGGGAATTCGTGGACGAGCCGGGCGACGGCGGGCGCTTCGAGCTGCCCGAGGCCGACGGCTTCGTGGTGCGCATCACCGACATCGTGGACGATGAGGCGGCGCAGAAGGTCATCGTCACCTATGACATCGCGGAAGGCCCCCACGCGGGCATCTTCGCGGCGTCGGATTTCGCCAAGCGCAACACCTGGCTCCATGAGTTCGAGGTCGGATACGGCACCGAGTGGAACCAGTGGCGCAACGAGGAGGTGGACCAGAAGCCCTTCTTCAAGCGGTTCTACCGCGCGATCGAGGAGTCCAACCCCGGCTACCGCTTCGACGGCATCCACCCGCAGACCTTCGTGGGCAAGCTGGTGGGCGTCGTGTTCAAGGACTACTACAGGACCAACGAACGCGGCTATGACGACCACCGATGGTACTTCGTGCGCTGCCACACCGCCGCCGAGATCCGCGCCGGCGCCTACAAGGTCCCCGAACCCGTGGACAAGCGAACCAAGGTCATCAGCGTGGACGCCACGGGCGACACCTTCGATGACGTGCCGTTCATCTAGGGGGCGCCGTGGTGGTGCTCATCGAAGACACGCGCCAGAAGGCGGGGCAGCACACCACCAAGCACGAGGCATGGGCGGCGGACGGCGTGGAGCTCGTCCGCTGCACCCTTCCATGGGGCGACTACGTCAAGCCGTACGCCGTCAGCGTCGATACCAAGAAGGATATCTACGAGCTGTACATGGATATCACCAGCGACCACGTGCGGTTCCGCAGGGAGTGCATAGAGTCGCGCAACGCCGGGTGCCAGCTCTGGATCCTGGTGGAGAACGAAGACGGCGTTGAGAGCCTGGATGACCTCTGCGGGTGGGCTGAGAGCGACCGCCATCTGGCAATCAGGAAGAAGGCGCTCAAACGGGCGCACAAGGACCCCGAACGCGCAAAGCGCATGGAGGGCGCCCCGCTGGCTGGGAAGTGCGGGACCATGCAGGAGCGCTACGGGGTCAGATTCGCGTTCTGCACGCCCCAGGAGGCGGCAGGGCGCGTCATAGCGATATTGGAGGGGGTGGAGCCGTGGCCGCCGACATGCTAGAGGCCGCGCTGTCGTACGCGGCGCGCGGGTGGGCGGTGTTCCCGCTCGCGTCGCGCGGCAAGACACCCGTCATCAAGGGCGGCTTCACCAACGCGACCACCGACGCCGAATCCATCCGCGCGGGGTGGGGGCGCAACCCTTCGTATAACGTCGGAATCGCCACGGGCACCATGAGCGGCGGTCTGGTGGTGATAGATATCGACGTCCACCCCGAGCGAGGCGAGGACGGCAGCGAGTACCTGTGGGAGTGGGAGCGCGCCCATGGGGAGCTTCCCGAGACCGTGAGCGCCATCACTGGCAGCGGCGGGCGCCACCTGTTCTACCGCGCCACGGAGAACGTGGGCAGCAGCACCAACGCGGATGCTGGAATCGATATCAGGGCGGACGGCGGATACATCGTAGCGGCGCCCTCCGTCCACCCGACGGGCGGCGTGTACGCCTGGGAGAACCACCCCGACGAGTTCGAGGTGGCAGAGGCCGACGCCAACGTGATGGCGTTCATCAGGAGCGTCCAGAAGCGCCCTGACGGCGCCCGCAGGGAGGCATTCAAGGTGCCCGAGACGATAGGCGCGGGGCAGCGCAACGATACGCTGTTCAAGCTGGCGAGCTCCATGCAGTCGAGGGGCGACGACACGGCGCTGATATACGCCTACGTCGAGACCGTGAACAAGATGAAGTGCAGGCCCCCGCTGCCATCATCGGAGGTCGAGCGCATCGTCGAGTCGGCGCTGCGCTACGAGAAGGGCAGCGCCAGGCCGCAGGGCAACGCCGCCCTGATGCTCAAGGCCAACGGCGCGCCGCAGCAGACCATCGAGAACTGCATCAGGGTGCTCAACGCAGACCCGGCCCTTGCGGGGCGCGTGGTGTACAACGAGATGGCGTACACGCGAATGCTCCGCCTGCCCGTCCCCTGGGATGACGGAGAGGGCGAGCGCCCGATCACGGACGCCGATTACTGCGCCCTCGCCGCCTACATGGAACGGGAATACGGGCTGATGAACAAGAACAAGGCCATAGACGCCGTGATGACGGTTGCGACGGCCAGCAAGGTCAACCCCGTCACCGAATGGCTGGACGGCCTGGAATGGGACGGCGTGCCGCGCGTTGACACGCTGCTGTCCGTGTACCTGGGTTGCGAGACCAACGACTACAACGCCGCCGTCATGCGAACGTTCATGGCGGGCGCCGTGGCGCGGGCGTACGAGCCCGGCACCAAATTCGACTACATGCCAGTCCTGTACGGCGCCCAGGGCATCGGCAAATCGATGTTCCTGAGGCGGTTGGGAACCCGAACGGACTGGTACTGCGACAACTTCAATACCGTGGAGGGCGACGCGGCGGCCGAGAAGCTGCGCGGCATGTGGATAGTGGAGCTGGCCGAGCTGCTGGCGACGAAGCGCCAGAAGGACGTGGAGAGCATCAAGGCGTTCATAACGTCCACGGTGGACACCATCCGTCCGAAGTACGCCCGCGAGACCGAGCAGAGGCCGCGCTGCTGCGTCTTCGCGGGCACCACCAACAGCGCGACGTTTCTCACGGACGCGACGGGCAACCGCCGATTCCTGCCCGTCGAATGCGGCGTGCAGCAGCCGCTTGCAAGCCTGTTCGACGCCGACGCGCCCGCGTATTTCGAGCAGGCGTGGGCGGAAGCCGTCCATATGTGGCGCGCGGGCAAGTGGGGGCTGGTTCTGGACGCGAGGCTTGCAGCCTACGCGATGGAGAGCCAGGCCAAGTACACCGAGGAGGACGTGCGAATCGGCATGGTCCAACGCTACCTGGAGGGGTGCGCGGCGGATTCACGCGTCTGCGCCATGGAGGTCATCGAGAACGCGCTGGGCATCAGGGACGGCAACCCGCCGCGGAAGCTGGTGAACGACATCCATGCGATCATGCGCAACTGCGCGCCCGGATGGGTCCCGCACCCGAAGGGCAAGGCGCTGACGTCCTACGGAATCCAGCGGTGCTATGTGCGCTCCGAGTTTGCCGAGCATGAGAAGCAATGACGGCAAAACGGCGCATTTCAAGGCAGACAGGGCGGCGAAAAACGGCCGAAAGTTTGCCGAACCATGAAATACGGGCAGTTTGGCAAAGGGTCGGCAAATGGCTCGGCAATGGCGTATCCGCTGTTCAGAGCCTTGCCGTTTGCCCCTTTGCCCTCTTTGCCTTGATTTCTTAAATAATAAATAAATAGATATATAGGGGGGTAGAGAAACAATGCAAAAACGACGGCAAAGGCAAACGACCTACCTGGCCATCAAAACCCCGCTTTGCCGCATATGCGGAGCCGAAGACCCTGAGCCGACGGAGGTGCCTGGCGGGTCGGTCTGCCTGTGCAGCGCATGCAGGGCGTCGCTGGAAAACGGGCGACTGGATGTGATGCTCGCGGTTCCGGAGACGCACCCCGTGAAAAACGGGAAGATGCCCGCCTTCGGCTCCCCGATCGTCGCGGCGAGCTTCGACGGCGGCCGCTGGCACAAGGTCAGCTACACCGCGCTCATCAATGGGAGGAACCCGCTTTCGCCGTTCGAGTCCAAGGACGCAGGCGGCGCAGAGCTGTATCGCGCGGGGGTCAACGCATCGGCGAAGGCCGCGGCCGAGCGCAGGCGGCGCAAGGCGGCGAAGCCCAGGGCGCCGAAGAAGACCAACGCCCGCCCGATCATGGTTGACGGAACCAAGGAGTTCCCCACCCTGGCGGTCGCGGCCGCCTTCCTGGGCACGGCGCCCTCGACGGTGCACAACGCGATAAACCGCGGAAACGGCCGATGCAAAGGCCACACCGTCGGATACAAGGGATGCCCGCCGAAGGAGAGGCCGAAGGCTGTGGTTGACATGCGCGGGCGCTCACGCCCCGTGGTGGTCGACGGGATCACGTTTCCGACGCTGCACAGGGCTGCGAAGGCGGCTGGCATATCGCCGACGACGCTCAAGCGGTACCTGGACAGCGGGCGGCGCGAGGGATTCGGCCACACGTTCTCGGATGCGGAAGGTGGCGCGGCATGACAGACCCCAGCACGAACGCAGCCGCCTACCGCACCCCGCGCGAGCAGCTGGCCTACCTGACGGGCTGGCAGGACGGCGCGGAATCGGCGGAGGCTGCGACCAACGGCGCGGCGGCGCTGCGCCATGAACGATACAAGGCGGAGGCGCGGCACGGGAGCATCACGGCCGCGCTGGCCGTGACGATGGGAGGAACGAGATGACGAAGCAGGACGAAGCCCGCGAGGAAGGGCATGATCGACTGCTGAGGATGCGGCGGC
>CALBGP010000019.1 GCA_937892845.1 uncultured Eggerthellaceae bacterium | reverse complement strand
GGCGCTGACCTGCGCCAGCGCCCGAAACGGGACACACATTTTGTCCGCTAAGCCCATTTTGTCCGCTAAGCCAATCTTCGCCATCTCGGAATTCTAAGACAAAGCACGAAGACAACAAAAAAGGCCACCCTACCGGATGACCTGATGTTTTGATGGCGGGATGTACGAGACTTGAACTCGCGACCTCCGACGTGACAGGCCGGCGCTCTAACCAACTGAGCTAACACCCCATGCTAGTCTGCATGCTTCGGTTAATGGCGGGATGTACGAGACTTGAACTCGCGACCTCCGACGTGACAGGCCGGCGCTCTAACCAACTGAGCTAACACCCCATTTTCAACCGATGCCGCAAAAAGCAGCTTGTTCATATTACACACTCGAACCCCTGAAAGCAAGACATAATTTTGAGATTTTTTCAAACCGCCCCGCTACCTCAACCAGACTGCCTCCAGCCTTGACGAATCAAGCCCCTGAGATCTGCATGCTCATCGCAGTATACTTGCTAGCAACAAGTATGATCCGATTTGCAGATTTCCAACCTGAAGCGGAGGATGGCGCGATGTCTGAACCCACTGAGCATTTGATACTTGCGGTCGACGGAGGGGGGACCTCTACCCAACTGTCGGTTTTCAATGCGGACATCCCGAACACGAGGCCCCTTTGCCAGCTAACCGTTGGTCCAACCAGCCATAAGGCAGTAGGGGAAGCTTCTGCAACCAGGGCCCTTCAAGACGGCCTGATCAGGCTCGCCGGAGAAGGCTTCATGCCATCCCACTTCGACATCGCAGTCTTCGGCCTCTCGGGCATAGATACTCCGGATGACGAAATCCCCTATCGGTCCATGATCGCCAAGGCCGCAATGCCGCTCCGAGAAAAATTCCGACGAACCGTTCTCGTCAGCGATGCCCTGTTGCCGCTTTTCGCTGAAGGGCATTCGTGCGGAATCACCCTCATCGCGGGAACCGGATCCGTGTCCATGGGGCTCGATTCCCATGGCACGCTCCACAGGGCGGGCGGATGGGGATACGGGATCAGCGACATGGGGTCGGGGCAATGGATCGGCGCTGAAGCCCTGAGAAGCATCCTCGCTTCATACGACCTTCGAGGCGAAGATTTCTCCCATCGTATTTCCCGAGAATCGGGTCGCAGGATAGCGATGGAGTCGGATGAGGGTCTGAATGCCGATGCTTTGCTTGCAGCCGAAATACTGAGGGCCCAGGGAATCGAGTCCATGGATCGCCTTGCCATCTGGTGCTCCAATATGCCCGGCGCTGCCGCAACATCGGCCCTGGCTCGAACGGTGGTGCATTCAAGTTCGCCTACGGCCATCAAAATCGTCCACCGAGCCGCTTCGCATCTGGCTGCTTTGCCAATCGGTGTCGCCAAACGCATGCAATCCGATGGCTCGAAGCGGATACCCGTCGTACTTTCCGGAGGTCTTTTCGGAGACGAAAGACTGCGAAAACTGACCATAGCAGCAATCAAAGACAAGCTGGGCGAACAGGTCAAAGCGTCCATGTCCGGACACGACCCTGCGTACGGAGCCGCCGCACTTGGGGCAAGAATCCTTGAAGGCGAAGCCGAGCCGCCGCTGTTTCCCGCAATGATGCATGGGCCCAATAGGCGAAGGGCTACGAAGCGCTAGAGGCGTGCTCCACCTTGCCTCCCCCTTTGCCGTTGCAATTTCCGTAACCGCTTCCGTCGCCGTTTCCGTCGCTCCCGTTGCAACGTCCGTTGCCTTTTCCATCGCCTTGATGCTGACCCGAGCTCAAACCGCCCTGCTCGATACCGGCAAGGCTTCTCAATTCCTTCATGCTCATTTCGGCTACTTGCTGCTCGTCGATATCGATGCCGAGTTCTTTAAGGTGAACGAACATGCGATACTTGGCGACGGACAAGCCGTGAGAAGAGGCTGTGTCATATTCATCCTCGGACGCAGAATCGCACACACACACCACACCGGCGGTCTCTGCAGCAGACACTGCGCGATCGGCATACGAAGAAGTATCCCCTGACCCCATGGAAACGATCGTGACCGCAATTTCGGCATCGGAAAAAGAACCGTCGGTTTCAGAACCGCAGTCGCCCATGAGAGCCGCAAGCGCGTCTTCGTAACGCTTTCCCACAACGTCCACGCGATCAAGAAGCTGAACACCATCATCATTGACGCCACGTGCAGAAACGACCCTGTCGAAGCGATTGAGAGACATCTCAATGGAAGGGTTGACGTCAACGGCCACAACGACAGAGACATCGGCCCATGCGGCATAGCCGCCAAATCCGAAGAGCCCCAAAACCAAACAAGCTGCAAGGGCTGCCGCCGCACGGAAATGTCGCGGCGTGCGGTGGCCGTGATGACGGTGCGGCGTTGAAACGTGAACCACTTCGATCTTCCGCTGCGCGGGCTGCGAAGCAACGGCATCGCGAGCCCGATCGACAAGCTCATCCGGGGCCCTGAGGGATTCGAAAGCCTCGCCAAGAAGCGCATCGAGCTTTTCGTCTGTCATTTTGATATCAGGCTTCATGCAAGCATCTCCTTGAGAGAGGTGCGGGCTCTTGCAACCCATGAATAGACCGTGTTGGTGGAAGAATCCATCATGCGTGCAGCTTCCTCAGCGGTATATCCCTGGACAGCGCACAGATACAGCGCCATACGATGGTTTCGAGGAAGTGCGCTCATCGCGGCAAGAACCTCAGAAACGGCACCGCCCGGAGCCGCAAAGCAATCCGATGAAGGAAGGTCCACGAAATCGGAACCATCTGAGGGTGTCGCCTTCTTGCAATCGAAACGCTTAAGCATATCCCGGCACACATTGGAGGCGACGGTGATGAGCCACGCTTTCTCATGCTCCGGCCCGTTGAATTCACCGCCATAGGAGAGCAACTTTACGAATGTCTCCTGAAAGGCGTCCTGAGCATCGGGCGAATTCCCGAAATACAAGAAGCAAACATGCCAGACAGGGTCGGCATGTCGCTTCAAAGCAAGTTCTGTGACAGAAGGCGAAACCATCAATGACTAGAAGCGGCACCCGGCACCGTGACCTGCGCCTTTGCCGCTGCCATCACAAGCTCCACGCTCATGGCCGTTGCCGTTGCCGTTGCCGCTGCCGCGGTTGTCGCAGACGCCGTCACCGTTTTCGTCGACATAGCCCTGGCCATTGCCGTTACCGCAGCCGTAGCCGTTGCCGCAAGTTCCGTCAGCACGATTGTCGCAGACGCCGTCTCCATCCTCGTCGGCATAGCCCTGTCCGCAGGCACCGTCGGTGCGGTTGTCGCAGACACCGTCTCCATCCTCGTCGATGTAGCCCTGTCCGCAGGCACCGACGGCACGGTTGTCGCAGATGCCATCCGCATTGGCATCTGCGAAACGAGCACCGAATCCGCTTCCCGCAAATGCGGGAACAGCGGCAATGGCCAACGCGACAGCACATGCGACCCCCGCTGCAACCAAGCCGATCCGCTTCTTATTCATCATGAACCCCTTTCTCGATCGGTCTTTACATATAGGAAACGAACGAGAACAACCAATCCTTGCACCGATTCCGAAAGATTTAAAAAAAATTGCCGCAGGCCGGAAAAATCGACCCGCAGCAACCGAACATGCACTGAATGGAGATGCTCCGAACGAACGGTAAGCGCATACCAGCGCTACACGAGACGCAGGAACTTCTTCTTCCCGACCTGGATCTCAGCGGCGACGAGCGATTCCGCAGGAAGATTGTAGGACTTGGAGGCAACCACCTCACCGTTCAACTTCACACCGCCGCCATCGATGAGACGTCGTGCATCGGAAACGCTCCGCGCGCAACCGCCTTCAACAAGAAGCTTTGCGAAATAGACGCTGCCATCCTCACCCGGAGTAAGGTCGGCTGCAAACGTGGGCGCATCCTCAGGGAAGCCATGCTCTTTGAATTTGAGGTCGAAGTCGGCCTCGGCAGCCTGGGCAGCCGCTTCATCGTAGTACGCGGAAACAATATTGCGAGCCAGAGCGCGCTTGACCTTGTTCGGATGCAATTCGTCGGCAGCAAGGCCCGCTTCGATGCGGTCGATTTCATCGACATCTTCCGTGGAGGCAAGTCGGTAGTATTTCACCATGAGCTCATCGGGGATGCTCATGACCTTGCCGAACATGTCATTGGGCTCATCGGTCAGACCGATGTAGTTTCCGTAGCTCTTCGACATCTTCTGAACGCCATCGGTACCCTCGAGCAGGGGCAAAGTGAGAGCGACCTGGGGTTCCATGCCCATCTTCTCCATGAGCTCGCGACCGGCAAGAAGATTGAACAGCTGATCGGAGCCGCCAATTTCGACATCGGCCTTGATGACAACGGAGTCGTAAGCCTGCATCACAGGATAGAGGAATTCATGCAGGGCAATGGGCTGACCGCCGGTGTAGCGCTTATGGAAGTCATCGCGCTCAAGGATGCGCGCAACAGTGAAATTGCTGAGAAGCTTGAGAAGCGATTCCATATTCAGGTCAAGCAGCCATTCGGAGTTGTAGCGCAAAGTGGTCTTTTCGGGATCGAGAACCTTGAAGGCCTGGTCCACATACGTTTTTGCATTTGCGGCAACCTGCTCGCGCGTAAGCTGGGGGCGCGTGGAATTGCGGCCCGAAGGGTCGCCGATGAGGGCTGTTCCATCGCCGATGATGAGGGTCACATGGTGCCCAAGATCTTGGAACTGGCGCAGCTTGCGCAACGGAACCGCATGGCCAAGATGGATATCGGGGGCAGTGGGGTCGACTCCCAGTTTGATATTGAGCTGTTCGCCCCTTTTCAGCTTTTCAAGCAAAAGGCTCTCCGGCACCACCTTGTCAGTGCCGGACTTGATGATATGCAGCTGTTCTTCAGGTGTAAGCATCGTTCTCTTCCCTAAGTCTCCGGGTCGGCGCATGAGCCGCACGCAACCCCTTGAATGGCAGATATCTTTTCAGTTTATCACGACTGATGCACTATCGCAGAGCAAAGCGCATCATTGAACGCCGCGGAACAAATGGCCGGACGTGCAGCCTTCGGCCTTTGAAACCGCATTGTCACCGCGCTCCGCCAGGTCGCGGGCTCGCACCGCGCGCGCCACGAGCTTCGAGGTCTGATCAACATTGAGCAAAGACGTGTCGACCATGAACGCCGTAATACCCGCAGAAACCAATTGCGGCGCAAGATGCAGGACATCAAGCTGAACCGAATTGTACAGATGGCTGCGTCCGCACAGATCCGTTACAACCTGGAAGCGATAGCCTTTGCGATCCTCGAGGAAATGGGGGCTTTTCCTACGAGCGCATTCCGAGCAGCGCTGGTTACAGGGACCCTGGCTCATGAGCAGGCAATGTTCGCAGGTCATGAGCTCCTGATAGCCGGCTACGGTCAAACCAAGCGCCACGGGAGAACCATCGGCGAGCTCCTTGATCTGCTGAAGCGACAGCTCAGGCGACAGCCACACCCTCTCCACGTCAAGGTCTGCCATCAACCCAAGGCTCAAGCTGTTGACAACCGGAATATGCGGACCGACTTCTACCGGAATCCCCTCTTCAACGGCACGGATGAGCTGACCGTAATGCTCAACGAGAACGGGTCTGTCCGCCTTGACATAGCGCCAGGGGTCGAATTCGCCGTCCGCATTGAGAGGACGCTTGTCGACCACGGGCATGGAAACCAAGCATTTGTTGGGATAGCCCGCCTGCTCTGAGGTGGCGGAAAGCTGACTTGCGATCACACCCTCGCCCCTCTTGTAATTGAGCGCGGGAACATATACGAAATCCGCTCCGGCCTTGCGAGCCGCACGTGCGCAGGCGGGATTCGTCGCCAGGGCGCACACGCGAACGCGATTGCGTCGCGCGGGCGGATGGTTAGGCGCCTCAGGCGTGCGCGGGATGGTGCGAGAACGATACGGGGCAAGGATGCGCTCTTCAAGGTTTTTAAGCGCCTGGGAACGCGCCTTGTGCAAAGCCGAAAAACCGATTCCCGCACCCTCTTCAACATCCACGTCCAGCGAGGATAGCGCAAACGGCATGTTGCCGAGGCGGTCAACGTGCTCGGCGACATCCTCAGCCGTCACAGGCTTGGTGCGGGCGGCCTCAACCACCGGGCCTTCGAAACGGACGCTGGGCGCTTCGAAGGCAGCGAAATCGGAATCGAGCCGGAACTCCATGGTCAAAGGCTCCCCGATGCGCATGCTGACGCTGCCGGATACAGCCAAACGGGGCTCATAAGGATCGTCGGCAAAAGCAAGGGACGCATCGCGAACCCGGAAGACGCGGTCACCCTTGCTGACGCGGCGCTCCACACGGCACACCGTATTTCCCGAACGATCGGTCTCGAGAGAATCAAGCGTGTGGGCGAAATGCCCCTTGTTCGTCCAGAATTCAAGAACATCGCCCTCATGGAGCTCCACCTCGCCGGCGATGCTGACACGGGTCGAGCCCTGTTCACCGCTGCGCGCATCGGCGACGCGGCCCACGAACACGCCGCGATTGTTGGGTCGCCCGTAGCTCATCAGGTCATTGCCCCGCTCACCCTCAAGGTAGCCCGTGGTGAACCCTCGGCTGAAAGCCTCCGAAAGGGCACGCTGGTCAGCGGCGCTCAGAACACCGGTGTCGATCACGCGACGATAGACGCCGACGACGGTCGAAACGTACTCGGGCGATTTCATGCGCCCTTCGATTTTCAGGCTATCGACACGCGTGGCAAGAACGCTGTCCATGATGGGGGCGCTGCAGAGATCCTTGGGGGACAGGAGGTGCTCGCCGGGAGCCGGAAGATCCTTTTTGACGGCAACGTTGGAGAGACGATACGGAAGCCGGCAAGCTTGGGCGCATGTGCCGCGATTCGCCGAACGGCCTCCGATCATGGAGCTCATGAAGCATTGCCCCGAGTAGCAGACGCACAGAGCGCCATGGCCGAAGCACTCGGTCTCCATCCCCAGGTCATGGGCGAGCCCGGAAAGCTCGGCAATCTCCTCGAGGGTGAGCTCTCGCGCCAGCGTGACCCGCTTGGCGCCCAGCGCTGCGGCAGCGCGGATTCCATCCGCATCGTGGGTATTCATCTGGGTCGAGATATGGAGCCGTGCATCCGGCAGGACACGGCGCAGCTCATGGGCCACGCCAAGGTCCTGCACGATGAAAGCATCCACGCCGCGCCTGTAGGCCTGGCGGGCAAGTTCGATTGCCCGCGGCGCTTCGGACACAAGCACTGCAATGTTGAGAGTGAGATAAACCTTGACTCCTCGAAGATGGGCGAAATCGCAGGCCTCAGCAAGATTATCCAAGGTGAAATTGTCAGCACCTCGACGAGCGTTGAAATCCTCGCAGCCAAGATACACGGCATCGGCCCCGGCACGAACGGCAGCGTGAAGGCAGGTCATGTTGCCGGCCGGAGCAAGCAGCTCCGCCTGCTGGGCGGCATCCGGCTCGCGGTCAGCTGCAAAAGCTTCATCGGCCTTGGTTTCAGGTTGGGCATTGAGCATGAATTTTTCCTTTATCTTTAGTATGGGACTTTGCGAATGATACCGCTTTCGGGTATCGTGGCATGCATGAAAACACGGAGAAAACAGCGCGAAACACGCGCACACGGTGGACTGTGGACCATGCTCATCATCATGGTGGGTATCGGAGCGGTCCTTTTCGGAACCTACAAGGGCGCCATGGGGCTGGTCGAGCAATGGTGCAAAGATCTCCCCGATGTGACCGAGGCCACGCAGTTCGGTGTGGCGCAGAAGTCCCAGATTTACGCCAACGACGGGGAGACGCTTCTCGCCGAGCTGTACGTGGAAGACCGAGAGCCCGTTGAGATCGATCAAGTGAGCAAATACGTGCTCGAAGGGACGGTCGCAACCGAAGACGTGCGATTCTACGAGCATGAAGGCGTAGACCTCCACGGCGTCATGAGAGCGATTGTGGTCAACCTGACCGGTGGCCAAGAAGGCGCCTCTACAATCACGCAGCAATTCGTCCGAAACACGCTGCTTGCCGATGAGATGACCGAAATCTCATTCAAGCGCAAGATTCGCGAGATGCAGCTTGCTGTAGACCTTGAAAAAGTTTACAGCAAAGACGAGATCCTGATGATGTATCTCAACACCATCAACTACGGAGACGGCAAGTACGGCATCGAAGCCGCAGCCCAGCATTACTACTCCACGAGCGCGGCAGATTTGACCATCGCACAAGCTGCAACCCTCATCGGCATCCCGAATTCGCCCTCCCTGTATTCCCCCACCGTCAATCCGGAAAATTGCCTTGCGCGCCGCAACGTGGTTCTGTCGCGCATGCTCACCAACGGCGTCATCACTCAAGAGGAATACGATACCGCAGTCGCTGAGGGGCTCGATCTCAATGTAGCGCCCGAAGACCGCACGGACGGAATCCTGCGCTACCCCTGGTTCACCAGCTATGTGCGCGAGCAGCTTCTGAACGAGTTCAGCCATGACGAGATTTTCAAGGGCGGTCTGACCGTCATCACCTCACTTGACCCCGCTATGCAGGAATATGCCGAACAGGCCGCCCAGGACGAATATGACAGCGGCTCCATGGCCGACGACCAGGAAATCGCCCTCACCTGCATCGACCCTGCCACCGGATTCATCAAGGCGATGATCGGCGGTAGGGACTATAACGCCGACCAGTTCAACATCGCCACGGCAAGCGGACCCGGTCTGGGCCGACAGGCAGGTTCGTCGTTCAAGATGTTCACGCTGACCGCAGCAATCGAACAGGGCATAAGCCCCAGTACGAAGATCAATTGCGATGGCCCCTACACATACGGCTCTTGGGAAGTGGATAACTACGGCGGCGACGACTACGGAATCATCTCGATTGCGGATATGACCGCCGTATCATCCAACACCGGCTACGCGCGCCTTGTCACCCAACCTGGTGGCGTTGACCCCGCCTCCATCGTGGATGTGGCACACCGCATGGGCATTACCAGCGATGAAAGCCAGGGCGTCTCAGCATATCCTTCGTTGACCCTGGGCACAGCACAGGTCAATACCACCCAGATGGCCAGCGCCTATGCAACCCTCGCGGCTGGCGGCGTGCACCGCGACCCTATTGCCATCGTCAAGATCATAAACAAGGATGGCGAAGTGATCGAAGACCGCTCGGCAGGTGCCGAGGGCGATCAAGCGATTTCTCCTGAGGTCGCCTATGCGGTAACCCAGGTCCTTCAGGGCGTCATCTACAGCTCCTGGGGTACAGCAGGCGCTGCCGCACTGCCTTCCGGTCAGGTTGCCGCAGGCAAGACCGGCACTTCCGAGAATTGGCGCGACCTCTGGTGGTGCGGATACACTCCGCAACTCTCCTGCGCAGTTTGGGTCGGCTGCCGCGAAGAGCGCGAGCAGTACACGGACACCTGGGCGCAGGATGTTTGGCGCAACTTCATGACCATGTGCCTGGATGGCTCCTCTCTCGAATACTTCCAGACCGAAAATGCTCCGAACTACTTCAGCTCCTTCGTCGATCCTGATGTGAAGAAGAAGCAGGAAGAAGAGGAAAAGAAGAAAAAGGAAGAAGAAGAGAAACAGAAGCAGGAGCAGGAAAAGGAAGAGAACAAGAAACCCGAAACCCCCACCGACCCCGATAAGCCCGATAAGCCTACGGATCCCGAAACCCCCACCGACCCCGATAAGCCCGATAAGCCTACGGATCCCGAAACCCCCACCGACCCCGATAAGGACGACAAGGACCCGGCTGTCGTAACGCAACGAGAAGCGACGACGGGTAGAAGAATATCTGTCAAGGCAGCATAGCACGCACCATAAGGCAACGAAAAATGCGGCTCCGCCAATCAGGCAGGGCCGCATTTTTCGTTATAGGACCGCAAAGCATCCAAAAGCCGAGCGTCGTCTCGCCTTACAGCATCGATAGAATGCGCTGCGAACGCTGACAGACTTCGAACTTGACACGCTCGATGTCGATACCCGGCCAGACGCCGTCGCGATACAGCACGTCACCATCCACCATGGTCATCACAACATCACTGCCGTGTCCGGCGTAGACAATATCGCATGCCAGGTCTATTCCCGGGCACCAGGACGGCCCTGTCGTATCAAGCAGCACAAGGTCGGCCCGCATGCCTTCTTCGACATAGCCGCAATCAGGCCTTCCCTGAGCCAGGGCCCCCGCCCTCGTTGCAGAATACAACGCCTGCGCCGGCGTCACGCAGCAGGGGTCGAGCGTTGACCCCTTTGCCGTCAGGGCGAACGCAAACAAATCCTGGAACATATCGTAATTGTTGTTAGACGCCGTGCCATCGGTTCCAAGGGCCACATTGACCCCCGCATCTAGCATCTTGCCCACTGGCGCGAATCCGCTGCCAAGCTTCATGTTGGAGACAGGGTTGGCGGCAACCGTAGCCCCATGCGCAGCCATGATTTCGATATCGCCCTGCTCAACCCACACGCAGTGGGCGGCAGTCACGGGAACATCGAAAACCCCAAGGCTTTCAAAGTACTGCACAGGAGTCATCCCCCCGTGGCGCTGCTTGCACTCCTCGTGCTCAGATCGGGTTTCAGAGATATGGACCTGAAGCCCAAGCCCATGCTCCTTAGCATGTTGAGCCACCTGCGCAACAACCGTAGGACCGGTCGTATATTCAGCGTGCAGGTTGTAATCAACCCTGATGCGCCCGTTGCAGCAACCATGAACGTCGCGTGCTAGCCTGTCGCTTTCCAGGCACGATTCGAGTTCATCGAAGTTTCCATCCGGTATCGCGACCACGCTATCGCACAGATTCGCCTTGATCCCCGCATCCGCAACAGCCCTGATGCGCGCCTCAGAATGGAAATACATATCGGAGCACGAGACGGTGCCGAATCGAAGCATTTCGGCGAAAGCCAGCATGCTTCCCCAGTAACTATCCTCCGGGATCATCTTGGCCTCAAAGGGAAATACGAGTTCATTGAGCCACCTATCCAGCGGGAGCGCTTCAGCGTAACCACGCAGGAGCGTCATGGGGGTATGTGCATGAGCATTGTACATGCCGGGCATCAACAGACGCCCACGCCCATCAACCATCTCCCCGAACGATGCCATATCCTGGGGAGCAGTCTGAGAAACATACGAAATGCGGCTTCCCTCGGTTCCCACCCACGCATCGCGGAGCACGGACCCGTCGCGCTGCAAGAGCGCTACGTGCGAAAACAACATGGACTAGACCTCCTTTAGTGCTATCATCTTCCCAAATAATACATGAGCAAAGGGGAAAAGGAGAACCCATGGCTGAAGAACAAGCAAACACGCAAACGCCAGAAACCTGCACGCACGAGTGCGGCAGCTGCAGCGCTTCTTGCGGAGAGCGCACCGCACCCCCGAAGCCTGCTTTCAATTCGGTATCAAGCGCTAAACACGTTATCGGCATCGTAAGCGGTAAAGGCGGTGTCGGGAAAACCCTGGTCACTTGCCTCATCGCATCCGAATTGCGCAAAGCCGGTAAATCAGTGGGTATCATGGACGCCGACGCAACCGGTCCCTCCATCCCCAAGGCATTCGGCGTCAAAGGTCCCCTGCGCGGAGATGCCAACGGAATCAACCCCGCCGTCTCCGATTCCGGCATCAAAATCATGTCCACCAACCTCATGCTTCCCGCAGATGACATGGCTGTTGCGTGGCGCGGACCGGTCATCACGGGAATGATTCAGCAGTTCTTCAGCGAAGTGAACTGGGGTGAACTTGACTACCTGCTCATTGATATGCCTCCGGGCACTTCCGACGTACTGCTCACCGTATTCCAGCAGCTTCCGGTTGATGGCATTGTCACCGTTTCCGCACCCCAGGAGCTGGTCAAGATGATTGTGGGCAAAGCCGTCAACCTTGCCCACAGCATGGATATCAAAGTCTTGGGTCTCGTTGAAAACATGGCATATTACGAATGCCCCGACTGCCACAAGCGCCTGGAGATCTTCGGCGCCCCCCAGGGCAAGGAAGTTGCCGAACATTACAACATTCCAGCCTACGCAACTTTGCCCATCGATCCCGAATTTGCCCGCAAGGTTGATGCCGGCAAAATTGAGGAATACGACCTGAACGGTAAGCTCGATTCGATAATCGCCACCCTGTAAAACCTGAGTTAGCTTCATGTCCCCGCATTCTTAAAGTCTGCGGGGATTTTTTTCAAAATAAGTCAAATTACCTCTTGCGCACCACGGAGATTCGAGTTAATATAATCAAGTCGCTTCGGAGCGGCAACGAAACGGGGCCTTAGCTCAGCTGGGAGAGCGCATGGCTGGCAGCCATGAGGTCAGGGGTTCGATCCCCCTAGGCTCCACCATATATTCCAAACCAGGTTAAAGCCTGGTTTTTTTTATTTCACAATGTCTGGCTTCGCAATCAGGCATTCGAAGCACCCGAATCCAAGCCAGGCACCCTTCTCCAAGGCCATCAAGAGCCGTCATTGCATCGAGCCTCCATCTCGTTAATGACATCCTGCTTCGAATGCAATCCTGTCTTGCGGTAGATGCGCTGGACGTGCATGGAAACAGTTGACGACGAGATGGATAGTTTCTCCTGGATGGCGCGTGAACCGTATCCCCTTGCCAGCAGTTCAAGCACTTCTGTTTCTCGCCCTGAAAGCCCGAAATCTCGCGCCATGGCACGAACCGCCGTGCCGCATGCGTCACGCTGCGACCCATAGGTTAGAGCGGTTGAGGAAAGGGCCTGATCGGGCATCACGAACAAAATGACGAAAATAAGCAGGGCAGCAAACGGCAAGACCAACTCGGTCCGCTCAAAACCAACCCTCGAAAGCGCAGCCGTGAGCGAGATGCCGAAGCAATACATGAATGCCGAGATATCGAATACCGACAACCGTCCATCCTCGAACAGCGCACCCTTGCACCTGACCATAGGGGCCGTGATCCAGAAGAGCATCATGAACATCGACTGGCTGAACAGCGCAGACATATATCCAAGCGTCTGGGGGGTCTGATCGATCAGCATGCCCGCCGCACCCACGACCATCGCAAATGCCGTCAAACGGCCCGCAAGCAACATTCCCCTTCGAAACTGCAGCATGACCACCACTACGGCGGCAGCTCCAGCCGCAGTGGCAAAACGAGCAGCCCCTGCCGCGCCATAAAACAGCGACCCGCGCTCGAATAGCAACGACTCTGCAGGATTAACGCAGACTATGCATGTTGCAGCGAAGACGCACACAGTAAGCGCAAGAGCCGCAAATTCGGCTGCGGTCAGATCTATGACGGCTACGGCAGGCTTCCTGCCCATGGAGCGCATTCCAAGCCCTGGAACTTCGATATCGGACACGCACTGAGAATCAGAAGGGCTCTCGGCATCGGCCGCCAGAAGCTTGACTGCAAATACGGTGCACAACGCACATACTAAAGCGCAAGCACATGCGGTAACGGCGAATACGGCACCATTGACAGCTGTCAGCAGGCAAAGACCCTTCGCCAGAGTAATGGATCCTGAGACAATGAACAAAAGCCTGAGCGGACCGACGAGTCCCAGCATCCGCCCCACCTGCATGAACACCACCGCCTTGCCGACGCCCCCGAGCAAGGCAAGGATGCAGGCAGGTACGGCGGAATCCAAGACGGCATATAGCGGCGAAATCGCCATGAGCGTAGACCCTGATGCCATGGCAACAGTCGACAAGCACAGCCTCCGCAGGCGCCTCGATGCCGCAATCGCAAGCAACATGCAGATCATGCCGATGGAATACAGATCATAAGGTGCAGGAAATCCCACAGAAACCTTCGACGGGAACAGATGCGTGGAAGCAGCATCCGTAAACGTATAGAGCTCGAAGGCGAAAAAGCCAACGGCCGCCATAACCACTCCCCTGGTCACGGCTGGCGCACATCGATCAGCTGCCATGCAGCCCCTCCTGATCAGCATGCCGGGTAGAGCCGATTCTTTCAGCCCGTATTGGTTTTCCGACATCATACCACCTGCCAGGCGCCTACAGGAAACACTGGAATCGCCGCCTGCAAGCGAAGAGGACCCCTGATGGGGTCCTCTTCGTCGGGCTGCACTTACGCAATGGTCACAGTGAGGGAATCATCTCACGACCATGCGATCACAAAGCGAAGGCATCACCCAAAAGCTTGCTGTACAGAGCAGTGGCAAGATACCGGTACTCATGAAGCTGGTGCGCCTTGTTGGTAAGGCTGTTGGCGAACAGGGCAACATTCCAGCTGTCAGACACATAATCGATTGCCTGCAACGTTCCCTTGTATTTCGCCGCATGCTCTGCGCTCATGAATCCTTCGATAAACGGGGAATCCGTGGTAGATGCCAACTTCGCCGCACCTTCGGGCGCCTTGGTGATCCAAGCTCCGCCGAAGCCATAGAAGCGAACATCGTCGCGAGAGCGATACGGAGCCGTGATGACGCTCTCATCGGCGAATTCAATCGTGGTCAAAGCGTCGTAATCGCTGCCTTCGTCAGCAAACTCGATATCCAGACCTGCATCCTTGCAACCGGCCATAGCGCCTGCACCATGCCCAACATAGGGTTTGCCGGCCTTGACGGCTGCAGCTTCATCCTCATTGAGGGACTTGCATCCGACGAAGACATCAGCCTCATCAGCAGTGGCAGCCAGTGTGAATCCAAGCTGCTCGGTCAAGGCAAACTTATCCCAATTGTACGCAGTGCTTCGCAAATTCTTGTAGTTCTTGACACCGAAGGGCTTACCGTCATCATCGGTCATGAACTCACCGCTGTCCCCAGGCACATGGACCTTGATGCCGTTCTTGATGAGCTTCGCGACGGGCACATCGTCAGTCAACAGAGCATCGATGACATGCTCTCCCTTGATTGCATCGATATCGGTGGCAGCGCAGACGAAATCGCCCTTGCGGTCGCCTTCAAGAATCAATCCGACCTTCTTTTCGGAATCAAGCAAGGCGTTGACCGCGCGAACAGCGTACACGGTGTCGTTGGCTATGACGGCAACCGAACCTTCGCCTGAAACGATGCTCTCGACCTTGGGGGCCTCGGTAACATCTTTCAAACCCGCAGAAGCGAAAGCATCGGGGGTGGTGATGATATCGACAGTGAAACCGCGGAAGTCCGGGAAGTTGGTAACAGGCTCGGAATACAGGCCGCTCCAATCGTCCAGCGCAAGATTGGGATACAACGCCGCATTCGCCATATTGCGCTTCGCCTGGCGCATTTCGACCACGATATCCCCGGCGTGATACGCTTTCTCGCCACGGAACTCATTGGCAGGAAGCGTCATATCGGAAGGAAGCTGAGAGACGCGCACGCAATTGCGGAGCAGGTACTCAACCATTTCAGAGGCTGCGGCACGATTCGCCTGAGCACCCGGCGCCATGGGGATGACATAGTACTCAGGGAAGAAGTTGTCGTTTTCCGGATAATGGGGACGGAAAGCATCCGCGCAGCCGCTCTCGCCATCGGCCTGCGAAACATAGTACGGGCGAAGATCATCGGCATCGGTGTTCTCCAGCCCGCGACGGAAACGCTCAAGCAGATTCGAGAACATACGATCCTTGTTCTCGGGAGTTGCGATGTAGACGGCGTTACCGATGAATCCGTGCATGACGGCCTCAACGGCATCTTGAGAACCATAGGGAAGCTCGATGGTGAACGCATTGACACCATGGAGCATCGCGTACTGAGGGGTATAGCTCGATGTCATATCGTCGAAGGGCACATCCCAGTACCTGGAACCGTCTTCGCGAACCTTCAGGTAATCGCGCATGGGCATCTGCGAAGCGTTGATGGTGGGGTTGTTTGAAATGGCACATGCCAAAAACGCCTCACCCTGATGAATTCCCTGATCGATGAACAGGTCGTACTCGTTGTTGGGATCATGGGGCGGAGTGCACGGTTCGCACTGGAACTGGGTATAGAATCCGTGGATCTCATGCAGCGAAATAGGATCCCAAGAAGCAATGAAGTGCGTCATGGCTTGGGTTTCGGGCTGGGTTTGGTAGGTGTTGTCACGGTTGAGATCGAAGCCGTTGCCGTTGGTACGGTTGCAGTATGCACGGCCGTCAGGGTTCTCCATGGGAACCAGCAAAAAGATTACCTGCTCCAGGATGACAGAAGGATCGAATTCAAACTCTTCCACATTGTAATAGGATTTGAATTCCTCATCGGTCATGGCAACGGTCATATGGGCAGGCCCGAACGGATCGACATCATTAACGGGAACATCCGCTGCAGAATCAGGATGCGTGGGGTTCTTCACGCCGTTGCCCTGGATGTAACCGACACCTGTAACCTTATCCGCAATGAGCGTAGACCAATCGGTTCCGTCTTCCTTCATCTCCTTGGACAGCTGCTCGCTCCCCTTATCTGTCAGGCTCGTGATGGTGCGATAGGCGAAGGGCTTGTTCTGAGCGAGCATCTTGAGGAACTCCATGACACCGTCGGAGCCGATGATTTCATCGGAATGGATGTTGCTGTAGAGGATGGGAACCTTGTACGCAAGGGTGCCGTTTTCAACCTCTTCTTTAACTTTTTCCGGCTCAAGTTCCATACGCTGCTTAAGAGCTAGGTAATCATCGATATCCTGCTTGCTTTTCGCCACGATCACGGCATCGATATCCCGACCATGGGCCGACGTTCCGATCTTTTGAAGCTCAGCGTACAAACCGTTCGCATTGGCCGCATCGACCAAGGCGGGAAGTTCATCGGCAATCTGCAGCTGGGTGCGGAACGTGTCGTATGCATTCACAAGAACCGGAATGCTTGCAACGTGTTCGCCATCAATCAAGCATTCAAGGGTGTAGGTGCCCACATAATCCAATGCGCGCCGCACGGCTACGCTGCTGCAGCGGAAATCGATTCCATCGAAACCGAAAAGCATGTGAGCAGTCATGGTCATCTCAATACCGGGGCCGCCATCGGTATCCACTGCAGCCATGGAGATATCCGTGAAGTAATCCTGAGCAGGCTGCATGGGTGTTTCGATGGTCTTCCAATCGGTCAGCGGGCCGCCGGTCCATTGGTACGGCAGAAAGTGCGCCACATTTTGGTCGATCTCACGGGTAAGCGTCCACGTGACCGCCCCTTGATCGATTTTCGCAGCAAGGTCATCTACCTTTGAGTCGGCAACGGGCACGACAACTTTGAACGTACGAGTCTCAGACAGGGATATGGCATCAAGCCTTACACGGCGCTCCACGCCTTCGGTAATGTTCGTGAACGACATTCCCCCGTCACCCGACGGCTGAGAACAACTTGCAAGGCTGAGAAGCGAGCCTGACGCCGCAACGGTCGCAGCGGCAAGCGCAGAGCCTTTCAAGAAGTTGCGGCGGGTGAATCCTCTAGCAGGACGGCTGGAGATAGTCTTTTCGATTTCTCCCATGACAAACCCTCTCTCGTGCATGCTTCCAATTAGAAGCATTCCCCTAGTTCAGCCGCAGAAATCCACGGCACAGCAAGAAACTATGGCACCAATCGGCTCGACTGCCTATCGCAATTTGGGACTATCGTGCCGCGTTCAGGTTCATTTTTTTCACATGATGCCACGAAATGGAGTATCGAGCGAAACGCATGATATGGTCTCACCAGGGGAAATACGGGCTTAGAGGATAAAAGCAACCGGCCAGGATGAACCTGGCCGGTTGGAAGAATCAGGATATGAGATCCGCACTTATTACAAGGCAGCCTTGGCGATCTCGGCGATTGCAGCAAAGGCATCGGGATCGTTGACAGCCATGTCGGCCAGAACCTTGCGGTCCAGCTCCACGCCGGCCTTCTTCAGGCCGTTCATGAACACGGAGTAGCTCAGACCGTTGATACGGGCAGCAGCGTTGATGCGGGTGATCCACAGACGACGGATCTCACGCTTCTTGTTGCGGCGATCACGGTACTGATACTGGAGAGAGTGCTGCACCTGCTCTTTTGCAGCACGGTAGGTACGGGACTTGGCACCATAGTAGCCCTTCGCGCGGTTCAGAACGACACGACGCTTCTTATGGGCGGAAACTGCGCGCTTAACACGAGGCATATTGAATCACTCCTAATGAACTAGCGAAGACCGAGGTTGCGGGCTACGACCTTCTGGTCGGCAGGGGCCACAACGGCTTCGTGACGGAAGTTACGGATGCGCTTGGGGCTCTTCTTGGTCTTGATGTGGCTCTTGTAGGCCTTAGCACGCATGATCTTGCCGGAGCCCGTGACGCGGAAGCGCTTTGCGGTACCCCTGTGGGTCTTCATCTTGGGCATGATGGTTTCCTTTCCCTACTTATCCGAAGCGGACTCGTTTTTAACTTCCTTCTCTGCTGCCTTCTTGGAGGTTGCCGGCAGCGGGGCAATGAGCATATGCATGTTGCGTCCCTCCATCTTAGGAGCGTTCTCGATCACGGCAACGTCCTTGAGGTCGTCAGCCAAGCGTTCGAGAATGGACAGGCCCTGCTCGGGATGGGCCATCTCACGGCCACGGAACATGATGGTGATCTTCACCTTCGCTCCACCCTCGAGGAAGCGCAGAACATGCTTCTTCTTCGTGGTGTAGTCACCGACGTCGATCTTCGGACGGAACTTCATTTCCTTGATTTCGATCTTCGTCTGATTCTTGCGGGCCTGCTTCGCCTTGATGGCCTGATCGTATTTGAACTTTCCATAGTCCATGATACGGCAGACCGGCGGAGTAGCATTCGGTGCGATCTCCACCAAATCGAGACCCTGCTCGTCAGCGATGCGCTGAGCTTCACGGGTGTTGAAAATACCCATCTGAGCTCCGTCGTAACCGATGAGCCGGCATTCGCGCGTGGTGATCTCTTCGTTGAGCTTGGGCTCTTGAGCTGCTATCGCGCTCACCTCCTCTTTCTCCCGCGATGCGGGTTCAAACAGCGCCGCTTCAATAGAAAAGCCCTGTGCGCATGGCAACAGGGCTCAAGACAAACCAATATTCTTGAATACCCATCAGCTTGCACCGAACCAGGTGGAGGCCACGCCTCTCTTGAAACAGCTTCAGAATGATACTACGTTTTCAGCGTCCATGTAAAGAATTATTTTATGAATTCTCACCGACATACAGATAGATGAGCTTGATGGTATCGCTGAGCTTATCGGAGACATTTGCAGCGGAGTAATCGTACGAAAGGCGAACGGTCCAGCTGTATTCCTTACCATCGACTGTCGAAGTGCCGGTAAACGTGCACTTCTCTTCGCATACCTTGGATCCATCCTCCGAATACTTCTTGTACTCCGAGGCATCCTGCGGAAGCTTTGCGGAGCCAAGCTCTACGGGGACCCCTGCTTCCGCAAGCGAATTCTCGACGATGTTCTGACTGACAGCGTCACCGAAGCTCACATTGCCGTACCCGAGATTGTCCACGGACGTGGAGTACCCGACCGTGCGGGTTATCCCCTTCTCGTCAAGCGTCAGATACAAAGACGAGACCGTGCCATGAGAATCAGCGGCACCGTTATCAAGCGTAATGGTGACGGTTTTGCCGACAACCTTCTCCTCTTCCTTCTTGCTATCGCCTTCGCCGGTCTCAACCTTTTCGGTGATATCGACCTCCGAAGACACGGCTGCAGAATCACCGAGCGTGTCAAGCACCTGATCTTTATCAAGGCCGACAAGCTTGATCAGGACAGGGATATCCACTTTTTTATCGGCCCGGTCCGAAGAACCCACATCGCTGGCAATCGAACCCGCCGCCCCAAGACCGGCAACGTCTGAGTTCGACGAGGCGGAAGATGCGCTTTGCTGGGCAACTTCGCCAACCTCACTGAAGAGGCGTACCGTGAAGTACCCCAGAGCAGCCAAGAGAATGCACAGCAAGACGATGGCCACGAGAAGCGCCGTCCTCATGCGGCGGGAGTGACGATGGTGCTCCTGCGCCCCCGACTGCTTCTTCGATTGGTAATCATGGGCCGCAGAAAAGGAACCCACGGCGGCAGGCTCGTCGTCAAAGACCGAGAATCCTTCAGACGGATAGGCAGGCTCAGCAGGCACATCATCCCAATCGGCTTCACTTGAGCCGAAGAACGTAGGCTCGTTGCGATCGGGGGCATATCCGTCCTCAGGTGCTGCAGACGCCGAGGGCGATTGACCTTCGTCAGCACGGGAAGAAACCCAGGTTGCCTCCGTAGATTCGGAATCTTCGCGCACGGGTTTTGCGCCACGCGCATGTTTAGCATGGTTTGCCATATGCCAACCTTTCGGAATCGATGGAGAACAAGAGGCTAGAGGACGAACTTGAAGACGTAATACCCGATGGCGAAAAGAACCGCGGCGCACGCAACGGCCAATACGATCTTCTGGGTCTTGCCCATAGGAGGAATGTTCTGCAGATCCTCCTGCGTAGTCTCATGGTATTCATCATGCTTGGCCGACATGGGGGCTCCTTCCTGTATGCATGCCCCTTCAGGTGCAAAGCACGCATTGCAGGGCGAGTTTGATCAATACGACGACATGTAAGAAGAACGGGGCAGCTCCAAGCGACATGCTCTGATGCGCCCCTGCACGCTTCAATCTGCATTCGATATTACACGATGCAGACGCAGGAATGCACCCAGACGCATGAATATCGCAAACCGAAGAGCAAGAAACCGCACGATTACTGCAATACCGTCACGAAATGCGAATAGAACTGAAAAAAGCAAAGGACCGCCCGAAGGCGGTCCTTAACTGACAACCGGCAATCGAAGTGCCGAACACCAAACCTTAGGAAAGGAAGTCGTCGAGAATCTCGGCTTCCGCCTCTTCCTCGGACAAACCGAGGGTCATGAGCTTGATGATCTGCTCGCCGGCGATCTTGCCGATGGCGGCCTCATGGACCAGCTGGGCATCTTCGCTTGCGGCTTCAATACCGGGAATTGCCTTCACTTTCGCACGCCCCATGATGATGGCGTCGCACTGGACATGGCCGCGGCATGCCGCTTCGCCGATGACAAGGGGGTTGAAAATCTGGACGGAATCATCCTGCGCAACGCTACGCGAAATAACCTGGACGCTGGAGTCGTCGCCCTTCAATTCAACCTTCATGTTCGACACGGCGGTCTGGGAGCCATGGGTGAGCAGTTTCTCAGTCAGCACCAATTTGGCTCCCGCAGCAAGCTCAGCATTGGTGTCGCGAACAGTGGAGGAAACGCCGCGGAGCTGAGTGGTATCCATTTCGCAGCGAGACCCTTCGGCCATATAGATGTTGGTGGTGGGGTTCAACACGCGCTCGCCGGTACCTTCACCTTCGCCGTAATGCTTCTCGATGTAGCTCACATGGGAATCCTTCCCCAGCCAGAAGCTATGGATGCCGTCGTGCTCGGTCTTGTCATCTCCGGTGTTGTGGATGCCGCAGCCGGCAACGATGGTGACATCGGCACCTTCACCGATATAGAAATCGTTGTAGACAACATCCGTGATGCCCGATTTCGTCATGATGACGGGAATATGGACCGTTTCGCCCTTCGTGCCGGGCGCAATGGTGATCTTGATGCCCTGCTTGTCGGTGAACGCCTCGATGTCGATGTTCGCGCTGGTGTTGCGCTCGACAAGCTGACCGTCCTTGCGGATATTGAAGGCGCCGCGGGGCATGCCATGGATATCGGCGATCTGCGCAAGCAGCTCCTCATCGATTTTAGTCAGTTCTGCCATGATGGCCTCCTGGTATGGTGATGGCGGCGGATCCAATCCGCACGCCCGCTGTCATTGGATTCGACGGATCGGGCACTAGCAGGTAGTGGGGATCTCAGTCAGATGGAGCTCGGTGGGCTTGGTGAGCACGCAAGCGGGATTGGTGCGCTCGGCGAAGCCCAGCTGGGGCAGGATCTCATCACGAGGACCGGCCATTTCAACCTTGCCCCCCTTAAGCCACACGATGTCATCGGCGAGCTGAATGATGCGCTCCTGGTGAGAGATGATGATGATGCTGCGTCCGCCCTTAGCTTCGTGGATATCACGGAAGGTTTCCGTAAGACGATCGAAGCTCCAAAGGTCGATACCCGCCTCGGGCTCATCATAGATGGCAAGCTTGGGGTCACGGGCGAGCATGGTGGCGATTTCGATGCGCTTGACCTCACCGCCGGACAGGTTCTTATCGACTTCGCGGGTCAGATACTGCGCAGAGCACAGACCCACACGGGACAGGTACTCATTGCAGGCAAGCATGGGCAGTTTCTTGCCCGCTGCGATATCGAGCAGCTTCTTCACCTTCATGCCCTTGAAGCGGGCGGGCTGCTGGAAACCGTAACCGATGCCGAGCTTGGCCCGCTCGGTGATGGACATGTCGGTGATATCGGTACCGTCGAAGATGATGCGGCCGCCGGTGGGCTTTTCGACACCCATGATCAGCTTGGCCAACGTAGACTTGCCACCGCCGTTAGGGCCGGTGACGACAACGAATTTATCATCATCGATGGAAAGGTTCAGCCCATCGATGATGCGCTTGGTTTCCTTCGAGCCTTCCTCAACAGGAACCTCGAATACAAGATCCTTCAATTCAAGCATTTCTCTATCCTCACACGCGGCGGAACCGGTTTGCATATGAACGCCGGTCCCTGTTGCTTTTAATTGCTACTATATCACTAACATATAAAAGTTACAGGGCTTTCCGTGAACGTTTCGGAAAACCCTGTAAGCGAAATAACCATGGGTTGATTAACGGGCGCCTGCCACTCCCCCATCGGGCGTGACGGCATTCGCTCCTGCAGATGCGGCCCCTGTGGTCATGCCATCGCTTTGCGCGCCTTCGGCATTCTCAGCAACCGAGGCCCCTGCTCCCTCCACCAGAGGCATAGCGGAAAGATCCATGGGGCTGCCGAGCCACTTCGTGTCCACGATGTCGAGGATGCCGCCTGCTTTGACAGTGCTCAAAGCGTCAGCGATGGCGGCCTGCAGATCGGTGTTTGCAGCCGAGACTCCGATGCAATAACCGCCGGCGTTTTCAAGCAGCGCAATGATCTGGACATCAACATTGTTCATCTTCGCTGCATAGCTGCCGATGACCGCATCCGCAGCGACATATGCGGCAGATCCGGTCTCCACCGAGGAGAAGGCCGACTTGAGATCTTCGCACGGCACAAGCGAAGGCTCGCCGAAGATGTTCTCAACGGCCCAGGCGCTCATGGACGAAGTCTGAGCGGCAATGGTGGGTGCGCTTGCGGCAGTGGGCACGGTCGCGTTTCCAGCACCGGAGAACAGGGCCACAGCCGTTTGGATATACGGCTCGGAAAGCCACAGGGTCTCTTCCGCATCAGCCGAGGTAAGGCCGAGGACGATGTCAACCGATCCATCCTCAAGGGCGGAAGTCCCGGTAGCGGAAACATCAACAAGCTCAAGCTTGACTCCAAGCTGATCGGCCAAAGCGGCGGCTGCGTCCACATCAAGGCCGACGACCTTGCCGTTGACCTGTCCCGCAAACGGAGAGCTGGTGGTGTCTACGCCAACGCGGAGAACACCGTCCTTGCCGATGGCCGGCGTGGAGACTTTGGGGCTGAGGGGCTGGGGCTCATAAGGCTCGGACTTGCAGCCCGCAATGGCAAACGTCAGAACCGCCGCGAGCGCGACGAGTACAACGGTCATGATTCGACGCTTCATACATTCCTCATTTCCAGATTTCCTTGGAACCGTCTTCCTTCGGCTGACCTAGTCTTTGCCCCCACACTCGCGCACAGGGGGTTTGCGCATAAACGCTCCGCCCTCTCCCCCGGAGCGACCGTATGCCGCATAACACCGGGAGGTGCGTCTTACTTCTAGGATACGCCATGCTCACGTGCGCCAAGGCGCAGCTTACGTGGATCCTTTTGACCGCATCTGCCATGGACTGAGGAGCTTGGCGCTCCCGCAACTACAGACCCGAAAGAAGCTCCGCCATAGTTTAGCAGATTTCCCACGCGGGGCACTTGCCAGCTTGCATAACCGCCATCCGTGCAGATTTCGCTATGGAAACGCGCGAAAAAGCACTTGAAACCCCATTGCAGTCAAGGCAGATGCAGATTGGATTCCGGCATGGAAAGACATTGCGGTGCAGGCAGAACGCCGTGGAAAAAATCAAGGTCGGAATGAGAGGATCGACACCCGCCCGAAACGCCGCCGAAAGGAGGCTGCATGCTCAGAGAAGCGCTGCTCGAAACGATCTGGCCCACACGCTGTGCGGTCTGCGATAGACAGGGGGCGGTCCTTTGCGACCGCTGCATACCATTGCTCGAGTACATCGATTCCTGGAAATGCTGCCCGATCTGCGGCTCTCCCTATGGGCTCATCCAATGTACAGATTGCGCCTCCATCGCCATAGACGGAGGATCCGCACCTGCATATTCCGCATGCATGAGCCTGATGCGTTACGAAGGAGGCGCAGCCCGTATCGTCAGAGCCTACAAAGACGGCGGCGAACGCCGCCTCCATGCAGATATCGCACGCCTGCTTGTTCGCCTTGTTCCCCCGTCCTGGACAGAAGGGAGGACGGTTTGCGCGATCCCTCCATCCAAGGAGGCGTACGCCAAGCGCGGATTCGACCATATGGGTCCCATAGCCTCTGAGTTCGGCCGCATCACAGGGATGGCCGTCGTGAAACCTCTCCGGGCGATGGGTGCGGCCGATCAGAGAGCCCTAGGCAGAAAGGGCCGCCGCAGAAACATGGAGCATGCATTCAAGATCAGAAGCCCCAATGAATGCAGAGGACCGATCTTGCTGATAGACGACGTGTACACCACGGGCGCCACACTCGCAGCTGCCTCCCGCACCCTCATCGAAGCCGGCGCAAGCGACGTGAAATGCCTCACATTCGCCCGGGCCTGAGCAAGGCGGACAGGCAGCGCCCCACCGACCAAACACGAAAGCAATACGCACCGGAAAAGATTGGAGAGCCATGCGAAGCGCAGACGACACAGACCGCTACGCACGCCTGTATTCCAGGCGTTCCCGCAAAAGACCGGGGAAAGCGCTACGCATAGCCATCGCCTCCGCGACCATGCTTGCTCTAGCCCTGCTGGTGATTGCGGTCGGGCCGCCACTGCATGACATCACCGACCCGCAAGGAAGCCAACTATCGCAGGCGAGCAATGCGAAGACGGAGGAGGAAATCAAAGAAGAACTCGGAGACAAGGTCAAAGAGGGCATGATGAACGTATCCATGTCATCGACCGTCCCCGTCGACGCAGATCTGAACGCCCGACTAGGAGCAGTGAACATCGCCCAGAACCGCCTCGATCAGAGAATCACGCTCATTGGCGAAGACGGAGCGGAGCTGTACGAATCACCCCTGATTTCGCCGGGCAAAGGAATCGAAGCCGCGCATCTGGACGGAGATGTCCCTGAGGGCCTATCGCAGGCAACGGCGATATTCACAGGATACGATCCCGTATCCGGCCAAGTTGCGGGATCGATTGCCCTGGAAATCACACTTGACAAGGAAGGAAGCAACCATGAATAAAAGCATCTCAACGTCAGCAGCATCTGCGACACGTTGGACACTGGCCGCAGGCGCATGCGCCTTCGCCCTTGCCGCATGCATGGCGCCGTTTGCGCAAGCCCATGCGGCCACGGCAAGCACCGCCGTAACCATCGCAGCCGACGATGAAAGAATCAGCATAACCGCACCGCTGCGCGTTGATATGGTGGTCTCCGCCGACGGAACCTTCATAGCCCCAAACGCCTCGGATACCCGCATTGAGAACAAGTCGATCTTCGGCGTTCACGTCTCAAACATCGAAATCCTGCCGGCAGAAGGCCATTCGATAGTGACCGAAAACGAATTCGCGAATGCCCAGGAAACCAATTCGCTGTGGATGAGCATCGCACCCAACGGCAAAACCCCCATCCAGGCAGGAGAGCATCTGGGGAAGAAGGCCCCCTCCACACCGGCAGATTGGAACATGACCAAAGCAGGAGGGTCATCCCCCAACATTGAACTGGAATTCGCGGGGGCAATGAAGAACATCGAGAATCCGACAACCACCGCCGCCAAAGCCTACGACATCACATGGACCTTTGCCGTCGGCAACAAATAGCCATGGACGCCAGCAACACGACATCGGTGTATGTCTCGTTCGCAGGCGAACGGGAGCCGGAAAAACCGGCTCCCGAAAGCTCGATGGAAACAGCGCCCAACAGCCCCGATCCGCAACTGCCGGCAAGCGGCGACCAGTCCGCAGGCTTCGCAGCCGGGATGATCGGCGCGGCACTGCTTGCAGCTGCGGCGTTGTACCTGATAGGCGGAAGACGAAAAGACAGGCCCAGGAAATTGTTCGCAACGATGACTGCAACGGCAATCGCAATCACGGGTGCTTTATGCCTATCGGCGGCATTGCTCCCCCTTGCGGCGGCATATGCAGCCACCCCTGCGACCAGCAGCGAAAACAACGTGGCGGCAATCGAAACGAACGAAAACGAGTCCGGATCCTTTCAGGCAACGCCAGAATCGCTTCGATGCGACCCTGCAGGCGAATCCCCTGCTTCCATGTATTCCAGCGACCGCCTCTCAGCCAAAGCCATAAGCTGGGCATACCCAGCAAGCGGAGTGTACCGAATCAACAACACCTATCGCACGGCAAACCTCGTGGGACGCAACACATCCGATGACTACGCCTATGTATACCTGGGAGTAGGAGACGGAGATTGCCTATTCCATGTCAAAAAGCAAACCTCGGACGGTTGGTACACCATCCAGGCGATGCACAACGCCACGTACCTGAAAGCTTGGGAAAGCGCTACGGGAGCATTCGGGAATCCAGGAACCTGGTTCGTTTCCAGCACTTCGGAATACACGTATTGGGCATTCCAAAACGGTGGATACGGAGGTGGATTGGGCATCTCGAACAAGGTCTGGGGAAACGGTAATTACCTGGATATCGTCGGCGACCACGACGGATATTACGACAACAGGGTCAACCTGAGCTCGTATGCAAGCAACCCGGACGCATCAGGACGCGGATGGACTCTGGAAGAAGTGCGCCTCCAGGGCAGCGTCACATTGAAAGGAACCGCTCAAGAAGGCAAAACCATCACCGCGACGGTCTCTTCAAGCTCCTATAAGGTGGGGACGGTGATATGCACGTGGTACAAGGGCGACAAGCCGGGAGCCAAGACGAAGCAACTGGCCAAGCACACGCTGAAACCCGGAACGGACAGGCTGACTCTGCCGAAAGGCTGCGCCGGCTCCTATGTCACATGCGTTTTGTCCGATGACCAATACCGCGGGACGGTGAGCAAGACCATCGGCCCCATAAAGCAGGCGCCGCACATCGCCATACACGCCACGCCGAATTGCAACGGATTGGTAAACGCCGACGGATCAGTGGATTTCCCCGACATAGCAGTGGCCAACCAATCCAACACCGACGTTGTGCTGACGAAGATCTCCTTGGCTCCATCAGGAGATATGCCCCAAAGCACAATTTCAATCACGAACAGGGGTTCACAAATTGCCGAATTGGAACCAGGAGGCGAAACAACCTTGCCGAAACCCTTGAGGATTCCACAGGGCGAAAGCGCAATCCTTTCAATCAAGGCGGTTGGAGACTGGGTGCCCGCTCAAGAAACCGGTACGACCATCGATGAATTCGTCCAAAGAAACACCCAGGGTCACTTGCTCCAAATCAACTTCACAGCGCAAGCGGCCCCTCCTCCTTGATCAGCTTCGCTGCAAAGAAAAAGAGAGGGTCCGAACCGATTCGGACCCTCTCTTGGACAACACGTATGGAAGCCGAAGTCTAGACCGTACCCATGGTCCAGGAGTTCAGATAGGCCTCCTGTTCAGGGGTCAGCACATCAATCTGCACACCGAGAGTCTCAAGCTTGACGCGCGCAATCTCATTGTCGATGTCCTCAGGAACGACATAGCAGTCCGGAGCCATTTCGGCCGCATGCTTGACCATGTACTCAGCGCAAAGCGCCTGGTTGGCGAAGCTCATGTCCATGACGTTTGCAGGATGGCCTTCAGCGCCGGACAGATTGACCAGACGGCCATCTGCAAGCAGGATGATGGAGCGACCATCTTCGAAGGTGTACTCATCGACCATGGGTTTCAAGGACTCCTTGCTCACGCAGTGATCCTCAAGCCAAGGAATGTTGATCTCAGAGTTGAAATGACCGGAATTGCAGATGATGGCGCCGTCTTTCATGTTCTTGAAAGCAGCCTCATCGATAACATTGAGGTCGCCGGTCACGGTAACCCAGATATCACAGTAGCGAGCAGCCTCGGCATTGGGCATAACGCGGAAGCCGTCCATATGGGCCTCCAGGGCGGCAATGGGGTCAACTTCGCAGACGATGACATCGCAGCCCATGCCCTTGGCACGCATGGCAAGGCCCTTGCCGCACCATCCGTAGCCGGAAACAACCATGGTTCGGCCTGCAAGCAGGCGGTTGGTGAGTCGGATGATGCCGTCGAGCGTGGATTGGCCGGTGCCGTAGCGGTTATCGAAGAAGTGCTTGGTCTTCGCTTCATTGACGGCGATGATGGGATAGCGCAGGGCGCCATCATGGGCCATGGCCTCCAGGCGAACAACGCCCGTGGTGGTTTCCTCAGTGCCGCCGATGATGCCCTCAAGGACATCAGTGCGGCTCTCATGGATGCGACCGACAACGTCAGCCCCATCATCCATGGTCACCTGGGGATGGGAATCGATGATGGCATCGATGTGCTTGTAGTAGGTCTCGGTATCTTCGCCCTTGATAGCGAAAACGGGGATGTTGTAATGTTTGACCAAAGCGGCAGCAGTATCATCCTGCGTGGACAGCGGGTTGGAAGCGCACAACTTCACATCCGCACCGCCCGCGGCAAGCGTGCGCATGAGGTTGGCCGTTTCAGTGGTGACGTGCAGACATGCACCGATGGTCACACCAGCCAGCGGCTTTTCACGCTCAAAGCGTTCGCGGATGCTTGCCAGAACAGGCATGTCGCGATCAGCCCAAAGAATTCGCTTGAGACCTTCGTCGGCCAACGAGATATCTTTGATATCGTAATTCACTCTATTCCATCCTTCTGTCAGTAGTGAGACTGCAAAACAACCCAAACGAGACCACAGTATAGCCGCACCTAAGTGCGCAGCGGGAAAGGCGATCCGAAAACCATCGCTACACCATCACTTGAAGCGACAATGCTCAGCCTCGGCGATGGCCCTTGAAAACCAGGCGCGAGAACAGCGTGAGGCTCAGGATGACGGCACTAACGGCAAGGCCGAGCCACAGCAGTTCAAGACCGGGGGCATCCTTGAGCACAACGCCCAGGAAATGGACGCCCATCATCACAACGATGACGCTCACGAGGCGTTCCTTCAGATCATCGAAATCCCTGAACACGAGCCATGCGGGCAATTCGATCTCATCGGTGATGAACAAGCTGAACAAACCGAGAGCCATGATGTAGAGAACAACCGCCAGCAGATACATATCGGTGAATTCAACATACTCGATGGCCAAATCGATAAGCCCTGCATCACCGCCGATCCATTCGAAGGTAACAATGCCCACCTGAATGGTGGTCAATACAACCAGGGATAGCGAGCAGAGAAACAGGCCTGCGCAGGGAACGCCAGCAACGAAGCGCGTCCACCCTGCTAGCTTACGGGCCTTTTCGCCCAGAGCCTCTTTGTCCTCCGCGCTGACGGAGTGCATATCGCCGGAGCCGTCCGGCGAACCATTCCGAGCCATCTTCCCTCCTCATCCGGCACCCTCGGGCCGAAAAAATCCGATTACTCCCCACGCATGGTACCATGACAGGACCGTACGGCAAGCACCGACACCGCAGGTGCAAGCAAAGGAACCGCCGATGTTCGCAGTCGCAATTGCTTGGCAGTGTGGTAGAATACCCAAACATTACTTTTGCCGGTGTGGCGCAATGGCAGCGCAACTGATTTGTAATCAGTGGGTTGCGGGTTCAACTCCTGTCACCGGCTCCACGAAT